>NZ_RYFD01000036.1 GCF_004138135.1 Candidatus Oscillochloris fontis
CCGCCCCCGAAGATCTTTTTTTGTGGTGTTTTGGCGGCGAAGCCGCCAAAACACCACAAAAATTGGGGTTTGGGGCGCAGCCCCAAGGACGTTGCACATGCCCTAAATATGTTTCAAACTGGGTTTGACAACCCGATACCAAGGCGATATACTCAAAACTGAGTATTCAAACAAGGAACCCGACTATGTCTATGGATCGCCAACTGCTCCTACTCGGTCTGCTGCGCGCCCAAGAGATGCATGGCTACCAACTCAATGAGTTTATTGATCAGCAGATGAATTTTTGTGTGGATTTGAAGCGCTCAACCGCCTACTACCTGCTCGATAAACTCTGCCGTGATGGCTATGTCGAAGAAGAGGTCGAGCGCGAGGGTAACCGCCCCGAACGCAAGGTTTATCACATTACCCCCACTGGGGAAGCGCTCTTCCAGGATCTGCTGCGCCAGAATCTCTCCGTCTATGCCCCGCCCTTCTATCCCGAAGATATGGGGATTATCTTTGAGCACCAGTTGCCCCCCGCCGAGAGCCTCGCTCTCCTGCATACCCGCCGCGAGGCGATTCTGCGCCATCGTGAACGGGTACATGCGCTCTATCAGCATCTCCCTCCGTCCCATACGGCGGTGATCGATCACCATATCCTCCACCTTGAGGCCGAACTGACCTGGGTGGATCGCCTGATTGCGGATCGTACTGCCCGGCTGCCTACTTCGGATGGGGTATCTGTTTCGCCTCACATCCCCTGCGCTGCCGCTTCAGAATGATACGAGGTCTTCTATGACTGAGATGGCTATTGAGGCCCGTGGTCTCGTCAAACGTTATGCCGAGGTGACAGCGGTTGATGGGATTGATCTTCAGGTGCCGGCGGGCATGATCTATGCCCTGCTTGGCCCCAATGGGGCCGGCAAGACCACGACGATCAGTATGCTCACCACGCTTGTGCGCCCTACTGCCGGTGAGGGCCGTGTGGCCGGGTACGATCTGCTGCGTGAAGCTGCACAGGTACGCACGCGCATCGGTGTCACCTTCCAAGATATTGTGCTGGATAACGATCTCACCGGGCGTCAGGTGCTCGATATTCATGGCCAACTCTATCGCCAACCCACCGATCTGCGCCGCAAGCGGATCGCCGATCTGGTTGATCTGGTGCAGTTGGGTGATGCGATAGATCGCCTAGTCAAGACCTATTCGGGCGGTATGAAGCGCCGTCTCGAATTGGCCCGTGGCTTGATGACCGATCCGGCCATCCTCTTCCTTGACGAGCCAACCCAGGGCCTCGATCCCCAAAACCGTACCGGCATCTGGGGCTACCTGCGCGAACTTAACCACCAGCGCGGGCTGACCGTGCTACTCACCACCCACTATATGGAGGAGGCCGAGGCGCTTGCCAGTCAGGTTGGGATTGTTGACCATGGCAAACTGGTTGCTCAGGGCCAACCCACCGATCTCGTGGCTGCGATGGGGGCCGATGTGATCCGGGTGCGTGGGCATGGCGATCCGGCTTCGTTTCTCAATCAGGTAGCGCGGTTGCCCTTTGTCGAGCGTGTCGAGACGGACCGCGCCAGTGGCCACCTCTCGCTCTATGTTGATCAAGGCAGCCGCCGCCTCGTCGAGATCATCGCCGCCAACACCAACGGCTACCAGATCGAAGACGTGACCATTGCCCGCCCCACACTCGCCGATGTCTTTCTGCACCATACCGGCCACGCCCTGCGTGACGAATAAGGAGTTCCTATGCACGCCACCTATGTGATATGGTCGAAGCACATGACCAAATTCTGGCGCAGCACCGAGGAGTTACTCGGCTTAGCGCTACAGTCGGTTCTATGGGTGGTGCTCTTTGGGGTGGGTATGCGCGGCATGATCAGCAACGTGGAGGGCAGTGACTACATGTCCTACATCCTGCCCGGCATCATCGCCCTGAGCGCCCTCGGCGGTGCCGTAGGTGGTGGCATCGTGTTGCTCGACGAGCGCCTGCGCGGGATCACCAAGGAGTATCTGGTAGCCCCCATCCCGCGCCTGAGCATTCTGCTCGGCAATGCCAGCAGCACCGCCACCAAGGCCATGATCCAAGCCGCGATCATGTTGGTGGTTGGGGTCTTAATGGGCGCACGCCTGAGCCTCAACCCCCTCGGCTGGATCGCGGCACTGCTACTCCTGGCCCTCTTTGCCATCGGCTTCAGTGGCCTCGCCCTGGCCGTCGCCGCCATCTCGCGCTCGATTATGGGCTACCACGGCATGATCTTTCTCTTCAACCTGCCGTTGCTGTTTGCCTCCAACGCACTCTACCCACTCTCGGTACTCCCCGGCTGGATGCGCGTGATCGTCATGCTCAACCCCACCACCTATCTAGTTGATGCGGTACGCGCCCTTGCCTTCGGCGTTCCCGCCACCCTCCCGTTGCTGCTCAGCTTAGCGGTGGTGCTGCTCTTTGCTGTACTCGGTACTTGGCTGGCGTTGAGCCTCTTCCAGCGTAGTGTGTTGAAGTAGGGCTGTTTTAGGTGTGTGAAGGTGCCGAAGGATACGGTATCTGGAGTGTGGCTCGACAACCCGCCCCTGGTGAGGTCTCGATCTTGAGTGTCCCATTGAGATCACGAGCCATATCTTCACGCAGATAGAGACCAAGTGCATCGGCACGGATGTGTGTTGGATCATAAATAAATCCCTGGCCATCATCCGTAACCTGGACGAGGAGTTGATCGCCTGCTTGCCAAACCCGGATTGTGATCGTGCGGGCATTGGCGTATTTCAGCGCATTCACGAACAATTGCTTTATGATCATATAGATAGAATCGCGGGTGTACTCGTCCAGGTTACTTTCATCTGCTTCAAAATCATAAATAAATCGAATTTTTGGATATTCATACTCCCAATCCATTACTGCTTGTTCAATCGTGGGTTTTAAATACTGACCAACCCCCGGCGGGCGCAGATTGTTGGAGATTTGGCGCAGGCTGCGTGCCAGATTACTTCCTTGTTCACGAATAGAGCCTAACGATGTCGGGGCATCGTTGAGTTGCATTGCCTCATCAAGATGCGTTAAGATACGTCCAAGGGCGGCCAATGCTTCATCGTGAATAAGTCCACTTATTCGGGTATTCGCTTTGAATGTGTTTTGTCGTTGAAGGTGTGTCACTTCACGATACTTCTCGATAAGATCGTGTTGCCGTTTACTCATAAGCCGTTCATGTTCGCGCTTACGTAGTACGGTCAGTGCCTGCAACACACGACTATACACATGCGGATCGTCAATTGATGATTTTCCAGTTGCATGTGGGTTGATCGCAATCAAAACTTCCTCATGCTCACTATCACCGCCTAAAGGCAAGAGTACCAAGGTCGAGGGCAGTGTTGTGCGCCCAATCGTTACGCTCTCTGGGCGCAGGGCAATCAGTTGATTCAGTGCAGCATGCAGATCGAGATCGCGGAGCCACAATAGGGTATCACTAGATGTCCATTCAAGGGGTTCCCATTGCAGTTCTGATGTCGCTGTTGTCGCACGTGTTACCCATAGCCAATCTTCCACCCCCATGTGTCGCCCAACACGGGTTACCAGCACATTCCAGAGATCTTCCTGCTTCTCAGCGGCGAAGAGCGCATCTATTGCTTGTTGTAATGCGTCGTGGCTACCTTGCCAACGGCGAAATACTTGCCAACCTGCTAACATCATCCCACCTCCAAGTGTACTCCCCGCAATGAGGAATATGGTCAGTATATCGGCTTGATTTGCGCCCATCCCATACGCACCAGTTACGAGACGCACGCTGAGATTGGGAACTTGGATACCTACAACGCCAACCAGCGTCCCCCAGAGCAGTTGTTGCCCACGCCTCTGAGTCATACGATCTGCAAAGAGCAAGAGGTAGCTGAGGGGAATAGCTGCGAGCAGCACACTGTAACCACCACCCACACCACCCATGATTTGCGGTATGAGGTCAAGCAAGAGATAAATGAGAATGATCGCAGCCTGAAATGATGCAATCACCTGAATACTCGGTGGGCAGCGTTGGTAGTGATCTTCAAGTGCCTCGGCAAGCCAGTGCAACCAACGCTGCACAGGATGTGGTGAGCGCACTGATAATCGCCTCACCCAACCCGGCAGATGATGCGCGAGTGCGGTCAGAAAGATACCTGCCACAGCCAGCATGACCCCCACAACAATGATGGGTAGACGCACATAGCGCCATGTTGGGTCAACCGGACGGAGCAATTGAACCGCATACTTCCAATCATCCGTTGGAAAGGGTGACTGCAAAGCATGCAGACATGTGGCCAGGGCCGAAATAGTTGCGTAACCCAAAAGTATCGGTGTAAGGCGCTGAATGCGCTCCGAAATTGGCGCAAGTGGGTAGGGGAGCGATGTGATTGCTATCGCGGCGGCGATCAAGGGAGTAAGGATATCTGCTCCCAGAACCGCCACTGGATATTTGAGGCTCCCTAGGCTTTGGGCAATCGCAACCGACTGCCATGCCAGAAACCAGAGCGGGATACCGCTCTGCTGTAAAAAGAGCCGCAGATTATGTGACTTCTGGTGCATGTAGGCACGGGTAAGGGTGAACAACAACATTGTCGGGGTGAACCAGAGTACGAGGGCTGCCAGACCGTAGCGAGCGAGAACGAGCTGTTCCCACGCATCGGGAGGTATGAGGGGCAGTCCAATACTGATCTGCTCTTCACCGCGCTGTACGAGTGCTTGCAGGGTGGTGTGGAGGGGGTGTTGGGGGAGTTCGTGCAGGTTAAGCCGCTGAACTTGCTCCCACAGCATGCCATCTACGGCCAGAATTCGATCATCTGGTTGGAGATCAATACCAGCATGTTGCCCACTTGGTGCATGCAAAATCCGCCCAGTCAAGACATCAACCGTATCACTCACGGGCGCGATCCCCGCAATGCCACTTACTGGTCGTCGCCAAGCTTGCACGAGGCTTGCTACTGCCAGCACAAGACTGGCTCCACTTATGGCCCAGAGACCATACAGGATCGTGGGTAGACGACGCTGGGGCTTCATCGGATCAACCCCTCGCGGATGGCAATCGCAACCGCACGGGTCATATTGCGCCGCGACGAATCTTCCTCTTCAGGGATGAGCTTATCGAGGATGCGCTTTTTATGAAATTCTACCGTAGGTGGCGCTACCGTTAATCTATCAGCAATCGCATTGGTTGTGTATCCATCAGCGGATAGGCGCAGTATCTCTAACTCGCGTCGAGTCATTCGATATTTCAATTCGATACTAGGACTATACACAATATCGCGCCTATCGCAGAGGATTGCGCGCACTGCGCTCACCAGTGCTTGCGCAGTATCAATCTTTAGGACAAATCCCCGAACACCAGGAGATTCTCCATCCGATACGTAATGTCGAAATTGATAATCCTCAGATGAATAGATAACAAAAGGAATTGGTGCGTACTGGGCGATCAGGTGGAGTAAATCTCGTTGTGGAATAAAAGGAACCGTTTCAGACCCCATATTATGAAGATCTGTAATCACTGCATCAAAAGATACGGCTTCTTTCGCTAAGATACGCTGTAACTCAATACCATTAGTACAGAATATTACGTGCGCTCCAGCTCGTTCAAGATAGGGCACTGTATGATCACGCTGGTTGAGATCATCATCTGCGAAGAGAAGACGCTTGCCTTGGAGTGGCTGGGATTGTGGTGGCATTGCTTACCCCATTGGATGTATAGGCTCACAATTGCACCATGATACATGGGAATGCCCTATCTGGCTACTCTGGAAACCCGTAGGCTCTGGCGCTAAAAAGACTATGGATTCTAGGGATTGTAAGAGCCGATTAGATCTGGTGTTATAGAGCGTAGGAAATGGCTCCCGTATATCAGATCAAGGAGGTATCGGCATGAACAGTTCGTTCTGGCAGCGACGTTGGTGGTCGTTCTTTGCTGTGATTATGGTTGTGTTGGTAAGCCTGCCTGCTCTTCCTCCACAAGTTGCAGATGCAAGTGCAACTGGTTGCCGTGTTGGCGGAGGTGGGAAGTTTTGTTTTAAGGTAGATGGAACAGGGAAGTACGTTCGTACAGTAACGTTTGAGCGGTTTCGTACTGGTAGGATCTGTGATCCGAATGTTACGGTACTGATAAAGGATAACAATGGGTATGTTATTCCGTCGAATATACCCCCGTATAGTCAAAAAGGTTGCTGGACTGCAGCCTATAGTGTCAAGATCAATATTGACCAGCGCTTCCCTGATAACGCAAGTCAGATCTGTGGTCAATGGCGTGAGAATGGGTACTTCTCTGAAGTGTGCCATCGGATGAAATAACAAGCAATGCTACTACCACGGTGAGGTTTTCCTCACCGTGGTAAGTTTTTAGGATTAAAATATTTTTCTATTGATAGCAAATATGATGTTTATAATAATGTATCTCAAGGAGCACCACTATGTTACGGCGAAGTCTTATCCTCATCGGTATGTTGATGCTCGTGCTAGGCTCTTTTGCTGCCCCCTTTGCCTATGCAGACTCTGCGGCTCCCGGAAATGCTGAGATAGGTACAGGGGCTATCGAGTTTGCTGAACCTTCTGCTGCCAGCTTGGATTCAATACATAGCAACGATACGATCTTCGGGGTGATCGAGAATGGCAAGACAACCATCGCCTTGCGGGTCTGTGGTCAGGGGCCACATATTCAGATGCGCTCTGAGCATATCGGAAGCTGGATAAGTGAGATATTCTACCGTACTGACCTAAGTAACGGTTGTTCACCAAGTCCAACCAGTTGGTGGAAGATGGTTATTAATGCGAATGCGGGAACTGGTGAGCGCTTTCGTATCTATGCCTCGGCCTATGAGAACCGACTGTCAGATGCGGATTTTATGGAGCGCGCCCGGCGCTATATTTGTACCATCCCAAGCCCTGGACAGGTGAGTTGCGATGCCGAAGCCGTGACCGCACCCCGGATCGAAATTGATGATCCAGCCAACGGATCAACGATCCAAGGTGTTGTGACGGCGCGTGGCTGGGTTGTAGATAAGGCATCTACTGATGGAACTGGTGTGACTGAGGTACAGATGCGGGTAAATGGTACGTTTCTTGGTACCGCTACCTATGGCGAGTCTCGACCAGATGTTGCAACACACCTTGGTGATACGCGCTTTACCGCATCTCAGTATCGCCGCAGTTTTGATACAAGCTCGATTCCTAATGGTTCGGTAACTCTTCAGATTTCATACCGTATCTATCGAACACTCAATTATACGATCCAGGGTGTAGCTCGAACCACAACAATTGATCAGTGGCATAGTGCAGATCGGTTGGTTACGCTGAATAATCCCGGTTATCCACTAACGGTCTATAATGCTCCAAACTATAGCTCAACCTGGTGCTATGCTGATTCGCCTAAGTCTGCGAATATCTATACCACCTGTAACGATCAGATTTCATCAATCCAACTACGCCCAGGTTGGTCGGTACGCCTCTATCGCGATGCCAATCAGGGTGGATCAAGTGTCTGTTTGGTGGGGAGTGATGCTGATCTGAGCAATAATACGTTTGAGGATGGCTCACCGCTTGATAATGCAATCTCTTCGTTTGAGCTCTTTAATCAGGCGAACTGCCCACCGGCTCGTCAGCCTACCTATGCCCTTGAGGTCTACTCAGGTGCGAATTTTACCAGTAATTGGTGTTATTCCAATGCACCTACTTCGGCTAATATCCACTCAACCTGTAATGATCGCATCTCTTCCATTCTTCTACGTAGTGGTTGGTCGGTGCGGCTCTATCGTGATGAGAACCAAACAGGCCCAAGTGTGTGTATGGTGGGGAGCGATGCTGATCTGAGCAATAATGTGTTTGAGGATGGCTCATTGCTCAATGATGCGATCTCGTCATTTACGCTCTATAATCAATCAAACTGCCCACCGATTGCCAAGGTTCCTACCTATCCTTTCGAGGTCTATACGGATATTGGCTATGCGGGTGGGTATTGCTACGCAACCGGCTCCAAGACCGCGAACATCCATGCAAGTTGCGCTGGTCAGATATCATCACTCTTGCTCGCCCCTGGTTGGTCGGTGCGGCTCTATCAGGGTGTTGATCAGACTGGTCCAAGTGTTTGCATGAATAGTAGCGATTCGAATCTAACCGATAATCATTTTGATGGTGGTGCTCCACTTAATGACGCCATCCGTTCGTTCAGCCTCTATGCGCAGTCCAATTGCCCCTCTACGCAGCCTGCCCCGCCTCCTGTAGCACAACGGGTCGTTATCAGTAGCGATCAGGGTTTTGATACCTGTGCTGCACCGAGTGAGGCGACGATGCGGGCATGGCTTAATAGTCCTTATGATTTTATTGGTATCTATATTGGTGGTTCTGCCCGTGCATGTCGCCAGCCTAACCTCAATGCTACGTGGGTTTCCCGTGTGGGTCAGCAGGGCTGGGACTTCGTGCCGATTTGGGTTGGCCCGCAGGCTCCCTGCTCAGGTTTTGGTAGTCGGTTTAGTAGTGATCCTGCTACAGCACGGGTTGAGGGGGCACGTGAGGCTGATGCTGCCGTAGCAGCGGCAAAGCGGCTTGGTCTTACCTCAGCCGATGGTACTGGTAGCATCATCTACTATGATATGGAGAACTTTAATACGTCGAATAGTAGCTGCAAAGCTGCTGTCACCGCATTTATTGGTGGCTGGACCCAGCGCCTCCATGAGCTTGGCAACCAATCGGGTGCGTATGGCTCTGCGTGTGGCTCATCTGTTGCCCAGTGGGCGACTGCGAACCCAGCACCTGATGCGGTCTGGATTGCTTCTTGGTTCCAGGGCTACTACCGCCCGAATGTCTCGACCTTTAAGTTGTCATGTGTTAGCGACTCGCTCTGGTCGAATAATCAACGCATTCGCCAATACCTTGGTGGCCACAATGAGAAATGGGGAAATGTTACTATCAACATTGACTCGAATAAAGCGACTGGCCCGGTTGTTGCTGTGAGTGGTAGTCAAACTGCTCTCCAGTCTTCTACGCAGCTTCAGTCTACACTTGATACTGCATACGTTACGAGTAGCGGACGGACGGTTGCTGATATTGGTTTGGTGAATAACACAGAGGGTTGGGCGATCATCGATCAGCAGTTGTACTGGACGGCAACGCGAGGCGTTGATTGGAGAAATATTACGCCCCCAATCACTGGTCTGACAATTCATACGGCCACATTTATCACTCCAACCCATGGCTGGCTGACTGCTATAGTTCCTGTGACGAATGGTACGGCTGTGGTGTTGTTAGAGACGAATGATGCTGGTAAGTCCTGGTCGCAGCAGTTGTTACCGGCTGTGATGATGGATGCTACTCCTGTGCTGCCCGCGATGAGCCATGTCCATTTCTTCGATGCAATGAACGGTTGGATTGTCTATCAACTTCCTACTGGAACCAACTTTAGCATGGGAACTTTGCTGCGTACTCGTGATGGAGGGGACACCTGGACTCAGTTTCAACTGCCGATTGCTGCCCCAGTACGTTTTATCTCGGCTGATGTCGGTTGGATAGCAGGCGGTGTTGATGGTGGTAGCCTCTATGTGACTCGCGATGGTGGTGCGAGTTGGACACCCCAAGCGCCTATCATACAGTCCGAAATGACTGAGTATGCTTCTTATCAACTCCCGACGTTCACCTCTGCGCAGGAGGGGTTCCTCCCGGTTATCCTTAGTCAGCCTGATCAAACACGGGTTGCTATCTATAAGACAACCGATGTTGGACAAACTTGGGTGCTGCACAATGAGCGTACTCTTTCGGGTATGGTTGAGCAAGGAACGAGTGTGCCGGTTGCGGTTCTCAGTGCTACTAATCAGATCGTTGCCGATCCTGCCGGGGTTGAATCATTGCCCGCTGGTGTTACGAAGTTTGCGTTTGTCTCGGCTCAATCTGGTTGGGCGATGGGAATGAGCCAAGTCTGTGTGGCGGGGAGCGGAAGCTGTACGTTGCAATCTGAGCTATATGCAACTGTTGATGGCGGCAAGACATGGTCACCGCTGGCCATGCCTGCGTTCAAAGTCTATCTGCCGATACTCGTTCGGTAGTTCTCTAGGTACAGCCTATTTCCTATTTTGTTTATCTCTCCACCAACCCCGTCGGGTCTACATTCTGCTCCCCCCGCCACACTTGGTAATCCAGGTGTGGCCCGCTCGAAACCCCGCTACTCCCCACCATCCCGATCACCTCGCCGGGGCGTACCTGCTGCCCACTGATTACGGTCACTATCGCGAGGTGCGAGTAGCCCGTCTGCCAGCCGCTTGCTCCATCGCGTACCCAGACATGATTCCCCGCTGGGTAGCTCTCAAGATCGACCTCCACCACCCCCGCATGCGTGGCAACTACCGGGGTGTACCATGTCGCCCCTGGTTCTGCATAGCCGTCACCATCCCCGTCCACCGCCAGATCCACCGCCCCCAACACCTCCGTCGGGGCATGGCTGCCGACCCCATACTCTTGCGTGATCACCACCGTGCCGCTGCTCGGCTGGAGTGGGCAGCCACGTGGCCCTTCTGCACTCAACCAGAATGCGGGCGGCACTGGCTCTGGCGGGGTTGGGCGCAGCAGCAGGGCGGGGCTAGGTGTCTCTGGGGCCGCCTGTGGCCCTGCCACCGCAAACTGCGCCGCCTGTTGGCCGGAGCGCGGGCTGAGGCTGGCGAGGATCTGTGCGGCACGCACGGGTTGGATGGGCAGGCGGCGATGTATGTGGGGTAGCTCGCCCTGGAGCGCCGCACTGGCCAGCGTGGCCACGAGGGTCAGGGTGAACAGCGCCGGGGCGGCCTGGCTCATCGGCTGTGGCCAGTGGAGCACCTGGTTGGCTGGGATGGGCGGGGCTAGTTCATTCGGCCTAATCCCCAAGATGAGCGCCAGTTGCTCGCACTCCTCCCATGCCAACGGACGCACGCCATACTCTGCCTCAGCTAAACGCCGCGCAGGCAGATCGGCTAAACGGGCGAGATCGAAGAGGGAAATTGCGCGGTTCATGCGCAGGGTGCGCAGCGCAGACATACGGCCTCCTGGCAAGTGGGCGGTACCATACGCTCTAGGGTAGCACCTACCCTAGGCTCCAGGCCCATCCCCAGATGACAGAAGGCCAACAGGAAGATGACAAAACCTTAGTCGTCGCTGCGGTTAATCACTTCATCGGCCAGCGGATTGGCCTCAATCTCGGCCAGCTTGCGCATATATTCGCGCCGCTCCAACATCTTGAGGGTGATGTAGGCCAAGACCACCGCTACAAAGCTTCCCGGCCAGATCAGCCACTCGAAGTGGATCTGAATGCTGAAGAAGAAACTGGCGGTGAAGACAAAGAGGAAGACCAGCCCAGTGATCATATAGACCTCAAAGCTGGTGCTCGTGAGGTAGATCTGGTCGCGGGCACTGATGCGGCGTTCCTGAATCATATTAAGCCTCCTTCTGTGAGAGGGACTGCCGCGCAAGCCATGGCAGTAGAATATCGCAAAACTCCTGCGGGGTCTCATCAAAAGGGCAATGGCCACTCTCTGGAATGAGTGCAACCTCTGCGTGTGGCAGTAGGTGTTTTTTGAAGGCGTGTGCCATCCGTACAGGGACGGAAGCATCACGCTCGCCCCAGATCAGCAGGCTCGGCACGTTGACCTTGTTCTTCTCGAATGTGATGTTCAATTCGTGGAAGGTGCGGCTCACCGCCAAGTAGGCTTCGCGTCCACCCTTACGGCGCAGCGGCGCACTGAACTGATCGATCAGTTCCGGCGTGATGCGCTCCTTGCGGTGGTAGGTCGAGAAGAGTCCCTGTTTTGCGCCGACAATATTCCCAAACAGATTGGCAAACAACTCGCCCACCCCCGGCGATTGCATCACATTGCGGAAGATATGATCCATGTCGGGGAGCGGAATCAATTTGGGGACATTCAGGCCGATACTATTCACCAACACGAGTCCGCGTACCAACTGAGGGTAGTCGTGGGCGGTCTGTGCGGCGATCATCCCCCCCAGCGAATGTCCAACCAGAATAGCTGGGCCGTGGGCGGTCTCGGCGATCAGTTCGGCAATCTGATCGGGCCAGAGTTCGCGGCTCGGTTTCACATGTGGGATGGTTGATTGGCCGAAGAAGTAGAGATCCGGCGCAATGATCGTATGCTCCTTGGCGATCATACGCATCACGGCGCGCCAATGTTCGATCATCCCACCATAGCCGTGGATCAGGATCACGGGGATTCCGTGACGTGGCTCTGAGTGCCAGTAGCGCATCGGGCCATGCAGCCCTTCGAGCCAGTACTCAGAGATATGGTGGGTTTGGATTGTAGGAAGGGCTTCTACCATGGGATGACGAGCTTTTCCTCTATAGGTGTCGCGGGTAGTTTAGGATGAACTGATCGAATTGCGATAAAACTGCTCGATCCCCTTCTTAAGCAACTGGATGGTATAACCAGTTATGGGCATCCCCAGCGGGTTGCCCACGCCATCATCGGGGCCAAGCGAGACCAGTTCGCCCAACTTGAGGGGTTGGTAGGCGCGGGGCGGCCGCCCCTGAACCTCATCGAAGAGCGCCTCGGCCAGATGCTCGCCCTGGCGCATTGCATAACTCGCGGTGGCGGGGATCGTCTCATCGCCCAGACCTGCCGGGATCGCAGCACAGTCACCGAGCGCAAAAATATCTTCACGATCCTCAACCCGCAGATAGCGATCCACCCGTGCCCGCCCCATCTTATCGGTGGGCAACCCCGCCTGCACAATCAGATCGGGGGCGCGCACACCCGCCGCCCAGATGATCGTCCCGGCGCGGAGCACGCGGTTGCCACTGACCCGCATCAGGTTGGGTTCCACCGCCTCGACATCAATATTCAGGTAGATACTCACTCGGCGGCGGTCAAGCACCCGTTCGGCCTCATCATTCGCCCAACGTCCAAACTGGTGCAGCAGGACATCGTGGCGGTCGAGGAGCGCAATTCGCACCTCACTGCGTGGGGCGCCCGTTTCGCGGCAGAGCCGATCAACCCAGACCGCAAACTCCCCCGCGAGTTGGCAGCCGGTATACCCGCCGCCGATAATTGCCGTGGTGAGGGCAACCCGCTGCTCTTTGGGGTCGCGCATCTCCGCAGCGGCCTTAAATTGAGCGATCACATGGTCGCGGATGGCGAGGGCATTGGGATAGGTACGCAGCGACAAGGTATGTTCGGCGGCTCCTGGAACGTTATGGAAGTCGGTCACACTCCCTAGGGCGATCACAAGGCGCTCATAGCTGATGCGTTGCCCATCGTTGAGCACTACTGCCTGCTCACCTGGGAGGATCGCGCTCACATGCGCACAGATAAACTCAATCTGCCGCCCGCGAATGAGTTGGTCAATCTCATAGATCGCAGCTCGGCTATCGCTGCCATCGGTGGCGGTATGATGAAGTTCCTGGATCAGTTGGTGATAGGGATTCTGATCAATCAAGGTGACGACCGTATCCGTTATACGTTGGGCGCGTAGCGACTTCTCCAAATTCATTGCAGTACGCAACCCACCATACCCAGCCCCAAGGATGACAATCTTCATAGAAACACCACCACACAGAGCGCGAAAGCCGTAGAGTCCACCTTCGGTGGGGGTTTGGGGGCGGCTTGCCGCCCCCAAACCTCTCTTTTGTTGGTGTTTGGCGGCGCAGCCGCCAAACACCAACAAAAACTGCTGTCAGCATACCACATAATGCCACAAGATGACAAAGCGCCACACGCGCCGCGTGTAGCACCCTGCCACCTTGTTTCCAACATCAGCGCCGATTACCCCTTGGGCTTCTCGACCCACTCATCAACACGGGCAGCGGTGCGCTCCACCTCGCTTGCAGCGCGGTCGGCGACGCGGCCCAAACTGGTGCCGAACTCATCGGCGGCGCGGGAGATCCGATCCGTGAAGGCGCGGGCGCGCTCACCAATCGCATCAACGCTGGGGATGTTTAGGGTCGGCTCAGCGCCGGAGAAGACCTCCTCGACCACGCGCTCGGAGACCACCGAGATCTCCTTAGGAATGGCGACGATGGCGCGGGCTGTCTCGACCATCGCAGTGCGCACGCGGCGGCGCGTAGCGGTGGGCAGCAGCCCAAGCGGGGCGGAGATGGCCGAGAGGCCCAGCCGAATGGTTCCGCCTACCAGGGCAGCCCCGGCACCGATCAGCGGATTCTGTTCGGTATTGCTCATAGAGATACTCGCTTTCACTACAGTCTTTAGTTAGCGCTCAACTCATCCTTCGGTGCAGTCTTGGCGGCTGGCTCACTCTCGGCCTTGGCCTCCCACTCATCAATCACCGTGCTGGCAACCTTGGCCAGATCGCCCGGAATACCAACCACAGCGGTCAGTGCTTCCTTGGCAGCATTGCGCAGGTGCTGACGCGAATCAGCGGGGAGCACCGCGAGAGGTAGCGTGATAACCGAGAGACCCACGCGGGCGATCCCGCCCCCGACCCCGATCACCGTCTCAACGAGGTTGTCGCTCCGCGCGGTGCGGACGCTACGTACTCGCACTTCACCCTGAGTTTCGGACATTGAAGACCTCCCTTACTTATCACCGACTGAACGTCTCGGCGGCGAAACCCTCCCAACTACCCAGGGAGGCTCGCAATCAGCCGAAATACCCACCCACAAGGAATGCCGAGACTATTTGGATCAGCGCTACAAATGGGTTGGTGGCAATGAGGTAGCGCATGAAGTTTTTGTGACTTGGATCACCGTAGAGCTTGATCTGGCTATAAATAGGTGCAATCACTGCAAAGGCGATGAAGGCTGCAACCCAATAGTTGCCCCATATCACGGCCAGAACCAGGAACAGGATTTCGCACAAATTGATGATTGTATAGGCCACCAACAGCGCGGGTTGCACCCCAATCGCCACGGCCAGCGACTGAAGCCCATGCTGCCGATCTCCCTCGACACTCTTGATGTCGTTGAGTACCAGCATCCCGGCGGTAAGGCCACCATTGATCATCGCGACGGTGATGCTCTCCCATGTGATCGGCGCAAAGATGATATGCCCGACCATCCAACTCACCGTCACATAGCCGATTCCAACCGCCGGTGGCCCCAGCAGATAGTTCTTCTTGAACTTGATCGGCGGCATGCTGTAGAGCACGGAAAGGATGATCCCAAACACTGCCAGCACCGTGATCATCGCATCTTTGAAGATCAGCGAGACCAGGAAGGTGGCCAACCCCAGGAAGAGCCAGTTGGCGCGTGCGCCATTCAGGCTTACGAGGCCGGCTGGAATGGGGCGCGAGGGATCATTGATCGCATCAATCTCACGATCATAGTAGTCATTGATGCTCTGGCTAAAACCAGTGCCCAATGGCCCGGTCATCAGGGCACCCAGCAGAATCAGCCCCCAGTGGGTACCGTCCCACCAGTGGAACCCGTTGGCCGTCCCGGAGGCTAACGCACCACAGATGCAGATCATCGCTGGCGAGATCCAGGTAATCGGATCTGCCAGTTCGATATGCGCCCGGACGCGCTTGGCCAACGGGATCTGTTGTTCAGAAGTCGTGATCATATCGCCCAATCACTATGGCTTGACGGCCTGGTAGAGCACATGATCATAGGCCGCATTCATCGTCACGTCGGTGAAACCGATACCCTCCAACACCTTCGTGTAGAGTGCGTGATCCTTGAATTCGAGCACCGAGAAGCCCATGCCAATCGAGCAGATGTAGTGGGTCAGGTAGTCGTAGTTCGGCTTCTGCGGATCGCTGATCACCATGTCGAGGATGAAGACTCGCCCACCTGGCTCCAGGGCATCAAACGCCTTCTTGAGCATCATGGTGCTGAACTGCTCGTTCATCGGATAGAGGATGCGTGCAAACATGACCGCCTGGGTCTGCGGATATGGCTCTTTGTACATATCGAGCGCCAGCGGGGTAATCCGCTCGGCCAGCCCACGCGAGGCCACATTCTCCGAAACCAGATCGACCGCGCTCGGCAGGTTGATCAGGGTGACGTTCAACTCAGGGAACGCCTCGCACAGCGCCGAGGAGATGTCGCCAATACCACCACCAACATCGAGCAGCCGGGTGATCCCCTCCATCTTCGCATGCTCACGCAGCATACGGATCGGGAAGTGGACGTTGCTACGGTGGATCGTCTCGTAGAAGACGTTATCCTCGCGGGTGCGTGGTGGGTAGGGCACCAAGCTGGTGAAGTCCATCGTACCACGAACGACATCGGCGAGGTTGACATAGAAGGTCTGCACCAGGCTGCTGATGTAATCCACGAAGGGAACCATCGTCAGGTTGCGGTGGTGCTCCGGGTCGGTGAAGAACTGCACGGCGAAGGGAGTGAGTGCCCAGCCACCCTCGACGAGGCGGGCGAGGCCGATCTCCTTCAGCGTGATCAGGAACTTCTCTAACCGCATGGGGACAGTGCCGGTGGCCTCAGCTAGGGCGTTGAGTTCATGCACCCCGTCGCCCATCGCCTCGAACAGCCCCAGGTCTGTTGCCGCCTTGACTGCAAAGAAGTCAATCGTGCCTTTGAAGACGATATCATAGGCCCGTTCGGAGCCAGCGAACAACTCGTCTTCGTTCGCGCTGCACCGACAGCCAGGAGTACAGGGGGTAGTCGTTACAGCGGGGAGATCTTGTACGGTCATGTTGCTCATAATACGGTTACTTTCCTTACTGCAATCCCAATGGTCATGTCTATAGAATCATGGCTGCCAGCAGTAACCTGCGCCTTCTTGGGCACACCGGGCCTCTTGCTTTGCTGGGCACATGCCCTCCACACCATGCGTTTGTATTATAGTACAAAAAAGGGATATTTCAAACAACAACCATCAACGTAACTGTTCACACTTGGGGTAAGAAATCCCATCATCGCCGGGTTTCCCGATCATCCCGTAGGGGCGAAGCATCGCCCGCCAACCTCGTTCGAGTTCCCCTGCCCTATGGAGGGCGATGCTTCGCCCCTACAATGCCCCGTAGGAGCCATGTGGCGCATCCCAGATTCTTTTTTGGCGGCGAAGCCGCCAAAAAAGAACAAAAAGCTCTTACAACACCCGATCCCAGAGCGGTAAACCGGCTGGTTCACCATACCAGGGCTGCCCATGGAAGGGCGAGTGGGTTAATTCGGGTACGACCAAAAATTCCGCCCCACTCAGTGCGGCACATTCTAGGGTCGTAACGCCATCGCCCCAGGCGTAGTCGGCTTGTGGGCCAGAGACGCGCCGGTAACTGCTGCTCGACATGCGTTCGACGATGTTTCCCTTGGGATTGCCCTGAATGGCGCTCCCAACTACCGAGGTGTAGTGAATTTCGGGGTAAAACGCCCCAGGGTAGGTATCGTTGATGAAGCTTACCGAAGTGCGCGTCCAATATTCGATACTGTGGTGGGGGGTTCCGAGCATAATCAGGCGCTGAACATAACGTCGCCCAGCGTAGATCTCGCCACAATAGGCTTCTTCGCCCAGGTACATGCGCGCCACACTGCCACCCACACTGTGCCCCAGGATCGTCACCTTCTCGGCTCCGCTGCGCTCTAGCGCCTGCTGCACTGTGTCGCGCAGGTGATTGATCACCGGGCGAAAGTCCCAATCGCGGGTGATCGCCCAGCGCAAACGACTGATCGGAGTAATCGAGACGTCGTAGTTGTAGGGGGCGGCCTCAAGGGCTTGGGCTAGGTTGACGAAGTCACTTGGGCCGGTCAAGTAGCCACCGATGATCACAAGTGGTTGTCGCATCTTGCCTCGTTCCATCAATCAAACCAGAGTGGTATCACATTTCGCGCACCATACCAGTTGCTGGGCGCGTTGTAGGGTGCGTGCCGTGCTCCCTTCAATACCAGATTATCCGCACCGGCGAGGTAGCAACTGACGGTTGGGATGATCCCATCGCCGATCTGCTTCCCACTCCCAAAGGCGGTCTCGTAAGATTGGTAGGCCAGCATCTCTTCGAGGTTGCCGTACTTGCGCCCCTTGACGCTCTCGCCCGCAACCGAACGATATTGGATATGCTCGTAGAAGGCCCCAGGGTAGAACTCGTTGACCTGACCAGCAAACTCCTTGACCCAGATTTCATACGTTTCGTGGGCGGTGCCAAGGGTGGTGAGGCTGGCTACATAGCGCTGGCCATCATAGGTGACACCGGCGAAGGGCAGATGACCGAGATAGGCACGCGATACCCGCCCACCGGCACTGTGGCCAATCAGATCGATGCGATCCGCGCCCGTTTCACGCAGGGCGAGTTGGACGGTATTAGCAACTAGATCAAGGACTGGGCTGAAGTGGGGATCGCGTAGAGCAGCCCATTCGCGGCGGCTAATATCGGTGATGTAGACGATGCGGTTATAGGGGGGAGCAGCGAGGACACGGGCCATCGCAGTGTAGTCGGCGGGTGATGAGAGCCACCCACCTACGATCACAACCGGCCGGTTCATAGGTTTTCTCTTTGCAAACACTGATGATCTGGTAGGGATGAGACTTCATGGGCATGAAGTTTAGGGCTGCTGCCCTAAAACCCACGGTTGGGGCTGCGCCCCAAACCCTTTTTTTCTCTGCTGTTGGCGGCGAAGCCGCCAACAGCAGAGAAAAAAGTGTTTTGCGGGGGAGGCGAAGCCTCCCCCGATCCCCACCAATGGTTGATTGACTACGCTTCGACTTTGATCGGGGTCTCTTCTTGATCGCCGTTGGCAACCATCACCTTGATCCGGCGGGGCTGGGTGCCAGGGGTACTCCCGCTGGGCAGCAGATCCGTCACCGTCTTGATCACACTCTGACCAAGCTTAACCACGTCTTCGGTCTGGAAGAGGAACCAGCGGCTATACATATCGAAGACGCTGCGCGAGGTGCTGACAAGCTCTTTGCTGAACTCCTCAACTCCCTGAGGTGGTAACGCACCATGGACAAAGCCCTTCAGTGCGCCAGTGATCGAGAGCACATCGAATTGCCCCGAAACGGTTGGGCTACCGCCATTCCCCGTTGCCGGCTGGAAGGTTGGGGCACTGTAGCCGGACGATGCGGGTGGTGTGTACCCCGACATGTTCGAGGCTTGGAACGACGGGCTGCTCGGTGGTGTCCAGCCGCTGCTCGGAGCTGCTGCCGGAGTTGATTTGGCGACTGGGGCCGAACTGTAGCTTGCCGAACTGCTGCTGCCTGTGGCTGGAGCATCATCATACTCTAGGTTGAGGAAGCGACGCAGCCCTTCTGGCATCCAACTGTACGGCTTCTTCTGTTCATAGTTGCTCATAACTCTACCTCTTCATTGCGAACAGATGGCGCGATGCGCCGGTCGATCATCCTTATGAACCAAAAGCGAGCAACCGCCGCCGCTGGCGGGTGTGCGGTGCAAAACAGAAGTCGATGATCTGATCCAGATCGTCATTGGGATAGCGACGATCAAGGGTGGAGATCGACTCCAGCACATAGCTCAGTTGATCCGGCGAAATCTCGCGTGGACAACGCACAAACTGCTCGATCAGGTGGCGACGATAGCTCAGGCTGTAGCGCAAGCTGACCACGGCGAGATGGTTTAAGATTGCATCGCGCAGTTCAATGTCTTCTGTATAACGCTTCAGCCAGCGACCCAGACCGAGGTGTTCGCTGCGATCAAGGTAATAGTTTACCAGATCTGCTAGCCCAACGTCGCTGGTAATGTCGGCAATCTCTTCCCAGCGTTTATGAAACGATTGCCGCCCAAAGCTCGAAATATCACAGATCTGGGTGATGAGGTTACTCGCGGTGTAGTAGGGTTCACGCTCGAAGGTGCGCTGGAGCCCCGCTTCACGCTCGGCCAGCAGCGAGAGTGCTTCGCGCAACACCCCATCGCTATGGTCGTACCCCCCGTGGCGCATGTGCATCTCGTGGGCCAACTCGTGTAGGGCAATCCCCACGCTCCCATCTTCGTCCCAGCGCCCCAAAGTGACAACCGAGCCACTACTGGGCGAGAAGCTGCCGCTATCGCTCCAGGGACTCATCGCTGCCACATTATCCATGGCCTCAAAGACAAGGCGCTGCTCAAGAACACCGGGGGTAAGGTTATTGCCCCACATCTGGGTTGCCAGACGGCGTACTTTACGTGCCATCTGACCCGGACGGTAGGTATATTCACCGACCTGCAACGTTTGGTTGCCAGCTTGTTCCATGTCAATCAGCATGCGCTGGCCGCCGGAACGGAAGAGTAGTTGCATGGTTACCCCCTTACACCACGTAGAAATAGGCGCAGGATCTGTACGACCTGCTCAGGTAGCTCAAACAGAATCAGATGCCCACACTTTGGCACTTCGAGGTAGGTACCGTGTTGGGCTAAGGCCATCAATTTTCGTCCATCGTTGGGTCGCATCACCGGATCGCCCGCTCCGGCCACCAGCAGCGTGGGCTGTTTCACCCGCCGCATCTGTTCGGGGACGGCATCAAGCACTTCGCGCCGGGCAAGCTCGTGGGTCGAGATACGAATCGCGGCTGGTTCGCAGTAGCGTAGGCTAAGCGTACCGAGCTTAATATCCCCAATCGTGGGCGTATTTTGGGCCAGAACCAGCCGTGCATAGATGAAGGGTAACGGCCAGAACCCAGTCCGGGTGATCGGGCGCAGAATCCGGTTGAAGATCGTATCGAGGGTCATCGGCAAGATAGATGACGCCACCCGATTATAGTTCATCAAACTAAAATTGAAGAAGGTGAGCGAGCGCACGCGATCAGGAGCCGTGGCTCCATAGTGCAGTGCGATGAACGCCCCCAGTGAGAACGAGGCCACATGCTGGGGTGCCAGGTGCAGTGCATCGCCCAATGCCTGTAGATCCTCACTGAAACCCGCCACGGTATAGCCATGTGCCGGGTCATTGTCGGAGAAGCCGTGGCCCTTCAGATCATAGTTGATCACCCGATAGCCTGCCGCCGCCAACGGATCGATGATATGGTGCCACCAGAAGGCCGAACAGTCCCAGCCATGCACCAACACCAGCGGCTCCCCATCACGCGGGCCAACATCCTGGTAGTGGTGAACCACCCCATTCAGTTTAATGAACTTGGCGCGTTGTAGTAACTCGCGTTCATGCTCAAGACGGCGACGCTCGCCATGGCTGAGTTTCCCGGCCAACTTCGCCTCAACTTCGGCGCGGTACTCCTCATACTTCTGTGTCGGCAGCGTTGAGTTTGTGGAGGGCGCGGTCATGATCTGGCCGTTCATAGATATATCCTGCCTTTAGGCGCGGAAACCCACGAGCTTTAGCCGTGGGAGGAGTGCCCCGCTTGAGCGGCTTTAGCCCAGAGTTGTACAGACGTTCGATATGTAGTAGAAATGTTCTGTACGAGGCACCCTGTCGCGAAGGATTGCAGGGCAAACGGTTGGTACATACACAACTGAACCTTGGCGGTTCCATCGGGGAAACCTCCGATGGGTAAAAGGTTGAAGGTGGACGTTCCTTCGACGTGCAACCGCTGCCGGGTTCGCCCGGCAGGGCCTCGGTAAGCAGGCCATACTACTCGGATGCCAGTCGCTCATCGGCTGGTAGCGCCAGAGTAAAGCCCAAGTCCTTTAGGCTTGGGTAGCTTACTGCCAATCTCCGTCAAGAGCAACGCATAGATCGCTGTGTCGTTACTCAACCCACAGGCGCAGCGACTCACCCTCAACACGGGCACGCAGGCGGCCACCTTCACTCAGACCAGGCAGTAACACATGGCGGCGGAGTTGACCGATGCGGATGACCACCTCTTCGTTGGCGATGGCGATATCGAGTGCTTTCGCATCCAGGAAGGGGATACCGAGCCGCAATTCCCGTTCGCCAACAGCGGGGAAGGGGGTTGGTGTCCCGATATCCCCATCGCGGTAGAGCGCAGCACCGCGCAGTGCCCAGGTATCGCGGTCGGCGGGAGAGGTGGGAAGCGGCCCAAAGTGCAATGCTGGCCGATAGGGGCCAGCCTCTGGGCTGAAGGTGTGGCGCAGATCGGCCCCGACCTCACTGAGATCAGCGGGGACGATCACCTTATCCGTCGCGGTGCCATACAGCCCCAAGGCGACCAGATCATTGCGGATGGGGGGCAAGTGCAACTCTTCGGGAGTGGCGACGAGGCGTATCCGCGCCCCCGTATTTGCGTTGAGGCGTGCGCGATGCTCCTCAAACTCCGCCCGCAGATCCTGGAGTGGTGCGGTGGTACTTGGCGGGATGAGCGCTGTGGGAATGATTGCCGTCTCTTGCGACGTGCGCGAACGACCGGGGCCACGGTCGAGGCCAAAGACGAGCCGCAACAACCAGCGCATGGTATCGGAGAGTGCCAGGGCACGCACCAGAGTGTCAGGAGCCGGGCCATCAACAACGAGCAGATCGAATTGTTTGCTCTGAAGCGTGCGGGCGGCGACGAGGAGGGCGCTAACGGCATCAATTCCTGGGAAACAGGGGATCTCATCGCTGCCAATATCGCGCAGGCGTGAGGCCAAACCACTGCGCAGCGAAGGGCGAATCTGTTCCCAGCGATTCCCGATCTCATCAAGCGGGCCGATTTCGACCGCCGAGAGATTCGGTTCAAGCTCCAAGGGATGCGTGGTCAGATTCTGCGCCAGGAGGGCACCGATCAGATGATTTGGCCCAGTCGAGGCAATCAGCACACGCTGACCGCGCCGTGCCGCGTGGACTGCGGTGGCAAGGGCAGCGGCGCTCTGCTGAACCATCGTATGGCCGGAAAAGATCAGTATTTGCATAGTGTTGCGTTACAAGTGTTGAATATTGAGTGCCCAACACTCAACACGCAACACAGAGCGTTGGTGTTAGGCGGCTTCGACACGCATATTGTCGGCAGACTTGGGCGTTCGTTCGGATTGATCATTGCTTGGACTTTCAAAGAATTCCAAGCGCAGCACGCCATCTTCGTAGCGATTCTTCCCCAGGACACAATCGTAGAGGATGCGTGGCAGGGAAATGGTTCGGTGCAACCGCCCGATGGTCAGTGTCAAATCCGGGCCATTGCGCACAATCTCAATCGCCTCGTTATCATCAATAAACGGCAATCGCAGGCAGAGATCAAAGAGCCCCGGTTCACCCTCATCATTCCACTGGTCGAGCCAGATCGGACGATCTTCAAAGAGGAGTGCCCCCGGATCGGCATCGCCAAAGGTGGCACGACCAATTCGTTCGAGCGCCTCCACCCCAATCGGTTCACCCTCCTGCAAGACCGTGCGGAAGATGGGGGTGGGCGTAAAACTGGTATCAATCTGTTCGAGGTAGCCCTGCTGGAGTGCCACCCAGTAATCAAAATAGGGGCCGAGATCCGAGCGCCGTGGCAGGATCTTATTGACCATAACAGCATCGAGCATCAGGCCATAGAGATTGATGAAGGTATAGGCGCGGCGCGTTTCGAGGAGCGGCAGTTTCTCAGGATTGAGCACCAAGCGCAGGCTGACATCGCTACTCAGCAAGAAGTTTGCGAGGCGCTCCATCTTATCGAGCAAGGTTCCCACCTCATCGAAGAACCGATCCTCGGGCAGATCGCGGCGGAAGGGGCGGGCCACATTGGCAATCCCGCGATAGACGCGGAAGAACTTCTTGCCCACATCCCCACCGATGATCAGTTCGGGGTACGCCAAAAGGCGCAGGGTATTGCCGGTAGGGGCGGTATCAAGAATAATCGCATCCCAGCGCCCACTCTGAGCCTCGGCCATCACTCGTTGCAGCGCGAGGATCTCATCAAGGCCGGGTTGATTCGCCAGTTCAGCCGCTGTGGAACGCTCAACCCCCCGATTGGAGTAGGTCGAGGTCACAAACTGCTGGAAGCCACTCAGATTCTGACGCCACTCATAGAGCGTATCAATCTCAAGCCCATACAGATGCGGGCTAATCAGCGTTGGGCGGTCGCGGCTAATCTCGACACCGAGGGCATCTGCCAGCGAGTGAGCGGGATCGCTTGAGAGCACGAGTGTACGCCGCCCCATCCGCGACAACAGCGTTGCCGTTGCGGCTGAGATGGTCGTCTTACCCGTACCACCTTTACCAGAATAGATAATGACTCGCGTCATGGTGCCTTCCGAGAAGTTACGCCCTTCCCGTGCAACCCCGCCCCACGCAAGCGCGGGGCGGGGCAGAAGCGGGAGTGGAGATAGGGGGCCACACTACGCATCATTGCTGACCGCGACCGGAGCCTGAGGTTGCTCTTCTGCTACAGGTGTAGGCGGCTCATCATTGCGTTTAATCGTCATGCGGCGTACAGGAACCCGTGCTGCCGCCGGTGTTGTTTCCACCGGCTCTGCGGCGAAGGGTGGGGCTTCGGTTGCCGTTGCGCCATTGGTTCGCTTCACCGCGACTTGTTGGCGTACCGCGATGCGGGCTGATGCGGGCATCGAGCGTACAACCGGTGGCGGGCTATCGGGCATGGCCTCATCTACCTCTGCCTGTTCGACCCGCCGGACATTAATGCTCCGGCGCACGGGCGCTTCACTCGGCACACTATCGGTTGCCGGTGATGGTTCTGCGTTCAGGATTTGGCTGGGCGGGCTGCGCCGGGGAGCGACGGCTGCCGTCTTGACCTGAAGGCGACGCGAGGCCGATGCTGGCCCGGCTGTACCTTCGCTATTCGGCAGTGGCTCAGTGAGACGTACTGCCGCACGCAGCATCGGAGCTACTGGAGCGAGAGGCCCTTTATCCACCTCTTGCTGCACTGCTGCCTGATAGATCCCCATCATCGCCGTGCGGCGCACCTGGGGATTCTGCAAGCCACTGACCAGATCGGTCGCGCCACTCATCATCTCACCAGCGCGGCGCATGCCCGTCATCAGGCGGCGCGGAGCCTCAAGGAAGAGTTGGATAGATCGGCTCATCTCATAGACGCTTGGTTGCTCCATCATGGATGGCAGCGGCGACATAGGCGAACCCGTATCCATTGGTGGCTGATAGGTTGGCGTTCCAGAGCCAGCCGGTTGGCTACTGCGGCGGCTCTCGTAGGCATTGATCAGATTGCTACTATTGGGTACCAACGGCTCTTCTGGCTCACCAAAGGCACGCTGCCACCAATTCTTGCGTCGCTTCTCAACCTGACGCGGTGGTGGGGGCGGCGGGGGCGGCGGCTCTGGCGCAAAGAAAGTCGCATGCTCGCGATCAGGTGCGGGGAACTGGTCTGTAAATCCACGGATGAGCGTCTCGCCGGAGACCCCGGACACCACCTGATCGCCGACCCAGGCGACCATATTGGCCAACGGGGTCACATCCTCAGCGGGCATATAGTCGAGGGTATTGGTAATCACACGCTCATCTTCGGCCTGCCCATTTGCCGCGATCCCCTTGACGACAATCCGCCGACTGCGGGGAGCGATGGGAGCCAAGCGGAAAGCCAGGATGACGCGGCCATGCCAAGGGTCCCACGTCTCAGCGCGGGCCACATCAACATCCTTCCAGACGAAGGAGTCAACGGTATCATTAAAGAGTCCCCGCGCCCATGTCACAAGGCGCTTATCAGTCAGCGCCACAAAATCGGAGAGTGCGACGCCGCCGATACGTCGGCGATTCTCGTCCAGCAGGACACCGTCAAAGATGGCCAGCAGCGTCTCATCCTCTTCGAGGATACCGCGATGGCGCAACTCATCGGCGCTCGCTGGAGTCACATGGCTGCCGAGGTACGGTCGGATAATCATCGTCTACCTCCATAGGACTGCGGGCAGGGGCGGATCGGCGGCGGCTAGCCGGATCTCCAAGCCCATACTAGGATCGGGCTTCATCAACATCGGCATCGCCGGAACCGCTGATCGAGACCGGGGGGCGCGGCCCGGTTGTGCGAGGACTAGCACCATTATTGGCAGGCCCGCGACGGCGCAGCGGGATCTCACGCCGATCCGAATTGGTTGGAGCGGGTTCTGGTGCTGCGGCTTGCGGTGCGGGGGCAGACGTCTGGCTCCCAGGTCGTTCGCGGTTACGAAACGGTATCTCGTGGTACTGCATCGCTGAACCCTGTGCGGCAGGCTCTGGGGTTGGTGCAGAACTTGGAGCGGCGGCCTGATAGGGTGTCGGTGCTGGTGCGGGGGCTGGTTCGGGCGCAGAGCGACCAGTTTGGCGATTGATAAACGCCATCGCCATCTGCTGGGCACTCGGATTGGTTGCGACAGTCTGCATCAACTCATTGACGGCCCGAATCGTCTCAGTCAAGTCACGCAGACTGGTCGTATTCAGCGCATTGAGGTCAAAGGGCAGATCGGCATCACGAATCGAGCGACGCAGCGTATCCCAGGCTGAACGTGCCAAACGACTCGCCGCATAGATCCGTTCTGGGGGCAGACTGACCAATTCTTGGTTAAAGCCAGCCACCGGCGTGAGTTGTTGCTGCCCAGACGCACCAGGCCAACGATAGGGCGACTCACCGGGGCGGAGGCCATCTACATGGCCATAGATCTGTTCACTCAGAACAGCCAGAATATCGGGGCCAGCCTCACGCGCACTAATACCAGCGTTCAACAGATCGCGGGCAGTCTCGGACGCATTGCGCAGCAGCGCCATGCCAGGCTGAAGATTGGCAACTGGGAGCAGAGCGAGCGTAAAACGCTGTTCGCCTTCATCTTCCTCAGCATCATCAAGTGCGACAAAATTGAAGATGATTTGGGCGTGGAGCGGATCAAGCCCTTGGCCCTGAATCGAGGCCAATTCGGCAAGAGGGAAGGCGTAGCAAATATGACCGCCGTAGTCACGCGCCCAGAGCAGAATGCGCAGCGTCGTGATCAGGCAGTAGTCATGAAGCGTGGGTCCGCTCAGGCGTTTGCCGTTAGCATCCAGCAAAACACCATCGAGTGCGACGAGCACCTGCTCATCACGCTCTAGCAGCCCCAGCGTCTCAAGCTCTCCGAGGTGGGCGGGGACGACCGTATGGCTATAGTAGAGCAGGTTGATCATCAGGGTGGTATACCAGGATACAGGATACAGGAGATAGGGCATAGGAGACAGCGAGGAACTCCTCGGCTGTCCCCTGTTCCTAACTCCTGTACCCTACAGCCCGACTAGCGATTGAAGCGCGAGCGAATGCGCTTCGGGCGGAAGCTGCTCACGGCCGGGGTGCTGAACGAACCCTCGCCGCTGCCGCTGCGGGAGATGCCGGGGTATGCGTTGCGATTGATGGTCTCAACGGCTGCCGACGTTGCCTGCAGCGCATTGGAAACCCACTGCCAGTGCCCCTGGAACATGATGTCGCCAATTTGAGCGACTTGACCAGCGGACTCAGAGAACCAGCCTCGAGTGGCCATACAAATTCCTCCTTAAAGGTAGACCGGACGCTCCTCATTATAGGCCACGGGGCGGAGCCCCGGTAGACCCCTGTTATCGGGTGATGCCCTGGGGGGCGTAGAAGGGTACGATCAGCCAAGAATCTTCCATCTCGGCCTGGCCTGCCTCCAACCCGGTTAGGCTGAGCGGCAAGGTCATAATCCGGCGGAAGTCCCCAATCTGCACCACGAGCTCATCGCCGTTCTGGAACAGATCGAGTTGGCTGACATCAGCGAACGGCAGCTTAATCCGTACTCGGTAGCTGCCATCGGGCGCTTTGTTGATGTCCATCGGCGATTCTTTGTAGACAATCGCCGCCGGGTTCACGTCCCCGTAGACATCACGGCCCATTATTCGCAACTTCTCGATACCGACTACCTCTTCGGGGTAGTACGGTACATGGCGGATCGGCAACGGATTAAACGAGTGGTGAACTTCCTGGAGGTAGCGCTGCTGCACATCCTTCCAGTGGTTCAGATAACCGCTGTCTTTGTCGACCGGCAGGATCTTGTTCACCACCACCGTATCGACCGTCATCCCATACATCGAGAGATAGGTCAGAGCGCGCTGGCTCTCTTTGATGACCATCTTCTCAGGGTTCATCACGAGCCGGACAGAGGTCTCTAGCGGGTTGGTCAGGATTTCAGTGACACCAACCATCTG
Source organism: Candidatus Oscillochloris fontis (assembly GCF_004138135.1). Classification (GTDB taxonomy): domain Bacteria; phylum Chloroflexota; class Chloroflexia; order Chloroflexales; family Chloroflexaceae; genus Oscillochloris; species Oscillochloris fontis. Next base: position 27,795 of record NZ_RYFD01000036.1, read on the forward strand.
GGCGAACATGTCGTCCACTGCCTCATAGACCTCGGTGGGGGCGATCATTTTGTTGAGCGACGGGTTGAGTTTACTCATTGGCCGTAGCAACGGCTTGATGACAAACTTCTCCGCTCCGCGCAGCATACCCATTGCCCACTTGAAGGTCTCAGGTGACGAGAGCAACCGGAGGGTTTCGCCCGTTGGCGCACAGTCAACGACGAGCAGATCGTAGTCGCCTTCGTCGCGATGTTTCTTAATGCGGATGAGCGGGAATGCTTCTTCCATCCCTGGAAGGATGCTCATCTCATCAGCCAGCATCCCCTCAACCCCTTGCTCGATCATCAACTGGGCAAAGTGCTCACGCACAACACCCCAGTTTGATTCAATATCATGGTGAATACTGACCTCAAGCGCATCTAAGTGCGAGGTGATCTTCACCGGTTCTGGCCCCAGTGAGCCGTCAATATCGAGCGAGTCGGCCAAACTATGCGCCGGGTCGGTACTCATAATCAGAGTTCGGAGACCCATGTCTGCGGCCCGCAGCGCGGTTGATGCAGCGACACTTGTCTTGCCTACGCCGCCCTTGCCGGTAAAGATAAGAGTACGCATGTGTGCCTTTCCAGGATCGGGATGTACAAATGATCAAATGGGGCTAACGGGTAGCCCGAGCCAGCCATGCGACGGCACCACGGTCGCTAGAGTGTGCGTTGCGATGATTGCTCGGCTTTTTTTGCTTAAATGCCAAAAGCGACTTGTCTCGAAATTATTGTCGTGCCTTCCTGACTGTGCTGCAATAGTACCACGATTGCGTAGCAGTGTCAACCAAAATAGCTCTTGTCAATGGGCTATGGCTATGCTGCGCGGTGTGGCTCTGACGCGGCGAATCTGCCTGTCCAGTCAGTCTAACGCACTGCATAAACAGGTGGATGATGTCATTATTTCCCGCTTTCTGGGCCAGTGTGTCGCCTGGCTGATGTCAACCTTTTGTACCCTCGGTTTGGGTCGTCGTTGTATGATTTGTAACCTTGCTGGCCCGATAGGTAGTTATTTTACAACTCTATGGAACTCTCTGCGGCTCATGAACGTCATACTCTTATGGGCTATGCAGAGCGAGGTGGTGCATCGAAATGCCGTGCTTGGTTCGCTGATGGCTCACATTTTGGGCGTTTGTAGTCGGTCGTTCGATGTGCTTTGTATTGCTATGGTTGAGATTGGACTACTTTTTGGCGGGAGGCTGCTCATGCGTCCACGATCCGTGCTCTTCTCGGCTGGATTGTTCATTTTGGCGCTGCTGATCGGCCTGATATTGTTTATACGTCAACCCACCGCAGAGCAACCTGGCCCAGCGGATCTGATCCGGGTGACTCAGGTTGATACGAGCGCTTACCCAGCGGTAGCGCTCTATGTCACGGTGCGTGATGCAAGCGGGGAGATGCGGCGTGACCTGGGTGGGTATGACTTCCACATAATAGAGGATGGGGTTGCCGTCGAACTAAGCGATTTTGTTGGTGCGGGGGGGAGTGCGATACATACCGTGCTGGTGGTTGATCGTTCTGGCAGTATGGATGAAGGCCAGAAGATGGTGGGGGCGCGGCAGGCGGCGCAGGCGTTTGTGGGGATGCTGCGCTCTGATGACCAAGTGGCGCTGATCGGGTTTAATGATCAGGTGGCGGTATTAGAACCCTTCACTGCGGATCAGATCGTACTTGATGCGGCCATTCGGCGTCTGCGTGCCGAGGGGGGCACCGCCCTCTACGATAGTATCGTGGCGGGGGTGGATCTGCTGCGCGACCAGCCGGGGCGACGAGCGCTGGTGGTGTTGACGGATGGCCAGGATTGTCGTGATCTGGCGAGTTGTCCCAATGATGTTGGGAGTTCGATTTCCCTGAATGCTGCGATTGCGTATGCCAATGCGGCCAATCAACCCGTGACCGTCATTGGTCTGGGGGAGCGCGGCAGCCCAGGTGATGATGGGATTGATGAGGCGGTGTTGGAGCGGATTGCGGCTGAGACGCGGGGCAGCTATGCGTACAGCCCCGATGCGGTTGCACTGGCCGATCTCTACCGGCAGATTGCGGGTGGTTTGCAGAGTGAATACCGGCTCACGTATCGCAGCCCGCGCCCCTTCTACGATGGTACCCGGCGTGATATTCGGGTCGAGGTGGCGGGTGCGCAGGCGGTGGCGGCCTATACGGAGCGCCATCTGATTGCTGTGACGGCGCATCCGTTGGTGGGGTTGGCGCTCTTGTTGCCCTTGTTGAGCTTGTTAGTCCTGCCGACGTGGTGGCGCGGGCGGGCAACGTCGCGCCCACCAACGATCTTGCCCATAGAGGAGGCGCAGATGCCCGCCGCTCACTGTGTGCAGTGTGCTGCGCCGTTGCGGGCCGGGGCGCGCTTCTGTGGGCGCTGTGGAACCAGCCAGCCGCAGCCGGAGCCAGGACGGCGCACCTTCTGCGATATGTGTGGTCGCCCGCTGGCACCTGGAGCCAACGTCTGTGCGGTGTGTGGTGAACCAGCCCATGCACGGGAGCAGAGCGATGAGTAAGCAACTCCAGATCTACTACTCGGCGGTCTTTGGCGGGTTAGGCGGTTTAGCCAGTTGGTGGCTGGTGGGGAGCGTCGTTACGCAGACCTGGAGCATCTGGGCGGCGGCGGCCTTTGTGGGGGCGGGGTTGGGTGTGGGGATTGGCGCGTTTGTGGCGGCGGCTGATGGTGCCATGATCAAACGTAAACCCCAACGGGCCTTACGCGACGGTCTCTTGGGCGGTATCGCCGGATTGTTGACCGGGGCATTGGGGATGGTGTTGGCCCAGTGGCTCTTTTTGGTGCTGCTGGGCGGGTGGATCGGGCGGGCGCTGAGTTGGATGTTGCTGGGTCTGTTAATTGGTCTGAGCGATCTACTGGTTCACCACCGGCTCCAGCGGGCGGCCTATGCTGGTTTAGGTGGATTACTGGGCGGCTTGTTGGGCGGCCTTCTGTATGAAGGGTTGACGCAACTCTTTTTGGCGCAGGCCGGAATCGTACAGATGGTACTGAGCGGTATTGGTCTGGTGCTGATTGGCGCAGCGATTGGTGCCCTCATCCCCATGGCGCGCCAGGTCTTTGCGCACGGCGAACTGCGGGTGATTGCGGGCGAGCAACAGGGTTTGGTGCGTGAGGTGACCGACACGGCCACGATTGGGCGTTATGATGGCAACGACCTCTATTTGCCTGATGCGGGTGTGGCGTGGCGGCATGCGGTGGTGCGGCGGGCGGACGGCGGTTTTGTGTTGGCGGTGCTGCCCAATGTGGATGGTCGGACTCAGGTTGCTGGAGTGAGCCTCGATCCGGGGGCGGTGTGCTCACTCCAGCATGGGGATCGTATTCATATTGGTGGTGCCGAGCTGGAGTTTGTGGCCAGGTAGGACTGATACCGCCCCTTTTCATAAGTAAATACTAGTCATTCGCTCAAAATCTGGTATACTTCTCTAAGGAATCTCCCGAAGTCGTGATCATTGGTTTGGGGTGGCGGTGAAGCTCTTTCAGCGATGGGATCGTGAAGGGTGACTGACCATTCCGATGATGACATGTTGGGGCGAAGTAGGAATTTCTAGTGCGTACTTTCGGGTACGTGGAAAGCAGCAGGTACCGAGGTATGACGATGACCGAGCAGAATCTGGATGCGCAGACTGTGGCTCAGCCGATGATTCAGTTGACTGAAGCTGCCCTCGATAAGTTGGTGGCTATGCAGCGCGAGCGCCAGGTGGAGGGTTCTTCGCTGCGCGTGTTTGTGCATGGTGGGGGTTGCTCAGGCTTTGAGTATGGCATGATCTTTGATAGCGAGCCGCGTCAAGAGAATGATCATGAGTTTGTGGCCGGAGCGCTGCGTGTCCGGGTAGATTTGCAGAGCGCCCTCTATTTGACGGGTGCCTCGATTGATTTTGTGGTCGTTGAGGATCGCAGCGGCTTCAAGATTGATAACCCCAATGCGGTCACCAGTTGTGGTTGTGGTCACTCCTTCCGTACCGCCGATGATAATGGTGATGAGGAGTGTTGTGGCGATGATGCGTCGAGCGGCTGCGGTAGTTGCTGCGCCTAGCTTCTGATACGGTGACTGGAGAGAGTTTGGCTCTCTCCAGTTTTTTTTGTTTAGGTATTTAAAAGTTTAGATGTTTTTAATTAATATATCTTTACGGTAGGATGACTATGCTATACTTCGGGGCTAGATGAGCATTGCGAAGAGATTTTATCTCGATGGCGCACCACAAGGTACTCGGATGTGTGCGAGGGAAAGGCCACTATTGTGTCAGCAAAGATCCTTGTGGTCGATGATGATCCGGCTATCCGTGATATTCTTGTGCGTATTCTTCAACGCGAGAACTATACACCGATCACGGCAACCAATGGACTTGAGGCGCTTGATAAGGTCTTGCATGAGTCACCAGATCTGATTCTTCTTGACGTAACGATGCCGATTCTGGATGGCTTTGAAGTCTGTAAGCGGCTGAAGGATAATGAACGCACCGCATTGATCCCGGTTACGATGTTGACCGGACTTGATGATCGTGAGCATCGGCGGCGTGGGGTTGAGGTAGGCGCGGATGACTTTCTCACCAAGCCGATTGAGCAGAGCCTGTTACGCGCACGTTTACGTTCGCAGTTGCGTATCAAGCGGCTGACAGATCAGTTGGATCGAACCGAGAGCGTGATCTTTATGTTGGCATTGGCGGTTGAGGCGAAGGATGCCTATACCGAGGGCCATTTGCGGCGCTTGTCGAGCTATAGTGAGCAGTTAGCCCAAGCGGCCAATCTGGATCATCATCAGGTGAAGGCGGCCCGTTTGGGCGGGTTGCTGCATGATATTGGCAAGATCTCGATTGATGATGCGATTTTGGGCAAACCGAGCCAACTTACCGAAGAGGAATACAACCATATTAAGCGCCACCCGGAGGAGGGAGCGCGGATTGTGGCCCCGATGCGTTTTGCGAGCGAGGTTGGGCCGATCATTCGGCACCACCACGAGCGCTGGGATGGATCGGGCTACCCTGATGGGTTGCGTGGGGAAGATATTCCGATGGGGGCGCGCATCGTGGCTATTGTTGATGCGTATGATGCGATGATGACGGATCGCCCGTATCGTAAGTCGTTGGGGCTGGAAGAGACGTTGTGTCGCTTGCGCGCCGGACGGGGGCATGAGTGGGACCCCGATCTGCTTGATCTCTTCATTCGGCTGATTGAAGAGGGGCGCTTGATCGAGCCAGATATCACGGATAGTCGCTCGCAGCAGGAGAGGCATCTCTAGATGTATCTTGAGGCGCTGCCTTTTCTGGGGTGTCCGCTGCACCCTGCGGCGGGGTTGGTGCTGGTGGAGATCCGCACGACTGCGCCGGATGGGGCGATTCTGCGTGGGCGGATGCGCTGCTCGCAGTGTGGTCGGCGCTACTCGATCAATGACGGGGTGCTCGATCTGCTGGGGCCACTGGCTCTGCCGGGCAGTCCGGCGCAGTTTACGAATGCGCTCGCGCTCACTGCATGGGGCTACGAGCGATTTTGGCGTCCACGCGCCTTACCGCTGCTCACGGGCCAGCCGTTGGGGTATACCTACGAACTGCCCCTGATTGCGGGGTTGGCTGCGCCCCAGCGGGGTGGGCTGTTTGTGGATGTGGCCTGTTCCAATGGGCTGTATGCGCGCACGCTTGAACGGCTACGCGCCGGAGCCACCGGGGTGACGGTGGGGATCGATCATTCGTGGCCGATGTTGCGCCAAGCGCGGGCGTTTGCGCTGGCTGAAGGGCTGCGCATCAGTTATGTACGGGCCAAGGCCCAAGCCTTGCCGTTCCCGACGGGGAGTGTGGTGGGCTTGACGATGGGTGGCGCACTGAATGAGATTGGGGATGTTGAACGTGCGCTGGCGGAGTGGCGGCGCACGCTGGCCCCCGATGGGCGTGGGGTGATGATGAATCTGGTACAGGCGGAGAGCCGGGCGGGGCGCATGCTTCAGCGCCTCTTAACGCGGGGCGGGGTGGCCTTCTGGCGCCTTGATGACCTCAACCGACGCTATGCAGCGGCGGGTCTGCGCTTGCGTGCTCAGTGGCAGTATGGGGTGGTGGTGTTTAGTCTCCTGGTTGCGCATCAAGCAGATAGGCCGGTGCCCACCAGTAGTTGCTGATCATCTGCTGGCTGATCTGGCTGAATCCAGCCTGACGCAGATCGTCGGCCCACGCGCTGATGGGTTGCTCATAGTTGGTGCGGGCGTTATTGCGATCAAAGCAGCCGAAGAAGACTGGCATCAAAAAGCCCTGTGCAACGAGTCCCGCATCGTCTTGGTATTCGGCTAACCCCACTTCGTAGCGGGTGCTGAAATAGTCAATTCGAGCAGGATCAGCGAGATCGGCCCATGGTGGGACATCAAACTCAGCGATGAGCAGGCGTTGGGTATGCTGGCGCAACCAGGCAAGGATTTCAGGGCGGGTCTGTGGCGGAAGCGACTGGAGGCTGAAGGTGGCTTGGGTCACATCCCATGCGCCATTGTGGCTACGGAACGCCTCGATGCTGCCAGCGAAGGCCGAGTAGGTGACCCCGCGCGCATCGAGAGCTGCGCAGGTCTGGGCCAGCATCGCGGCTGATGGTTCAACCAGACAGATCTGGCTCACCTGGGGGCTAAGGGCGGGCAGCAGCGCCATGCCATCACCTACACCAATATCAAGAAGGTTGATCTGGGCATAACTGGTGTAGATCTGGCGCAGGGCGGCACTGGTTTGGGCGTAGAGTTGGAGGTTGCCACCGCCACGGATAAAGGCTGCGAAGGCATCGCTAGTTACATACACTGCAGCTTGGCCATGGTTGACAACGCGAGCTAGGTAGCGTGCGGCGGCGGCGTAGAGTAGGCTGTGGGGATCGTCTGTGGTCGCTCGTGCGGCGGCATGGGCGGCGGCTGGGTAGTTTTGGGCGCTAAAGGCGTGGATGGCGTGGGTAAAGTGGGGGTTGATCATACGCTTATTATAGTGCAATCTTCAAACCTCGCTGCTTTGTGCTACAATGGCTGCGCAGCTTGTATGCAGAAGGGGGGCGCGATGGATGTGCTCAACGGCAAGCGGATCGTGCTAGGGGTCTGTGGCAGTATCGCCGCCTACAAAGCGGCGCAGTTGGCGCGTGACCTGACCCTGGCGGGGGCGCTGGTTGATGTGATCATGACCGAGACGGCGACCCGTTTTGTGGGGGCGGCGACGTTCCAGGCGCTTACGGGGCGTCCGGTGTTGGTGAATATGTGGGCCTTGCCAGAGGATGGTGCGGTGGGCCATGTGACGCTAGGCGCACAGGCGGATCTGGTGGTGGTGGCCCCGGCAACTGCGAACCGGATCGCGCATATTGCGGCGGGCCTGAGCGATGATCTGTTGACCACGACGATCTTGGCCACCCGTGCGCCGGTGCTGATTGCTCCGGCGATGAATCCGCAGATGTATGCTGCCCCGGCGACAGTGGCGAACGTAGCCACGCTGCGCGCCCGTGGCTATTTTGTTCTCGAACCGGCTGAGGGGCGGATGGCCGAGCAAGTGGTGGGCAAGGGGCGTTTGCCTGAACCGCCGGTGCTGGAAGCCGAGATCCGCGCTGTGTTGGGGCGGCAGCACGGGCCACTGGCGGGCTGTCACGTGGTGATTAGTGCAGGTGGAACCCAGGAACCGATTGACCCGGTGCGCTATATTGGCAACCGCTCCTCTGGGCAGATGGGCTATGCGCTGGCCGCCCGCGCCCGCGATCTGGGTGCGCGGGTGACGTTGGTGAGCGGGCCAACCGCGCTGACTCCGCCGGGGGCGGTGGAGGTGGTGTGGGTTGAGACGGCACTTCAGATGCAGGCGGCGCTGCGTGAGGCGCTGGCTGAGGCTGATCTGTTGATTATGAATGCGGCGGTGGCCGATTTCCGCCCCGCTCAGGCTGCTGAAGAGAAGGTCAAGAAGCAGGGTGATGCTGGTCTGACGCTGCATCTCATCCCTAACCCGGATATTGTGGCGGGCTTGGCTGAGCGCCGTGACTTCTTTAAGGTGGGGTTTGCGGCAGAGACGAATGATCTTCTCGCTAATGCGCAGAGCAAGTTGGAACGCAAGGGGCTGGATCTGATCGTGGCTAACGATGCGGTGGCGAGTATTGGCCAGCCGGAAATTGCCTTGACGGTGTTGGATCGCGCCGGGAGGCTGGATCTGCCGCGTCAGCCTAAGGCGACGGCGGCGGCGGCGTTGCTTGATGTGATTGTGGAGCGGTTTGCGCAGTGGCGGGCTGCCCGTGATATTTAAGCATTTAGCATCTTGGTTTTGACGCAAAGACGCCAAGGCGCAAAGCCTTCAATAGCGGTTCCAATCAAAGTCTTTGCGTCTTTGCGCCTTGGCGTCAATGAAGAGGCTTCTGTTTACCCTAAGTGTGAACAGTTACAATAACTAAGACGATACTATGACGACAGAGCGCAACGAGACTCCTCCGGAGGAGCGGGCAGCAAGTGGGACGACTCAGGTTGGCCCGGTGGGGGGAGGGCTAGAACGGCTGACGCGGCGCTTGCCTACGACAGGCGCACGTCGTCCGCGCCCCTACCGTCATGGGCGGGCGCTGCCGCCGCGTGAGCAGATGATCAACCTCGTCGCCGCATTGGGTGATCCGAGCCATCCTTCCCACTCCACGGCAGTGGATGAATTGGTTGAAATCGGAGCGCCGGTGGTGCCTTTGCTCTGTGAGCAGATTCATGCGCAGGGTTCCTGGCTCTCGGTCTATCGGGCGGCTGATGCTGCGGGGCGCATCGGTGATGGGCGGGCGGCGGGGCCGTTGCTGAGTGCGCTCAAGCATCCGAATAGTAATGTGCGTTGGAGCGCGGTGCGGGCCTTGATGACGGTGGGTGATGTGCGGGCGATCTTTGAGTTGCGCCGCATTGCCCAGCATGATCAGGGGCGGACGAGTTGGGGTGAGCCGGTGGCAGGCGCGGCGCAGAGTGCGCTCGATCAACTGAGCCAGCGCAGTGTGTGGGGGCAGAGTGTTGAACTGATCAAGACGGCGGTGACCTCGGTGCTTATGATTCTCGCCCTGACGCTGGCGTTTAGTGTGGTGAGTACGGTGCGTGCCGAGTGGGATCGCTTTGGGGTGTATGTGCCGGGGCAGACGCAGGTGCCGACGGTGGTGTTGCCGACCGCTGAACCGGCGGCGTTGCTGCCTGCGCCGACAAGTGCGCCGACTCCAACCCTGGCCCCAACGCTGACGGTGGTGGTGAGTGGGACGGTGTTGCAGATCTCGTTTGTGCGCCCGCAACCCAACACGAGTAATAACCCGATTGGGCAGTTGAACCAGGGTGATGCGATCATCTTTCTGGCACGTACCGCCAATAATCAGTGGTATCTGGTGCGTCTGGGGGATCGCGTGAATGCGGCCTCGCGGATTGATAATCCCGATGGGAGCGGTACTGGCTGGATCAATGCGGCACTGGTGAGTGCTCCCAGTGGTAATCTGCCGGTGCAGGAGCCGACGACCGCCCCATAATGCGTGTTGCTTCGTAACTGTTCACCCTTGGGGTAAAAGAAACCCCGTGTTGACGCAAAGGCGCGAAGACGCAAAGGGTTGTTGCAGGCTTTGCGCCTCTGCGTCTTGGCGTCAAAACCTGGAGGCTAGGTAACTGTTCACCCTTGGGGTAAAAGAAACCTCGTTTTGACGCAAAGGCGCGAAGACGCAAAGGGTTGTTGCAGGCTTTGCGTCTTGGCGTCAAAACCTGGAGGCTAGGAGAAGTGTGAACAGTTACGATGTTAGGCGAAGTGTGAATAGTTACGCCGCTGCTTGGGTTCGGGCCTTGCTCGCTGCATGCGCGGCGGTGCTGCTAATCACCCTGCTCTCCCAGTTCCCCGCCCAGCATGATGTGGATGTGGGTGGCTATGATGCGGCCTATGTTCAGGGCTTCTTTGAGCCGGAGCGGCCCGGTTCAGCTTACCTTGCCGATGCGGATGGGGCGGTGCGCTGGTCGCGCCCGGAGGTGGCGGTGCTGCGCTTTCCGCTGGCGGGAACGCCGGGTACGCTGCGCGTGCGGTTGCGCGGTTGGAGTAGCGCTGGCGGCTTGCCCGTGGTCACGCTGTGGCTGAATGGTTCCCAGGTGTTGGCGCAGTTCCAGACGAGTGGCGCGTGGGAGGAGCATGTGGTTGCGCTTGATGCGCGCATGCTCAAGGCGAACGACTTTTTTGTGCAGATTGATGCGACGCCTAGTACAACGCTGACCGATGGGCGTCAGGTGGGGGTGCTGGTAGATTCGGCCACCTACACGCTGCGTGGCCCCTTCGTCTGGCCTGCGGCGTCGCAGTTGGTGTATGCGGGTCTGATCGGGGCGTTGCTGGCCGGGTTGTTGGCATCGTGGCGCCAGGTTTTGGCCGCGCTCTTCCTGTATGGCCTGCTCTGGCTGATCTTCTACCACGGCCCGCCGCCGCTCTACCCCTACCCGCTGCGTGGCTTGCCCCCGGCGATCTGCCTCGCTTTGGCCGGGTTGCTCCTGCTGCGGATCGGCCCCGATCTGGTGGTGCGTTGGCCGCGCTTGCTCACCTGGGTGGCACCGGGGGTGGTGGTGCTGGGTTGGACGGCGGCGATCTTGCTGGCGGCTGAGGCGCATGTGACGCTGGCGCGTCCGGGGGTGGAGAACGATTTCCGCGTCTTTGCGACCCGCGAGAGTCTGGCGCAGGTTTTGCAGGCCGATGGATTCTACAATCTGGGCTACCCGTTCTTGCTCTGGCTGGTGCGGCCCTTCACCGACCAGAACGCCTTCTTGGCCGGGCGGGTGGTGGCGGCGCTGAGTGGGGCGGTCGTGTTGGCGGCAGGCTACGGGCTGGCGCGGGCGATCTTGCCGCCCGGTGCGGCGCTGGTGGCGCTGATCACCATGGCGCTGAGTGGCTTTGTGGCGCAGTATGGGTTGTATGTGGGCAGCGATATGCCCTTTGCTGCGGCGCTGAATCTGGCGGTGGCGCTCTTGGTGTGGGGCAGCCAGGAACGCCGCCACTGGGGCTGGGTGTTGCTGGCGGGGATGTGTGGCGGGCTGGCCTTCCTGATGCGCCATTTGGGCCTCGTGGTGCTGATCTGGGGGCTGGGGACGCTCTGGTTGCTGCGCGGGCGGGCGGCGGGAAGGGCGCTGCTGCTCTTTGGGCTGGGGTTTGGGTTGGTGGCCGCGCCGCAGGTGCTCATCAACACCATGCAGACGGGTAGCCCGCTCTATAACCAGCAGGCCAAGAATGTCTGGTTGGCGGTGTATGCCGATACGGATTGGGGGCGCTGGGATGAGGTGCCGAATACGATTGGCTTAACCGAGGTGATCCTGGCCGACCCGGTGCGGTTTCTGACCAACTGGGGCCGTAATGTGGTGGGGTTCCTGGGCAGTGGCGCTGAGGATACGAGTGAGTTTGGGCGGGCGGATCAGTTGCGCTTGTTGGGGTGGCCGGCGAATTGGTTGGCGTTGGGTGGGTTGGTGGCGGGGATTTTGGGGGTTTTTGGCCGTAGGGGCGCATCGCGATGCGCCCCTACAGATGCCGATGGGGAGGTAGGGGCGAAGCATCGCCGCCAGCCAAGCCACCTTGCTCCGGTCACATGGCGGGCGATGCTTCGCCCCTACATGTTTGCCCTCTGCGGGCTGATCCTGCTCTATGTGGCGCTGGTGGGGATGGCCTTCATCCTGCCGCGTTTCTTTTTGCCCTTGGTGCCGATCTATGCGCTGGGGGCGGCGGCGGCGCTGCACTGGCTGACGGGCGGCGGGCGGCGCTTGCTCGGTGTGGGTCTGGTGCTGAGTGTGGTACTATGGGGCGGTTGGTCATCCGGGGTGAGCTATGCGCTGGGCCTCCAGCCTGCCGATGAGGTGGCGGCGATCCAGATGGTGCTGCGCGAACTTCCAGCCGATGCGCGGTTGGCGGCGCGGGTTCCGGCACGGATTCCGCTGGCCAAATACTCCGCCATCGCCCATCGCGTGGTTGCGTGGCCCAATGCGGGTGATACGGCGGATCTCGATCTGCTGCGGCAGCAAGGGGCTGAATTTCTGCTCTGGGATGCGACACTTGGCCTGCCGCCGCTCGATGATCCCCAGGCATCTCAGGTGAGTAGTAGCGGACGATATCGCATATACCGGCTTGGGCCGTAGGGTATCCAGAAATCTATGCGGACATCCTCGACAGATCGTATGCGCCAGGAATCGCGGCGCTGGCGCTACCGGCGTCTTTCGCTCTCCATCGGTATGCCCGAATGGCGGTTCGCTGCGTCGGATCTGCTGCTGCTTGTGCTGCTGATGCTGGGCGGCGGCGCGCTGCGTTGGTTGCTCCGGGCACCGCTTACGCTGGAGGAGGCGCTGGCGCTGACCCAGACCGGCGGCAACGTGGGGCAAACCTGGCTCTTCAGTGTGCCCGGTTATGCGCGCTTCGTCACCTTCTTACTGGGCTTCGATCTCTTCTGGCTCCAGGTGGTGCAGATGGGGTTGAGCGTATTGCTCATTCCGCTGGGCTATGATCTGGCGCGGCGGATCTTTGATGGCCGCATCGGGGTGATCTTCGCTACGCTGCTGACGATCTGGTTGCCCCTGGTTGATCTGCCGGGGCGTCTGTTGAGTGCGAATCTGATCCTCTGCTTGCTCGTGTTGCACCTCTGGTTGCTGGTGCATTGGCGCGACAGCTACCGCGCTGCCGAGCCGAGTGCGGCATGGCTGGTTGGGGCGGGGGTGGCGCTGGCGCTTGCCACGCTGGTCTATGCGCCGCTGCTGTGGGCGTTGGCTTGGACGTTGCTCTTTGTGCTGATCGAGGTCTGGCGGCGGCTGGCGGATGATGATGAGGTGGTACGTGGCGAGTGGGTGCCAACCAAAGATGTGCGCTTCGATGCGGGTGGTCGTCAGCCCGACCGCTTTAGCGGGCGGGTGCGCGGCTGGAGTTGGCGGCTCTCTGGGCGGCGCTGGCTCTTTGCGGTGGTGCAGCAGGGGTTGATTCTGCTCATCCCGTGGGTGTTGACATTGACGCCGTGGACGATCACGACCTACCGGGCGACCCAGCAGTTCATGCTGATTGATACCCAGAGCCTCGTGGATCTTGTGGTGGCGCTGCGGGGTGCCGCTGGGGATTCCACTGCGCCCATGCCCACCGAGCAACCCCAAGCGGCGCTGCTGGCTGAGATGGGGCGTTTGGTGCGCGAGCAGCCGCTGGCCATCCTGGCGGGGCTGTGGGCCGAACGCGACAGCCTGTGGGGGGCGGGGTTGCTGCGGCTCCCCCTGGAGGGAGTTGCGGGCTGGTTGGGGATGCTGAGCAACCTGATCTGGATGCTGGTGGCCCCAATGAGTCTGGTGGTCTTTGGGACGCCGCTGCGCGAAGGTGGCGTGCGGGTGCTGGCATGGGCGTGGCTCATTTCGGCCAGCTTGATGGTGCTCCTCGGCCAAGGAGTAGCGCAGAATCTGGTCCTGATCTGGTTCCTGCTGCTGCTCTACGGCGCAGTCGGTCTTTATGGGTTGGGAGCTTGGGTAAGCACGCTCCGTGACGGCATTGCGGGGAGTCTGGAAGATGCACGCTACTTCCTGAGTACCCCTGGGGTGATCGTCGGTTTCATCCTGATGCTGGCCCTCTGTTGGCAGATCGGGCGTATGTGGATTGGGTAGGCTATGCAGCAAGATGTGATCGGTGCGCCGGATGTGGCCGCGCCGTTAGAGATGTGTCACCCCTACCCGTTCCGGGTAACGGTGGTGATGCCGGCCTATAACGAGGCCCACGGGATTGCGAAGGTGATTGGGCGGGTGCGCGAAGCCCTGCCGGAGGCCGAGATCCTGGTGGTGGATGATTGTAGCCGCGATGATACGGCGGCGCAGGCGGCATTGGCCGGGGCGAGGGTCGAGCGCCACCCGATGAATCGCGGTAATGGCGCGGCGGTGAAGACGGGGATTCGGCGCGCACGCGGTGATGTGGTGTTGCTGATGGACGCTGACGGCCAGATGGACCCGCGCTACATCCCGGATATTCTGGGTAAACTGGCCGAGGGCTACGATATGGTCGTGGGGGCGCGTTCGCGCACCACCCAGGGCGACAATATTGCGCGGCGCTGGGGCAACCGGGCGCTCGATGCTCTGGGGGGCTACCTGGTCGAGTCGCCGGTACTCGATCTGACCAGTGGCTATCGGGCGATGCGGCGCGGGGTGATCATGGAATTCATTCACCTGTTGCCCAACCGCTACTCCTACCCGACCACCAGCACCTTGGCGCTGCTCAAAGGCGGCTATAGCGTCACCTATGTACCGATTGAGGGCCAGCGGCGGCAAGGCGGGCAGAGCGGGCAGAAGCTCCTCAAGAACGGCGTGCGCTTCGGGCTAATCATCCTGCGCATCGTCTCGCTCTTCGCGCCGCTGCGGGTCTACTTCCCGGTCTCCATCGTGATGGTGTTGTTGGCGCTGGTCTCATTCATGATCAGCTTCTTCATCACCGACCCATTGCGGTTCCACATTCCCAACTCAGCGGTAGGTCTGTTTGTGGGCAGCATCATCGTCTTTATGTTCGGGTTGAACGCCGAACAGATCGCCGCGCTACGTTTCCAGCGGCGCGAGGAGTAAACGTGTATGCGGCGCTACCTGCCCTGGCTACTCAAACTGCTCGGCCCACTCCTGCTGATCGTCTTCTTGGCCAATGCAAACCTGGGGGCGTTGATTGAGACGTTACAGAGCGCGGTGCTGTGGCCGATCATCCTCTCGTTAGTGCTCATGCCGCCGTTTGTGATCATTAAATCGTGGCGTTGGGTGCGGCTGCTGCGCGAGATGGATCTGCACCTGGATATGCGGACGGCGGTGGCGCTCTATACGGTGGGCCTCTTCTATGGCGCGACGACGCCGGGGCAAGCGGGCGATCTGCTCAAGGCGGTCTACCTGCGCGAGCGCGGCCAGCCGATGGCTCCGGCGATGTTGAGCGTGGTTTTGGATCGGCTTTTCGATCTGATTATCATGGCGGTACTGGGAACACTGGGCATCTTTGCACTGGGCCAACTGCTACCCAGCCGCGAACTTCAAACGGTGCTAGTGGTGCTGATGGGCGTGGGGTTGGTGGTATTGACCGTGGTACTCACGGCGCGAGGCCCGCGTGAGTGGGTATTGACGGGGCTATTACCACGGGTCGCGCCGCGTTTGAAGGAGCGCCTGGATACCTGGAACGAGCAACTATCGAGTCTCACGCTGCGCCCGGCACTGATCGGTGTGATCAGTGGTGCAACCCTCATCTCGGCGAGTTTCACCTTTGGGCGGATCTGGTTGCTCTTTTGGGCGCTGGGCCTGACGGCGGTGCCGCTGTATGTGGTGGTGGGGTCTGCGGCACTCACCTCGGTGTTGCAGGTGTTGCCGATCTCGATTGCTGGAGTTGGTATACGCGATGCGGTGCTGATTGCGATTGTGATGCCGTATGGGTATAGCGCCGATCAGGCGTTGATTCTCTCGGCGCTCTTCTTGTTGATCAATCTGGAGCATATTCTGGTGGGGTTTATTGTCTCCTTCTGGTACCCGTTGGGGAAGGAAGGGTAGTCCACAGATTACCCCGGAGATCAACCGCAGAGGACGCAGAGAGCGCAGAGGAAGACAATATACCATCGCTCTGCGTTCTTTTGCGGCAATATGGCCTGATGTGTGCTCATCCTCTGCGTCCCTCTGCGTCCTCTGCGGTTAACTTGTTCTACCGCTTTCCTACCATCCTGAAACTCTCACCAAACTCCACCGACTGCCGTTCCATTGGTACTTAACAATCCAATCCTCGCCATGTGAACAGAGATCTGGTGCTTGAAGTTGACCTGGTTGTGCTTGTGGAACTGCATTGTAGCTAGAAGTGACATAGTAGACGAGCGATGGTTTTCCAGAATCCATCCCACCATAGATACCCTCAATAGTGATATCTTTTATACGGTGGACAGGACACCAACCATTCCATTCGCGGTCATTCTTATGTCCATCACGAACATCCTGCTCAACACGAGCGACAGTCGGTTTATCTCGTACATTTACCACGATAAGTTCATTATCTATGGATATATCCCTATCGAGTACCCATCCCTGTTCATATTTTCGATATAAGAACTCCAAATCCATACTGACCGTCATCACATCATTGCGTAGCTCTGCTTGTGCTGATATGATATCGATACCTGCTTCGAGATTGGTTTTTCGGTTCACAATCTTGAACTTGCTAATCTGGTTGGGTTGAATATCCCATTCAAGCACACCTATCAGACTACCAGATGCATTAGCCACATTGGCAATATTCCAGTATATCTCCAACTTCGCCATATCTGTTCGCATCTGGCGTTCAGAAACACCACCACCACTAAATCCACCCAAACTATTGAAAACGAACAGACCGAGTAGCAGTACCACTATGGCTGTACCACCTACGAGCAAATACAAGGCATGGGTTGCCCCCTTGTCAGCCCCGGTGATTTGTTGGTTGAGCGTTTGATAGCCGCGCAATGTCTTGATCAAGCGTGTTGAGGCGGGCATAGTGATCCGCAAGGTGGGGACTCTCTGGACGTACCCGATCAACCTGTTCACCAAGGTTCTGTTGCAAAGCGGGGAACTGTCGCTCTAGGCTGGCAAGTTGCCCCCGCTTATCTTTGAGTTCTTGGCGGAGTTGACTGAGCTTCGCGTTTGCTTGGCTCAGCGCCTGTTGTTGTTCGGCCTTGATTGCCGTAATCTCTTGGTCACAGCGACTGATTTCGGCTCGGATCTCCTCTATGTCGGTATCCAGTGGGGTAGTGGTTGCTGTTGTATCTGTAGCTGGATTCTCGTCTATAACCAGTTGCTTCGTGGTGCGGGAGCTTTGATTCTGTGACGATGGCTCTGGTTTGGGGAGTTTGACCGTTGCGGCGAGCTTACGTTGCTCTACGCTATGGAGGCGCGAGGTGAAGTCGTTTTCAAGCTGCTGCTTCTCCATCTCAGCCTGCTGGATAGTGCTCTCTAGTGCGCTGATTTCCGTCTGCACTGCGCTACGTTGCTGTGCTAGTTTAACCAATTGGGCAAACACTTCAGCATAGTCAGGGTGTTCAACCCGCTGTTCCCATGCGGTGGCACCGAGGGCGGCGACAGCCTTTTTCCGCTCCTTCTCAGAGGACGAACGATCAAGACCCAGTTTGAGTACACGGGTACGCCATTTGCCAATCTCGACGCCTGCCCGGAGTTTGTCTTTTAGATTGTTGATTCGCTGTTGCATCAGAATTCCTCTGCTTGCCTACTGGTTTTTTAGTCTTCTGGGCCAACACGTTTTAGTTCAGATTCCCGCCCCTCAATGTTCCAGAGCATGCGGTCACCAGAAATGGTTGTATGCACGATCATTTGTGTTTCTCCATCAAGATTTATTCGCAGCGTTGTGTCGTCAGTAAATTCATATGTACCAGAACGCGAGACGTATGTTATATGACTCACCTTACGCACCCAGAAAATCAGGGATATGCTACAATCTGAACTATGAAAAACGATGAACTGTTCGACCTCTA
>NZ_RYFD01000037.1 GCF_004138135.1 Candidatus Oscillochloris fontis
CTTCCATGATGACACAAAAGAGCTTCCTTGGCTGTTTTCTTAGCTTGAGGGGTATAGGGGCGCGTCGCGACGCGCCCACCTCACGTACCCCGGTTGTTAACCGCAGAGGACGCAGAGGGACGCAGAGGAAGAAACGGAGGGGCGCGTTGTGACGCGCCCCATACAAATGGGGGGCGCATTGCGATGCGCCCCTACGCACCATGGGTGATGCACACCTTGCCAAAGTGCGCCCCGCTGCCCAGATAGGTCAACGCTTGGGGCAGTTCCTCAAAGGCAAAGACACGATCCACCACCGGGCGCAGTTGATGTTGGCTGATCGCCCGCGCCATCGCCTCGAAGCCATCGCGGCTACCCACGGTGATGCCTTGCAGCCGCACTTGGCGGGTGACGATCAGGCCCAGACGCGCCTCCATGGAGGGGCCGGAGAGCACCCCGATCATACTGATCGTCCCGCCGGGGCGAATGGCGCGCAGGGATTGGGGCAGCGTCTGTTGCCCGCCGACCTCGACAATATGGTCTACGCCATCACCCCCGGCGATGTCGCGCACACTGCGGCCCCACTCCGGCGTCTCGCGGTAGCTCAGGGTGGCATCAGCACCCAGGGCACGGGCGCGCTCCAGCTTCTCGCTACTGCTCGAAGTCACAATCGTGAAGGCACCCAGCATCTTGGCGAACTGGAGCGCAAAGAGCGAGACCCCGCCGGTACCCTGGATCAGCACGCGGTCGCCTGGCTCGATCTGGCCCTCGGTGATCAGGGCGCTCCAGGCGGTGAGCGCGGCGCAGGGCAGCGTTGCTGCCTCGATATCGCTGAGATGGGGCGGGGCGAGGGCGACGCTCTCGGCGTCAATCAGCATCAACTCCTGCATCACCCCATCCAGCGGCCCGCCCAGCGTGGCTCCCAGCCGCGCTGCGGTCGGGCGGCCACCGATCCAGTGGGGGCTGAACATCGGACAGACCCGATCACCAAGTTGCACCCGGCGCACCCCGGCACCGACCGCGACCACCTCACCAACCCCATCAGAGACCGGGACGAGCGGCAGTTGGCCGGTTTGTGAGCCGTAGCCACGCTGGATCACCACCGTATCGCGATAGTTCAGTGAGGCAGCCCGCATACGCAACACGATCTGGCCAGGGCCAGGTTCGGGCATGGGCCGCTCGGCGATGACGAGGTGATCAGCCGACCACCCACCTTCTAGTTGGAAGACGCGCATCGTTGGGATTCCTTCGCTATAGGCAATCATTCTCACCATGCCCATGGGCATTCCGTTTATGGCTGTCGCCCTAAAACCCATGCTTGGGGCTGCGCCCCAGACCTGCTTTTTTCTCGAATGGTGGCGGCGAAGCCGCCACCATTCGAGAAAAAAAGTTCTTCGGGGGAGGCGAAGCCTCCCCCGAACCCCCGCCGGGAGGCTGAACGTAATGTCAATGGGCGGCTACGCTCTTACTAGTATACCCGATCCTGCCAAATTGCCTCTTGACTTTTTGTTATTCATACACTATACTTATTGTCAGATAGATACTAAGTCTGAAAGAAGGGCCAACGCCCATGATTCGCAGCCTGAATGATCTGATGGAGCGCTTACTCCAGACCACTAGCCCCGAAGATCTCTTCGGGGTATTGGCCGGAGATGCGGCGGAGAGCCTACGGAGCAAGTACCGGGCACTGGCGCTGGTGGCGCATCCCGACTACAACCCTGGCCAGTGGGTGGCGGCCAACGAAGCCTTTCGCCAACTTCAGGAGTGGTACGCTATGGCGCAGCAGAAGATCAGCGCGGGGGTGTATGGTCAGCCCGAACGCATCCGGGTGATGAGTGGCAGCAGCACCTACGTGGGCTATCAGGCTCCATGGGTGGGCGATCTGTGCGACCTCTACCCGGCCCATGTGGATGGAGTGGCGGTGTTACTCAAGGTAGCGCGTAGCCCGCGCAGTAGCGATCTGATGCAGGCTGAGGCACGGGTGCTACAGTGGCTCAACCAAGAACTCCACGATCAGCCGGTGCGGGCGCACTTCCCGGTCTACCGCGAGTCGTTCCGCATGCGTGACACAGCGGGGACGCAGCGCACAGTGAATGTGCTGCACCAGGAACCCGGCACCTTCACGCTCGCCGAGGTGCTGCGCTGCTACCCACAGGGTTTACACCCCGCCGATGCGGCTTGGATGTTCAACCGTATGCTGGCGGCACTGGCTACCAGCCATAGCCTGGGCTTGGTGCATGGGGCCATCGTTCCTGAACATATCTTGATCCGGCCTGCGGATCATAATGGCATCCTGATTGACTGGTGCTACAGCGTGCATAGTGGCACCGCAATCAAGGCGATTAGCCCGGCCTATGCCGACGATTACCCGCCAGAAGTGACGGCGCGGCGGGCGGCAACGTCCGCAACCGACATCTACATGGCGGCACGTTTGATGGTACGCTTATTGGGTGGGCAGGCGGGGCAACCCCCGGCCAGCACGCCCAAACCGATCCACGCCCTGCTGCGTGCCTGTCTCATCCCCGCCCCGGCGCGACGCCATCAGGATGCGTGGCAGGTACTTGATGATTTCCGGGCCATCTTGGCAGAACTGTATGGCCCACCGACCTTTCGGCCATTTCGGATGCCCTAAACGGTTCAAATGTCACGCTGAGCATAGCGAAGCGTCCCGGACGGGATTCCTCGCTTCGCTCGGAATGACCAACTAGCTAAACACAGAGGAGGAGTACCATGGGACACTCAGATTGGAGTGATGCCGCATTTTCCGCCCGCCAGACCCATCGCCGAGCAACCAATACCAGTGCCTTCACCTACGACGACTATGTGCGCACTACTGGCGCGGTCAAGGTTCACGACCAGATGAACCCCTACGGGGTCATTCGCGAGAGCCGCGACAGTGCGGCACACCCGGAGTCGTTGGCGATTGCGGTCATCTTCGACGTAACCGGCTCGATGGGCAGTGTGCCACGGGTGATGCAGACCAAGTTGGGGGCGCTGATGCGTGTGCTGATCCAGCGCGGTTACGTGGCGCATCCGCAGATCCTCTTTGGTGGCGTGGGCGATGCGACCTGCGACCAAGTTCCGCTCCAGATCGGCCAGTTTGAGTCGGGTTTGGAGATGGACGAGGATCTGGGCAAGATCTACATTGAGGGCGGCGGTGGCGGGCAGGTCTACGAGAGCTACGAACTGGCGATGTACTTTATGGCGCGCCACACCTCGATTGACTGCTACGAGAAGCGCGGCGTTAAGGGCTACCTCTTCACGATTGGCGATGAGAAGCCGTATGCCAAGATCAAGCACAAGATTGTCCAGGATCTCATGGGTGATCGCATCGAGCGCGATCTGCCACTCCCAGAGGTGATCGCCGAACTACAGGAGCGCTACAACCACTTCCACATTGTCCCCACCAACACCAGCCATGGGCGCGACCCGGCCATTCAGGCGCACTGGCGCGGGTTGCTGGGCGAGCGGGTGCTGATGCTGGATGACGAGAGCGCCGTCTGTGAGACCATCGCGCTCACGATTGGGCTCTGCGAAGGCACCGTGGATGATCTGGCGGTGGGTGCCGGCGACCTGGTGGATGCCGGGTGTGACCCCAATGCGGCCAGCACCGCCGTGCGGGCACTCACCCCCTACGCGGTCAGTCTGCCCCCGGTGGCGCACAGCGCGGTGGGGCTGTTGCCCCCGGCGGGATCATCCGGCGATGCCGGACGGTTATAAGATATTGGCGTGCTGTTGGCGGCTACGCCGCTAACAGCACGCCAAAAGATACAAGGCTACGCTGATGCAGCAAACCTTTCTCACCGTCGATCTCGGCTTTGGCGATGCGGGTAAAGGCTCGGTAGTAGATTTCCTCACCCGCACCTACGATGCACACACAGTCGTGCGCTTTAATGGGGGTGCCCAAGCGGGGCACCGCGTGGTGACACCGGATGGGCTGGAGCATGTCTTCTCGCAGTTTGGGGCGGGTGCGTTGGCGGGGGCGGCCACGCATCTCTCGCGCTTCATGATCATGGAGCCACTGGCCATGCTGGCCGAAGCGGCGCATTTGCAGAACCTGGGGGTTGCCGATCCCTTCGCGCAGACCAGCATAGATGTGGGGGCGCTGGTGATCACCCCGTTTGGGCGGGCGATCAACCGGCTGCGCGAGTTGGCGCGTGGGGCGGGGCGGCACGGGAGCTGCGGGATTGGTGTGGGCGAGACCGTAGCCGATTCACTTGCGCATCCTGATCTGGCGCTGCGGGCGGGCGATCTGGTTGATGCGGATCGACTCTATGCGAAACTCGCCGCGATTCGCGAGCTGAATCTGGCCAAACTGGCCCCGATCCATGCCGATCTGCCCGCGAACCCACAGAGTGCTGCTGAATTAGAACTGCTGCTCGATCCCGACTGGGCCGACTGGTTATTGCCCGCCTATATCGAGTTTACCCAACAGGCGCGGCTGGTGCAAGCCGCGCACCTGCACCACATCCTCAAACGCCCCGGCACGGTAATCTTCGAGGCTGCCCAGGGCGTACTCTTAGACGAGTGGCGCGGCTTCCACCCGCATACCACATGGAGTACCACAACTCTACATAACGCTGAATGTCTTTTAGCTGAAGCGGATTATTGCGGACACGTTGTACGGCTTGGGATCACCCGCGCCTACACCACCCGCCACGGCGCTGGCCCGCTGCCCAGCGAGGACGCCGCACTGAGTCGGGCGCTGCCCGATGCTTGCAATCAGTTGCATCTGTGGCAACAATACTTTCGTAGCGGTTGGCTCGATTTGGTTTTATTGCGCTACGCCAAAGAGATCGTCGGCCACCTCGACGGCGTGGCCGTCACATGCCTGGATCGCCTCGCCGATCTCGACACACTCCAGATCTGCCCGCACTACCAGCTAGGGCCATTACAGGTAGATCGGATTATTTCCGCATCAGACCCGCAAGATCTGAGCTACCAGAGCCAGATTACGGCGGCGCTGAATACCTGCCAGCCCGTATTGGAGCCACTTGATGGCCCAGAGGCGTTGCTCCAACGGATTGCGAACACGCTAGGAATCCCCGTGTGGCTCACATCCTATGGCCCCCGCGCCAGTGATAAAATCTGGCGACTGAAGTGATATTCAACACACGCTTGCGCGTTGTCGTTTCAGCCTTCTGGCTGCGACTGAGTTGCCATGATGGCACTCACGGCATGTTTAAGGGGAGGAATATCGCGATGGATCACGACCCAGATTTGATCCAGATCGATGCCTAGGTAGTTGTGTACCAGCACATTGCGAAAGGCGGCAATCTGACGCCAGGGTATCTGTGGTTGGGTAGCCTTCGTTGCTTCGGAGAGGCGTTGAGTTGCCTCGGATAGCGTCTGCAAGTTGCGCAAGGTAGCGTCCTGTAGTGTATCCGAGGCGAAAAAGGTATCACGGCCATCGGCGACGTGGCGCTCAATTCGGCGAATACATTCTAGAATATGCCACAGATAAACGCTGTCGTTACTCATAGCGGACGGGCTTCCTGGAGCACATGCTCGCGGATGGCCGGGTTCAGTGCCCGCTCAGTGACGATGTCAACCCGTCTCCCAAGGAGATCTTCAAGGTCGAGGATCAGACCCGCAGGGAACCATGCGCTGGTTTCAGGGCCGGTCTCTACCAGCAGATCGATATCGCTATCAGGTGTTGCTTCGCCCCGCACGACTGAGCCAAAGACGCGCACACGGATGACACCATGATGGTCAGCAATTGTGGTAATTGCATCGCGATGTGTTTGTAGAAATTCTTGTTCACCCATAAAAAACACCTCCTACTTCATTATAGCGCAGCCGTGCAATGCGGGTTATCCAGATCCTATCTGCCTCACCTCACATGGCCCCTGCGCTAGTGATAAGATCTGGCAACTGAAGTAATGTTTGACAACTAACTATTGCATGGCGTAGGGGTGATCGTTTATGCTTGGGGCTGGCCCAAATTAACCCAAACAAAATACACATCCAAAGGTAGGCAGGGGCATGCACCAACACCGCATTATCATTGTCGAAGATGATGGGGTTACTCGGCTGATGCTGCAACTTGAACTCCAGCAGGCAGGCTATCTCACCATCGGCGTGCCAGATCCACAGACCGCGCTCGATTTCCTGCGGCAGACCCACTTTGACCTGTTAATTACCGATCTTGATCTTCCGAGTATGAACGGCCTCCAATTCATTAGCGCTGCGCGTGGCCTTGTGCCCCAGATCGCGGTGATCATCCTCACGGCCACCGCCAGCCTCACGACGGCAGTGGCGGCGCTGAACCAACAGGTGCAGCGCTACCTGCTCAAACCGATGGCCACAGATGCAGTGCTTCAGCATGTCAACACGCTCTTTGCCCAACCGGCGCGGATTGCGGAAGCGCGTCAGCCCTATCAGACCCAACACTCCGTGCCATCACACGATGCGATCATCCAGGTTGGCCCTTTACGCATTGACCTTTCGCGCTACCGGGTGACGGTGGCGTGCAATGGGGAACAGATTGCGCTGAGCCATGGGGAATTTGAGTTGCTGCACTATCTTGCGACCCACCGGGGGCGGGTGGTGTCGGCGCAGGCGATTGCCCACGATGTGTTGCACTACCCCTGTTCGACCCAAGAGGCACGCGATCTGAGTAAGAGCCGCATCCATACCCTGCGGCGTAAGTTTGCCGGGCATGCGTGTACCGCAAATCTGATTACGAATGTGCGTGGGGCGGGCTACCGTCTGCTTGATGATGATGAGATTGAGTATTGCTGCTCCTATTGACATCCCTCCGTTCCGCGTGCTACAATTCACACATAACGCGATGCGTTATTGGGCGTCAACACTGGCGTTGGCGTCCGGCACGCGGAACGGAGGAACCACTATGGCACCCGTCTCTCTCCCCTTTAAGAACATGAACCGTCTCCTCGCGCACATGCATCTGCCCGATGTCATGCGCAACCTGAGTGGTGTCACGCCCCACGAGGTTGGTTTGGCCCTCAAGCGTCTTGCGCTCAAGCGCCGCTCGAAGGGTGCGCCACCGATCAATAGTGATTTCTACGATCTCCGCGATCTGCTTAGCCCCGATGATGTGGCTGTGTTGACCAAGATTCGCAGCTATATGGAAGAGCGCGTCAGCCCCGTCATTGCCGACTATTGGGAGCGGGGTGAGTTTCCCCACGAACTGGTACCTAGCTTTGCGCACCTAGTACAGGAGACATGGGCTACCCGTCCGTATGCGATTGATAGCCTCGGCCCGCTGCTCTCTGGCATGGCATGTATGGAAATGGCACGGGTTGATGCTTCGATCTACACCTTCTTTGGCGTGCAGTGGGGCTTGGCGATGGGTTCGATCTCCATGTTCGGTTCCGAAGCCCAAAAGGCCCACTGGCTGCCCCAGATGAGCCGCTTTGAAGCGATTGGCGCGTGGTCACTCACCGAACCCGATGTTGGCTCGGCGACTGCCGCTGGCCTCACCACCACTGCCCGCCGCGAGGGTGACACCTGGGTGATCAACGGGGCCAAGAAGTGGAGTGGTAATGCGCCCTTCGCCGACATCCATGTGGTCTGGGCACGTGATCTGAGCGACCAGCAGGTGAAGGGCTTTTTGATCGAGCGTGGCACGCCCGGCTTGCATGTCGAGAAACTGCCCGGCAAGATCGCGCTGCGGGTGGTGCAGAATGCCGACATCCGCCTCGAAAATTGCCGTGTTCCCGAACGCAACCGCATGCCCAACGCGCACAGCTTCCGCGACGTGGCGCGCCAACTGGCCATGGCACGCGGCGGGGTGGCCTGGGCCATGACCGGCGTGGCGATGGGGGCGTATGAACACGCGCTCGCCTATGCGAACCAGCGCCAGCAGTTTGGCCAGCCGATTGCCGGTTTCCAGATGATCCAGAATAACCTTGTCCAGATGTTGGCTAACGTGACGGCCATGCAGGTGCTCTGCACGCGCATGGCGCAACTGCAAACCCGTGACGGGCGCATCTCGCAGGAGCGTGCCTCGCTGGCCAAGCTGTTCTGTGGCGAAAAGATGCGCGAGACCGTCGCACTGGCGCGTGGCGTCTTGGGCGGCAACGGTATTCTGCTCGAACACCATGTCGCCCGCTTCTTCGCCGATGCCGAGGCGCTCTACTCCTACGAGGGCACCCACGAGATGAATACGCTGATCGTCGGGCGGGCGATCACGGGGATGGGGGCGTTTCTGTAGCCACCTTCTTCTTGACGCAAAGGCGCAAAGACGCAAAGGTTTTATTGAAGGCTCTGCGCCTCTGCGTCTTTGCGTCAAAACCTAGAAGCTAGGTAACTGTTCACACTTGGGGTAAAGGAAGCTTCTTCTTGACGCAAAGGCGCAAAGACGCAAAGGTTTTATTGGAGGCTTTGCGCCTTTGCGTCTTTGCGTCAAAACCTAGAAGCTAGGTAACTGTTCACACTTGGGGTAAAGGAAGCTTCTTCTTGACGCAAAGGCGCAAAGGTTTTATTGAAGGCTTTGCGCCTCTGCGTCTTTGCGTCAAAACCTAGAAGCTAGGAGAAGTGTGAACTGTTACACCAGCGGCAGATCGCGGGCCAGGAGATCCTCCTCGGTTTCACGCCGCTGAATCACCTGCACCTGACCCGCGTTGAGCAAGAGCAGCGCGGGCCGGGGACTCATGTTATACGTGCTGGCCATGCTCAGGGTATAGGCACCCGCCCCAGCCACCGCCAGCACATCGCCCACCTGCGCCGTAGGCAATGGCGCATCACGCAGCAGAATATCGCCCGACTCGCAGTAGCGTCCGGCAACACTCACCGGGGCGGCGGGGGGCGCATCGGCGCGATTGGCGAGCAGCGCGGTGTAGTGCGCCCCGTACAGTGCAGGGCGGATATTATCGGCCATGCCGCCATCCACATGCAGGTAGAGCAGACAGCCATCAGCGGCGAACTTGCGCGCTACCACCCGATAGAGCGCCACCCCCGCCCGCGCAATGATCGAGCGCCCCGGCTCAACCGTGAGCAGGGGGAGGGGGAAGTTGTGGGCCGCGCATGCCTGCTGGGTTGCGGCGGCAAGTGCCTGGGCATAGCCATCAATATCGGTGGCGGGCATCGCATCGGTATAGGGCACTCCCAACCCCCCGCCGGGGCTAAGCTCATCCAACGTGATCCCATACTGAGCGCGGATCTGGGCCAGCGTCGCCACCAACACCTGCACCGTCGTCTGGAGTTGGCCCAGATCGAAGATCTGCGAACCAATATGGGCATGCAGACCGCGTAAGCGCAGCCCCGGCGCGGCCAGAATGCGCTCGACGGCGACAGGCAGCGCTGCCAGCGGCAAACCGAACTTGGCATCGGCTGCGCCGGTAGCAATATGGGCGTGGGTATGGGCAGCAATGTCGGGGGCGACACGCACCAGCACGGGCTGGGGCTGGGCCCGCCCCGCACTCAGGGCGATCAGGCGCTCCAGTTCATCCAGATTATCCACCACCACCGCCCCGACGCCCCAAGCGAGGGCGCGTTGCAATTCAGCATCGCTCTTGGCATTACCGTGCAAGTGGATCATCGCCATATCCACCCCGGCGCGCTGTGCCACCAGCAACTCCGCCGCCGAGACCAGATCCAAGCCCAGGCCCTCCTGCTGGGCCACCTGAGCGATAGCGATGTTGAGCAGCGCCTTACTGGCATAGTGGACACGGCTGGGCGCGGGGTAGTGGCGGGCGAGGGCGGTACGGTAGGCGCGCATGGCCCCGCGCAGCGTCACCATATCGAGGATGTAGAGTGGGGTGGAATAAGCCTCGGCGAGGGCGGGCAGCGCAGCGCCACCCACCCAGAGCTGACCCGCCTCAAGGCGGGCAGTATCGGGCCAGAGATGCGGATTGAGCATAGGATGAACCCCGGTTGCAAAACTGATACGCCTATGCTATTCTAACAGCGGTGAGGGCCGGTAGCTCAGTGGATAGAGCATTAGTCTTCGGAACTAAGTGTCGGGGGTTCGAGTCCCTCCCGGCTCGCCAGCAACCTTCGTGCAATGCACGGAGGTTTTTTATGTTGTGGGGGGTGGCGGGGCGACCACCGGCTCAGCTTTCTTGCCTATCTTCAAACTGATTGGCTAGGCTGCTTTACCGACTACTGCATATTCAAACGTAAACGGTTTCTCCGCACGCTTCGAAGCATCCAGGATCTCGATGCTCACAATCTGCCCGTTCGCGTCGTAGTCAATGATGATCCCTGGCTTCTCTTCGTCGCTCTCATCAACTGGTTCAGAACTGAAGACCAGCCGTAGAACATCTACCTCGGCGTCATAGGTTGCTTTCATGGTTCTCTCCAATACTTCGCAATCTTACTGGTACGATAGACTGTGACAATCACGGGTGGGTCAGCATCTTCCGCAACCAACACGCGGATGAGAAAGAGACGCCCTTCTTCCACGCATTGACGTTCGGTTAAGCGTCGTATTGCGCCCTGGTTGTTGACCGCAGAGGACGCAGAGGAACGCAGAGGAAGAACCAGAGGTAGAGCGTGCTTTGCCCCCACAGGTATCGCAAAACCCATCCCTCTGCGTACCTCCGTGTCCTCTGCGGTTGATAGTAATACACTGTACCACCAAGGAAGGGGCTTCACCAAACAACAAAAATGGGACTTGGGGCGTAGCCCCAAGAACTTTGCACATGCCCTACCCCACCGCCCGCTCGCGCACCCAACGTGCCACAAAGGGGACTTCGCAGCGGTAGCTGCCGTTCACCTGCTCGATGGTGTGGTAGCGTAGCAGCCGCTGGAGCGCCGCCTGTGCTGCCGGGGTCTCAATGGGAGGGAGGGGCTGCTGCTGGGCGACGGCATGCAGAATCGCTCGTCCGGCCTGCACCTCGGCGAGGCTGCTGCCGGTGTACTCATCCCACAGGTTGGTAAAGTAGATCTGTCCGGCGGTCAACGCGGCCTCGAAGGCGGCATCGAGGAGTGGCGGGGTGAGCAGGCGTGTCTGGTGCTGGTTGGCCTGGCGCACCATCGCTTCGCCGATGAGTTGGAGCAGGTAGGGTTGGCAGCGCGTGGCCTCAATGACCCGCTCGACCACCCCCTCGGCGTAGCGTAGCTCGAAGGCCGGATCGGGGTTGGTGAGCAGTTCGTAGGCCGCCTCTGGCTCCAGGTAGGTCATCTCCATCGGGCGCACGCTGATGAAGTAACTGCTCCAGTTTGGCCCTAGCTCGCTGAGCGTCTGCACGCCACAGAAGAGGAACGAGAAGTGGCTGTGCTGGATGAGGTCGCGCAGTTGGTCGAAGATCGTACTCTCCACCTGCCCCTGCGCCACGGCTTTACCAAGATACTCAAACTCGTCGAAGCAGAGCAGCAGCGAACGGTTTGCGAAGCGAGGTGTGGCGGCGTCGAGCCAATCCTCTAGCGCTGTATATGAATTGGCCTGGAAGGTGGCACGTTCAGCTTCGGGAGTGCTGATCCCCTGACTACTCAGATCGCGCCGGATTGACCGCACCAGCCCATAGCAGAAGTCGCCGGTGCTACTGGTGGCGGCGGGGGCTTGCAGGCTATAGTAGACCGGCAGCACACCGCTGGGCAGCAGACGCGGCAGGTTGAGCAGGAAGGAACTCTTTCCACAGCGGCGCGGCCCGTGGAGTACCAGAGTGGGGCGGCTGGTGTCGTAGACTGAGCGCAGCACATCGTTGACAAACAGGGTGCGCCCTTTGAAGAGATCCTTGCGCTCAGGCCGCAGCGGGTTGCCGGTCTGGAAGGGGTTGAGCAACTCACCCTGCGAGAGCGTGCGCTGGGCGGCAATCGCCTGCTCCAGCACCACTTCCCATTGGGCAAAGGCGGGTTTCCAGCGTGCCACCTGCGGGCTACGCAACCCCAATCCGGGGAGTTGGCCTTGGAGGGTGCGCAATTTGGTCAGACATTGCTCCAAGCCACGTTCGGCCAGCGCGGGGTTAGTGGCCTCGATTGCGCGGCTGGCGTCGGTGGCAATCGCTAAGAGGCGCGGGAAGACCAGCGTGGTCTCATCCTGGCCGGGAGCCACCGCCACCCGCTGCCCGCTCTCGTCAGTCTGGTAGAACGCGGGTACCAGCGCGGTGAGCAGTGGATGATCGGGCTGCGCGGTGGCGATGAGTTGGGCCGGTGTCTGCACCTGGGCCAACTGGTCGGCAATGATCTGTGGGAGTGCCTGCTCAATGCTGGGCCGGTAGCCGGGGTAGGGCAGATCGCGCATCTGCTGCACAATGGCCAGTGTGCCGCTGGCATCCTCGCGGAAGGCAGCGGCCAGCACATGACGCTGCCCCAACAGTGGCCACCAGAGCACCTCATCGCCATAGGGCGGCAGGCGGCGCAGGAGTGCCATTGCCGGGGGCAAGACACGGCGCGGGAGGATACGCCAACCCAGACTGAGAAGGTTAAACGGCGTGGTGAGCGACACCAGGCGGTAACTGCCCACCAGGGCAACCAGACCCACCACGAGCGCCATTGGCCCCTGTTGCTGCCAGGTCATCATAACGAACAGCGTAGCAAGCAGCCATTTCCACCAGCGTCTGTGCAGTGGGGCTAGGTGGAATCCGATCAGCCAGGATGCCAGTAGAAGCCATGGGAGGGTGAGGAGTGGTATACCTGCCACACTGATCGCTACGACACCCGCCACGCCGACCGCTACGCCGACCACCACAATACCTGCTACGCCGACCGCTACGCCGACTACCACAATACCTTCTACACCGCCCGCCCTGCCGACTGCCATGCCACCTGCTACGCCAACCGCCACAACACCTGCCACGCCGACCGCTACGCCGCCTGCTCCGACAAATGCTACGCCACCTGCCACGACGCCTGCGATGCCGACCGCCACGCCGAACGCCACGCCAAACACCACGCCGACTGCTATGCCGCCCGCCACGCTGCCCGCCACAACGCTGGCTCTATCTGGATCGTTATGTTCTGGTTCGTTACGTAGAAAAATGAGGAGGAGTATGCTTATTACTCCACCCATGATGAACCAAAACAAGACCTCATCCTGTGTTGCTAGCCAGCCACCAAGCGCCATACTTAATGCTGACCCAACACTCAGCGCAATGCGTCCAGACCAGATTTGCTTGTGTTGCCAGAGCCAGAATACTACCAGTGTACTTAACACTAGCCCAAGTAGTGTACTACCCATACCGAGTATCAACTGAGGCAGCGGAGGCAGCATGGTGAGAGTTGTATCGAGTGTCTGTCGGAGTACTGCAACCTGATTAGCGTAGGCTAGTACTAAGAGCAGATGTAGCAATAGGCCCGCTGGGAGAAACCATATCGCCATACCATACGCACTCAAGATAGCAACCGGCACCAACAGCCAGTCGAGGTTTCTCCCACTGGCAGCAACTAGCATTATGAGTGGTAGTGCATGTACCAAGCTCAGCAGGCCAAACTGCGCCAGGAAGCGGGGATTCATATCCCAAAGTAAGATATGGAAATGACTGGTATAAGCCCGTTGGCCATCTTTTTCTTTGCGTGGTGCCCAGGCATTCATGCGCGCTTGCAGCCGCGAGGGCCGGAAGAGCGCCCAGTACCAGAGTTCCCAGGTTTCGCGCAGGAATTGGAGGATGGGGGGCATTGAGAGTACATCCCTATAATATGCGTCAAGCTCATGATTTGGCGTCGCGAACGGCCCTCACCCCCCTAGCCCCCCTCTCCCGTTCGCTGCGCGAACAGGCGAGGGGGGAATACGCTCTGAATACTTGAGAGCGTACCCCCCTCTCCTGTGGGCGTAGCCCACGGGAGAGGTGTTGGGGGTGAGGGCCATTTCAGCCCCCCTGGTATCTCTCCCGTTCGCTGCGCGAACAGGCGAGGGGGGAAGAGGATCGGAGATCCATCAGGATAGTGCCCCCCTCTCCTGTGGGCGTAGGCCACGGGAGAGGGGTTGGGGGTGAGGGCCATTTCAGTGTACATCCCTACACATCCCGTACCCACGCATCCAACACCGAACTAAAGAGCCGCCCATCGGCGCGGAGGATGCCGTGGCGCTGGAGTTTGGAACGCACGCCGGGGTGGGGCGCGGCGTGGCCGGGTATCCCGGCGGCGTGACGTAGGGCGTGGCGTTCAGCAGCGTTCAGTTTGTCCCAGAGGTTGGAGAAGTGCGGCCCCACCTCACGGGTATATTCAGCACGGGTGCGGGCGTGGTCGTTGTGGCTCCAGAGCAACTGGGCGGCCAGTTGGGTGTAGAAGGGCAACCCACCCGCCAGATCGTCAATCAACTCGATATCGGCGTTGCTCACATGCTCCGCCCCAAAGCCGTCGCGTACCAGTGCCTGCCATTCGCCGCTACTCAGTGCGCCCAACTCGGTGGTGGTAAAGATATTGCCAAAGGGCGAAGTCAGGCCCAGATCGTGATAGATCGTATCAATCGGGTGTACGGTGGCAATCACCAATGCGAAGTAGCCCTGGCTCGCCTTCTCGCGCCAATCACCGCCCCAGCCCTCAAAGGCCGGTAGGCGATCTTCAAGCTGCTCAAACTCATCAATCAGCACGATCAGCCGCCGCCCCCGGTCGCGGAGGTGCTGGAGTCCATCGTCCACCGCCCAGGGATCATCATGCTCCTCGCGCCGCCAAGGGGCAGTGCCGGTCTGCTGCTCGATGCCCCGTCGCAGCCCCTCGGTGATGCCCGCCGGTGTCTGGAAGCGCGAGTCTTGCAGGCTGATGCGCACAACCAGCGGCGATTGTGCGTGGGTGCAGAATTCGCCGATACGCTGGTGGATATAGTTCAGGAGCGAACTCTTCCCGCTCCGCCGGTAGCCAACAATCGAGAGCGACTGCGGCACCACCCCACCGATGCGATCCTTAATCGCCCGGATCTGCTCGTGTCGCCCGCGCAACTGATCGGGTGGTACCGGTGGCCCGGCAATAAACGGGGTCCCCCCCGCACGTTGCGGGCGCAGCGGAGCCGCACCGTTCCACACCCGGCCATCACGCACGCGCATCGTCAGGGTGGGGCGCCACCAATCGGCATGCTCGCGCTGGGCGGCGCGGCGC
The DNA here is from genome assembly GCF_004138135.1 of Candidatus Oscillochloris fontis. Taxonomy (GTDB): domain Bacteria; phylum Chloroflexota; class Chloroflexia; order Chloroflexales; family Chloroflexaceae; genus Oscillochloris; species Oscillochloris fontis. Next base: position 14,917 of record NZ_RYFD01000037.1, read on the forward strand.
GCCGCCGCCAGCGCCAAGTCAATCTGTGGCTCGCGGCGTAGCTCGGAGATGAGCGTGGGCAGCAGCGCATGCACCGCAGCGATACTCACCCGCCCCTGCATGGCCACCACCGCCGACACCCCGGCGGCCACCAGCAATGGCCCCAGCGCCGCCAGTGCCTCGTCCCCATGATCCCGCCCCGCGCCCTCACAGGCGGCCAGAATGGCCAGTTGGGGGCGTCGTGTCGCTCCTTCTAACTCGCACCGGAGATCCGACCCTTTTACGCGGTCACTGGTAGCATCGGATTTCTCCAGCCAAAGGATCGGCGTCCCATCCTGGAAACTGCCGTGGGCCACAATGATCAGCAACTCATAGCCATCACGCAGCGCCGCAAGCACATTGGCCATGGTGGGCGGATTGTCGGTTTCACGCGCCAGCAGCGTAGCTTGAATCGGCGCAAGCGCCGTCATGATGCGCTGCTCTTCAGCACCAAGATCGAGTTGCGCCATATCAAAGCGGTGCAGATCAGTGGGACTCGCAATCACCACCAGGGCGCGCAGGTGCTGAACATCGGGCAGTTTCACCGGCTCGCCGTTGCCCCCCAACAAATAGCGCGAGAGCAGCACCCGTTCATTGAGCGCCAAAAACGCACCAGTATCAGGATCTTGGAGCCACTCCCAGCGCACGCCATGCAGCGCCGCATCCTCTGGGTCGAGCGCCAAGCGCAGACGCAGCGGCGCGTTATGGCCGCGTGCCTGGGCGAGCGCCGCGCTAAACCCACGCCGTATCTGGTCGTCGGCGAAGAGCGTGGCGGTGAGCAACTGCCCGTAGGCTTGCGGATCAAGCTGCGTAGCACGCAGATTCTCATAATCAAACCGCACCGGGGCAAGCGACCTAGCCCCAGCGTCCTCTTCGGCGGCACTCGTACTCAAGCGTGAACGGACTCGCACCCGATACCCATCACTATGGGCTTCGCGTTCGAGGCTGATGCTGAGATCGACGAAGGTAGGGGTGGGCATGGAACTTTTATTCTACTTATACACCAGACAGTGCTATAGGACGCCTTCTATTCACCTATTTCACCCGCAGCAATTCGCTCGGTATGGATCAGTGCTGCAAGGGGTGCGCGTACCATTGGCAAATCGTCCGTCACCGTTTGCCAGAGAATGTCCAGATCAACCACATCGTACTGGTGGATCAAGCGGTCACGCATACCAGCCATGAGCCGCCAGGGTATTGCTGGATGACGCATACGAACCGCTTCAGGAATACGCTTTGCAGCTTCGCCCATCACCTCTAGAGCGCGGGTGACAGCATAGACTGTCTTGAGATCAGCCTTGAAACTACGCACATTCATATCTTGGACAAAGTCCATTGCGCTGTCCATGGCTGTAGCAATGTCTTCAAGGTAATCTAGATAGGTTCGTGACTCACTCATATTAAGATCACTTCGCTAAGAATGCGGGTCGCAATGCGTGGGCGTAGCGCACTTTTGACTGCCAAATCCACCTTGATATTGAGCAACGCACTAAGATCGTCTTCAAGTGCCACAAGCTTGAAGAGACCTGGCGTTTCACTGAAACTGACCAAGACATCAAGATCGCTGGCTGGATGTTGCTGGTTACGCACATAGGAGCCAAAGACCCCGATCTCGGCGATCTGGTAGCGGGCGCTGAGATCGGCACGGTGCGTGCGTAAGTGTTCAATATAGTTGTGGATTGGCCAATCGGTCGGTGGTACGCTCTTGGTGATCGCGGTTGCCATGATTGTCCCCTTCCGTTGGCTGGAGCCTCTGCGTTGGTATGTTCAAGTATAACATAGCGGTTTGGGCGGTAGAGATGCACCATGTTGTGCCTCCTATCCCCATCCCTCCCCCAACCATGCTACAATATCCCCAATATCCCCGCATACAAAGGAATACTACTATGCCGCATCGGTTGATCATCACATGGATTGCGATTATCGCCTTGGCCGGTGTTGTCATTCCCCACGTCACATCTGCTCAAACCGATGAGCGTTGTTTCCCTGAAACCAACCAGTGTATTCGTGGCCCAATTCGAGCCTATTGGGAACGCAATGGCGGCTTGCCCGTCTTTGGCTACCCCACCAGCACCCAGAGTGCTGAGACGGTCGAGGGGCGCTATTTGCAGGTGCAGTGGTTCGAGCGGGATCGCCTCGAAATCCAGGTTGATGGCCTCGTTACGGCTGGGCGCTTGGGGGCGCAGCGCCTTGAACAGTTGGGGACACCCTGGCAGTTCCGTTCGGGTGGGCGCGCTGATCCTGGGTGTCGCCTCTTCCCAGAGACGGGCTATCAGATGTGTGGGGCAATTGCGGATTATTGGAATCGCTATGGCGGGCTGGAGCGTTTTGGCTTCCCGCTGACCGATCCGTTCCAGACGGAGCTTGAGGGGCGGATGTATACGGTGCAGTATTTCGAGCGCCGCCGCTTCGAGTTGCATCCTGAGATTGGCCCCAACGCGGTGCTGCTGGGGTTGTTGGGCAATGAGGTGCTGGCCTTCCGTAACGGTGGCTCCCAGCCCACGCCGGTGCCAACCACGCCGCCCTACCCCAACCCGGCACCGTCGTCTGCCCCGACGGCGACCCCAACCCCAACCAGCATCCCCAGTGCAACCCCAACCAGCATCCCCACCGCCACGCCATCGCCGACGCCCGCCAGTACGCCGCTGGCGCTCCCCGATACATGGCTGGAGCGGGTGAATGCCTACCGCGCCCTGGCGGGGGTTGCGGCAGTGAATGCCGATACAACGCTCAACGATAACTGTTACCAGCATGCTCGCTACATGGCCGAGAATAATGATCTGACCCACAACCAGAATGCGCAGTTGCCATGGGCTTCACCCGCCGGGCAGATCTGTGCCGAGAAGGGTAATGCATGGCTGGGGAGTGGTACGGGTTGGCAGCCCCGCGATGCGGTTGATGGCTGGATGTCTTCGGTTGGGCACCGGCTCTGGTTGCTCTACCCCACCACACCGACGTTTGGCTTCGGCTTCTATACTACGGCCAATGGCCAGCGCAGTGCGGCGGGCTTGGATGTGCTCTCGTATGCCAACTTCAATGCCGATAGCGGCTTTACCCAGTGGCCCATCCGTTACCCGGCCTCTGGCCAGATCAGTATCCCCGCCAGCCAGTATGCGATTACGCTGCTCTGGCCCTACTTTAAGGATACGCCCCAGATCCGTAGTACCAGCCTCAGCACTCAGGATGGGACGCCCGTACTGCATAGTGCCAGCAACAACCTGCCCGCTGGTCATAAGGGGATTCTGATCAAGCCCAACGCCAACCTCGCCGATAATACGATCTATCGGGTGCAGGTTGAGGGGACGTATGCGGGGCAGACGTTTAGTTATTCTTGGTTGTTCTCGACGGGGGATACGGCGCTTCCGTAGGGATGTTGTTGCTCACGCGAAGGCGCGAAAGGTTTTGAGAATCTTTGCGTCTTCGTGCCTTTGCGTCAAACCGTGATTTGATCACGCATCCCCACCAAGATCTCCACCGCTCGTGGCCCAGCCTCTAGCGGCACAAAGAGGTGATCGTGGTAGTAGCCCGCAACCACATTGCAACTGATCCCGGCCTGACTCAGCGCATGCGCCACTGCCGCTGTCAGGCCGACGGCATCAAGGGCTGAGTGAATGGTGAGGGTGATCCATGCACTGACGAAGGTGTAGGGCAGCCCGTGCTGCTCGGCGCTCTCGCGGGGTAGAATCAGGGTCAGCCCCGCATCCTCGCGGAAGGTGCCGATCACCGTAGCGGGGATGCTGGGGCTATCCGGGGCGACGCAGCAGAAGACATACGCGCCGGGGTTGAGGTGCGGCTGCATCTCGCGGATTAGGCGGGAGAGATCGGTTTCGCCGGTGGGGGGCATAAAAACTGCGCTTTAGACTGCCATAAGAATGGCCAGAAGTTGTGACGGGTTGAGTACAGGCACAATCCCGGTAAGACGGTTGATATGTTCGTTGTCAAGGCTGATCAATGTGGTCTTTGCCGCCAGTGCTAGTGCTGCATAGACCGAATCGGCACCTCTAAGACGATGTTGGGCATTTTCGGCTTATTTCATGGCCAGATTCGAGAGTGTCCACCCCATTGACCCATACACTGGTGTCTATGGTATACATTAGCGTCGACTTTCGGTGGCTTCGGTGGTAGCACTACGCGCACCAACTAATGTCGGTGACGCCGCGATCATATCCATTGTGCTAAATAATGTTGCCCATGGGTCACTGATCGTGGATGTGGGGTGTATGGTTGCACTGGCCATATCTTGCGCAATCAGGGCAATGAGTCTCGCTCGTTCATGGATTGATAGTTGGCGAGCTAGAGCAAGTGCTTGATCAATGGTGGTTGTAGTCATGGTTCATTCCAGAAGACACAAACGCCGCCCGGTAGAGGCGGCGTGGCTGTGATTATGGCGGGGAGAGAGAGATTCGAACTCTCGAGGGCTTTTTAGACCCTACTCGTTTTCGAGACGAGCACGTTCAACCGCTCCGTCATCTCCCCGCGATTGCAGGCGCTATTATACACAGGTTGCGCCCTTGCTGCAAATCTGAACCTTTGCGTAACTGTTCACACTTGGGGTAAAAGAAATCTCGTATTGACGCAAAGGCGCAAGGACGCAAAGGTTTTGTTGCAGGCTTTGCGCCTTGGCGTCTTTGCGTCAAAACCGGAATGCTAGGAGAAGTGTGAACTCTTACACCTTTGCGCTACCCTCAAACGGTATATCATAGGGGAGTTACGATCTTCCATACCAATACCAATGGGTACGCTATGCTCCATCTCACCGACCAACAACAGCAGATTGTTGCCCACTCCCACGGCCCGGCGCTGGTCTTTGCGGTGGCCGGGGCGGGTAAGACGACCGCGATGGTGCATCGGGTTGAGCGTCTGGTGCGCGAGCGTGTCTTTGCGCCACGCCGGATTCTGGTTAGTTCGTTTAACCGTGCGGCGGTGGATACGATTGGCCACGCGCTGGCGCAGTGGCCGCATTGCGCTACGGTGGCCCGTCATACCCTCCACGCCCTCGGCTTCAAGATTATCCGCCACGCCGCGCAGCATAGCGCGCTGCCCGCCATTCCCGCTGATGGCCTCAAGACCAATGGCGAGGAGCGCACGCTGCTCTGGGCCGCCCGCGATCTCGCCCGCCAGCGCGGGTTGGTCGGTGCTGATGATCTGGATGCCATGGATGACCAGGATCTCCTGACCTATATCGCGGTCTGTAAGAGTAATCTGCGCTACCCCGATCTGGAGGCGGCGCGGCTCCCCGCTGCTGCGCAGCACCTTGCCACCCAAGCCGAACCCCCGCCGGGCTTGCCCTACTACCGCGATCTCTACCGTCTCTATGAGGAGGTGCGCCACGAGCGTGGGTGGATCACCTTTGATGATATGCTCTTGCTTGGTTGGGAGTTGTTGGTGCGCCATGCCGATCTGCGTCAGTATTGGCAGCAATCCTATGATGCAGTGCTGGTGGATGAGTTCCAGGATGTCAGTCTCGCGCAGGCCGAGATGCTCGATCTCTTGGTGGCGCAGCATCGCAATGTGATGGCGATTGGTGATGATGACCAGACGATCTATGGCTTTCGCGGTGCGCAGATGGCTTTCTTTCGCGGTTTTGCCCAGCGCTATAACGCCCAGATCTATGAGATGACCGATAACTTTCGTTGTCGGGTTGGGCATGTGGTGTTGGCCAACCGGGTCATCGCCCAGAACCGCGAGCGCCACCCGAAGACGCTCGTGGCGGCGCGTGGTTGGGGTGGACAAACGGCGCTCCACACTGCGCCCACCGATCTGGCGATGGCGCGTCTTGTGGCCGAACGGGTGGCGGCGGCCCATTCTGCTGGCTATCGCTATGCCCAGATCGCGGTGCTGGTGCGTCTGAATGCGCATACCCCGCTTATCGAGCAAGCCCTGATCTCGGCCCATATCCCCTACCAGATGGCGGGCGATGAGCCGTTCTTCCGGCGGCGTGAGATTGCCGATCTCTTCGCCTATGTTGAACTTGCCGCCTTTGACCAGCGGTTGCGTGCGCAGCAGCCACTGAGTCCAGCGCAGGCTGAACGTCTGACTGCCTGTTGGCGCCGCCTCTATAATCGCCCCAAGCGCTACCTGAACCGCCAGTTATCCCAGGAGTGCCTCACTGCGGCGCTGCATCACCACCACCCCCTGAGTGTTACGCTCCCGACCCTGGCGGATCGGGTGACGGCGCGGGTCGCCAATGGGTTGCGCGATCTGGCTGAGTTGTTGGTCTGGTTGGGGACGGCGCAAGCCACGCTGCCTGCCGCCGATCTGTTGGCGGAACTTGATGAGCGTTTGGGCTACCAGGATTTTTTGCGTACCCAGAGCGGCTTTCCTGAAACCGGCGCGGGCTACGCGGCGAACGTCGAGGCTTGTCTGCTCTATGCGCAGGGCAAAGGAACGATGAGCCAGTTCCGCGCCCATTTGGCCGAACTTGAAACCGAGCGCGCCCAGCTTACGCCGCAGTCCGATGCGGTCGATCTGCGCACGATCCATCGCGCCAAGGGCTTGGAGTGGCCGGTGGTGCTACTCCCCTTTTGCAATGCGGGCCACATGCCCTTCCGTGGATCTGAGGATCTGGAGGAGGAGCGGCGTATCTTCTATGTCGCCTTGACGCGGGCGCGGGAAGAGTTGCACCTCTATGCGGTGGAAGATCGCGAGACTGAACTCTCGCCCTTCTTGTTGGCGGTGGGCGCGAACGCGCTGCTGCGCCAATCTGAGCAGTTTGCGGCGCTGCTGGAGCGTGACCCGCTTACCTGGAGTGCCGCCGAGACCCTCAATGTGGCCACTTTTCCGCGTGAATATGGCCAAGAACGCCTGTTGCGCCACTGGTGGCAGGCTGCCCCGGAGGTGCGTCGCCGGGTCGCCGGACGGGTCGTGGCGCTGATTGAACACCTCGACGCCCAACAAGCGGCGGAGCGTCTCGGCCTTACTCGTGCCGACCCGGAGTTATGGGCGGAGTTGGCCGGGCCAGTTGTGGATCTGCCGCGTGCCCCGTTCACAGGGCTGGAGCACTTGTTAAAGCCGCCCCCGCCGAGTGCGCCCCCTAGCCAGCCCACGCCCTACCGGGTGGGTGAGCGGGTGCAGCATCCCCACTTTGGCCAGGGCACTGTGATTGCGGTCGAGGCGGGTCGCAGTGGACGTTCGGTTGAGTGCTACCTGACGGTGCGCTTCAACGGGCGTGCGCCGGTGAAGTTGCTGGCCGGGATTGCGCCGATCCGGCGGATTGGGGAGTAGGATGTTTTTTTTGACGCCAAGGCGCAAAGACGCAAAGGTTTTACTTAGGGTCTATCTTGAAGGCTTTGCGCCTTGGCGTCTTTGCGTCCATCCCCGGTTATGCTACACCTGCCACAAGCGTACCGTCCCGTCGCTCGATCCACTCACCAGCAGATCTCCGCTGGGGTTGTACGCGAGGTGGCTGACCGCCCCGGCATGGCCGTGGATCTGCTTGATCATGCTCGGTTCGCGGCGGCGCGAGTCGTTCTTGCCGCGACTCTTTCCGGCCATACTCCAAACCTGGATGCGCCCGCTGGCATCTCCGCTGGCGAGGCTGCGGCCATCCGGGCTGAAGGCCAGCCCCACGCTGGCTGGCCCCGGCCCACCGAGCGTGGCGCGGAGGCTGGCATGCTCCACCTGCCAGATCTGCACCTGGCCCGTCTCGCAGCCGGTTGCCAGACTGTTCCCATCGGGGCTAAAGGCGAGGCTGCGTAGCCGCCCGGCAAACCCGACTAGCTCCGTCTGTGGGTGCAGATCCGGTGTGTCGGTATCCAGATGCCAGATCTGGAGTGCGCCATCTTCCACACTGATCGCCAGACGGCGCGCATCGGGGCTAAAGCAGAGCAGCCCTGGCCGCCCGCCTAGCCCGCGCAGTACGCGCCAGAACGTGCCGCCGGTGGGGCCGAGTTGCCAGATCTGCACCGTGCCCTCACCATCACTACTCGCCAACACCTGCCCGCCCGGCGCAAGTTGCGATCCATGGCTCGGCCCATGTGTCTGGAGCAGAATCCGGCACGTCCCGGCAGCAATCTGATAATCGCGCACACTCCGGTCTCGTGCGGCGGTCAGTACGCGGGTGCCATCGCCACTGAAGACCATACTCTCCACTGGCCCGCGATGATCATGGTACTGGCGCTGCGGCGCACTTGCGTGGTAGAGCGGGTAGATACTCACCGCCCCATCGGCACCACTCACCGCCAGATTCTCGCCATCGGGGCTGAAGGCCAACCCAGTGACGCGCCCACTCAACGGGCGCAGGCTGATCACCTCCGCCCCATCCGCGACGTGCCAGAGCAGCAGCCGATCATCAGCCCCCACACTAGCCAGTCGCTCACCTTGTGGGCAGAAACTCACCCCCGCAATCGCGTCGCTATGCCCCCCCAGGCTACGCTGGAGCGCACCGTTGCGCACCTGCCACACCCGCACCGTATGGTCGCTGGCCCCGGTCGCTACCAAATCCCCAGCGGGGCTGAAGGTGAGTGCCTCGACCGCCCCGTCGTGGCCGTCGAGGTTGTGCAGCAAGCGCCAATGTGCTACTCCCCACAGGCGTAACGTGCGCCCGCGTGACCCCGCCGCCAGGATGTCGCCTGTCGGACTGAATGCGAGCGCCTCGACCGCCCCACCGTGGCCGCTGAGCGTCTGCACGAGACTGCGGTCGAGCGTGCGCCAGATGCGCACCGTGCGATCTGCGCCGCCACATGCCAGCAACGTACCGTCGGGGCTGAAGGCCAGACTGACGACCTGATCGGGCTGGGGTGGCAGGCTTGCCAGCAGCGGCGTGGCCAGATCTATCGGATCGTTGCCGGTGCGCCAGAACGCAACCCGCCGATCATCATTCGCACTCACGAGATGACGTTCGTCAGGGCTGAAGGCGAGGGCGTGAGTACTACTTGCAGCGACCTGGATCTGGTTGCGCAGGCTGCCGTCTTGGAGATCCCAGAGCCGGATGCGATCTCCGGCTGCCAGCGCGAGCAGCCGCCCACTCGGGCTGAGCGCAGCATGGCGGGTGGGGCAATCAATCACCCAGAGCGGCTTGGGATCATCCAGCGCGAGCAGCGTAGCACCGCCGCCAGCCAGCAACAGCGCGTGGTTGGGGCTGAGTAGCCGCAGCGTGCGTGCCACTCCGCGCCCCATCCGCCCAAGCTGACCCTCATGGTCGAGGCTGGCCAGCGCATAGCGCCCGCGCAGGTCGAGGGCTGGGTTAGGTGGTGGCGGTGGAGGCGGTTCGGAGAGCGCGGGCGCGGGTACAACCGAGGCGTGTAGTAGATCGAGCAGCCGGGCATAGCCACTATAGCCGAAGAGATCACACACCAGCGCCCCGGTGAGCGCCGCCGGAACCTCACAACTAGCCAGGCGCACCACGATGGGGTGGGCAGGTGGCGGATGCAGCGTGATCAGATCGAGCAGCCGCGCAATATCAGTAGCGGGCTGGCCCGCAGCGTCCAACGAGCGGCGCGAGAGACAAAAGACCACCACCTCCGCCGCTGCGACGGCGGCACGCAGCGGGCGCAAGGTATCCGATTGGCCCGCTAGTTCATCGGCGATCAGCCAGGGGTGCAGACCATCAACCCGCAAACGCTGGGTGAGTGCGCGCACCGCCGCCAGATCTTCTGGTGCGCATGCCAGCACCAACCGAAGGGCGTGTTCTGTGCGCTGGGACATACATTCTCCATAGGGTTTCCGGTGGGGGTTTGGGGGCGGCGAATCCGCCCAACACACAACAAAATTGGGGTTTGGGGCGCAGCCCCAAGGACGTTGCACATGCCTGGGAGCTAGTATACCATGGGGTTATCTGGCGTTACCCATGAAAGGATCACCCCAACCCTATGAAAATCCCGGACATCCCCATCAGTCAGCGGCGTCGCCTAGAGATGACCGTCCTGATGACCCCGGATACCGCGAACTTCTCCGGCAACGTGCATGGTGGCCACGTCCTCAAGTTGCTGGATCAAGTCGCCTATGCTTGCGCCTCGCGCTACTGTGGCGGCTATGTTGTGACGGGATCAGTTGATCAGGTCATCTTCCGCGAAGGCATCCATGTTGGTGAGTTGGTCACCTTTTTGGCTTCGGTCAACTACACTGGCAATAGCTCAATGGAGGTTGGTGTTCGGGTGACCGCCGAGGAAATCACCAGCCACACCGCCCGCCACGTCATCACATGCTACTTTACGATGGTCGCCGTTGATGACGAGGGTAAATCACGGCGAGTCGAGCCATTAGCTATTACCACGGGTGAACAGCGGCGGCGCTGGGCCGCAGCCCAACTGCGCCGCGATCTGCGGCGTGAGATTGAGGAGCGTAGCTTGGAGATCCGCCAGCATCCTGAGGATCTGTTGTTGGAGCGCGATGAATCGTGCTAGAGTAATGTGGGGGTTATGGATGGTGTTGAAAACACCATCCATAACTAACTTTACGTAGAGGGAGAGACTATGAGCGCCTTTCACGACCTCCACCCCGGCCCGGACGGCACGATCAATTTGCGGGTTCCGTTGCGTGGGCATCAGATCCTTGATACGCCGATGCTCAATAAGGGGAGCGCCTTCAGCGAAGAGGAGCGCCGCGATCTGGGCCTGTTGGGCCTGTTGCCGCCCCATGTGGCGACGATGGAGGAGCAACTGGCGCGTACTTATGAGAATTATAGCAAAAAGACATCCGATCTCGAACGCTATCTTTTCCTCACCGGTCTTCAGGATCGCAATGAGGTGCTCTTCTACAGTTTGTTGCATGATCATATCAGCGAGATGCTGCCGATCATCTATACCCCGATTGTCGGCGCAGCCTCGCAGCACTATAGCCACATCTACCGCCGCCCACGTGGTCTCTATATCGCCTACCCCGATGCGGATCATATCGAGCAGATGCTGCGCAACATCCCCTACCCTGAAATCCGCGTGATTGTGGTTACGGATGGTGAGCGTATTCTTGGTCTGGGCGATCTGGGGATTGGAGGCATGGGTATTCCCATCGGCAAGCTGGCGCTCTATACGCTGTGCGCCGGGATTCATCCGGCGACGACGCTGCCGATTACACTGGATGTGGGCACTAACAACCAGAGCCTGCTTGATGATCCGCTCTACCTCGGCTGGCAGCATAAGCGTGTGCGCGGTGCCGAATATGCCGCTTTCATCGAGAAGTTTGTTGAAGCAGTCATGCGCGTCTTCCCCGATGCGATCTTGCAGTGGGAGGATTTTGCCAAGCAGAATGCCGCGACACTGCTTGAGCGCTACCGCGACCGCCTCTGCACCTTTAACGACGACATTCAGGGTACCGGCGCGGTGACGTTGGCGGGTTTGCTGGCCGCCTGTGATGTGGCGGGTGTGCCGCTGCACCAGCAGCGCATTGTGATGTATGGCGCAGGCTCCTCGGTTCACGGCATCTCCGACCAGATCGTGGCCGCGATGGTGGATGAGGGGCTAAGCCCAGCAGTGGCACGCGACGCGATCTGGTTGGTGGATAGCCGGGGTCTCGTCCATGCTGGGCGCACCGATCTGGGTGACGAGCCGTTCAAGGTGGCCTACGCCCACCCCGCCGATTGCACCGCCACCTGGGTGCGTACTGAAAGCACGGACGGAGCCTTCACGCTGGCCGAGATCGTCGCCAATGTACGCCCCAGCATCCTGATTGGCGCCGCCGCTCAGCCCGGTGCCTTCCACGAAGCCCTGGTGCGTGAGATGGCGCGTCATGTCGAGCGCCCGATCATCTTCCCGATCTCCAACCCCACCTCGAAGAGCGAGGCCATCCCCGCCGACCTCCTGGCCTGGACGGACGGGCGCGCCCTGATTGCTACCGGCAGCCCCTATGCGCCCGTCTTCTTCAACAACCGCATGGTGACGATTGGGCAGTGCAATAATGTCTTCATCTTCCCCGGCGTGGGCTTGGGAATCCTCGCCTCCGGTGCCCGCCGCGTCACCGACCGCATGTTTGTGGCGGCAGCCCGCGCCCTCAGTACGCTCTCACCCGCCCGCGACGACCATCATGCCTCGCTCTACCCCGATCAGAATGCGGTGCGCATCGCCTCACGCCATGTGGCGCTCGCCGTTGCTGCTGAGGCCCAACGCGCTGGGGTTGCCGATGTCTGCGATCCCGATGAATTGGCCCGCCGTATTGATGCGTTGATGTGGGAACCTCGCTATGCCCGCTTGCTACCGGCGTAGTAGGGGCGAAGCATTGCCGTCACCTCCGGTGGAGGGGCGGCTTTGCCGCCTCCGCAGATCTTGTTTGGTAGTGTTTGGTGGCGAAGCCGCCAAACACTACCAAATATTAGGGTCTGGGGCGTAGCCCCAATGACTTTGCCCATGCCCTGGCGATACGCCGCCCCTACATAATTTCCTCGTGGAGGCATCACATGACCGAGAATTCATCCAACCCAACCGATGACGTTGTCTATCCTGAGCAGATCAATTCGGAGTTCTTGTTGGCGCTCTTCCAGAATGCCTACTTGAATGTTAGTCGCGATGATGATGGCGACATCTTCATCAAGGAGAATTTCACCACCTGGATCTTTCCACAGGGCAATGGTGAACAGCTTCGCTTTATGGCTCAGTTTAAGGCCAACCTCGATCTGCCTCGCATCGCCAAACTCGAATATGCCAATCTGGTCAATGATCGCATGAAGTTGCTGCGGGCCTATGTTGATGCCGATGATGATATTGGCTTCGACTACCATGTGTTGGTTGAGGGTGGTATCACCAAGCGCAATATTGTCTTTGGGCTACGCACCTTCATCAACTATATTCAGGTGGCCTTGCAACGCGATACCGAGAATGTGATCAATTAGAAGTAGGGGCGAAGCATCGCCCCTACTTGCACACAGTGCCGCGCTGTGCTACAATGCGCGGCGCTGAGGCGACGTAGCAAAGTGGTAATGCAGCGGTCTGCAAAACCGCCATTCGCCGGTTCGATCCCGGCCGTCGCCTCCATACTCGCCCCAGAGGGCGGGGGAAGATCGTAGCTCGTCTGCGACCTTGCCCCGCCTTTTGGCATGCGCCTACTGGCTGAGGTTCACCTTTCTATGCGAATCCTCTGCGCGTTGACCTATTACCGCCCTTACATTAGTGGGCTGACGATCTATGTCGAACGGTTGGCGACCGCTCTGGCGCGGCGTGGCCACTATGTCACGGTTCTCACCTCGCAGTATGATCCCAGCCTGCCACAGCGCGAGGTCATGAATGGGGTTCACGTAGTGCGTGCTCCGGTGGTGGCGCGGGTCTCCAAGGGCGTGATCATGCCCAACATTGGCTGGTTGGCCACTGCCCTCTCGATCAACCACGATGTGATGAACCTACATCTGCCCCAGTTTGATGCACCTGGAATAGGGCTGCGCGGACGCCTGCTGCGCCAGCCGGTCGTACTAACCTATAATAGCGATCTGAAGATGCCCCCCGGCATGCTCAACCGGGTCGCCAACCGCGTAATTGATCTGGCTAATCTGGCTGCTGGCCACCTGGCAACCCGCGTGGTGGCCAGCAGCCACGATTTCGCCGATCACTCCCCCTTCCTTCGCCGCTTCCGCGAGAAGATTGAGGTCATCCCGCCTCCGGTTGAGGTCGAATCGGCTACTCCCGACGATATTCAGGGCTTCCGCCGCCGCTGGAACCTCCAAGGCCCGATCATCGGAATGGCGGCTCGCCTTGCATCCGAAAAGGGTGTCGAGATCCTGCTCAATGCCCTTCCGCGCATCCTCGAAGTCTACCCTAATGCCCGCGTCCTCTTCACTGGCCCCCACGAGGATGTCCTGGGTGAACAGGACTATGCGCGCCGCCTGGCACCGCTCTTTGCCCGCTTCCGCGACCACTGGACTTTCTTGGGCACCCTTGCCCCCTCCGATATGGCTGCCTTCTTCCCTAATCTGGACGTGATCGTGGTGCCCTCGCTCAATTCCACCGAGACCTTCGGTATGGTGCAGGTGGAGGCGATGCTCTCCGGGACGCCCTCGGTGGCGAGTGCGCTCCCCGGTGTGCGCCAGCCCATCCTCCAGACCGGCATGGGCCGGGTGGTGCCTATCGGCGATAGCGCAGCATTGGCGACGGCGCTGCTGGATGTGCTGGCTAACCGCGAACACTATGTGCGCCCGCGTGCCGAGATCGCGGCCAAGTTCAGCACCGAGCGCACCGCTATGGAGTATGAACGGCTGTTTATGAATTTGGCTCGTTCTTGAGGCTTTCCTCGATCAAGGTGCGCCGCAGAACCTTCCCAACCATTGTCTTGGGGAGTTCACTACGAAACTCAATTTCGCGTGGGATCTTGTAGTTGGCAAGTTGCAGCCGACAAAATGAACGGATCTCGTCATTTGTTGGTTGCTCACCCGGCTTGGGTACGATATAGGCTTTGACCGTCTCGTCACCTCGCATGGGGTGCGGAATACCAACCACAACGGCTTCCATAACCTGGGGGTGCATATACAAGACTTCCTCAACTTCTCGTGGCAGTACCTTAAAGCCAGAGCTGTTGATCATGTCCTTCTTGCGATCAAGAACCGAGAAGTAGCCCGCAGAATCGACGGTACAAATGTCACCTGTGTGCAGCCAGCCATCAGCATCAATGGTCATGGCGGTCTCTTCAGGTCGGTTCCAGTAGCCTTGCATCACCTGAGGGCCGCGCACACACAACTCACCCCGCGTCTCGCCATCGAACGGGAGGGGTTGTCCGGTCTCAAGGTCAACGATCTTGGCCTCGGTATCCGGGAAGGGGACGCCAATACTGCCTACTTTGCGGCGGCCCCGCACCGGATTACCATGCGTCAATGGTGAGGCTTCCGAGAGGCCGTACCCCTCTACTAATCGCCCCCCCGTGAGTGCCTCGAAGCGTTCCTGTATCTGGAGTGGCAGTGGTGCCGAACCACACACACAGACACGTATTGAGCGCAGGTTGTAGGTGTTCACATGCTGATGATTGATAATGCTGATATACTGCGCTGGTACGCCAGGGAAGATCGTACACTGCTCGTGATCAATGACTCGCATGACATGCTCGATCAGACGCGGGTTGGGCACCGTCACTAATTCCGCCCCTAACCAGATCCCATACAACATGGCTGTGGTCATGCCATAGACGTGGAAGAAGGGGATCGCGGCAAGCATCTTCTCGATCCCCGGACGACCATCCTGCACCCATGCACTCACTTGGGTTACATTGGCAATCAGATTGCGATGGGTCAGCATTGCCGCCTTGGGGATGCCCGTCGTACCGCCTGTATATTGAAAGATCGCCACATCATCCGCTGCGATGCTCACGTGGGGTAGGTTGGGGGTGTGCCGCAATAGATCAGCGAAGAAGAAGGTATCACTACTCGCGGGGACATCAACCCAATCTTGCTCACGTTGTTGGGCGCGGCGCACAAGCAGGTTGGAGGGGAACGTCAGCGTATCAAAGGCATGCGCAACGATAACTCGTTGTACCTGGGTCTCTGTGCGTATCGCATGTAGGCGTGGCCAGAAGAGGTTGAGCAAGACAATCGTCTCGGCCCCTGCATCGCTGAGTTGGTGCTGTAGCTCCCGACTTGTATACGAGGGATTAATGTTGACGACAATCGCCCCCAGGCGCATTGCCGCAAAGAAGGTGATGATATAGTGGGGCGAGTTTGGCAACATGACCGCGACTCGCGCACCCTTGCCGACACCCAGTTCGGCGAGTGCGGCTGCCATGCGGTTTACCAAATCATTCAAGCGCTGGTAGGTGAGTTTCCCGCCGATAGGTAGCCGCCCACCAACCGCATACTTAAGCACAAAATTGGTGGCGATGTGCTGCGGGTAACGGTGCACCGTCGCATCGAGTAGATCGCCCAGGCTCTGATCAGAGTAACTGAGTTGCGCTGGCACGCCTGGCTCATATGAAGCCAGCCAGGGTTTATCCATGAGAAATCTCCTTTGTCGTCCGTGGGATGCGGCACATTATTGGTGGTGCGCCATACGCTGCAACTGTATCAGATCGGTCAGTGCGATGGCCTCGTCCTCAATATAGATGATCCCCGCCTCACGCAGTTCCCCAATTGCCTTGGTGACCGTCTCGCGGTAGGAGCCGATCATATCGGCGAGCTGCTGATGGGTGTAGCGTACCATGCGTGGTGCAGACGAGGCATGGATCTGGCCAGGGGCTACCCCCGCCAGATTGAGTAGCAGACTGGCGAGGCGCTGTGGCACGCTCTTAAAGGCGATGTCGGCCAGTTTATTCTCCATAATCCGTAGCCGCTGACCCATCAACTCCATCACCGCCAGCGCGACCGCCGGGTGGGATTCGAGAATCTGCTGCATGGTCGCACGCGCCATTACTCCCACCACGCCCTCATGCATCGCCTCGGCGAAGGTATCGTGGAAGTGTTGACCAACCAGGCTCATTTCGCCAAAGATCGTCGGTGCCTCCAACACCAACAGGGTCAAGGCGCGCCCTTCGGGCGAGAGCTTATAGATCCGCACCCGCCCTGAGTGCAGCACAAAAATCTCTTCACCCACCTCATTGGGTGTGTGAAAGACATGGCCTGCCGGGTAGGTTCCAGCGGCGATCAGGCGCTCAAGCTCTTGGCGCTGGTGCGGATCGAGGCTGCGGAAGATCGGATCAGACTCGCGCTGATCGGGGCGCTCCTCGGAGATCATAAGATCGTCGTGCCGCCAGCGGCAAACCCGGCTAGATTGGTGATCCGCACCGAGGCCGCTCCGGCATCGAGCGCATCCAGCGCTGCCCGTACCTTCGGGATCATACCACCACTAATCTCCCCGGAGTCTATCGCTGCCAGCACCGCTGCACGATCCAGGTGTGGCGCAACGCTGCCACCCAGAATCACCCCCGGCACATTACTCACAAAGACCAGTTGGGTCGCCGGGAAGGCTCCCGCCACCCCCTGCGCCACCTGATCGGCATTGATGTTGTAGCTGAGGCCATCCGCTACGCCGCGTGCCACCGGCGCAATGACTGGCAACCAGCCCAGATCGATCATCGCCTGAAGGGCGGCGCGATCCACCTGGGTAATCAGGCCCACCCGCCCCAGATCGACCCCATCGGGGCGCTGCGGGACACAACCGAGCAACCCCAGATCCTGCCCACTCAGCCCCAACGCCCGCACCCCCGCATCCACCAAGCGTGCCACCACCCGCTTATTGATCGTTCCGCAGGCCACCTGCTGCATAATCACCATCGCCTCCGGCGACGTGACGCGCAGCCCACCAATGAAGGTCGTGGGAATACCATAATGGCTGAGCGCGGCGGTAATCTCCTTCCCGCCGCCATGCACCAGCAGCAATGGCCCGCTGAAATCGGCAATCGCCGCACTCAGCCCATCCAAAAACGCTGGATCGTCCAGTTCATTCCCGCCAACTTTAACGACGGTGAGTTGCATTGAGAGCCTCTTTCTATCGTGTGCCAAACATTGTGGCCCTCACCCCCAGCCCCTCTCCCGCACGCGGGAGAGGGGTGATTCCGCAGCGCAATGTGTTCGATTCCCCCTCGCCCACGCAGTGTGCGAGGGGGCTAGGAGGTGAGGGCCGATCATCCCTCGCCCACCACCCCGGCAATCCGTTCCGCCAGATCCGCCCCCTCGCGTTCGACCATGCGGCGCTGGTAGAGTAACGCCATCCAGATCGGCAACGGAGGCAGCGCCAGGGTCAGGGCTAATACGACCACGACCACACTGAGCACTTGGCCAAGCACCGACTCAGACCCGAAGAGAAACAGCAACGGCATTGGGAGCAGCACGCCAACCGCCACTGTCACGCAGAGCGCCAGCGTACCGAAGATCAGGCTGGCACATAGGTAGATCAACAGATTGCTTCCGAGGCGGTAAAACAGCAGATCCATACTGCGCCGTAGCGCCTCCTTCATGCCCAGATCGCCCTGCACAAAGGGCTGAAGGCTGAAGATCAGGCTCCCAACAGTGGCTCCACTCACCACCAATCCCAACCCATACAAGAGCATAAAGAGCAAGGCCATAAAACTCAAGATCAGACTGCCCAGCGCCGCGCCGATGCCGCCACTTATCTCAAGCAGCCTACCGAATAGACTTCCAACAGTGACAATGACGATTGAACTCGGACAGATACACATGGCACTCAGGAATGAAATAACCGTATTGAGGACGATCAGGTAGACTCCACCATACATGCTCATTCCCAACAGCCGTAGCGGGCCAATGCGCAGCACCTCGCGCAGGATGATTGGCTTGCCCTGGATGATCTCGACGGTCGCTCGACTGATTGCGCCCATCAGGTAGATGCCTACCGGCAGGCTCAGCAGGCTGAGGCCAAAAAAGAGGAACAGCCCGCCCAAGCTATTCAACCAAAAAGGCGTCATCACCAGCAGCAACCCCAACACCACCATCGGAACCGTCCCAATTGCGGCGATCATCGCAAAACGCGGGAATTCACGCCGGTAGAGATTGAGGCCATCGTCGAGGAGATTCAGGACGGGTTGCAGCGTGGGGCGCATGTCGGCTCCTAGAATCGGTCGGCTTCGGCAATCAGGCGCAAGAGTTCGCTTTCGCTCACCTCCGGGCGATCCATCCGTGCGAGCAGGCTCCGCAGTGCATTGGGGTCAATCGGGCTTACTCCCGCCAGCGCAGCCACAAACGCCGTGTCGTCTTGGTTGGGGTTGACGCCATAGGGCCGCGCTAAGCGGCGCTTGAGGTTGGTGCGGTAGTGCGCTAGTAGGTAATCGCTCTTGCGCCCGCGCCGCAACAGGCCCGCCATACTCTCCAAATACTCGGCACTACTGCGGCGGGTACGCTCCTCACGCAAGGCTATCGGGCGGCCAAACCGACGCCCACTCAGCACCAGGTATAGCACAACCACTCCCCCCGCATAGAGCATCGCCCACCCCCACGCACTCCCAGTCAGTAGGCTGCCCAACGATGGCTCGCGCACAAAGCCGTGGTGGTACTCATCAAACAGAATCCGCCCGCTCGGCCCAATCCGCCCCACCAGATGCAGCACCAACTCGGCACTGCCCGCTTGGGCCAAGCCGACATTGCTGAAGGGGTAGGTACTACTGCTTAGGTAGACATAACCTTTACCATGCACAAACCCCGCCACCACCGGCTCGCCGTTCATCTCCACCAGCACCGCCGCTGCCGCTGGCAACTGCGCCAACACGCTACTGTTTTGCATCTGAAGTTGGCTGACCGGTGCCACCGGCTGGACGATCCGGGCCTGGGTGTCCATACTATTGGCGGCAGAGCCGAGGCGAGCGGCAAACGCCTGGAAGAGCGGCGCACTCCCACTGAGGTGGCGCTCATCGGCGAGGATGAGCGTGCCCCCCACCTCAACCCACGCCACCACCGCCGCGCTCTCATCCGGCGTGAAGACTTCGGGGGGCTCCAACACCACAAGCAGATCGCTCGTGGCATCGAGCGTAAAATCGCGGTACTCCAACCGCTCCACCTGGTAGCCCAACTCGCCCAGCCAGCGGTAGAGCGCCATGGTGCCCCTGGGGTTACTGGAATGGCTGGTGGCCTGATGTGATCCACCACCCTCATCATTCGGCACAATCAACAAGAAGATCAGCAGGCCCCCAAAGAGTGCGCTGATGATCAAGATTTCGCGGCGGTAGCGCAGGATCATGATGTGCCCCCCCGCTCAGCCGGTAGCTCGCGCAGCGCCGCCACTTGCCCGGCATAGGTGGCAAAGCTGCGCGCATCAAGCCGCACATCCCCGTACCAGACCTGATCAAACGTCTCGACGACCGGGCGCAACCCTTCGCGCAGGTGCGGGCTATTGTTCAGATGCTCCAGATATTCGCGATTCGTCAGCGTGCGATCATAGCGCAGGCGGCCATGCTCATCGAGCCACAGCAAGGCCGAGAGGTAGAGCATGCGCGCAGCGCGGCGGTACTCACCCTGCCGCGCCAACTCCGCAGCCTGTTGGGCTGCCTCATCAGCCCGCAGATGCGCTTCGGGGTCGTCGCTCGGCATGGGGGTAATCGGCACCAGCGTGCGGCGCAACCCGCGCACCCAGATGAAAAGGATCACCGCGACCAGGATCAGGCCGATCAGGACGAAGATCCACGCCAGCGGGTCGCTATAGTCATTCGCCGATTGGGCCACTGGCGGGGCAATCGCACCGAACATATCCGCCAGCCACTCAAAGAAATCCCGCAGCCACTGGGGTGTTTCGGGCGGGTCGGGTTGGGTAAACGGCGGCGCAGCGAGGATCTGGTGCAGCCGCTCAGTTGCGGCGGGATCGGGCGGGCCAGTACTGGCCGTAAGGGCATCAAGCAGCGCCCCGATGCGTGTCGCAATCTGGGGCAAGTCGGGGTTCTGAACTTGCATCGCCTCGGCCAACCAGCGGTTATCTACCGGTGCCATGCGACCATCAGCCAACTGCACCTGCTCCAGTTCCACCAACTGGGACACAACCGCCGCTAAGCCGAGTTGATCGCCCCGCTCAGCGGCAGTATGCGCCTCACGCAACAGCCGCAGGTAGGTCTCGAAGGGCACTGGCGCGGCGTGTGCTGCGGGTGTCCAGAAGAGAGCGAGGGTGAGGATGCAGAGCAACCAGCGCTGGTACATACGGCATGCCTGATGCTACTTCTGACGCTCAATCTCGGCGCGCACCTTGCGAGCCGCCTTGAGTGCCTTCTGCTCACCCAGCAGATCAATACTAAAGACCCGGCGGCGCTGTTTGCCTTCCTCGTACCATGTCACCTGGAAGATCGGCTTACCCGCCTTGGTGGTACGCGAAATACCGACAATCCCGGTATTGGAGTAGGCCACGCCAATCGCCGGACGGTTGGTGCGCGGCTTGCCCACGTCCCGCTCAACTTGGTCGCGCCACTCCACCGCTGCGGCCAACGAACCGAGCCGATCCCCATAGGCGGCATCGGCAAAATATTTGGTGTAGGTCTTTTTGGCCCACGTCACGCGCACCAAGTAGCCAGGGCGATGCTTGGGGCTACTCTCGATGCGGGTCAGATTCTTATACTTGGTAGTGCGCGGCTGGAGGCGGGGGGGCACATAACGCCGAGCACGCCGGGGCGTATCCGCTTCGACATGATTGAGTGGGGGTGTCAGTTCGTCATCCAGGTCG
The DNA here is from genome assembly GCF_004138135.1 of Candidatus Oscillochloris fontis. Lineage (GTDB taxonomy): Bacteria > Chloroflexota > Chloroflexia > Chloroflexales > Chloroflexaceae > Oscillochloris > Oscillochloris fontis. The sequence goes on from NZ_RYFD01000037.1 coordinate 35,925, forward strand.
TCAATCGGTAGCGCGGATGGTTCTGCGGGTGAGGGTGGAGTGAGCGGATCATCGAGAAATTCGGCAGGATCTTCGAGTTCAGGCAGTTGCTCCGGTACATCACGCGGTCGCCAGAGCGCCCAGATCGGGCCGCTGCTCCGTGGGCGCATGCCCTCCTCAGTGGGGAGCAGGATGCCGGTGGCTTCCCATTGCACATACCCACCCGGCCAACGTGGCAATAAGCGTCGTAGCTCGTCTGCATCAGGGCTGTATGCCTCTAAGACATACACTTTGCCATCGCGCCGACGTTCAAGCCTCATTGCAGTCCTGTCCTTACTCGGTTAGTGGTATGTTGAAGGTGTCTAACAATCAGGCCATATCATACCACAATCCCTTTTTGTTGGTTGCAAGTGACTGTTCACACTTGGGGTAAAAGAAACCTCTCATTGACGCCAGGGTGTCAAGACGCAAAGGTTTTGTTGAAGGCTTTGCGCCTTGCACCTTGGCGTCAAAACCGGGATGTGGGGAGAGTGGCCTTACACCAGATCCGCTAACACCAGCGTCACGATCACCGTCACCACCACAATCCCAATCATCCAGCGGTTGGCCAACATCTGGCCACGGCCTGGGCGTGGCAGCGCTTCATCACCAGCCAGGGCAAAGTTACCCATCATCACATTGATCGTCATGAAGGCGAAGAGCGCCAGGAACGGGATTTTGATAAAACTGAACGGGCCGGTCAGAATGGGAGTCAGATAATCCACACTGCACGGCACCAACCCGGTACACGGCGATCCGGAGATGATCTTCATGACCTCAAGGTAGTGGTAGGTCGAGACGACACTTCCCGCCAATGAGAGCGGCAACACATACCAGTGCAGTTTGGGGTCGCGCTTGATGATCCCCACCGCAAGGATGACGGCCAGCGGGTACATGAGGATGCGTTGGTACCAACAAAGCTCACAGGGCAGCCACTTCAACACTTCACTAAAGAAGAGGCTGCCACAGGTGGCCAGCATGGCGGCGATGAGGGCAATGTGACGACACGAAATGGTGAGTAGTCCGATGATCCCGCCCGACTCGACCAACTCTTCGTTCTCTTCGCGGGCGTGTGGCTCAATATAGGGCATAGTGGTGGCGAGTCCTGCTTCATGATGCTTCTTCCCCTATGATTGTACGTCACGATCCATCCAGGTGTGTCTCAAGATTCTGCATGGCTGCAACCAATTGATCTTGACGAATAGCGGCGGTCATGTCGCCACGGGTTCGTTCCAGAACTGCCCGCAAGGCGTCGGTGGTGCGCCGTAACCCGCCGGTCACGGCGTCGGGGAAATCAACACTCACCAGTTCGCTGTAGACATCGTCCATGATGCGTAGTAGTGCCTCGCCGCGCTCGGTTTCGCCCCGGCGTAGCCCGTCGAGAATGGCGCGGCGCAGTTCGCTGGCCGCTTCGGCAAGGCCGTTGAGATAGGCGGCTGGTTCAACCCCAATCGCAGCCGCATGGGGCGGCGGGCGGTCGCTGAGGAAGGCCAGCACCAGATGGGCCTCGACGAGCTCTTTGAGCGCATCCTGCGAATATCCGGCATGGCGGATCTCTGGGCATGTGCTGGTGGCCGCACGCAGCTTTTGCGCAAGATTTCCCGCCTCATCTAAGAGTTGTTGCGCGTGCTCAAACTCGGCACGGTGCGCAGCGCGAATACTGTTGGCACAACTGCGAATCAGGCTGCGTGAGATGCCAATCGCTTGCTCACGGGCGGCATGGCTGGCTTCGATCTGCCGGACACACGGGGTGACGAGATCTTCGATGCTCATGGGCTTGTTCCCTATAGGCGGTAGGCTAATCGGCGCTGCTGCTCAAACAGAAGACGTTCTTGAGTGATCTATAAGACCGCTACATATGGGTGCGTTCCATATGCTCTCGTACCTCAAAAGGTTTAAGATTGGCATCATACCATGGGTGCGTTAACATGAACGCCAAGAATGCTATAATCTACCCGCTATGGCTAATCCATCACTCTACGATATGAATCTATCCGATCTGGAGGCGCTGTTACGTGCCTGGGGCCAGCCGGCCTTCCGTACACGCCAGATCTATCGCCAACTCTATCTCAATCTTGCCGCTGATCCCGCTGCGATGACCGATCTGCCCCAGGCGTTGCGCGAGCGCCTCGCCCATGAGTCCACACTGAACCCGCTGCATCTCGTGCGTTCCCAAGTTTCCGCCGATGGCCTCACCCGCAAGGCGCTCTTCGCCCTTCCCGATGGGGTGCAGATCGAGACGGTGCTGATGATCTATGCTGATCGTGCCACAGTCTGTGTCTCGACTCAGGCCGGGTGTGCGATGGGCTGCTCGTTCTGTGCCACCGCCACCTTGGACTTGCGGCGCAACCTGACGGCGGGCGAGATGGTGGCGCAAGTGCTCTGGGCCAGCCGCGAGGTGCGCAACCTTGCATCTCAGCCCGCATCAACTACCAATCCGGGGCGCTCTAGTGCTGAGGACGCAACATGGTGGGGCGAGTCCCATGCGCTCCGGCGGCCTTTGGAGCGGGTCTCCAATCTGGTCTTTATGGGTATGGGCGAGCCATTCGCCAACTATGATCGCTGGTGGGAGGCGGTGCAGCGCCTCCACGACCCCCTCGGCTTCAATATGGGCGCCCGCAGCATGACGGTCTCCACGGTCGGGTTGGTGCCGGGTATCCTGCGCCTCGCCGATGCGGGCCTGCCGATCAATCTGGCCATCTCGCTGCATGCCCCCGATGATGCGCTGCGTAACGAGTTGGTGCCGATCAATACGCGCTATCCGATCAAGGAGATCTTGGCGGCGGCGCATACCTATGTTGAAAAGACCGGGCGGCGGGTCTCGTTTGAGTATGTCTTGATCCAGGGGCGTAACGATCACCCGCACCAAGCGCTGGCGCTGGCCAAGTTGCTGCGTCATGAATCCTTGATCTGCCACGTCAATCTCATCCCCTGGAATCCGCTGCCCGGCTCACCCTTGGCACGTTCGGATCTCCAACGGGTGCGCGCCTTCCAACAGGTGCTCGTGGATTATGGCCTTGCCTGTACCGTGCGTGTCGAGCGCGGGGTAGAGATTGCGGCGGCCTGTGGCCAACTGGCTGGAGGAGGTAACTGTTCACACTTGGGGTAAAAGAAACCTCTGGTTGACGCAAAGGCGCAAAGACGCAAAGGTTTTGATGAGGGCATATCCTTGAAGTCTTTGCGTCAAAACCGGGATGCGAGGTAGCTGTTCACACTTGGGGTAAAGGAAGCTTCTGATTGACGCAAAGGCGCAAAGACGCAAAGGTTTTGTTGCAGGCTTTGCGCCTTGGCGTCTTTGCGTCAAAATCGGAATGCTAGGAGAACTGTGAACAGTTACGATGCGAGGAGAAGGGTGAACAGTTACTGGAGGAGGGGCTTGATGCGTCGGTTATTGCTGGTGTTGTTGATGGGCCTCGTACTGGTTGGCTGTGCTTCCACCCGCCCGGTTCCGCCGGTCTTTGTGCCGATCTCTACCGCAATGCCATTGGGCAATGGCGGAACCCTGATCATGGCCTTGGGGGCGCGTGACCCCAATACGCTCGATCCGGCGCTCACGAGCGATGTTGGGAGCGCCTTTATCATTCGCCAACTCTTTAGTGGCCTCGTGCGCCTTGATGCTACGTTGGATGTACATCCTGATCTGGCCGAAGCCTGGAAGGTTTCGGAAGATGGGCTGCGCTACACCTTCACTCTGCGTGCCGATGCACGTTTTGCCGATGGCCGTCCGATCACTTCGGCGGATGTGATCTTCTCGCTCGAACGGGCGTGTGATCCCCAACTCGGCCCCAGTCTGCCTGCTGCGACCTATCTGACCGATATTGTTGGGGTGCGGGAGAAACTGGACGGGCAGGCGCAGACGATTGCTGGCCTGCGGGCGATTGATGATCGCACCATCGAGATCACGATTGATGCGCCGAAGAGCTACTTCTTGGCCAAACTGACCCATCCGAGCAGCTTTGTGGTGGATGAGCAGGCAGTTGTGGCGGGTGGAGCCGATTGGACGGAGCAACCGAATGGAAGTGGCCCCTTCGAGATCGAAGAGTGGCGTCATGATCAATTGCTGGTGATCAAGCGCAATCTGAACTACTACCGCGATCTACCCTACTTGGATCGGGTGCGTTTCCTGATCGGCGCAGCCGCCAGTAATGCTCAGATGCTCTATGAGCAGGGCGAGATTGATCTTACCGAGGTGCCGAGTTATGCGCTGGCGCGCGTGCAGGACACCAGTAACCCGCTCTCCAAAGAACTGGTGCAGGTACCGCAACTCTCGCTCTACTATATCGGCATGAATGTCAACCTGCCGCCCTTCGATGACCCCAAGGTGCGTCAAGCCTTCAGCCTGCTGCTGGATCGCCAGAAGATGGTCGAGGTCAGCCTGTATGACGCAGTCGAGCAGGCGCATGGGATCTTGCCGCCCGGTATTCCCGGATACAACCCCGATCTGCCCCTGCCCAGCAGCGACATAGATCGGGTACGCGCCCTGATCGCCGAGTCGCGCTATGGCAGCATCGAAAACCTGCCACCGATTGTTGCCTATGGTGGCTGGGCGGGGGTACTGCGCGATGTGGTCGAGCAGGAATTGGGCCTGGAGATTGAGGTGCGTGGCTACGAGGATTTTGGCGATTATCTGGCCGCCCTAGATCGCCAGGAGTTCCAGATCTATGGCACCGGCTGGGTAGCCGACTACCCCGATCCGCAGAATTTCCTCGACGTACTCTTCCGGGGCGGTAGTTCGCAGAACCATTCCGGCTATGACAACCCTGAGGTGAATGCGCTGCTTGACCAAGCCGCCGTAGCACCCGATGAGGCCACGCGGATGCTTCTCTATCGCCAAGTTGAACAGATCATCCTCGCCGATGCGCCGGTCATCCCGATCTATCATGATGTCGCGTATACCCTGGTCAAGCCCTATGTGCGTGGCCTTGAGATCACGCCCATGGGGATACTTGATCTCTCAAGTGTTGAGTTGGTGCGTTAAGTAGGGCGAAGCATCGCCTGGATAAACCACCACTAGATTCGGTTACTTATGGTAGGCGATGCTTCGCCCCTACAAGGTGCGAGAACCTCCCACCAAATGCGGACATAAGCAGGATGGAGTAAGATAACAGTTATGGCCAAGATCCAGAACATTAAAGGCATGCGCGATCACCTGCCCCCGGCGATGATGCTGCGCCAGTACATTACCAGCACCATCACCCAGGTGTGTGAGCGCTACGGCTTTGAACCCCTCCAAACGCCTATCGTAGAATATGCCGAAGCGTTGGAGGGTAAACTGGGCGATGATGAGAGTCTGATCTATCGTTTCGAGGATCACGGTGGGCGGCGCTTGGCCTTGCGCTATGATCAGACCGTGCCACTCGCACGGGTGGTGGCGCAGTACGCCGGGCAGATCACGCTCCCCTGGCGGCGCTACGCACTTGGCCCCAGCTACCGGGGCGAACGTCCGGCACGCGGGCGCTACCGCGAGTTTTATCAGGCCGATGCCGATATTGTGGGCAGTAGCTCGCCGCTCGCCGATGCCGAGATCGTGGCGATGCTGAGCGAGGCGTTGGCCGCCTTGGGCTTCCCCGACTTCGTGACCCTGCTCAACCACCGCCAGATCATCGGCGGGATTGCGCGGGTGAGTGGATTGGATGCGGCGGCGGCGGGTGGGGTCTACCGCGCCATTGACAAGTTCGACAAAATCGGGGCGCAGGGGGTCACGGATGAGTTGCTGCGCAGTGGGGTGAGTGCGGAGGCCGCCGCACACATCCTGGCGCTCGTGCAGATCGAGGGCAGTTCGGCGGAGATCCTGGCCGAACTAGAGGCACGCCTGACCCATGATGCGCGGGCACTGTCCGCCATCGAGAACCTGCGTGCGATCATCCACGGCCTAGAGCAGATGGGTGTCCCCGCCAATCGCTACAAAGTGGCTCCACGCCTAGCGCGTGGCCTCTCCTACTACACCGGCATGGTCTTTGAAGCGATCACCCCGCACTGGCCCGAAGGCTCACTGCTGGGCGGTGGGCGCTACGACGAGCTCGTCGGCCAATTTGCGGGGCGCTCCATCCCCACCGTCGGCCTTGCCTTCGGGATTGACCGCCTCCACGACGTGATGGAAGAACTCAACCTTGGCCCGCGCCCAACCACCACAGCGGTCGCGTATGTCACCTGTTTTAGCCCTGAACTGGCCGCCGAGAGCCTCGCCCTCGCCGCCGAACTTCGTGCTGCCGGGGTCAACACCCTGATCAATCTCGATGGTGGTGGGCTAGGCAAGCAGTTCAAAGAGGCCGACCGCAAGGGCGTGCGCTACGCGCTGGTCATCGGGCCGGACGAGGTGGCACGCGGCGAGGTCGTAGTGAAGGATCTACGCGACGGCACCCAGCGGACTGTCGAGCGCACCACGGTCGCGACGCAATATCTTGCGTCGTCGGTGCGAAAATCAACCGATCCCGGCCATTGACGTGGCGACGCAATATCTTGCGTCGTCGGTGCGAAAATCAACCGATCCCGGCCATTGACGTGGCGACGCAATATCTTGCGTCGTCGGTGCGAAAATCAACCGATCCCGGCCATTGACGTGGCGACGCAATATCTTGCGTCGTCGGTGCAAAAATCAACCGATCCCGGCCATTGACGTGGCGACGCAATATCTTGCGTCGCTACGTCAATTTCACCTTCCCCAACTCCGCCTCTAGGCGGTTCACCACCGTCTGCAAGACCTTCACCCGCCCAAAACGCTTATCCTCCGCCTCCACCACCGTCCAGGGTGCAGTGGGGGTGGAGGTGCGCAGCAGCATCTCATTCACCGCCTCTTCATAGCTAGGCCACTTCTCGCGGTTACGCCAATCCTCATCGGTCAATTTCCAGGCTTTGTAGGGCACATTCTGGCGCTGCTCGAAGCGCCGCAGTTGCTCTTCAGGGCTGAGGTGCATCCAGAACTTACAGATGATCGTCCCAAACTCCACCAACTGGCGCTCAAACTCATTGATCTCAGCATAGGCACGCTGCCACTCATCGGGGCGCGCAAACCCCTCAACCCGTTCCACCAACACCCGACCATACCAGGAACGATCAAAGATCGCAAAGGCCCCACGCGGCGGCAAGCGACGCCAGAAGCGATAGAGATAGTGGCGGTTCTTATCATCACCTTCGGGTGCGGCAATCGCGTGGACTGTATACACACGCGGATCGAGCTTGGCCGTAAGTCGCTGGATCGCGCCTCCCTTCCCAGCGGCGTCCCAACCCTCAAAAACGACCACCACCGGGCGTTGCTGCTGATACACCTCCAACCCCAACAGATAGATCTGGGTCTGGAGGAGCTTCATGCGGCGGCTATACTCGTCATCAGCAATTCGCAGGCCCAAATCAACCCGTTGGAGCATGCCATGTTCAGCGAAGGACGGCGCAGGCGCTGGAGCGACCAGTGGCGTAGTGGTAGGGGCGGAAGACTCGCGGCGAAAGATCGCCCCACTTACATCAGGCCCAACCGAACGAGTCGCGGCACTTGCCGCCACCGCAGATCGCCCTAAACGCGCCTCAAAGGCGCGCAAGATACGCTCGAAGACCGCAATCCGGGCGTAATACTTATCGGTTGCAGGGACGATCTGCCACGGCGCGGCGGCGGTATCGGTACGGGCGATCATATCCTCAGCCGCCGCATAGACCTTGGAATAGTGGCGATGTTGCCACTGATCATCCTCGGTGACCTGCCATGCCGTAAGCGGATCGGCCAATAGCCGCTTAAAGCGCCGGTGTTGCTCTTGTTCGGCGATGTGCAGCCAGAACTTAAGCAACACCGTTCCATCGGCAGCGAGTTGACGCTCAAAGGCGGCCATATCCTCGCAACGGTCGCGCCAGAGTCGAATATCGCCATGGCCGTGCGTGCGTTCCGCAAGCGCCTGGCGATACCAAGAGCGATCAAAGATCGCAATCTGGCCATAGCTAGGAATCTTGAGCCAGAAGCGATAGAGCCAGGGGTATTGGGTCTCATAGGTACGCGGCGCGGTAATCGGATGCACCCGCACCCCACGCGGATCAAGCCGCTGGGTCAGAATACCAATCGTGCGCACCTTCGCAGTTCCCGCCCAACCCTCAAAGATGATCGCAACCGGTGCCTTCATCTCCAAAAGCGCCTGTTCCATATCGTAGAGCCGCGCCTGAAGATCATCGAGACGTTGGCGATAGTCGTTCTTGCTGAGTTTCAGCTCAAGATCGATCTGGTCGAGCATCGTATGGCCTCGCTCTCTCCGTATATTTGGGCAGCGCTGGGATCATTATACCTATCTGGTCTATCCATTGGGGGGCTGGGGGTGTCATGACGCCCCTAAACCCCCGTCACAGGCCGAAATTGCGTCCGATTTGACAAGACTGAAAAGATGCTGTATACTCCCAAACGTTGCGAGGGCGAAACGGTTTCACCGAAAGGTAAACCCTGACAAGCGAACCGAGTGTGAACAATCCATTGTTCCCGTCTCGATACTAGGGCCACGAAGTGGCGCTAGTTTTTTGTTCGCAGACCCCGCGACGAGCACCTTTCCAATCGAGTGTGGTTGTGTGAATGTGGCAGCCCGTACAGTCAAGCAATCGCTTGACATTCCAACAACGCAGAGTTTGATCCTGGCTCAGGATGAACGCTGGCGGCGTGCCTAATGCATGCAAGTCGAACGCAGCAAG
>NZ_RYFD01000088.1 GCF_004138135.1 Candidatus Oscillochloris fontis
TCGTGTTGGATCCAAATTTTGCCATTTTTGATGTCAATATGCCAGAGACATCCATGAATACGTTCGTAGCCATTCCACCCCACACTGAGCAGTTGATAATGGTCATGGGTCGAGTCGCTAATCGCCTCAACCTCAACGTGTCCATAGGATGGACGATAGTGACGGTATTCTTGAAGTAATTCTTGAATATACTGCCGATATTGGGTTACTTTATCCATTGCGCAACCTCCTTTCGGTCAGGATGATAGATGAGCAGTTTGATGTCATACTGTTGAATAACACCTTGGGCGAATACAAGGGTAAAAAAAGTGTGATAAATATCAATAGGTACGGCTAAAAACAAGCTCCGATGCGGTTCTTTTTGTTGTAAGGCGAACCGATAATTTAAAAACTGACCAAGTGCGGTATGAAATTCGCTGACCAGAGAAGCCCCTAAAAAACTCTTTACTTCAACCGCGATGCGTTCGCCTTCCTTCTCGGCCGCGATGAGTTTCTCTGCCCCCAAATCAATATACAGATCAACGCCGCCGAATTGCACCACCAGCGGATCGTCGGTAATCGTCCATCCATCGGCGCAGAGTGCCTGTTTTACGGCGTGATGAAAAAGATCCCGTGCGGACATGGTGCCTTACTCCTCGCTCGTGGCGTGATTACGCAGAGAGAGTATACCATACAGGGGCACTCATTACTGCGTGGACGGGTGGGATCATGCACACAGACCAACGGTCTCTATTGTCTTGATGTGATCGGATAACCCACCAACGTGACGCGATCTGATAATCCACAAACGGCATCCATTGGTGGCATGTCCCTAATCGCTGGCACGGCGCATTCTCGGTTGCTCCCCTGGGCACGGCATCGCTCGTCAGGAATCGGTCATGCGATCCATCCGCAATGGCGCATCGCACGGACGCCTCAGCATTGTTGGTATGCCCCATCGCTGCGTGCAGAGAAGGCGCAACGCCAGCCTTCAGGTGCGCCGCTGGCGGGTTCCCGTGATCCGAGCGAGGCTTGCCCAGAAAGAAAGCCAAAGAATGCACCGAGTTCGCAGGCCGCGCCAGCGGCGTCACCTGCGAGGCGATGTTGGGCCATACGGTTGATGACGAACGGTTGCGCATGCTCCCGGCACGGCGCAAAAAAAGAACCTTCCACCTCCTGGCGTTTCTCGCTGGTAGTGCCCTAAAGGTTGGGCACGGCGTTCGTGCTGCGACTCCTGCGTGACCCCATGGTAGGGTCTGGAGAGCGGGGCACGGCACGCTCCCGGCTGCTCCCCTGGCACGGCACGGTTGGTACGGAACCGGGGATGCGATCCCTCGAACCATCCATGCCTCGGTGGTCGGGGCGTGAGAGGTGGGCACGGCACGCTCCCGGCTGCTCTCCTGGGTACGGCACGGCTCGTCCGGAACCGGGGATGGGATCCATCGAACCATCCCTACCTCGGTGGTTGGGGCGTACTTGGTGGGCACGGCGCACGTCCGGCGGCTCCCCTGGGTACGGCATCGCTCGTCCGGAACCGGCCATGCGATCCTTCCAACACGCCATCTATTGGTGGTGGGGGCGTCATCATGGGGACGACACCCGCTCGGCTGCTCCCCTGGCACGGCACGGCTCGTGCGGAACCGGGGATGGGATCCCTCGAACACGTCCTACCTCGGTGGTGGGGGCGTCATCATGGGGACGGCATCCGCTCGGCTGCTCCCCTGGCACGGCATCGCTCGTGCGGAACCGGGGATGCGTCCACCATGCCATCCATCGGTGGTGGGGGCGTGCTTGGTGGGCACGGCGTCCGCTCGGTGGCTCCCCTGGCACGGCACGGCTCGTGCGGAACCGGGGATGGGATCCCTCGAACCATTCCTACCTCGGTGGTGGGGGCGGGATCGTGGGCACGGCACCCGCTCGGCGGCTCCCCTGGCCCGGCACCGCTCGTGCGGAACCGGGGATGCGATCCCTCTGGCATGTATCGGTGGTAGGGGCGGGATCATGGGCACGGCTCCAGATGCTCCCCCTGGCACGGCACTGCTTGTCCAGAATCGGGCATGCGATCCATCCGCAATGGCGCATCGCACAGACTCATCAGCATCGTTGGCATGCCCCATCGCTTCGGGCAGAGACGGCCCAACGCCTGCCTTCAGGTGCGCCGCTGGCACGTTCCCGTGATCTGCATGAGGCTTGCCCACCAGGAAACACCCAGAATGCACCCGGTTCGCAGGCCGCGCCAGCGGCGTCACCTGCGAGGCGATGTTGGGCGGGGGGATGACTCGCTGACGGGCATTGAAGGTTGCAGACTCGCGGACGGGCATCGCAGGTCGCAGACTCGCAGACGGGCAATGAAGGTCGCAGACTCGTGCGGTGGCAATGAAGGTCGCAGACTCGTGCGGTGGCATTGAAGGTCGTAGATTCGTGCGATGGCATTGAAGGTCGCAGACTCGCAGACGGGCATTGAGGTCGCAGATTCGTGCGGTGGCATCGAAGGTCGCAGACTCGCAGACGGGCATTGAGGTCGCAGATTCGTGCGATGGCATTGAAGGTCGCAGACTCGCAGACGGACATTGAGGTCGCAGACTCGTGCGGTGGCAATGAAGGTCGCAGACTCGCAGACGGGCAATGAAGGTCGCAGATTCGATGACGGGCAATGAAGGTTGCAGACTCGATGACGGGCAATGAAGGTCGCAGATTCGATGACGGGCAATGAAGGTCGCAGACTCGATGACGGGCATTGAGGTCGCAGATTCGTGCGATGGCAATGAAGGTCGCAGACTCGATGACGGGCATTGAGGTCGCAGATTCGATGACGGGCAATGAAGGTTGCAGACTCGATGACGGGCATTGAAGGTTGCAGACTCGTGCGGTGGCATCGAAGGTCGCAGACTCGTGCGATGGCATCACAGGTCGCTCCCATCTCGCTACGCCCACGCCCTGATGCGCTCCCGTCAGCTCCACGCCCAACGCCAGCATCGCGGCCGAGAAGGAAGGCGAACGCATCGCGGTTGAAGTGAAGAGTTTTTTAGGGGCTTCACTCGTCAGCGAATTTCATACCGCACTTGGTCAGTTTTTAAATTATCGGTTCGCCGTACAGCAAAAACAACCGCATCGGAGCTTATTTTTAGCCGTACCTATTGATATTTATCATACCTTCTTTACCCTTGTATTCACCCAAGGTGTTATCCAACAGTATGACATCAAGCTGCTGATCTATCATCCTGACCGAAAGGAGGTTGCCCAATGGATAAAGTAACCCAATATCGGCAGTATATTCAAGAATTACTTCAAGAATACCGTCACTATCGCCCATCCTATGGACACGTTGAGATTGAGGCGATTAGCGACTCGACCCATGACCATTATCAACTGCTCAGTGTGGGCTGGAATGGCTACGAACGTATTCATGGATGTCTCTGGCATATTGACATCAAAAATGGTAAAATTTGGATCCAACACGATGGAACAGAAGAAGGCATTGCCTATCGGTTAGTCGAACGCGGTGTTCCAAAAACCGATATTGTCTTAGCCTTTCATGCGCCATTTCGTCGACAGTTTACGGGTTTTGCTTCAGAATAAAAGGCAGAAAGAGGAAGTCCCCCTTTTGTGCGTAATGCTGGGAGTGCAAGCAACCATCCATCGCCATCAGCATGGCCCAACATCGCCTCGCAGGTGACGCCGCTGGCGCGGCCTGCAACCTGGGTGCATTCTGGATAGTTCCTGCTAAGGCAAACTTCATGGGGATCACGGGAAGCCTGCCATCGGCGCACCTGAAGGCTGGCGTTGGGCGTCGGGGCAGCCTCCAGCCCACCGGGAGCCGAGGAATCGTTGCGACCTTCCAAGCCCGTTGAAGAGTCGGTTTCCGCCAGCGCCCGTTGGGAAATCAGCTTCCAATGTCCGGCGAAAAGTCCGCGACCTTTGAACCCCATCAGAGAGACAGCTTCGACCTCTCCCCGTCGAAGAGTCAGCCACGAGCAATGCCCATCAGAGAATCGGCCACGAGCAACGCCCATTGGGGAGTCCGCTTCGGTCAAGGCTCATTGGAGAGTCTGCGACCTTGTGCGCCCGTTTTCGCCTTTTGGATACCCGTCGTTCGACCAATGGGTGTGGTATACTTATCTGGTGAGGAGAAAGCAAGATTGATGAAGCATACCAGCAATGATCCCAGAGATACAGGAGAAAATACGCCATAATGTCTATGAATTTTCCGAACATGCGCTCACCCAAAGTATTCTTCGGGCAATTACCCTTCAAGATCTACATGAGGCGATAGCCACCGCAGAAATCATTGAAGATTATCCCCTTGATAAATATGGGCCAAGTGTCTTACTCCTCGGTTTTACCCGGAATCAACGTCCCATTCATATTCACTGTAGTTACCCATCACGTCCACTGATCAAAATTATTACCTTGTATGAGCCTGATTCCCAACGATGGAAGAACAACCGCATACGGAGGAAAACGAAATGACGACCTTTGACGGGAATGAGCGATTCGAATATCAAGATGTGACCTATATACTCGCATTCGGCGAGGAAATCATCATCATTGAACATGTTCCTGCGCGAGTCAATCGTGACACCGGGGAACGCTTCTTTGCCCCGGAGACGGTGGCGCGCATTCACGCCCTGCTCCAATCACGGACGACCCCCACAAAGATCGTGCGGGCACCGGTCTTTGATTTTGCGGCATAAGAGCGTGGCGGGAGCCTATTTTGGCAATACCGCATAAGTCACGCTGTGAGATAAAAGGGGGTATCATCGGTTCGCATCCCGCCAAGGAGAAACCGATGAAAACCCCGAAGTCATTATATCCGAGCGAACGCATCATTTACCATCCTGAACGGTCCGCATGCCCCATGTGTGGAGGAGTCTTGAAACTGCGGAATACCTTGCTCTGGGACAAGACGGTGCAGACCCTCACCGGGGTTCGCTCGGTGGCGAGTCGTCCCGCCTGCTGTGCGAACCCGCAGTGTGCAGGCGCAACGATGCACCTGCGTTCGGCAGCAGGGCAACAGGTCGCGCTGCCGTTCACGACCTATGGCGCTGATGTGGTCGTGCGGATCGGCTGGCAGCGCCAGATGCGCTGTGCGACCTATGCCGAGATCCACACCGATCTGACGCCGAAGATCCAGATCGCCGAGACGCAGGTGCGCCGCCTCTACCAGCAGGTCTACCTGCCCGTGCTGGCCTGTCACGAACGGCAACACCACGACCGGCTGACCCAGGTTGCTGCCACCCACGGCGGGTTGGTGCTGGCCCTCGATGGCCTTGCCCCCGAAGGGGGCGAACCGCAACTCTGGTGTATCCGCGACCTGCTCACCGGGGTGGTGCTGCGCAGTGGCTGGCTGAGTGGGCAGGATCAGGCGACCTTTGAAGGATTCTTGCAGCCCCTGCGGACGCTGGACTGGCCCATTCGCGCCATCGTCAGCGACAAACAGCGTGGTCTGGTGCCCGCAGTCGCGACCGTGTTGCCCACCACGCCCCACCAATTTTGCCAGACCCACTATCTGCGGAATCTGGCCGACCCGTTGGCGCGTACCGATTCGGCGCTGACCGTCGCGCTGCGCCATGCCGTTCGGCAGGAACTCGGGCCGCTGGTGCGCACCGAGCCGCCGCCTGACCCCGCCGTCCCCGGGGTCTTGACGATGACGGGACTGCGGGTGCCCTCCGTTGCGGCTGACGCGACCCCACCCCCGTCCGACCCACCGGCACCCGCGACGACGGCCCCTCCCGCCCCTCCCACACCCGCAATTCCACCCGACCCCGACGCCCACGTCGTGGCGGAGAGCGTGACCCATCTGCTGCGCCGCGTCCGCTATCTGCTGACCCTCACCGGACGCCCACCGCTGCGTCTGGCCGGCCTGGAACTGTACGCCGGAGTGCAGGAG
>NZ_RYFD01000038.1 GCF_004138135.1 Candidatus Oscillochloris fontis
TCTTGGTTTTTGTTCCTACTTCCATGATGACACAAAAGAGCTTCCTTGGCTGTTTTCTTAGCTTGAGGGGTATAGGGCGCATCGCGATGCGCCCCTACGGATGGGATGCCGGGCATTCAATGGGGTTCACACAAAGGCGAGGAACCATGACCGACAATAACGACGAACTCCAGCGCCTGTTGCCGACGCTGCCACCAGAGGAGTTGGCGCGCCTGCTGGCAACCTACGGTGCGCCACCGCCGCCCGCCATCGAGGTTGACCAATCTGGTCACTCCGGGGGCAACAGCGGCGGTGCAGCGAATACCTATGGCGACCAGACCCAGATTGGCGATACGGTTCACGGCCCGAAGATCGAGGGTGGGGTGGAGAGTGAGCGCGATACCAATCTCGCGGGGCGCGATCAGATCATCAACAACTTTTATGGTGCCGATGCGGCTGATGTAGCCCCCCTGCTGCGCAGTTACCTCGCCGAGCTTGCCGGTACCTGTGATCGCCTCGCGCTCGCCGATACGGATAGCGATGACCCCCACAAGGCCGCGCTCAAACTGCAAGCGGTCTATGTTGGCCTGGAGGTGCGGCGTGAGGTGGCGTTGCCGCCCGAAGATCCGCAGCAGGTGCGCGAACGGGCGATCAAAGTGATTAAGGATTGGGGATATGCCAGCCCTGAGGCGTATGCGGCGGCCTATGATGTGTCACTTGAAACGGCAATCAATCATGTCATCAAGCAACTCAACCCCCGCGAGCAACAGCGCCGATTGCGGGCGGTCGAGGTGTTGGCCGCCCATCCGCGCTTGGTGATCACGGGTGCTCCCGGCAGCGGCAAGAGTAGCTTCGTCAACTTTGTGAGCATCTGCCTTGCCCAAGCCTGGATTGGCGGCGCAGATTGGCTCGATCACCTGGGGGCAGATTGGCCCCACGGTCGCTTGATCCCGATTCGGGTGGTGCTGCGCGAGTTTGCGCATTGGCTCGCGGGGCGTGCGCATCCTGCGAGCGTCGATCCGGCTCTCTTCTGGCAGTGGCTCGAACACGGGGCGGGGCATCCACGCCTGCTGGTGCAGCACCTGCGCGCCGCCTTCGCCGATGGTCAGGCCATCCTGATGCTCGATGGCTTGGACGAGGTATCGTCGGATGCGACTGGCCAGCCGTTGCGCCATCTGCTTGCGATCATCACGACGCTCGCCAACGGGCAGGGGCGCTGTGTGCTGACCTGCCGGGTGCTCGATTACCAGCGCCCGGAGCGCCAATTGGCCGACTGGCCGGTCGAAGAGATTGCGCCGCTGGCGCTCAGCCTGCGCGACCAACTGATTGCCCAGTGGTTCGCCGCACTCGATGTGCTGAAGCGCCCCATGCGTGGCAATGCGGACACGCTGCGCGATGGTCTGCAACGGGCGATCCGGGTACGCCCGGAGTTGCAACGGCTGGCTGGGAATCCGCTGCTGCTCACCATGATGGCGCGCCTCCAAGCCCACGATGGCGATTTACCCGGTGAGCAGGTCAAGCTCTACGAGCGCAGCCTGACCCTGCTGCTGCTCCAATGGCGGCGCGATGCGCTGGGGCGAACCGCGCTCGGTGAACAGTTGGGGCTGCCGCAGTGGAGCGATTCGCACATGGATCGCCTGCTCGACCGACTCGGCTATGTGGCGCATACCCGTGGGGTGAGCGGTGATGCCGAACAGGGTGCGGATCTCCCGCGTTCCGTGCTCCGCGATGCCGCCGAAGCCTTCTTTGATGCCTATGGGTCGGATCAGAGTGTCATCCGCGCCCAAACCTTCTTGAACTATATCAGTGCCCATGGCAACGGCGTGCTTCAGCAGCACGACCAGAAGATCTACCGCTTTCCGCACCGCACCTTCCAGGAGTACCTAGCCGGACGGCGCTTAATGAGCGATGAGGGCTGGGAGCACGCGGACGAACAGGAATTTGTTGATCGGGTGCTGAAGGTCAGTGCCGAGGGGCCACAGTGGCGCGAGGCGGTGCTGCTGGCGATCAGCGACTATGCGATCCGGGGGCAGACGCGCCCCGCCCTGAACGTGAGTGAGGAGTTGTTGCGGCGTGCCGAGCGCGAGGGGCATGGCCGCGACACCATCCTCGCCGCCGAGGTGCTGTTAGAAGTCGGGCGCGAACGGGTCATGGCGCGTTCTCCGGAACTCTGGCAACGCCTGCGCCGTGCCATCACCGCGCTGCTTCAGCGCCGCACCCCTGATGGCAGCGCCACCCACCCGGTGGCCGAACGGGTACGGGCGGGCTTCCTCTTGGGGCAACTGGGTGATGAGCGCATGCCGGTGCGCAGCGCCGAGTGGCAGGCACACTGCACCCAGCGCAGCGGCGATGGCTACTTCTGCCCCATCCCCGCCGGGAACTACCAGATAGGCAGCAGCGATGATGATCCTGATGCTGATGACGATGAACAACCGCAGCACACGGTCAAACTCGAAGCCTATTGGATCGCCCGCTTCCCCATCACCAACGCGCAGTGGCAGGAGTGGGTTGCAGCCGGTGGCTCACCCGCTCGCTACGCCGATGATGATGACGTGAACCAGCCCAACCAGCCGGTGGTGGGCATCACCTGGCACGAAGCGAACGCCTTCTGTGACTGGCTCACAACACAGGTGGCTGCGGTGTTACCAGCGGGCTATGTCGTGCGCCTACCCCGCGAGGCGGAATGGGAAACAGCGGCGCGCGGACCAACGGGGTGGCGCTACCCCTGGGGCGCGACGTGGCAGCCTGACTGCGCGGCGATGGGAGATGATCAGGATGCCCGTGGCGCGTACTGGACGGTGCCGGTGGGCTGCTACCCATCCGGCGCAGCAGCCTGCGGGGCGCTGGATCTGGCCGGGAATGTTTGGGAATGGACATGTGACCGCTGGCAGTCGTACCCCAACGCGAAGAAACCTTTTACACAGGAGAAGTTCGTGGTGGTGCGGGGAGGGGCATACTACAGTAATAGAACATATGTTCGCTGCGGGGCGCACGGCAGGCTTCTTCCCGACGCCTGGGACGACAACGACGGTTTTCGGGTGGTGGTGGCCCCTCCGCTCGCACAAACGTCCTGATTTCTTGCTTCTGAATCCTGATTTCTGCATTGCTGAATCCTTACGGGTGTCAAGGGTTTCTGGTGGTTGATCGCCAAGAGTATCCGCAGATTACGCAGATTACGCAGATTATTGGGTAAGCTATGGTTCAGAAGGGGCACACCTGCTTGATACATGCGGTGTGGCCCTCGCCCCCCTCTCCTGTGGGCGAAGCCCACGGGAGAGGGGGGCGAGGGCTGTTCGGCAGCGCCGTAGGCGCGAATCGGGGTATTTTTTTGCCCCATCCTCTGCGCACCTCGGCGTCCTCTGTGGTTTCGATTCGTCTACCGCAGAGGACACAGAGGGACGCAGAGGATGGGGGCGGATTGGCAGATATGCTGGCTGGGCGCATCGCGATGCGTTTCTCCATCCCATCCTCTGCGCCCCTCGGCGTCCTCTGCGGTGGATCACATCTCCCATTCTTCAACCGCAGAGGAGACAGAGGGACGCAGAGGGGGCGTTGTTGCGATGGTTTTTCCTCTGCGTCCCTCTGTGTCCTCTGCGGTTTCGATTCGTCTACCGCAGAGGACACAGAGGGACGCAGAGGATGGGGGCGGATTGGCAGATATGCTGGCTGGGCGCATCGCGATGCGTTTCTCCATCCCATCCTCTGCGCCCCTCGGCGTCCTCTGCGGTAGATCACATCTCCCATTCTTCAACCGCAGAGGAGACAGAGGGACGAAGAGGGGGCGTTGTTGCGATGGTTTTTCCTCTGCGCACCTCGGCGTCCTCTGTGGTAGAACAAAGGAACACATCCCCAAATAGCGAGGCTCCATGAACGACAAGAAGATTGACCAATCCCACCACTCCGGGAGCAACAGCGCCGGGGCGGGCAACCACTTCGCTGGCCCGGTGCAGATTGGCAATACCGTGCATGGCCCGGTCATCCACGGCGGGGTTCAGAGCGGGGGCGATACGTATATCGCCGGGGGTGACCAGACCATCCACCATGCGGATCGGGATGCGCCGGAGGTTGCAGCGCCCCCACCCACCCCGCCGTCGCTGCGGCTCAGCGCCTCGCAGGAGGGCGACGGTGACCACCTGGAGGTTGGTGCGGAGGCGCTGGTGCATCTTGAACTCACTGCCCCCACCCATGCCGACGCGATCACCCTCTTCTTTGCCCGTGGTGGTGAGACGGTGCGCCTCGTGTTGCTCGAACGTGGCCAGAGTTGGGATGTTCCCCTGCCCCTCACCGACCATGACCTAGCCAGCCTCACCCAGCGCGCCCATACGACGTTGCGCGACCTCATTCTGCACCAACCTGGCCGCGCCCTGAGCGGGACGCTACGGATTGCGCCTGTGGTGCGGGATGCGACGTTGCGCCGCTTGGCCGATGTGGGGGCTGGGCTGTGGACGGGGTTGTTCCATCCGCATGGCGCGTCGAGCGACCTGCATGACCTGCGGGCGCACCTTGCGGCGCGCAGCCAGCGCGGCCCGCTCCAGATCACCATCGTCGGCCACCGCGTGGCCTTGCCCTGGCAGTTACTCTTTGTGGGTCAGCCCGATCCGGCGATTCGTGCCGACTCGTTCTGGGGCTTGCGCCACGAACTGGCCGTGCAGCCGCTCCAGGGGCGACGGCGGGCGAGTACGCTCACCCCCGCAGCGTCCGCGCCGCGCACTGCGCTGCTCGCTTTCAACCTTGGCATTGACGATCAGGTGAAGCTGCCGGTGATCGCCCCGCAGCGTGCGGCGCTGGCTGTACTGGGCCTCCGCATCCACGAAGTGACGACCGAGGCTGGTCTGCGGGACGCGCTCAGCAGTGGCAGTGATGCGGCGCTGGTCTACCTCTACGGCCACATGCGCAGCCCGCTGCGGCGACCGAGTGGGCCAACGGTGGATATAGATCAGATGGAGATCGAGTTGACCAGCCCCGCGCAGGCGATCAGCCTGGAGGAACTGCGGCGCGTGGCGGCGGTGGAGCATGAAGCCCGGTTGCGGGCTGGCCCCTTGGTGCTGATCAACGCCTGTAGCAGTGGCGAACAGACCCCGCTGAGCTTCGGGGGCCTCGTGCCCTACCTGCTGGATCTGGGGGCGCAGGCGGTCATCGGTACCGCCGTGGAGACCCCCATTCACTTCGCGGCGGCCTTTGGCCCGGATGTGATCGGGCGGGTCTTTGGCGCGGGCCAACCCGTGGGCGCGGCGCTGTTGGCGGCGCGTAGCAGCGCCCTAGAGCAGCACGACAACCCGTTGGGGTTGCTCTACGAACTCTTCGGGAATGCGACGGTGCGGGGGTAGAATGTAAGGGCGCATCATACGCATCAATCGAAGACAAGGTTCGTAGCAATGCGATCAATTGCCGCCGAATGGCGCTCACCCCCAGCCCCTCTCCCATGGGCTTCGCCCACAGGCAAGGGAGGCTAGGGGGGGGGAGCGCCAATGACGTTAACCTGCTCTTTTGCCCTTGCACAAGCACGGGGTAAATCGTGTACAATGTACTCCCGTACCCTGTTCTGACAAACACCCCTCAGAGAGGAGGCACTCGCATGGGATATGATGATACCCATCGCCGGTCAATCGAAGATCCAGCCGGCTATTGGGGCGAGTTGGCCGAAGAGCTGCACTGGTATAAGCGTTGGGATAAGGTTCTCGACGACTCGCAGGCACCCTTCTATCGTTGGTTTGTTGGTGCTGAAACAAACCTTTGCTATAACGCTGTAGATCGTCACGCACTCGGTACGCGCCGAGGTCAGGCGGCATTGATTTGGGAGAGTGCGGAGACGGGGCAGTCCCGCACGCTGACCTATTTTGAACTCTACCGTGAGGTAAACCGCCTTGCAGGGGTGCTGAAGAATCTGGGCGTACAGAAGGGCGACCGGATTATCATCTATATGCCCATGGTGCCTGAGGCGATCATCGGGATGCTCGCCTGTGCCCGTTTGGGCGCGATCCACTCGGTGGTCTTTGGTGGTTTTAGTATTACCTCACTGGCCTCGCGGATTGATGATGCCGAGCCGGTGTTGATCATGACCGCCGATGCCAGCATCCGTAAGGGTATTCCTGTTCCGCTCAAAGAGATTATTGACCACGCCCTCGAAGCGGCGGAGGGCGATAGTGTCCGCAGTGTGCTGGTACTCAACCGTGACATGGTCACATGTGAGATGAAAGAGGGCCGGGATCTAGATTGGAAAGAGCAACTGGAGAAGCGCGGCGAGAAGTATGTCGAGCCAGTGCGCGTTGCGAGTACCGATCCGTCCTACATTCTCTATACCTCTGGCACGACTGGCAAGCCCAAGGGTGTGGTGCGCGATACCGGCGGGTATATGGTCGCGCTGCACGCCAGCATGAGCCAGATCTACAACTGCGGTGATGGCGATGTCTTCTGGTCTACCTCGGATATTGGCTGGGTGGTGGGCCATTCCTACATTGTCTATGGGCCGTTGCTCAAGGGTGTGCCGACGGTAGTCTATGAGGGTCGCCCCGATCATCCCGATCCGGGGGTCTGGTGGCGGGTGATCGAGAAGTATGGTGTCACCCATGTCTTCACCGCGCCGACGGCACTGCGCGCACTGCGCAAGTTCCCCGACCAGTGGATGAAGAATAGCGACATTAGCTCGATGCGGATTCTCTATGCCGCTGGTGAGCCACTGGATGCGCCGACCTATGAGTGGGCCAAGGAGACTCTAGGGGTGCCGGTGATTGATCACTACTGGCAGACCGAGAGCGGTTGGAGTATGCTCACCAACCCGGTGGGGGTGGAGTTGCTGCCGATCAAGGCCGGGTCGCCTACGAAGGCCGCGTTTGGTCACTTCTTGGAAGTGGTGGATAGTGATGGCAACCCGGTGGCGCGCGGGGAGAAGGGCTTCCTCATTGATAATGGCCCACTACCACCCGGTATGCTCATGACGCTCTGGAACGATGATGATCGTTATGTCCAGAGTTACTGGAACCACTTCAAAAACAAGCTGATCTACATGACGGGCGATTATGCCATTCAGGATGAGGATGGCTATTTCTGGATGCTTGGGCGCGCCGATGAAGTGCTGAATGTGAGTGGCCACCGCCTGGGTACCCGTGAAATTGAAGAAGTGATCGCCTCGCATCAGGCCGTGGCCGAGAACTGTGTGATCGGTGTGCGCCACGAACTGAAGGGCGAGGGCGTGTTGGTGGTGGTGGTGCTCAAGCAGCATATCGCCCCCGCCGACCAAGATGGAGTGGCACGCGAACTGCGCACGCTGGTGCGCGAGCGGATTGGGCCAATTGCCAGCCCCGATGCGGTTCACTTTGTCAATATGCTCCCCAAGACCCGTTCGGGTAAGATTATGCGCCGCGTGATCCGGGCGGTCTATCAGGGTGATAACATTGGTGACTTGAGCACCATCGAAGATGATGCGACGGTTGATATGGTTCGTGAGGCGGTGGACGTGCTCAAAGGCGAGCTTTAATCGGAGCAAAGTCCTTGGGGCTACGCCCCAAGCCCTAAATCGTCGGGGCGGCTGCGCCGCCCCCAAACCCCACCAGGGGTGGACTTTGCACATACTCTGTGACGTGTCCTTTATTCTGTGAACTGTGCAGCGTAACAAGGAGGTTCCCTGTGGCCGAGTCCCCTGAGATGGTTGCCCCTAATACCAGTGAGATCTACCACCCCAATGCGTCCATCGTTGAGCAGAGCAATGTGATGGCTTATGCACGCAGCAAGGGTATCGAGAGCTATGAAGAGTTGCACAAGTGGACGCTAGAGCACAACGAAGAGTTCTGGGTCGACATGGCCAACGAGTTGGAGTGGTATGCACCTTGGGAGAAAGTTCTCGACGACAGCAATAAGCCCTTCTACAAGTGGTTCACCGGCTCCAAGACCAATATTGTCCACAATGCGATCGATCGCCACCTCAAGACTTGGCGCAAGAATAAGCTGGCGCTGATCTGGGAGGGTGAGGATGGCTCGCATCGCACCTTCTCCTTCTTTGCGCTCAACCGCGAAGTGAGTAAGATCGCCAACGTGCTGAAGAGCATGGGTGTCAAGAAGGGTGATATTGTCACCATCTACATGCCGCGCATCCCAGAACTGATGTTCAGCATGCTCGCATGTGCCAAGATCGGTGCTGCGCACTCGGTGGTGTATGGTGGCTTCTCCGAGGCCGCATTGGCCGACCGTCTGGCTGATGCGAAGAGCAAGGTGCTGATCACCGCCGATGGCGGCTTCATGCGCAACAAGGTCATTGAGCTGAAGAAGATTGTGGACGAGGCACTGTCGCGCACCCCCACGGTTCAGACCTGTCTGGTCTTCAAGCGCACCGGCCATGCCGTCGAGATGGTGCAGGGCCGCGATCTCTGGATGCACGATCTGCTCAACCTGCCAATCGCCAACACCTACTGCCCGACCGAGGAGATGGATGCTGAGGATATGCTCTTCATCCTCTACACCTCCGGTACTACCGGCAAGCCCAAGGGCGTTGTGCATACGCACGGCGGCTATCAGGTAGGCACGAGCACCACGCTGCGCTACGTCTTCGATGTGAAGGATGAGGATCGCTACTGGTGCGCCGCCGATCCGGGCTGGATCACCGGACACTCCTTCATCGTCTACGCCCCGTTGTTGTGTGGTGTCACCTCGATCATGTACGAGGGTGCCCCGAACTATCCCTACCCAGATCGCTGGTGGCAGATTGTGGCCCGCACCGGGGTGACGATCCTCTATACCGCGCCGACCGCCATCCGTGGCCTCATGCGCTTCGGTGAACTGTGGCCAACCCGCCACGATCTGAGCAGCCTGCGTCTGCTGGGTTCGGTGGGTGAGCCGATCAACCCCGAAGCCTGGAAGTGGTTCTACGAGGTGATTGGGCACAAGAACTGCCCGATTATGGATACCTGGTGGCAGACTGAGACCGGCCACTTTATGATTACGCCCACCCCGGTGGTGCCGCTGAAGCCCGGTTCGGCCACCAAGGCGTTCCTGGGGATCGAGGTGGATGTGGTTCACGAGGACGGTTCGCCCTGTGCCCCCAACGAGGATGGTCTGTTGGTGATCAAGCGCCCCTGGCCGGGAATGTTGCGCAACGTGCTCAACGATCCGCAGCGCTATGTAGACAACTACTGGTCGCGGCTGGATGGCATGTATGCGGCGGGTGACAGTGCCCGCAAGGATGAGGATGGCTATATCTGGGTGATCGGGCGTCTGGATGATGTGATCAAGGTCTCCGGTTACCGCCTGGGCACCGCCGAGGTGGAGAGCGCCCTGGTCAGCCACCCGGCTGTTGCCGAGGCGGCGGCGATTGGTCTGCCCCACGAGGTGAAGGGCAATGCCATCCACGCCTTTGTCATCCTGCGGTCGGGCTTCGAGGGCAACCACGCCCTAGAGGAGCAGTTGCGCGCTCACGTTGGCCATGAGCTTGGGCCGATTGCGCGCCCCGACTCGATCACCTTCACGCCCTCGCTGCCCAAGACGCGCTCCGGCAAGATCATGCGCCGCGTGCTCAAGGCGCGGGCGTTGGGTCAGCCTGAGGGTGATGTTTCGACTCTGGAGGAGTAGGTTTTTCTTGTTCTTGTGTGGCGGCTGCGCCGCCACACAAGAACATGTACGATCTTTGGGGCACAGCCCCAAACCCCGAACCCCCACCCCTACAATTTGACAATCAACTCCATCAAGCGCCGCCGATAGGTGGCGCTTGTAATTTTTGCCCAGCGGGCGGGGAGGCTGGCTTGGGCGCTGCGGCGTTCGTTCTCACGCAGTGCGAGGTAGGTGGTTACGGCGGGTTGGCTCGTGGGGCTGAGGGTGACGCTCTCTAGAATCATTTCGGCCACAATTGTATCGTTGAGGATACCCAGATCATCCTGGAGGTTGGTGAGTTGATCCACCACCAGATCGGCACGTTCGTTGAAGCTGGCGGCGAAGAGTTCGAGCACATAGCGCAGCTTTTTGGCGTCAATGCGGAGGGCATGCATTGGTGGGCCATCAAGCGGCATGTGGCCTTGATCATGGGCGCGCAGCGCTTCGTAGTGGCGCCAGATGGTTGAGCCAGCGAGATCGCGCACCTGGGGTTGCTCGTTCCATCCCTCGGCAGTGTTGATCAGGTGGGCAAAACGCTCCTTGAACTGGGCATAGTCGGGGCTATCAAAGAGCGTGATCAGGCGTTGGTAGGCCGCGCTGCGCTGATCGGTGAGCGTGGCGACCAGTTCATCCAGACCGACATGCAGATCAGTGGGGAGATCGGCGCGGCTTTGCGCGAGATGTACGAGCAGTACATCACGGTCGCGCACGGCCCCGGCAGATCGGGCGAGGCGGCGGATGGCCTTGTGGATGGGGCGCAGGTGCTTGGCCGGGGCCACTGGGGCAAGTAGGTGCAGGGTGGCACGCAACCGGCGCGAGGTAACGCGCAAGACGTGGATCTCTTCATGATCACGGTCGGCACGAATGGCACGTTCTGTGGCGATGAGACGGCGCAGGTAACGACGGAGGAGCACGCGGCCCAGTTCGGCTAACGTGGTGGTCGGAGCGGCGTACCACGGTGGCAGAAGTGGATGCTCCTGGACATCCGATTCTGGCGCGATCACCGCCACTTCAGCGGAGGTCACAACCACACCCAACTCCAACGGCAGATCGAAGCTGCGCTGCCAGAGATCGGCCTTGGTGATGGCGCGGGCACCATCGCTGGCGGCTTGGGGGCCTTCTAGGTTCAAGCGGTAGGCCGTCGCGCTTGGTTCAAGCGCCACGATGCGCGTAGATTGGGTGTGGCTATAATCTAGGCCATCGGCCACGCGCAATATGGCCGCCAGTTGCAGTACCAACGGACGTTGCTTCTTGGGTAGGCTGAGGAAAGCGGGTTCCTGCTGCGGGCGCACCCGCTTGCGGTGGAAGGCGACCAGACACGCCACCATCCCGCGTTCAGTCGGGGTCAGATCGGCGATCTGGTGGTGAAGCACAATGTCACGACCCGCCACATGATGGTTGGGCGGGTCGCTACTCAAGCCGACATCGTGCAGCAGCCCGGCATATTCGAGCAGCAAGCGCGAGTGATCGGGCCACGAAAGATGATCGGCAAGCGCATCAAAGAGCGCCAGCGCGTGCGCGGTAACTGCACGGACATGCGAGAGATTGACCCGATAGGTGGTCAGAATTTCAGCCAGCGCAGCACCAGGTTCATGCATCAGAGTTCCTCCATCAAGGCCAAGCCGCGCTGAAGTTTGGAGCGCGATTCGGGGTGAAGATCAATAATGGTGCGGAGCGTATCCGCGATGGCCATCAGATCCGATTCGGAGCCGCCGGGGAGAAGTTCAATTTCAAGTTCACTAAAGGGCTGCTCGTGTCCAGATGCGTAGATCATGCCCTGATCCAGACAGATCTCGGCCACCGTGCGATCCTGGTAGGCGGCAAAGATGATCTTGCGGTGGGTCATGATCGTCACGGTCGGAACCAGCCTCGCGTTCCCAATCAGCGCCAGGGCCAGTTCACGCGCCGGGCCAGCCGGCCAAGTGTGGGGGTCGGGATCGGTGTGATCAAACTCATACTCGGCGCGACGGTGAAGGCCATTCGAGACCTCAGCGGGGCCTTTGAGGGTCACCAATGAGCGCGCAGGTAGCTCGCGCAGCCGCAGACCATAGCGCGCCTGAGCCAAACGCCGGTCGGGCGTGTCAAAGTAGCGATTCTGTTGATGTTCCGGCTTGGGTTCGGGATGCAGAACGTAGGGGCCAAGCTGATCGAGTGCAGCAATGACATCCATGTCACGCACACTGACCACGTATTTCGCCTCAACTTCCATAGTTCAGCGGGTCCTATGCTATACTCATCGCTTACAGAGCGCCAGCCCAACCGGGATGATAACGGAGGCGCGGGCTGACATGTATGTATAGAATACCACACGCCGATGAGCCAGCGCATCATCCAGATCTCCGATGTCCCCTTACCAACGCCCGATCCCTGGGCCGATGATGCAGCGGGAACGCGGCGTTGCCCGGCATGTGCGTTGGTTGATCCGGGCAAGGATCGCTGTCGGCGCTGCAAGGAGCCGCTCACACGCCAGATTCGGCAACGCAAACCAATTACGGCCACTATGGCCAATCTGTTGGTGATGCTGACCGGGCGCGGCCCATTGTTGATCATCATTGCGGCGGTTTACCCGCCCGAAGGTATGGGGATCGTTAACCCCTGGTCGATCCTGTTGACGCTTGAAGCTGCGATCTATGTCGCCTGTGGCATCGGGATGGCTCTTTTGCGCTGGCGTTGGACATGGTTCATGACCATGGCAGTCATGCTCTTAGATTCGGTCATCCAGATCGTTTTTCAATATATTTTTCAAGGCAATGCGCTCGTTCCAGTCGCTGCGGTTATCAGCAACTTCATGGTGCTAGGAATGATGCTGATTGTCTATGATGAGGTACGCATCGAGACTGCAATCATCGGTATGCCACCCGATTATGCGCTGCCCAAGACGCCCCAAGGCTCGTACAATGTAGGGGTTGAATATAGCAAACTGGGGCAGTGGTATTTTGCGGCGCGGTTATGGCAGCGTGCCGTGGCACTCGAACATAGCGAGGGGCGCTACCGGCGGGCGTTGGGCACCGCCTACTTACATTTAGGTGAACGCGGCGCCGCCGCCCACGAGATTGCGGCTGCACACTGGCTCATGCCGGATGATGAGCAGACGCGCAAGTTAATGAAGATAGTTGAGGCGCATGTGGATGCGTCGTGACGCACCCACATGACCATGGGGCTACGCCCCAAACCGATGGTTTTGGTGGTGCGTTTGGCCGCAAAGCGGCCAAACGCACCACCAAAACCACAAATTTCGTGGGAGCCTGCGGCCTCCACACCCTCGCTACGGGCGCTGCCCCCCTACTTCAGAATATAGTACGTCGCCCGTTTCTCCCCTACCCGCAGTAACATCCCGCGCTCGACCAGATCGGCCAGATCGCGGCGGATGGTTTCGGGGCTGACATCGGGGTGACGATCCTGAAGATCGCGGTTGGTGATGCGGCGTTGTTCCGCGAGGAAGATCATGGCATCAATCTGGCGCTGGTTGAGGCCCAGACGCACCCACGCACGGGTATCTATCGTGTCAGGGCCGCGATCTTCAAGCAGTTGGCCCTGGAGCGTGACCAGAAAACCCGCCGCTGTTTCGCGGAACTGGGGTGGTGGCAGACCGGCATCCTCCATGTGGCGCAGCATGCGGTCAATGCCATAGCCGAGGCGCTCGATCAGGCCCAGATCGGCCAACACCTGCACGATGCTCTCGTTGCGAGAGAAGCGTTCAACCACGATATTCTCAAGCGTTACGTGGCCGGGCAGCCGCCCCGGTGAGTAGCATTCCAGGCGATCCGCAAAGAGACCAATCCGCACCCCCTCGCCACGCACGCTATAGTCGCGGTGAGCCACCGCATTCACCAGCGCCTCGCGCACCGCAGCGGGCGGAAACTGGGTCCAGTCGTGGCGTTCGAGGCCGACCATGCGGCTGCCCTTGCGCATATGCTCGCTGAGCCAGCGTTCGGCGCGGCGGATGGCTTCGGGCAGGGTATCGCGCACATCTTCGCGCTCAAAGGCATCGCCCATATCGCGGCCCTGGTAGTGAACCAGAGTGATCTCGGCTTGGGGATAACGCACTTCAACACTGTGCGCAAAGAGGAGCAACCCGGCATTCGTCGGCAGCGCCGGATCGTCGGACACCAAGCACCCGCGCCGCCGGAGCAGATCGCGGGGATCTTGTTCGGCCTGCGGGCCAACCCGGCGCGCATAGGCATGCACTTTATGCGGATCGAGTTCGGCCAGACTGACAGCGGGGGGCGTGCTGCGATCCCAGGCGACATCGCCACGGGCGATCAGGAGGCGGCGCAGCGCATCGGGGGCGAGGGGTTGGTTGGTGGCGGCAGAGCGGGCCAGATACTTGCCGTGTAGGCTATAGACCTGGGCCAACCCGGTGGGGATACGACAGAGGAGCAGATCATGATCGGCGTAGCGGATATGATGCGGCAAGGGCAGGATGAGCGGGGGGGTACAGGCCAGCGCCGCTTCGAGGAGCAGTTCGTGGGCGGCAGCAAGATCGCTCAGCCCTTCAAGCTTGGGTTTGGTGTGGCCACTCACCCCTAAGAGCAGATCGCCACCCTGCGCATTGGCAAAGGCCACCATCGTCTCGGCCAGATCCTCCAAGCGGGTACGCTCGCGGGCAAACGCGAGGCGCGGGCCAGCGGGGGTTGTGAGCAGGGTAGAGATCTCGGCGTCGTCCATAAGGCTCCCCTCCAAGCACTGCGGGTGTGTGGGTAGTATACCAGAATTCGCCCGAATGTGCTAGAGTAATGGACGCCGCTGTGCCCATGGGCGGGCGCGTTCAAGCTGGCCAGCGAGACGGAAGAGAGTGGCTTCATCGCCATAGCGAGCGGCAAACTGCATCCCAATCGGCAATCCTTCGCCGCTCCAGATCAGCGGCACCGACATGGCTGGTTGGCCGGTGATGTTGAAGAGTGGCGTGTAGGGCATGTAGTCATAGAGCTGATTGGCGATCTGGTGTGGAACCGTGAGGGCGCGCAGCATCCAGCCCGCCCCTAGACGATTGACCACCCGGAGGAGGAGAGCTTGGGGTGGGGTGAGGGCAAAATGGCCGAGCGGCAGCGGTGGCTGGGCGAGGGTGGGGGTCAGCAGGACATCATAGTAGGTGAAGAACTGACCCACCTCGCGGGCGGTCTGGCGCATACGCCGCCAGGCGGCCATATACGCCTGGAGACTATAACTCGCGCCGAGTAGGCCCAGCGCATAGGTGGCCGCCTCAAAGTCCTCTGGGTGCGGGCGCCGCCCGGCCAATAACGCCGCCTCCACAAGTGCGGCGCGTACCTCAGCGGACACCACGATCATCATCGCCTTGGCACACACCCCGCCATCTATACGCGGGGCATCCTCAACCACCTCGTGGCCGAGTTGTTCCAACATGCGCGCCGTAGCCCGCACCCCAGCGCGACACTCGGGGTGAACCGCATGACCAAAGAAGGGGTGGTCGGTAAAGGCGATCCGCAAGCGACCCGGCTCACACGTCACCTCATCCAAGAAGGGGCGCTGCGGTGCTGGCGCAGCGTAGGGTGCGCCCACATCCATCCCGGCGGTAGCATCGAGCATCGCGGCACTGTCACGCACGGTGCGGGTGATCACATGTTCCACGCCTAGCCCGCTCCACATCTCGCCATGATCGGGGCCGGACGGGGTGCGTCCGCGTGAGACCTTGAGGCCAAAGAGGCCACAACAGGCGGCGGGCATACGGATCGATCCGCCACCGTCTGTCGCACTCGCAATCGGCACCATACGGGCTGCAACCGCCGCCGCAGAGCCACCGCTCGATCCCGCCGGAGATCGGCGCAGATCCCAGGGGTTGCGGGTTGGCCCGAAGGCGGCTGGCTCGGTGGTAGGCTGAAGGGCAAATTCGGGGACATTCGTCTTGCCCAGAATGATCACGCCACTCGCCTTCCAACGCCGAACCATTTCGCTGTCACACGGACGAGGAAAGTGGCGTAACATCGCATTGCCATCGCTGGTAGGTACCCCGGCGCATGTGGCCCAGAAATCCTTGAGCAACATGGGCACCCCGGCAAATGGTGCATCAGGAAGCGGAGCCTGCGCTGCCGCCCGTGCATGATCAAAGAGCGGGAAGGTGACCGCATTCAGGGCGGGATTATGCGCCATAATCTGCGCAATCGCCGCCTCAACCAACTCCAGCGGCGTTACCTGACGGGTACGAACAAGATCGGCAAGGCCGAGGCCATCATAGTTAGGGTAGTCGCTGAAGGGTGACATAGGTGCCTCACATAGTTGGGAGGATATACTTGTACAAACTATCCAAACCCACCCCCCCAAAGCTTGGATAGCCTAACCGTAGCGCACAGTGGGTAATTTGGCTATACTGAACACAGTTACTTCATACCAAACCGCTCGTGCGGTAACAATAAGTGAGGACACTACAATGGAACTGATCATCGCTCTCGTGCTCTTCTCCGCTCTGGTCGCTACTTGGTTCGTTCTTCCCGCTACAGCCGTGGATGAGCCCGCCGAGAAGAGCGGAGTGGTGGTGACCAGCAGCGCAGTTGCGCATACCGCGTAGGGTTCCAGTAGGTCTCTCGTAAACTAAAAAAGCAAGATTGAGTATACACTCAATCTTGCTTCTTTGTTTGTGGGGTACGCAGAGACGCCATGGGGAGGGGTAGAGACGCCATGGGGGGGGGTAGAGACGCCATGGGGGGGTAGAGACGCCATGGGGGGGGGTAGAGACGCAATATCTTGCGTCTCTACCCGCGATAGGCCAATAAGCGCAGCCCGTTCAGCACCACGATGATCGTTGAGCCTTCGTGGCCGACAACACCGAGTGGCAGAGGAACCCCGATAGTGAGGGTGGTGACCACCAGGATGACCACTACTGCCAGGGCGAAGGTGATGTTCTGCCAGACGATGCGCTGGGTGCGCTTGCTTAAGCCAACCGCGTAGGCAATCGCGCCGAGATCGTCGGACATAAGCACAATATCGGCGGTCTCCAGGGCAGCATCGGTACCAGCGGCACCCATTGCAATCCCACTGGACGCAGCGGCAAGGGCCGGGGCATCATTGACGCCATCACCGACCATCGCTACTGGCCCGTACTGTTTGCCCAACTCCTCCACCAGACGCAGCTTATCTTCGGGCAAGAGGCCCGCGTGAACCTCATCAATCTTGAGGCGACGCCCCATTGCCTCGGCGACACGGGCGTTATCGCCGGTGAGCATCACCACCCGCCCGATGCCCGCCGCCCGCAGCGCGAGAATCTTCTCGGCGGCGTCGGGGCGCTCGCGATCCATCACCGTTACCAAGCCGAGCCAGCGCTGACCGCGATGCACGAGTAGCACCGTCCCGCGCCCCTCATCGGCGAGGCGATCCATCTCGGCGAGTAGCGCGGCAGGCACCTGTAGTCCCGCCTGATTCATGAGGCGCGGCGAGCCAACCAGGGTCTCCTCATCGTCCCAGGTGGCGCGCACGCCCATCCCGGTAACGGCGGCAAAGTGGGTTGGTTCGGGTGGGGTGAGGTTCTGCGCCGCTGCATAGCTCATGATGGCGCGGGCAATTGGGTGTTCGCTGGGTTGCTCGGCACGCGCCACCGCTGCGAGCAGTTCATCGGTGCTCACCCCTGGTTGAGGAACCAGATCGGTCAGTTCGGGGTGGCCAAAGGTGAGCGTGCCGGTCTTATCGAGGGCGATAATCTTCACCTTGCTCAGTTCCTCCAGATGCGCCCCGCCCTTAAAGAGCACCCCACGGCGAGCGGCATTGGCAATCGCACTCAGCAGCGCCGCCGGGACACTAATCACCAGCGCACAGGGCGAAGCAACGGTAAGCAGCACCATGCCCCGGTAGAAATTCTCGCTGAAGGGAACCTGGAAGAGCGGCGGCACCAAGGTGATGAAGAGCAGCACCGCAACGATGACCCCCACCGCGTAATACTGCTCGGCGCGGTCGAGGAAACTCTGGGTACTCGCCTTACGCGCCTGAGCTTCACTGACCATCGCGATGATCCGCGAGAGCGTACTCTCACTCGCCGATTTGGTCACCAAAAGCTCAATCGAGCCATTGATATTGAGCGTTCCAGCCAGCACATGATCGCCCACATCACGCAGCACCGGCATCGCTTCGCCCGTGATCGCCGCCTCATCGAAACTGCCGCGCCCGCGCTGAATCGTACCATCGAGCGGCACCCGGTCGCCGGGGCGCAACAGC
Source organism: Candidatus Oscillochloris fontis (assembly GCF_004138135.1). Lineage (GTDB taxonomy): Bacteria > Chloroflexota > Chloroflexia > Chloroflexales > Chloroflexaceae > Oscillochloris > Oscillochloris fontis. Next base: position 17,716 of record NZ_RYFD01000038.1, read on the forward strand.
ACCACATCACCGACGGCAACATCCTCAAGCGCGAGTGCCAGCACCTCGTCCTCGCGACGCACATCAACATGATCGGGGCGCAATTCGAGCAGCGACGAGATCGCCCGTTCGGTGCGGCGCATCGCATAGCCCTGGAGCACATTACTGAGCGAGAAGAGGAAGAGCAGGATCGCGCCTTCAGTCCAGGCACTCACGTAGGCAGCACCCAGAGCGGCAAGCACCATCAGCAGATCAACCTCGATGGTGCGCTCGCGCAATGCGGCAATAATGGCGCGCATGGCATAGAAGCCACCCGCTGCATAGGTAGCGATATTGATCGTGAGGAGCAGTTCCGCCGCTAATCCCAGATAATCGATCACCACACCACTTATGATCCCCAGTAGCGTCAGGGAGACCAACAATGGCTCAATAAACTCATCATTCCATGTGAATGGCCAGCCAGAAGCCGGTTTGATACGGGTTTGTTGGAGGGTAGACATAGGGCAATCCTTACGTTATTAGTGCAACACCTGTTGATCTTCAGGATCGAGCTTTTGTAACAGATCGGCACCCAAACGAGCAAAGATGCGCTGGGCGAAGAGTTCCATCCAGATAAACTGGCGGGCGATGAGCACCATATTGATATTGGTCGTCACCGTGGCATCTGTATGTTGATGACCAGAAGAGATCAAGAACTCACGCTCATCAGCAACCACAATCAGCGTCTCCTGCATGCGGTGCAGTTGGGTCTCTCGTTTGGGATGGCGCACCACCTGCCCAAGATCAAAGGGCAGGTCGCCGGTGAGGATGATGCCTAAAGCGACGCCACGGGTATGAGCAGTAGTGAGATGCGGATGGAGAGCAACCACATCCGCATCGGTGAGGACGAGCATCAATTCATGCTTGGCCTCATCAATTAAATCTATCGCGTAGTTGATCGCCTCGCGGCGGCCACTAAAATTCCACAGCCGCCCGGTCTTCTCTTGCTGGTAGATCGGTACGAGGGCGGTTCGCAAACTGGAGGCGAGATCATGGGCTTGGCGCTCATAGCGATCCAGCAGCATCTCCGGATGGACGGGGCGATAGATCGTCGCCTTCTCTTCCGGCGACTTGAGCACCGCACCGCGCACCTCTAAGCGCCCCAGTGCCTCGTAGACCATGGAGCGCGGCACGCCCGAGGTTTTACTGATCTGGTAGCCGGTGGCGGGATTTTCGCTGAGCAACGCCAAATAGACCTTGGCCTCGTAGTCGGTCATGCCTAGCGCAGAGAGTTGTTCGAGGAGATTATTCATACATCACTCATAGTAGTTTGAATTAGAACTACTATGAGGAGTATAGCGCATCAGAGGTCGTTCGTCAATGGAGAGATACGAAGTAACCGTTCACGATTGGGGTAAAGAACAATGCGCCCAAGCAGAAGCGCATCCTGGCGAAGATCCACGAGCGGATTGCCAACCGGCGCAGCGACTTCGCCCATAAGGAAAGCCGCAAGCTGGTGAACGCCTATCAAGTGATCGTTTTCGAGGATCTGGCCCCAATGGAGATGGGCCGAAGCCGTGGGATGCGTAAGAGCATCTTGGACGTGGCGTGGACACAGTTCATCAGCATGACCGTTGCCAAAGCGGAAGAAGCTGGGCGACGGGTGATTCTGGTGAACCCCAAGAACACGACCAAGATGTGCTCGACCTGCGGCGAGATGGTCCCCAAGGCGTTAAGCGTGCGCGTCCATGCCTGCCCGCATTGTGGGCTGGTCATGGATCGAGACGAGAACGCGGCGCTCAACATTCTGCAACGGGGACTCCTTTCGCTCCGCCTGTAGCGTTGTGGGATGGGGCGGCATCCCTCAAAAGGTGTCACTTTTTTTAGGGTGCCGTCCCAATGCGGCAAAACGGCTCATGGGTGCGTGCCAGCACGGGTGCTGCATCAGGACGCGCTCGCGGCGACCGCTTCGGCACGGAAGCCTGCAAAAGCCGTAAGGCATGGGTTCAGAAGGGGCACATCTGCTTGACCGTTGCGTCATGGCCCTCACCCCCCTAGCCCCCCTCTCCCGTTCGCTGCGCGAACAGGCGAGGGGGGGATACGCTCCGGGGGATACCCCAGCACGGTGCCCCCCTCTCCTGTGGGCGAAGCCCACGGGAGAGGGGCTGGGGGTGAGGGCCATGCGGCGGCGAACTGCCACGTGGCTACGAACCATGTCTAAAAAAGTGACACCCTTTGAGGGCGGCATCCCCTTGAAGCCCAAGAGCTTTAGCCTTGGGAGCCGTCACGCCGCCGGAAAGTGAGCAAACTGGGGCGCTCAGGTGCCTCATTGGGGCGATTGAAGGCATTTTCGCCGGGGCGCAGGTTGGGGCGACTCTCTAGCCAGATGTCGCGCTGCTCTTTGGCGTGACGCAACATAGCCTCAACCGACGCGGCATCACCGGACTCAATCGTGTCGCGGGCCTCAACCAGAAAGGCGATCATCGTATTGATCCAGTGGCTCATCGCCTGGGCGTTGGTGAGGCAAATATCGCGGTGCATGGTGGGGTCGCCCGATGCTAAACGCGAAACATCGCGGAAGCCACTGGCGGCCAGCGGGGCCATCTCCTTCCACGCCGGGCTACGGCTGGTGATCGCGGTCAAGCCAACCGAGAGCAGGAAGGGGATGTGCGAAATAGCGGCGACGTAGGAGTCATGTTCGATGGGATCGATATAGTAGGGTTTCGCCCCGACAGTACGCACCAGCGCCTCGACCGCCTCGACGGCCTGGGGGCGGGCGTGGGGGCTGACGGTCAGGCAGTAGATCGCGCCATTGAAGAGGTCGGGATCGGCGGCGGCGGCCCCGGCCTGCTCCTTACCCGCCATCGGGTGGCCCCCGACATAGCTCAGGGTTGCCGGGAGCAGTTCGGCAGCCCACTGGCCCACCTCGCTCTTGGTGCTGGCCACATCGGTAATGATCGTCCCGGCGGGAAGCAGCGTGGCCAGTTCGGCGAACACATCGCGCATGGCGCGCACCGGGGTTGCCAGCACCACCATCTGCGCATCGCGCACCGCATCAGCGAGGCTGCGCGCCTCATGATCGATGGCCAAGCGCCCGCGTGCATCCTTCACCGCTCGTGGGTCACGGTCGTAACCGACAACCTCCAGCGCCCCCAGCGGGCTTTGCTGGGGATCAGCATTGCGCAGCGCCATCCCCAACGAGACCCCGATCAGACCCATTCCTATGATACTGATGCGAATCATCGCGGTGTTCTCCTGCTTATTCAGCCTGAACGCGGGCCAAAAAGAGCAATTCGGCCATGGTGAAGGCCAAGGTGAGGAGCAGCACATTGCCCCACGTAAAACTACGCAACGCGGCGAGTGCGGCCAGTGCGGCGAGTAAGAGGCCACATTCGTAGGACTGCCGCCGCACGCGGCGCTGGTCGAAAGCGCGCACGCGATCCGTGAACATGCGCCGACCGAGGGCGTAGAGGATCGGACGAATGATCGCCGCGCTACACAAAAAGATCGCGCCGATCAGGAGCGTATAGACCGGCATGTCGGGTGGTGAGAGCAGCCATTCGGTGGGTGGCGGGACGAAGGCGAGCGCGTAGAGGAGCATGGTGACGCCCACCCCACCTTCGACCGCCAGACCCTTGAGGCGCATACTCCACTCAATCGGGGTGAAGGTGAGAATCGCGGCCCCCAGCACCAACCCGTAGTAGAGCAGGCGCAACTCGGAGAAGAGCGGCAACTCCGGGCTAAGCCCACCCAAGGCCAGCAGACTCAAGGCACCGGCCCAGCAGAGTCCGGCGGCGAGTGCAGCAATCAGCGAGAGCGGGATTTCGGTACGTGGACGTTCCATGGGCAAGTACCTACGGATATGTGCGGCGCGGGGCTTCGACAAGCTCAGCCACCGCGCCGCTGGCGGTAGCTGAGCCTGCCGAAGCTGAGCCTGCCGAAGCCATGCGGCGCTCCCAGGTTTCTCCCGGCATCACTGACCCGCTGGGGCATTGGTGAGTACCTACGGATAGGTCACCCGTGCGCAGCGTTGGCGCAGCAGATGATCGGCCAGCACGAGCGCCAACATCGCCTCGGCCACCGGCACCAGACGGGGCAGAACGGTGGGATCGTGGCGGCCATGGACTTCGATGCTGGTCGGGTTGCCATCACGATCAACGGTCGGTTGGGGTTGAGCAATGCTAGGCGTCGGCTTGGCAGCGAGGCGCACAATAATCTCCTCGCCGGTCGAGATCCCACCCAGGATACCGCCGTGGCGATTGCTGAGCGTACCGATGCTACCATCGTCACGGCGCACAAAGGGGTCGTTATTCTGCGACCCGCGCAGATCGGCGACACCAAAGCCCTCACCGATCTCCACGCCCTTGATGGCGGGGATCGAGAACATCGCCTTACCAATATCGGCCTGGAGCTTATCGAAGACCGGCTCGCCCAGCCCTGGCGGAACGCCCCGGGCGCGGACTTCCACCACGCCACCTAACGAGTCGAGATCGCGGCGTGCCTGATCAACGCGGGCGATCATCGCTTCAGCAACGGCAGGATCGGGGCAGCGCATGATATTGCGTTCAATCTCGGCCTCATCAATCTGGGTAGCACGCAGATCGCCCAACTGGAGCGTATAGCCCACAATCTGCACCCCAACGTGGGCCAGCAGCAGCTTGGCAATCGCGCCGCCCGCCACACGCCCAATCGTCTCGCGGGCGCTCGAACGGCCACCGCCGCGCCAATCGCGCAGGCCATACTTGGCATCCCAGCTATAATCAGCGTGGCCAGGGCGGTAGAGATCTTTGATCGCCGCATAGTGGCTCGACTTAGCATCGCTATTCAGCACCAGCATCGCAATCGGTGCGCCGGTGGTACGGCCCTCAAAGACGCCCGACATGATCTGCACCTGATCGGCCTCTTGGCGCTGCGAACTGACCTTACTCTGACCAACCCGGCGGCGATCCAGTTCGCGTTGAATATCTGAATCAGCAAGCGCCAAGCCTGCGGGGCAACCATCAACAGTACAGCCCACCCCCGGCCCGTGCGATTCACCCCAAGTTGTGAGGCGAAAGATCTGACCAAAACTATTCCCTGACATAGCTTACTATTTACCCCAATTCCCGGCCTGCCACTCAGCAAGCACCCGCACATAGATCTGAATGGTATCTGCCGCGATAATATCCCACGTATAGGCGCGTTGCACCTCAGCGAAGGCAGCCGCAGCGCGCATCTGGGCCTGTTCCGGCTCGTGGAGACAATCGAGCACCGCCGCCGCCAGGGCGAAGGGATCACCAGCCGCCGCGATCATGCCCGTCTCGCCGTGGCGCACCACCTCCGCCAAGCCGCCAGCGTCACTCACCACCAGCGGGCAACCCGCCGCCGAAGCTTCGAGGGCCACAATCCCAAACGGCTCGTAGACCGAAGGAAAGACCGCCACATCGGCTACGCGATAGATTTTATCACGCTCCTCATCACTCATAAAGCCCGCGAAGTGGATCACATCATACAAACCCATCGCTTCGGCCTGAGATTGGAGCGCATCGCGGTAGCCACCGGTACCAGCAATAAGGAGGTGCGCATTGGCCCCGGCCATAATCTGCGGCCATGCCTCAATCAAGATCTGCAAGCCCTTTTCGGCGACAATCCGGCCCACATAAAAGACGAGGTAGGCATCATCGGGAAGGAAGCGGCGGCGAAAGATACGGCGCTCTTCATCATGACAGTTGGCGAAGGGATCGGGGGTGAGGGTGACCCCATTGGGCAACACATCAATCTTGTCGCTCGGAGTATGGAAGGAGTCGGTCACTTCACCCAACATAAACTGTGAGCAGACAATAATCCGCCACGCCTCGTAGGTGAGCAACCACTCCTGATCATTGATCTGTTGGGCAGCGCGGCCATTCAGGCTACCGCGTCCGCGCCCGCGCTCAGTGGCGTGGATCGTCGCGATCAAGGGAATCTGCCAGAGGTGCTTGAGACGCGCCGCTGCTTCAGCGGTGAGCCAATCGTGGGTATGGATGAGATCGAAGCGGCCCAAGGAGCCTTGGAGACTGAGTGCGGCCCGTTCCAACTCACGATTACACAGCGCCACAAAGTGGGGATAGTCGGCACCGGGGGCATACTCCATCGGGATACGGTAGACATTGAGGCCAGGGGCGAGCTGCTCGGCATCAGGCCCACCACGTAGCTGCGGAGTGACAATTGACACCCGCAAGCCAGCCGCAGCAAGGGCCGGAGCCAATTCCGCCACATGGCGGCCCATTCCACCGACAAGGTGGGGCGGAAACTCCCAGGAGAGTTGGAGGACGTGCATAGGCGGATTATAGCATAAGAGGGTGCGAACGCGAACCTACGATTTGCGTGTACCTGTTTATGCTTGGGTAAAACGCAAATGACAATGAGGCTACCGGCGATCCAGCACCTGCTGAAGCGCCTGCTGAAGTGTCGCCATTGCGGGAATCTCGTCGGTAAGTGCCCCCAGCGACACCAACGTCTGCGCAATTTCGGGGCGAACACCAACCAGGATACAGCGTGCCCCAAGCAGGGCAGCAGATCGTGTCGCCTGGGCCAGCGCCACTGCGCCAGCTTGATCCAACAACGGTACTCCGGTGATGTCCAGCAGCACTAGGCGTGCCCGCTCACGCTCAATCGCCTGGAGTAGCAACGCAGTCAACTGCTGAGCCCGTACCGCATCAAAATCACCCACCAGCGGCAACACCAGCACCCCATTGAGGATGGGAATCACCGGCAGAGCCAGCGCCCGCACGGTCGCCACGAGATCGTCGCGCTCGCGCTCGCGGGACTCCAACGCCTGCACAGTCGCCGCCAGACGCATGCGTTCGGCCTCAAGCTGAGCACCGCGCTGTTCTAGTTCGGTCATGTCGCGCCCTAGTAGCAACTGGCCCACCGTATGCCCACGCCGATCACGCACCGACGTGCGGTTGACTACGACCTGGCGACCTGCCAACGTTAGCGCCACATCCTGCTCGGCCATAGCATCTGTATCGCAAAGCAAATGCTGCGCCTGTTCCGCCGACACCCCCACGGCAGCCATGGCATCGGCCAACGAACGACCACTGATCAGCCCTAAGTCTTGCGCCGCAGGGTTAGCATAGAGCAACTCTCCATCGGGCGTGATCACCAGCACCACATCGCGGATAGCCGCCACCGCCAAGTCGAAGGCAGCCTGGGTGGGAACAAGCAACTGGGTACGTAGTACAGCATAGGCAAGCGAACCCAACACCGGGATGGCTGTCGCCAGAGTCTGGAGGGAGGCGAGCGCGGGAACCTGAACGACGAGCAACCCACTCAGGATACTGATGCTAAACCCGACCATCAGTATCACAATTGTTTTGCGCTGCTGCGGCTGGCGTACAAAACCGGCGATCAACACGGCGACATGTATCAACCAACTCGCACTAAACAAGAAGATCACGAAGGGCAAGCGAGGATGGATACCCTGTAGCACCATCCGATTTCCTACCTTAGCGATCCCGGTGAAGATCAGGCCGGTTCGTCCGAACAGGTCAATCACTAAGAACATTGTCACCAGTAGGTAGGGCAACCCGATCCAGATGATCGGTCGGCGACCCTGCCACCACTCAGGAATGAAGATCCGGCTGAGCAGCAGCAGCACGGAGATCGAGACCAAGCCCAGTAGTACCACATTGGTTGAGGCCAACCAATAGGCCAACTCCAGGGTGTCGGCTACCTGGCGGAGGGCAGAGTTAAGTGAGATCGCGACAAACAGGGTAATCACGAGCACCAGCAGACGAGCCGGGGGATAGGTACCCGCACGGATGATCACGTAGGTCGCCAGAGCCGCTGCAACAATCATGAGCAGGTAGCGTGAGAAGAGTTCAAGCATAATGTCTCACTACAAGACAGGAGCTATCGCAATGGTATCAGCATGGTTCAAATGCGCATGACCACTGGTTCCACAGGCCAACATAGCCCCCGGTAGTATTGTGTAATTAGAGAAGCTATCGTGCGTCACAGTATACCATTAACCCTATACCATTAACCCTGTGCATAGGTACAGAGCAGGGCATATGCAAAGTCACCTCCGGTGGGGGTGCGGGGGCGGCTGCGCCGCCAAAACACCACAAAAAATGGGGCTTGGGATGCAGCCCCAAGGACTTTGCACATGCCCTGAGGTACAGAGGGTGTGACGATACTGCACCTTGATGAATGACAAAAATCTGTGAAATCTGTAACCAGCATGTAACTACCATCGGCTATACTCGTCATGTCCTGTGCAATACCTGGGCAGCGGCCCATGTGTCAGCCGATGTCAGCGGAGACTTGCGGCTTATTTGCCTTCTCTGATCTGCGGCGAGCTCGTGCGCCCTGCTATCATTTGGTCTCTTAACACTAGAAGTCTGTGAAAGGAAGAGGATTCATGTCGCGCGAGCAGCAGATCGCTCAGATTGCCGAGAGCTGGAACAGCCCTCGTTTTGCTGGTATTACCCGTGGCTATTCAGCCGAGGAAGTCTATAAATTGCGTGGTTCGGTCGTTCCTGAGTACACGTTGGCCCGTATGGGTGCCGAGCGACTCTGGAATTTGCTCAACACCGAGCCATTCGTAAATACCCTGGGTGCCCTGACCGGCAATCAGGCGGTGCAGCAGGTCAAGGCGGGGCTGAAGGCGATCTATCTGTCGGGCTGGCAGGTGGCGGCAGATGCCAACCTCGCGGGCCAGATGTACCCCGACCAGAGCCTCTACCCGGCCAATAGCGTGCCGATGATCGTCAAGCGCATCAATCAGGCATTCCAGCGCGCCGATCAGATCCAGCACAGTGAGGGCACCGGCGACACCTACTGGTTCGCGCCGATCATCGCCGATGGTGAGGCGGGCTTCGGTGGGCCGCTGAACGTCTTCGAGTTGACCAAGGCCATGATCGAGGCCGGTGCCGCCGGTGTCCACTTCGAGGATCAGTTGGCCTCCGAGAAGAAGTGCGGCCACATGGGTGGCAAGGTGCTCCTACCGACCCAGCAGGCCGTCCGCAACCTGATCGCCGCTCGTCTTGCGGCTGATGTTTCGGGTGTGCCGACACTGATCATCGCCCGCACCGATGCCAACGCCGCGAACCTGATCACCAGCGATGTGGACGAGCGTGATCACCCCTTCCTGACCGGCTCACGCTCGCCGGAGGGTTTCTACTACGTCAACGCAGGCATCGAGCAGGCGATTGCGCGTGGTGTGGCCTATGCCGAGTATGCCGATATGGTCTGGTGCGAGACCGCCGAGCCGAACATCGAGGAGGCGCAACGCTTCGCCGACGCCATCCACGCCAAGTACCCCGGCAAGCTCCTGGCCTACAACTGCTCGCCCTCCTTCAACTGGAAGAAGAAGCTCAGCGACGCCGACATTGCCCGCTTCCAGCGCGCCATTGGCGAGATGGGCTACAAGTTCCAGTTCGTCACCCTGGCTGGGTTCCACTCGCTCAACTACAGCATGTTCACCCTGGCCCACGGCTACAAGGATCGCGGTATGGCCGCCTACTCCGAGTTGCAGGAGGCCGAGTTCGCCGCCGAAGAACTGGGCTACACCGCCACCAAGCACCAGCGCGAGGTCGGTACCGGCTACTTCGATGAGGTGAGCATGGTCATTTCGGGTGGCACCAGCTCCACCACGGCGCTGGCTGGCTCGACCGAGGCCGAGCAGTTCCATTAGGCAAATCGCGGTGGTGCGCACTGCAATGTGCGCACCACCCGTAGGGGCAAAGCATCGCCTACCATGTAGCCTTGGGAACACTGACTGGATTGGCAGGCGATGCTTCGCCCCTACTGGGGCGGCGTAGCCGCCATTTTTTCGGGTATAATAGAAGTGGAATGCTTTTCCACTATATGAAAAAATCAAAAGGACACCCGTATGACCACACTCCCCACCGGCATGAGCATCAGCGGGACGATCAGCCCCGAATTTGCCGCGATCCTCACCCCAGAGGCGCTCGAACTGGTTGCTACGCTGCACCGCCGCTTCAATGCCCGCCGCATCGAGTTGCTGGAGCGCCGTCAGCAGCGCCAAGCCGAGCTAGATGCAGGCAAGTTGCCCGATTTCCTGCCAGAGACGGCGGAGATTCGGGCGGGGGATTGGACGATTGCGCCCTTCCCTGCGCAGCTTAACGACCGCCGCACCGAGATTACTGGCCCAGTGGATCGCAAGATGGTCATCAATGCGCTCAACGCCGGGGCCAAGGTCTTTATGGCCGACTTCGAGGATTCGAGCACGCCGACCTGGGAGAACACGATCCAGGGCCAGATCAATCTGCGCGATGCGTTGCTGCGCACGATCTCCTTTAGCTCGCCTGAGGGCAAGCAATATGCGCTGAAGAGTGACGTGGCGGTGCTCTTTGTGCGCCCGCGTGGCTGGCACCTGAACGAGAAGCATGTCACCGTGGATGGTGAGGTGGTGTCGGGCGGGATCTTCGACTTTGCGCTCTACATGTTCCACAATGCGCGTCAGGCGATCAGCGTGCAGGGTGGCCCCTACTTCTACCTGCCCAAGATGGAGAGCCACCTGGAGGCGCGCCTCTGGAATGCGATCTTCGTGGCGACCCAGGAGGCGCTCGGTTTGCCCCAGGGGACGATCAAGGCCACCGTGCTGATCGAGACCATCCTGGGGTCGTTTGAGATGGATGAGATCCTCTACGAGTTGCGCGAGCATTCGGCGGGTCTCAACTGTGGCCGTTGGGACTACATCTTCTCGTGTATTAAGAAGTTCCGCCACAACCCCGATTTTGTGTTGGCCGACCGCGCCCAGGTGACGATGACGACCCACTTTATGCGCTCCTACTCGCTGTTGGCGATCAAGACCTGCCACCGCCGCAAGGCGCATGCGATGGGCGGGATGGCGGCGCAGATTCCGATCAAGAATGATCCGGCGGCCAACGAGGCCGCACTGGCCAAGGTGCGCGCCGATAAGGAGCGCGAGGCGAGCGATGGCCACGATGGCACCTGGGTGGCCCACCCCGGTCTGGTTGCGGTGGCGTTGGAATCCTTCGACAAGCACATGCCGACCCCCAACCAGATCGAGCGCACCCGCGATGATGTGCAGGTAACCCGCGACGACCTGCTCAACTTCGGGCCGGAGGGGCCGATCACCGAGGCGGGTCTGCGGCTGAACATCAATGTCGGTATTCAGTACCTTGGCTCGTGGTTGGCGGGCAATGGCTGTGTGCCGGTCTTCAACCTGATGGAAGATGCGGCGACGGCGGAGATCTCGCGCGCCCAGATCTGGCAGTGGATTCGCAGCCCCAAGGGCGTGCTCGATGATGGACGCAAGGTGACGGTCGAGATGTTCCGGGCGCTGCTGCCGGAGGAGTTGGCGAAGATCAAGCAACTGCTTGGCGCAGACTATAGCGCGGGCAAGTACGAGGAGGCGGCGCAACTCTTCGATGAGATCACCACGAGTGATGAGTTTGTCGAGTTCCTGACCCTGCCGGGGTATGCGCGGATTGATTAGGCTCTGATGCAACATTTCCTCGTGCTAGTGCGGTATAGAAGTAACCAATCTAGCACGAGGAGAACTGTATGCAGCCAGCGCCCCAGAGCTACCACCTCCGGATTAAAGAATTCCCTCCCGACTCCCAGCCGCGTGAACGGCTACGCGATGCTGGCCCCGCCGCCCTCTCCGATGCTGAACTGCTCGCCATCCTGCTGCGCGTGGGCGTGGCGGGCACCAACGTTCTGCAACTCGCACAGCAAATCCTGGCCGAACATGGCGGATGGGTCGGGCTGCAACGCGCCGATTACAGCGAACTCTGCCGCCGTCACGGGGTCGGCGAGGCCAAAGCGGCGACACTCAAGGCAGCATTGGAGATTGGTCGCCGCATCCTGATCACCGGCACCGATGCGCGCCCGCAGATTCGCTCCCCCACCGATGTCGCCAACCTGCTGATGGTCGAGATGGGCCACTTGGATCAGGAGCACTTGCGTACCGTGCTGCTCGACACCAAGAACCGGGTGCAGCAGATCAGCACGATCTATGTCGGCTCGGTCAATACCGCCGTGATCCGGGTGGGTGAGGTCTTCCGCGATGCGGTGCGCAAGAATAGCACCGCGATCATTATGGTACATAACCACCCGTCGGGCGACCCGACCCCCTCAACCGAAGATATCCTGGTCACCCGCCAGATCGTCGAGGCGGGCAAGTTGCTCGATGTTGAGGTGCTCGATCACCTGATCATCGGGCGCGGACGCTATGTGAGTATGCGCGAGCGCGGGCAGGGGTTTAGTGGATGATAGGCGAGGTTCCCGGAAGGTATGACCTTCCGGGAACCCTAGGGGCATTTAGATTTCAGAAACGGTGGGGTGGGCTGGCTCGCTAGTGCGGCGCAGCGGCAGAGCGGGGATGAAGAATGCGAGGATCAAGGCGACCACCGCCAACACAATCGCATAGCGGTAGATGTTGGCGATACTGTCGGTAAAGGCGTGCTTGATCGCCAGATCAACCTCCTGGCCCAACTGCTGGCCCTCGTGCAGCGCCGTAGCCTCGGCAGTGTCAAGATTCTGGAGCACCTGCGCTAAGGTCTGGGAGCGCATCTCGGCGGGCATCCCCGGTAGCGCCTCTAGCAACGCCCGCAACTCCGGGGTGGTCTGCGGATCGGCTTGGAGTACCTGAATCGCGGTCGGGTCAGCGGAGCCAAGCGCCTGGGTCAGGAGGGTACGCTGGGTGGCAAAGCGTTCTTCAATCGCCGTGGTGATGCGCGCCACCGGATTGAGCGCCTCGCCGGTGCTGCCTTCGCCCCCGGCGGTGCCGTTGCGCAGCAGCGCCGGATCAAACTGCGCCGCCATTGCCGGGGGCAGTTTGGCCTGAATCGGAGCCAAATTGGCGGCCAAGGAGTTGGTCAGGGTGACGGTGAGCACCGCCCCAAAGACTGCTGAACCGAGTACTTGGCCGATCTGCTGGAAGAACTGCCGACTGGCCACCGCCGTGCCGACATATTCACGCGAGACCGCGTTCTGGATCGCGAGGTTAAGCATGGGCAGTGATGGGCCGAGACCAAAACCGAGCGCGATCATCTGCACCCGTATCAGCCAGATTGAGGAATCAATCTGGATAGTGGTGAGCCAAAAGAGCGCAGCCACCATGATCATCAGGCCGACAATGATCGCGCCTTTGTAGCGCCCCAAACGCTGTACGATGGCCGAAGAGACCACCGAGCCAAAGACGAGACTCAAGGTCAGCGGGATAAGCGTGGTGCCCGCTTCGGTAGCGCTCACCCCCAGCACATTGACGAGGTAGAGCGAGAGGAAGAAGATCGCCGCGAAGAGCGTGGCACCGACCGCGACACCGATGATATTCACCAGTGTGTAGGTGCGATTGTGAAAGAGGTGCAGCGGCAGGATGGGAGCCACGGCGCGCTTCTCGGCGACGATGAAGAGCACCAGACCCACGACGCTCAAGGCGAGCAAGCCCAGGATCAGCGGCGAAGTCCAGGCGTGCTGGTTCTTATCAAAGGTGAGCGCGAGCAGCAGCGGAACCACCGCCACCACCAACGTAAAAGCCCCGAAGAAATCAATCGGGCTGCGCACGCCACTATCCAACTTAGGCATCTTGAGCAGAATAAAGACCATCGCCACCAGACCGACCGGCAGATTCACATAGAAGACCCAATGCCAACTGATCAGGTCGGTCAGTAGGCCACCAGCGAAGGGGCCAATCACGCTCGCCAGCCCAAAGGCGGCCCCGAAGAGACCCATATAGCGGGCGCGTTCGGCTGGCACAAAGAGATCGGCGGGGATGGCGAAGGCGGTCGAGGTGAGCGCAGCCGCCCCCAAGCCCTGGATACCACGGAAGATCACCAACTGGAGCATGGACTGCGAGAGGCCACACAAGACCGAGGCAAATAGAAAGACCGCGATCCCAAAGAGCAGAATGATCTTGCGCCCATAAATGTCGGAGAGCTTGCCATAGATCGGCACCATCGTGGTACTGACCAGCAGGTACGAGGTGGAGACCCACGCCAACAACTCGATCCCGTGCAGGTCGGCCACGATGCGCGGCAACGCGGTCGAGACAATCGTCTGATCGAGGGACGAGAGAAAGAGACTGAGCAAAACACCGACCAGAATCAGCATCTTAGTACGCTGATCGAGCAACGTCGTGTAATCAATACGGGTACCAGTCGGTTGATTGATTGTGGTTGTAGCCATAGTTCCTCAGGTTTAAGGATGGGGTTGCAGCGCCGCAATCGCCTCTTCAAGCAGCGTGCTCAGGCGTTGGACGAGATCTGGCGGCAAGCGATGAAGCTGCTGTGAGGCATCATTGATACGGATCTCATAGAAGCGCACCACCACATCGCGCCCCTGATCGGTGATCGAAACCGTCTTGTGGCGGCGATCCTGTTCGGCTTCGCGGCGCTCGACATAGCCGCCCTGCACGAGTTGATCAACCAAGTGGCTGGTGGTAGCCATCGCCAACCCCAGGTGGTCGCCGATCTGTGAGATCGAGGCCGAGTCGGTACGGTGGAGGTAACTGAGCGTCACCAAGCGCGGGAGTGAGAGATCGGCCTCGCGTAGCAAGGCCATCACATCGCCGATCAGTTGGACATTCAGCAGCCCATTGAAGCGCATCACCAAGCAGGCGAGATGTTTGATGTCGGAAGTTGGTTCCATATTCTGAATAGTTCGGACTTTCTAACTATTTGATAGAAAGTACCATATTTCTCGCGTATGTGCAAGATGAGCTACTCCATCATCCAGGGCATGTGCAAAATCACCTCCGGTGGGGGTGCGGGGGCGGCTTCGCCGCCCCCGCAGAACTTTTTTGTGGTGTTTTGGCGGCTACGCCGCCAAAACACCACAAAAATTGAGGTTTGGGGCACAGCCCTAATGACTTTGCACATGCCCTGCTCCATCATCACTGGGTTCCGCGATCACCCCGTAGGGGTGCGCCAACCTCGTTCAAGTGCCCCTGCTCCATGGCGGGCGATGCTTCGCCCCTACTACGATGCACGTGCGTTGAGTATGCGTTATAATGTACAAGGTAAGGTAGCGATGCAAGAATCGGCAGGATACAACAATAGGAGAGAGACTCGCAATGTCAGATATTTTGCAGGGGGAGGCAGGTGGCCTAGGGGGCATCCCATTTACAGGCTACGCCATCCCAGAGGGTGCCCGCCTGACCGAGATTCACATCTTCGCTGATCAATTTGTCAATGCACTCCAATTCGTCTATAGCGACGGCAATGGAGAGCGGATCGAGATGGGGCGCATTGGCGGTGAGGGTGGAACGCACGATACATTCATCCTCGGCCCAGATGAGCACATCACCATGATCAGTGGTCTGGCCGACTGGTACATCGATCAGATTCGCTTCCACACCAATTTGCGCGTCTCGGAGACCTACGGTCGTAATGGCACGGCGATGGACTTTGCCCTAGAGGTACCGCGTAACCATGCGCTGGTCGGGCTGTATGGCCGCGCCGATTGGTTCATTGATAGCCTGGGGATCATTTGCCGGAAGGTGGAGCATGCGGCGGAGCCTGCCCCAGAGCCAGAGCCTGCCCCAGAGCCAGAGCCTGCTCCAGAGCCAGAGCCTGCTCCAGAGCCAGAGCCTGCCCCAGAGCCAGAGCCTGCCCCAGAGCCAGAGCCTGCCCCAGAGCCGGAGCCTGCGGAAACCCGCGAGGCGCGACCCAAGGATTTAGAAAAGATCGAGGGCATTGGCCCCAAGATCGCAGCTCTGCTGGTCAGCAATGGTATCCTCGATCTGAGCGATCTGGCGGTCACACCAGTGAAGCGCATCAAGGCCATCCTGAGCGCGGCAGGTTCGCGTTACGCCATTGCCGATCCGACCACATGGGCGGAGCAGGCTGCGTATGGGGCACGCGGTGATTGGGATGCGATGCTGGCCTTCCAGAAGAAGCTGAAGGGCGGACGGCGAGCCTAGGGCGTAGCCCGTGTCGTAGCCGCCACCATCTGCGCGACAAGTGGGTGGTGGCGGTAGGGCGGCGGGGTGCGGTAGGGGTAGGTGCGGTTGGTGAGCAGCACCAGCGCGGCTTGAACCTGTGGGATGATCACGATCACGGTGCCGGTGAAGCCGGTATGGCCTATCGTCCCCGCTGGGGCTGATCCCATAAAGGCGCTTCGATCCCGCGCCCAGCCTAGCCCACTCGCCAGGGGCTGGCCGGTGGGTGTCCGCATGTGGCTGGTGTAGTCGCGGAAGGCCAGGGCCACCGTAGCTTCACGCAGGATCTGACGCCCGCCCCACGCCCCGCCTTGGAGCCAGAGGCTGGCAAAACGCGCCATATCGGCGGCGGTGCTAAAGAGTCCCGCATGACCCGCCACCCCACCCAGCGCATAGGCGCTCTCGTCATGCACGACGCCATGCACCAGACCTCCGCGCCAGTGCTCGTCCCACTCGGTGGGCGCGATGCGCTCACGCAGGTGTGGCGCGGGGCAGAAGGTGGTGTCACGCATCTCCAGGGGAGCTAGGATTAGTTCGTGGATGGCGGCATCAAGCCCAGCCCCAAAGACCGCCGCTACTACTTCGCCCAAGAGCAGGGTGTTGATATTCGCATACGAGAGGTACGTGCCGGGTGGGTGCAACGGCTCAAGGTGCTGAATGGCGTCCCGAATCCCCGCCGCCCCCGCTTCACGCAGGCTGGAGAGCCGAATTTCTAGCCCGGCGCTATGCGTGAAGAGATGGCGCAACGTAACCCCATGCGCCCGCATGGCGGGCAGAAAGCGCTGCAACGGATCATCAAGCCGCAACAGACCGGCATCCATCAGGATGAGCGCCGCAGTCGCCGTGAAAGGCTTGGTCAATGAGGCGATGTCATACATCATCTCGCACGTCACCGGATGGCTACCAGGATCGCCATACATGGTGTTGCCGTATGCGGCATAGTGGAGTGTCTGCCCGGCACGCTGCGCATGCACAACTGCGCCAGGGAACATGTGGGCGTGGATGGCCTCGTTGACGAGGGTATCTATATGCGTAGCGAACATGCGATAAAAACCTCGTAGGGGCGAAGCATCGCCCACAAGCCGCGTTTGGGTTCTCCTGCTCCATGGCCCATAGCGGGCGAAGCATCGCCCACAAGCCGCGTTTGGGTTCTCCTGCTCCATGGCCCATAGCGGGCGAAGCATCGCCCACAAGCCGCGTTTGGGTTCTCCTGCTCCATGGCGGGCGATGCTTCGCCCCTACAGGATGATCGGGGAACCCAACGATGATCGGGTTTCTTTGCGTCTTAGCGCCTTGGCGTCAAGAAGAAATTTGGCAAAAATCCTCGCCGCAACGCAATCTCCACCACCCAGAGCAGCAGCGCCATACCCACCAGCAGCGGCCACAGGTTGAAGACTCCCGCCCCCACCGGCGTGGTTCGCGCTTCACCCACTACCACCGGGCTGAGTTGCCCCCCACTGACCTCGGTGATCGCTTGGAGGAGGGTTGCTCCGTCGGTGGGTGCGTGGTCTAGTTGGTACTCCTCGGCCACGGGTTGCACATAGCCCACCACATGTTCTTGGCGCTGTCCATCATACAGCACCACGACCGAGACGCAGTACGCGCCGGGGGTGGGTAGAAGTAACTCTTGGGTATAGCGCCCCGGCGCACTCTGGCGCACATCAAAGGTGCGCGTTGTGCCGTCGGGAAGGGTGATCAGCGCGTTCACCGTCGCCAGATTGATCGGGATACCGCCGGGTTGCGCCGCATCCACGATCAGGCGTGCGCCCCCCGGCTGGGGATCGAGGCGTACCTGAAGCAGCCCGCTCTCTGGGTCGGGGAGGGTGTAGCGCACCAACTGAGCCAGAAAACGGCTCGTGCCCCCCCAGGCTTGCCACTGGCCCATCCATGCCGGATCGAGGCCGGGTAGCCAGGCCACGGCACGGCCAAGCCCGTACTGCCAGGTGGCAAGCAGGGGATCACCAGCGGGGGATTCTAAGATCACCTCGGTCTGCGGGCGTCTACTCACCGCCACATAGCCGCCCAGTTCTGGCAGATCGGCGGGGGCAATGTCGCGCATGAGTTGGTGCGCCTGGGCGAGTTCGGCGCGCAACGCCTGCTCGACCGCCGGATCGGAACCGGCGATCTTGCTCTCTAGCAGCGTGAGGCGCGGGATGTCAGCGGGTTGATCGGCGTAGTAGTAGCGCCCGCCACCCCACGCGGCAAGTTGCTTGAGCAGCGCGGTGTCGGAATCGAGACCAATCGCAATCGTCGAGAGGGTGATCTGTTGGCTGCGGGCGGTCTCGACGAGGCGTTGGTAGAGGGCGGTATCGTTGAGGAAGGAGCGTCCATCGGTGAGCAGCACGGCGTGACGCACCTTGGTCGGTTGTTCAGCTAACGCAGGCAGTCCCACTTCTAAGGCGCGCTCGATGCGGGTGCCACCGCCACTCGGCAGGTTAGCGATCTGCTCCTGGATCTGAGCCACACTCAACCCGCCACTAATCAGTTGGAAAGGCACCACCCACAGGGTCTCGGTATCAAAAGCGAGGATACCGATCCGATCCTCTGGTTGCAAGGTCTCGCTGGCCAATTGCGCCGCCTCTTTGGCCATATCAAACTTACTCACCCCAAACGAAGCCAACATACTCGCTGAGCGATCCATAATCAGCAGGAGCGCCACATCACTGCGCTGCGGGCGCGGGGGCGGCTCCATCAGCACCGGCAACACATCGGCCAGCGGGGTATCCTGATAGGAGCCGAGGGTAAACGAGGTATGCCCGCCCAGCACCAGCAGGCCGCGCCCTTCACTGCGCACAAATTCGCGCACCGTGGCCATCTGATCGAGACTGAGCACCGTGGCGGGCAGATCCAGCAGCACCATACCGTCGTAGGCGGCCATATCGGAGATACGCGAGGGCATGCGCTCCGGGGAGATCTGGCTAGTACGCAGGCCCTCCTGCTCCAACAACTGCGCCAACCTCGCCCCCAATTCAGCCTGATTGGCCACAATCAGGATCGTGGGCGGACGCACCACCGTCGCCGTCGCACCAGCCTGGTTATTGGCGGCGAAGGTATCGCTCGCATTCGGATTGGTGATCAGTTCGGCCTGTACCTGAATCACCCCCGGAAGCCCCGCACGCTGGCGAACGGTGAACTGGGTATCGCCGGGAGTCAACATCAAGGCTTGATCGCTCAGGAGTTGGCCATCCACCCAGAGCCGCAGGCGAGCCGCGAGATCGCCGCCCCCCGCGTCGGGTTGGTAGCGCATAGTGACGACCAGCGGGAACTCCTCGTCGGGGCGCAGCAGGCGCGGGAGATCCACCCCAACAATCGCCGCATCCGGCAGAAGCGCCGCCTCAAACGGTAGCACATCAATCGTAATCCCCGCCGCCGCCAGTTGCTGCGCCGCAGACAACGCATCATCACGGGTCTGCACACCATCCGAGAAGAGCCAGATCCGCCCGCCGTTAGGCAAGAGCGCATGCGCCGCCCGTAGGGCACTCGCGAGGTCAGTTGCCGCCGGATCAACCGGAGTAATCGAACCAGCCGCCACCACCTGTGCGCCGAAGAAGAGCATACGCGCCTCGCCCGGCACCGCCTGCAAAGCCCGTTCAGCCTCCTGGCGCAACGTCACCCGCCCATCTGGCCCCAGGCTATCCGACTGATCCACCAACACAATCAGCGGCCCATCGGGAGCGACCTCCACCCCCAGCACCGGGTCAGCCAGCGCCAACACCAGCAGCGCCACGATGCCCAAGCGCAGCGCCAGCACCGACACGCCCACCCGCAGCCCGCGCCAGCGCCAGAATAGCACGACGCTGGGGAGGAGGAGGAGGAGCCAGAGCAATTGTGGAGAACGGAGAAGCATGGTCATACTGGGTAGTATACACGTTCACCGCCGAGGACGGACGATGCTTCGCCCCTACGCGGTTGAATAATGGGCGATGGGGTGTACCGATCATCCCGTAGGGGCGAAGCATCGCCCTCCAACTTCGTTCGGGTTCCCCGGCCACATGGAGGGCGATGCTTCGCCCCTACTAACAATGGGTTCACCGCATCACAATGCGTCCAGCCCGTGTGCCCCCCCCACTCAACGCCGCGCATGCACATAGATCCACTCGCCCAAGACCACCGCCAACCCCAAGCCCACCAGCCACGGCCAGAGCAACTGCGGATCACGGCGGAGACTCGCCGCTACCGCCGGAGCGTTACGCGCTGCCGGGAGGGCTTGCGGAGCTAAATTGGATTCCCGCGCCGCGCCGCTATTGACCGCGAGAATCCCCCGGAAGATTTCGCGCTCGCCCGCCAGTTCGCGTACTTCATAGAGGCCGGGGTGATCCAGGTTCAGAATCGGGTGGATAGCGGATTCAACAGGAATACGGTGTAGGATACCGTGTGGATCGCGGATCTCGATCAGATCGCTGCGCAGATCAGGACGCAGGGTGAGGCGTTG
Source organism: Candidatus Oscillochloris fontis (assembly GCF_004138135.1). GTDB lineage: Bacteria > Chloroflexota > Chloroflexia > Chloroflexales > Chloroflexaceae > Oscillochloris > Oscillochloris fontis. The sequence goes on from NZ_RYFD01000038.1 coordinate 38,004, forward strand.
CCCAGCTAAGATCGAAGCCGGAAGATCAGCGGGAGCCAGATCGCGCAGGGTACGTGCAAGGAGTAACGGAAAGGCCAACCGGGTGGTCAGGTTGGTCTGGGCCAGATCCATATTCCAGATCGCCACGTCGCTCTGCGCTACCTGCCCGCGCAGAATGAGCGGCTGTTCGGCATAACTCAGCAACACCTCGGCCCACAGCGGCGGCGTAATCGGTGCCATCGTCTCTACCACCACCCCACCCAGACTCAGCCCGGCAAAGAGATCTGGTCGAGCCTGAACCATGATCGGCCCCGCCTCCACCCGCTGCGCTGGCTCCACATCCAATAAGGGCGAGCCAGTCGGCGGATTCAGCACCAACACCGCCCCCGCTGGCCACTGGTTGGGCAAAAAGCCATCTAGAATAGTGAGATCCGCCTCGGTTACTTCAACAAACGCCCCCGGACTGATCACCTGCACCTCAAGCCCCGGCATCGCCCGCAAGGCGCGTTCGAGCAGCGCCGGATTCGCACTGACCAGACGGGTGCGCAGCGGGCGGCTGACGAGACTCAGGTAGGCCACATCATCGGCGGGCAGGTCGTCGTTGCCGTCCAACTCGGCACGCACGCCGCGCACACCGGGCGGGATCGTCCACACCTGCTCCACCTCCGCCTGGGGCGGGAAATCGAGGCTCCGGGTATCGAGCAGGCGATCATCGGCGAAGAGGCGTACATTGCTGCGCTGACGCGCATGGCTGTAGTTCGCGGCGCGCAGATAGATCTGCACCATCCCGCCCTGGTTCTGGGGGCGCGCCGCCAGGGTCAGAATCGCCCGGTTGGGCAGTTCCGTGCCGATAGGCTCCCAGCGCAGCGCCAAGTGGGTAGGGGCGTTACGCAACTCCGTATCGAGAGCGGGCAGCGCCGCATCGGTCAGCACCACCACCTGACCTGCGGGGCGATGCTGAAGATCGCTGGCCGCCAACGTCAATGCGGTTGCCAGATCGCTGCCCACTCCGGCGGGTTGCAGTGCCTCGGCAGCCGCCAAGAGGCGACTCACACCCGCCGGGCCAGCCCGATCCACCAGCCGCGCCTCTGGCCCGGCGCTGATCAGGGTCAGCGTGGCCTGACCGTTCAGCCCCGCCGCCAACGTGCGCAGCCGCGCCCGCGCCGCATCCAAGCGACTCCCCGATCCCGCCGGAGCCGCCATGCTGGCCGAGGTATCCACGATCACCACCAGATGTTGGGGACGCCCAAAGAGATCGCTCAACCATTGCGGCTGCGCCAAGGCCAGCGCGAGGAAGAACGCCGCCAGCAGATGCAGCACGAGTAGCAGCGTCAACTTGAGATGACGCCGACTGAGCGCATCATGGCGGCGCGGCAGGTGCTGCCAGAGCAGCAGCGCGGGCACCACCACTCGCCGCCGCCGTTCGCGGATCAGGTGCAACACCACAATCAGTGGCAGGCTGAGTAGGGCGAGTAGCCCCAGTGGAACGAGGAGGCTCATGGGTTATGTCAACAATCGCCGAAGGCGCAGATAGGGCACCACCTGTTGTTCGAGCGGCCAATCGCTCAGAATCGGGGCATAGATCGCCCCACGCCGCGTACATGTATCGGCCAACTCCGCCTGCCACGCCCGCAGCCCACGTTGATAGGCGGCGAGGGTCTCGGCATCGAGCACCAGTTCCATGCGTTGCCCACTCTCACTATCCTCCAACTCCAGTGCCCCGTGGAGATCGGGCTGAAGATCGTGGCGATCCAGCAGATGCAGCACCAGCGGTTGCCAACGCGGCGGGCTGAGAGTACGCAGAACCTCCGCCAAGCCGTGTGGATCGAGCAGATCGGAGCAGAGCACCACCAGACCACCATGGGGGTAGGTGCGCCCATGCGCACGCACCAGCGCCACCAGATCAGTCTGCGGCTGCGGTTCAAGTGCCTCGATAAAGCGCAGCATCTCGATGCTGCGCGCCTTGCCCTGTGCAGGGCCAAAGGCGGGCAGCGGGCGATCCCCGAATGGCACAATCAGCAAGCGGTCGCTATGCGCCAACGCCAAATAGCCGAGTGCGGCCACCAACTGCTGCGCAAGGCGCAAGCGCGAGGGAGCGCCAACCACCATACTACGCGAGACATCCAGCAGCAGATGGACATGCACATCCTGTTCGGCCTCACCGAGACGCAGGAGCACATGATCGTGGCGCGCATAGGCATTCCAATCCACATAGCGCAGATCGTCGCCGTGGCTATAGGGCCGATGATCGCTCAGGATGCTCGCAGGCAACTGGTGGCGGCTCAGATGCTCACCACTGGCCGGATTGCCACGCAGCGTGCGCTGAGCTTGCAGGCTCAAACGCTCCATCCGCCGCAGGAACGCCTCATCAAAGAGCGGGCGTTCGGTAGCCGTAGCAGTATTGGTTTTAGGGCGAAAAATAGTCTTGAACCACATCACGCAAATCCGCTGGAATACGCAGAGGATCATCACCCGACTGCACCGGGTCGCTACTCAGTTGCGGATCACCCTGCGAAAGACTACCACCATTGCCGACACTCTCCGCCTCAGATTCGGCATTGGCCTGTGCCGGAGTTGAGCCATCGCCCTCGGTTGCCAATTCGAGCGGCACCCCATCTACCCCCAAGCGCGGCGACTCCTGGGCACGTTGCGCACCGGGGAAGGCACTATCACCCGCGCCACCCGCCTGGGGCATCCCATCCTGTTGGGCTTGATCAGCCTGCGCAAGATCCTCGATCATATCCGCGAGCGCCTCCAGCGCCTGGGCCGCCTGATCATCACGCCCCGACTGCAAGCCATCCGCCTGCTGACGCAGTTGATTGGCCAGATCGGGATTACCCGCCTCGATCCGATTGGCGGCGCGGCGCAACGCATTGCCCAGATCATTGCGGGCGGACTGGCCAATCTGCCCCGCCTGATCGGCCAGTTCGCGCAACTGGCGCGCCGCTGTCTCCAGATCACCGCGATCAAGCGCCTCGGCTGCTGGGCGGGTCAAGCTCTGATCGCGCAGCGCATCAGCGAGCGCCTGCATCACAGCCGGATCGGGCATACTGGGCGCACTCCCCGGCGCAGTGGCGGGCTGCTCCACCAACGGATCGGGCGGGGGCGGCTGAGTCTGCGGATCAGGAGGAAGAGCCAGCGGCGGCAGCGGCTGAGCCGAGCCAAGCGGCAGCGGCGGCGCAACACCGATGAGCAGCAACATACCGCCCAGCAACAGCGCAAGCGTCGTGGTCAGCGCTACCTCAGACCAGGGGAAGGAGCGCTGGTGTTCGACGAAACGCACAATCTGGGCCACATTCTGATCGGCCTGCGCACGCAGATGCGCCGCGACCCCCACCGGGGTCGAATCAAGCTCCAGCGCCGTCGCAAGCTGCTCATGCAGATTGAAGCGCCGGTCGAGACGGCGCGCCACCAGCACCGGCTTCAATGGCGGGCGCAGGAGCAACAGCGCCGCCCCCGCCAGACATGTCAGGACGAGCACCGCCAACCACTCCCAGCGCAGTGGCATGTCGAAGAGCAGCACCGCACCGAGCAGACAACATGCCAACGCCAAACCCAACCAGAGACCACGCAACAGCAGGCGCACCCCACGCCGCGCCCAGCGGTCACTTGCAAGCCGAGCCAGTTGGATATGTAAGGGATCGTGCATGTGGGCATTGTACCCGTCGCAGAGCAGGGGCGTCAATGCAGGTTGGGTTGGAGATTAGGGCATGGGCATCGCCCGCAGTCAATGGAAATAATTGGTTAAAAGTGCAAGGGTGGCAAGTTTATTTGTGTATTAACATGCAAACAATACCGATTTTCAATTTCATTACCATATTTTACCTTGACAGAACAAGTACCGGTACTATAATCACAGACAGGATAAGGTTATTTACTGAATAATTAACAACATTACCTATCGCTCACTACGCTCAAACCACTATGAGGTGAACGATGATATTTCTGTACGACATCGTCAATGAGGATTTTATCCGCTTGAAAGATGACCAGCAAGTATCTCAAGTAAGTGAACTCTTACAACGGATTACTCCTGCGCGTATAATCATCGTCTCTCAACCTATAGCCCCATCAAACAAAGTTAACTATCACGTATATACCCCGAAAGATCTTCTATCGCAATTAGCCAAATCCTCATTAGAGCTATCATTAGCAGAGGCGCTCAACCTCAGTAATCAACCAACAACGCCGACTCTCCCCGCCCACACAGATGCCGAATCTGCGCCTCCACTCTGTATCATCATTGAAGATGATGATCAGATCATTGGGTTTTATGATGAAGCACTACCTCGTTTAAGCACGAATCGCTATGGCAGCAGCATAAGAGATAGTGTTGAGGCCGATTCCTCCTACATGCTCACGGCAGATAGTGCAGAACAAGTCACATTCGCGCAAGTTATCCCCCTTCTTGTATCAATCGCACATCGATTCACGCCCCAGTCTGCGATTCCGATAGAAACGCTGGCCGGAGCCGAGGTCGATATTGTCGTTAGCGCGAAGCAAGGCTTTATGGTAGAGGGGCCGAGTGTGGCTCGCTATGTTGTTACTAACGATGCTGAACCATTACCGTTCCAGTTCAAACTGCGCGCCACCAGCATTGGCCCCGGTAAGATCTGGATTCAGTGCTTTCACCTTGGACAGCCGCTTGGGCGTCTGACGTTGACACCGCTAGTACTCCCCATCGCTCATGGAACTGACGAGCGCCCCGCTGAGCACAAGAAAGCGCTGGTATCACCTGTTAACTCACCGCCGGATCTCACGCTGCTGGTCTTTGAGCGTATCGAGCAGGGGCAAATTCAAATCGAGTTCCGTCTCTCGGCTGCCGACCCCACATTAAACTTGAATCTCAAGCTCTTTCATCCAGCCACGCTGCTACGCCTTGACCCACTGCGCTATTTCCAGCTCTTCTTTCATGATATTGAGGATCTGAGCCGATCCGCTGGCGGCAACCCAGCAGTTATTGCCCAACGCCTTGAACGCAAAGGGGCAATGCTCTTTCAGGAGTTGTTGCCCCCTGATCTCCAGACACTGCTCTGGAGATTACGTGACCAAATCCATTCGATCTATATCCAATCTGATGAGCCATGGATCCCATGGGAACTGTTGCGGCTACAAGGCGGAGATGACGGCATCATTAGCGAGGGGCCGTATCTCTGCGAGGCATTTGCAGTCACTCGCTGGTTTCCAGGCATAGGCCAACGACCAACGCTGCGCTTGGAACGTATGGCCGTTGTCGTCCCACAGGACTCGGGCCTCCCATATGCGCAGGAGGAGCGAAAACACCTCTTGTCATTGGCCCAGGGCATACGGACTGTGGTGCAGGTGCCTGCGAACTACCTTGATATCCTCGATGTGCTCTCCCAGGGAATATACGATGGCGTGCATTTTACCGGGCACGGCGTATTTGCTGAGGCTGATCCGAATCAGTCAGCGATCATGCTTGAGAAGCACGCACGACTGTCTCCTGACGATATCATTGGCAGGGTTAAGAACCTTGGCCGGGCGAGTCCGCTCGTCTTCCTGAACGCCTGCCAGATCGGACGCCAGGCTATGGCGCTGACGGGCATTGGCGGCTGGGCCAAACGCTTTGCTGAGGCGGGCGCTGCCGCATTTGTCGGATCGCTCTGGTCGGTCTCTGACCACGCAGCCTGCGAGTTCTCAAGGGTTTTCTACAATCACCTACTTGCAGGCGAGCCGATTGGCCGGGCGACACAGCAGGCCCGCGCAGCCATTCGCTCACCTGGCGACCCGACCTGGCTGGCGTATACCGTGTTCGCCGATCCGATGGCGGCTGTCATGGAGCAAAACCTCTAACAGAACTTGAGTCAGCATGACGGGATTACAGGAGGTAACCAATGGCTACTTATTGCGCTGAGTGCGAATCGATAAATGATGATTCTGCGACAACTTGCTCTGCGTGTGGTGCAAGTTTAATCGGAGCGAATGCAATAACTGAGGTAGCTAGATCCATAGATGCGGCCACTGAAAGGCCGATAGGTAGTATTTTAATTATATTATTATCTCACCTTACGCAGTACGTATGTACGGATAAAGACGGTCTTTCGTGCCAGATCATGCTCCTTGCGTCGCCCGTAGCG
>NZ_RYFD01000039.1 GCF_004138135.1 Candidatus Oscillochloris fontis
CCAGCCATACCACACCGGAGGTCTTTGGTCAACCTCCCAGACCTGCTATGAACCAATTTTCAACTAGCACAACCCCCGACTAATAGTTAGTAGCTTGGTTCCATGTGATATTTTGATCGCCCCCATTATCATGCACCTGATAGTGTGCAGAATTCGTCTCTGGGGCAATACCAGGGAAGTGGGGGTACCAAATATACACATCGTATGTACCAGTCTGTGGTAAGTTTGGTCGCCAAATACCATAGTCAATGGCACTATTCAAGCTATTATAAGTCCAATAGGCATGATTATTGTATGATCCACTACTACCGATACCATCTGCGGGTACATATCCCCATGATCCAGCACCGTATGATTCATACTTACTGAAACAAGAATCGAGGTTGTCACAGATTACCTCAGTGGCAGTAGGCACTTCTTGTGCTGCACTCACCGAAACAATCGAACTAAGCAATGTTGCAATAAAGAGTAACAACAGAAATGTAAATATCTTTGGTACAGAAATCCAGTATGATTTAGGCATAATATATACTCCTTGATTGGTGATAGTGTAAATATCCTGATATTCCAGAGTAATGAAAGACACCAACGACGTATATGGCATGGATTGTTCTAATCCAAGCAGCATGAATAATTATCATATCCAACTAATTCCTCAAAGATTTAGTAACGAAAAATCCCGAAAAGCGATTACTCATCTTCCCAAAACGCATAGTACTATTATCCTTACTTCAGCTAGTACCCTTAGCCCATCTCTGATCAAAGACCCCTTGGTTGTGCCAACCTCCCCACGTTATATCTTGCAACCCAAAACCGTATCTAGGCCGTACTATCGCCCATCATGCAAAAATCCAGCCTTGACAAAACGGGTTATTATACCTATACTTTTTAAGGCGCATATCAGTCTGCGTGGCTGTTGTACGTACAATCCCCTAAGTGGCGCCCGTTATGCGCTTAACCCCGCTTTGTTGAGTGCAACTGAAGATCTGCGAAGAGGGCGCAGCTCCTCCTCTGCGGGGGGGGAGCCGTCGTTGTGTCTTTTGCAGCTAGGCTAGGAGCACAGAACCGATGCTCAAGCGAAAGAAGATGCTTTGGGGCATGGCCGATTCGTCGGAGGAAGAGCACGAGTCGGATCTTGCGCGACTGACTGATGTTGATGAGTTGGTCAGCGATACGACCGAGCACACCAAACCGGCTGAGCCAACCCCCGATGCCGTGCAACACTATCTCCAGGAGATTGGGCGTGTGTCGCTGTTGACCGCCTATGAGGAGGTGGAACTATCTGAGCGTATTGAGCGCGGGGATGAGGCTGAGGAGCGTTTGGCGGATCAGGAAGAACTGAGTTATTCCCAGCGCCGTAATCTTGAGCATGAGGTAGAACGCGGCAATGATGCTCGCCGCCATTTGATCCAGGCCAATCTGCGCCTCGTGGTGAGTATTGCGAAGAAGTATGTTGGACGTGGTCTCTCGCTGCTCGATCTGATCCAGGAGGGGAATATCGGGCTGATGCGGGCGGTTGAGAAGTTTGATCATCGTAAGGGCAACCGCTTTAGTACCTATGCGACGTGGTGGATTCGTCAGGCTGTCACGCGCTCGATTGCTGAGCAGGGGCGCACGATTCGGCTGCCGGTGCATATGAGCGAGTCGGTGAGCCAGGTGAAGCGCACCTCGGAGCGCCTCTCGCAGTCGCTCGAACGCCAGCCGAGTGCCGAGGAGATCGCGATTGCGCTCGGCCAACCCACTGAACGCATCGAGCGGGTGTTGGAGGCGGCGCGCCGTCCGGTCTCGCTCGAAACTCCCGTCGGTGATGAGGGTGAGCATACCTTGGGCGACTTCCTCCCTGATGATGATCTGCCGACCCCCGGCGATTTTGCCTCAGCTCAGTTGTTGCGCCAGGATCTCTGTGCGGCGCTAGAGCACCTGAATGAGCGTGAACGCCGGATTATTGATCTGCGCTATGGCTTGCTTGATGGCCGCCGCCGGACCCTCGAAGAGGTTGGGCGTACCCTGGGGATGACCCGCGAGCGGGCGCGCCAAATCGAGGCTGAAGCCCTGCGCCGTCTGCGTAGCCCTGATGTTGGGCAACATCTACGCGACTATTTGGAGTAGGGTGGAGGTTTGGGGCGGCAAAGCTGCCCCCGAAGATAATTTTGGGTATGTTTTGGTGGCGAAGCCGCCAAAACATACCCAAAATTGGGGTTTGGAGCCTAGCCCCAACGATTTTGCCCATGCCCGCAGCAAATGGGGGCGGCCAATTGGCCGCCCCCACTGTTTGTTCCTACCTACCTCAGCATTAGTACCGTGCGCGTGAGCTTGGGCCACCACGCATCTGGTCGAAACAGTCGCTGCAATAGACCGGCTTCGTGCCACGCGGAATGAAGGGAACCGTCGTCTCCTGACCACAGTTGGCGCACGTTACCTTGTACGACACACGCTCCCGTGGGGTGGACTGAGCGTACGACGCTGATCGTGGTGCGCGGTCATCCCGGCCACCACCAGCGCTGACTTGTGCCTTGCGATTCTGCCGACACGACGGGCAGCGTGTCGGTTCATTCACAAAGCCCTTCGATGCGTAAAACTCCTGCTCGCCAGCCGTAAACACAAAGTCCATCCCACAGTCCCGACAGGTCAGGGTCTTGTCCGCGAAGCTCATGGCTCGCTACTCCTTGAAATGGGTCTAACGCCGAGGTTGGTCCGCGCCTGGGTAGCGAGCAGATTCACCAATCCCAGCCCCTAGAGGTCAGAGGCTGACTGTACCGTTCGCCTATGCCAAAGCCGTCCCAGATAGTGACTCATTATACGCCTTTTTTACTTATCCGCAATAGGCATTTTGTGGCATTATCACGCGAATAAGCCGAATCGCCAATGAAACATAACGGCGCAGGTACCAAGTAGGGGCGAAGCATCGCATGCCAACCTAGATTATGGCTACCTAGCACATGGCATACGATGCTTCGCCCCTACTTGGCCATGCTACAATAGATAAACCACCTGCTACGCGAGGAGTTTTTATGCCCCACACAACCATCAATGGAATTACGTTGCACTATGCAGATGAAGGGGACGGGTCGCCGATCCTCTTTTTGCACGCCTTCCCGCTCTCTGGGGCAATGTGGCAGCCCCAACGTGCCGCCCTGGCCGACCAGTTCCGCCTGATTGTGCCCGATCTGCGCGGGTTTGGGGCCACGGACGTCCCCCCCGGCCTCACGACGATGGAGCAGTGTGCTGATGATATGGCGGCGCTGCTCGATCATCTGGGTCTGGCGCAGGTGGCGGTGTGTGGTCTCTCGATGGGTGGCTATATTGCGATGGCGATGTTGCAGCGCCATCCCGCCCGTATCTCCGCGCTGGTGCTGGCCAATACGCGGGCGAATGCCGATTCTCCAGAAGCTCAGGCTCAGCGAGAGATCAATGCGACGATTGCTGAGGCTAAAGGTTCAGCCACGATTGCCGATATGATGATTCCGGCTCTCGTCGCCTCGCATGCTGAGCCGCATGTGGTTGCGACCCTGCGCACGATCATCGAGGCAAACCGGCCCGCAGGGATTGCGGCGGCGCTGCGCGGGATGGCACTGCGCTGCGATTCCTTCGCCACCCTCCAGGCGCTTAGGCTGCCCACGCTGCTGATCGCTGGTACCGATGATGCCCTGACCCCGCTCGATACTGTCCGTATGATGCACGAGGCGGTTCCTTCTAGCCGCTTGGTGATCATTCCTGGTGCTGGCCATCTGAGTAATCTGGAACGCCCCGATGAATTTACGGCTGCACTACGATCTTTCCTCAGTTGAAGGGTAACCTATGGGGATTGCCGCCGACATCGCTACCATTCTCGTCGCCGCTCTGCTCGGTGGCTTTGTGGCGCAACGCCTCGGTCAGCCGCTCATCCTGGGGTATATCATCGCCGGAATTCTGGTTGGCCCCTATACCGCTGGCCCGAAGGTGGTCGAGACCCACGATATTGAGTTGTTGGCCGAGATTGGGGTGGCGCTGTTGCTCTTTGCGCTCGGCTTGGAGTTTAATATTACGCGCCTTGCCCGTGTGCGCTGGGTGGCCTTTTTTGGTGCTCCGCTCCAGATCATGCTCACCATGATTCTCGGTTGGGGCCTCGGAGTGGCCTTGGGGTGGTCGCCCTATGCCGCGCTCTGGTTGGGGGCGATGATCGCGCTTTCGAGCACCATGGTCATCCTGAAGACGTTGATGGCGCGTGGGACGCTGGGGACGCTCGATAGCCGGGTGATGCTGGGGATGTTGATTGTCCAGGATCTGGCGGTGGTGCCGCTGTTGATCATTCTGCCTGAGTTGGCTAATCTGGCCGAGGGGTTGCCCCAACTGGGCTGGGCCATGTTGCGCGCGGGCCTCTTCTTGGCGACGATGATCGTGGTCGGAACGCGGGTCATTCCGTTCATCCTCAAACGTATTGCGACCTGGGGGTCGCGGGAACTCTTTCTGATCGCGGTGATGGCGGTTGGGTTGGGAGCCAGTTATGCGACCTACCTCGCCGGACTCTCCTTCGCTTTTGGGGCGTTTGTGGCGGGCATGATCCTGAGTGAGTCGGATTATAGCCACCAAGCGCTCAGTGATATTGTGCCGCTGCGCGACATCTTTGGCATGCTCTTCTTTGTTTCGGTGGGGATGTTGATCAATCCGGCCTTCTTGCTGTCCAACATCGGCCCGATTCTGGTGCTGGTGGTGGCGGTGACTATCGGCAAGGTGATCATCTTTACCGGGGTGGTCTATGCCTTTGGCTACCGGGGTGAATTACCAATCGCCGTCGGCATGGGCCTCTTCCAGATCGGCGAGTTTGCGTTTGTGCTTGCGCGTACCGCCGTGAATGAGCAGATGATCACCAATGACCAGTATGGATTGCTGTTGGCCGCTGCGCTGACAACGATGCTCCTCACGCCCTTGGTCTCTGGGTTGAGTGGGCCAGCCTATGCGCACATTCAGCGTTGGCGGCGGCGCAAGCCCACCCCCAACCCGCCGCTGGTCGAGGGCGAATTGATTGGGCACATCATCATCGCCGGGTATGGCCGGGTTGGCCGGTATACGGCGGATCTGCTGCGCCGCCTCGACTTACCCAGTGTGGTGATCGAGCGTGACCAGCGCCGGATGGATGAACTCAAGGAGCTTGGGCAACCGGCGATCTATGGTGATGCGGGAAGTTCGGTGGTGCTGGAGGCGGCGGGTGCGAAGAAGGCGCGCCTGCTGCTGGTGGCGGTCTCGGCGGCGATTGATGCGGAGACAGTGGTGCGGCAGGCGCGGGCGCTTAACCCCAATCTGCATATTGTGGCGCGGGCGACCCAGTTGGGCCAGCTTGAGATTCTGCGCACACTGGGTATCCACGAGGTGGTGCAACCCGAGTTTGAGGCCGGGCTCGAAATGGTGCGCCAGGTCTTGTTGCACTTCGATTTCCCGCCCGCCGATATTGAGCGCCTGAGTGATGGGGTGCGTAACGAACACTATCGCCCGATTGAAGCTCCTCAGACGAGTGCGCCACTGTTGCGCCAACTGCGCCGCGCCCGCCGCTCGCTCGAAATTGCATGGTTCTCGTTACCCGAAGATTCGCCCTTGGTGGGGCGTAGTATTGGTAGTAGCGCCATCCGCCAGCGCTGTGGAGCCTCGGTTATTGCGGTGCTGCGCGATACCAATTTGATCAGTAACCCCGGCCCGGATACACTTATGTTGGCTGGAGATCAGATTGCGGTGCTGGGAACAACCCAGCAACGCACCGCATTCCAACATCTGATGGAGGAGCAAGTGGTCTCTAAAGCGGTGCTGTTGCCCTTTGCGCCCCATGATGAGGTATTGGATCGTTGTTAAGTGTTAGGAATAAGGAATCACGGATCAATGTCTACCAACCCCGAACCGATTGATCGCAAGACCGCGCTTGTTGTTGTGGCCCACCCGGATGATGCCGAGTTTGGTTGTGGTGGCACGCTGGCTGCCTGGGCCAACGAGGGCTGGCAGATTACGCTGGTCATCTGTACGGATGGTTCCTCCGGCGGGCCGGATGAGGCGACCGATGTGCGCGATGAACTGCGCTATCAGTTGAGTGGCACGCGCAAGCAGGAGCAGGCCGCCGCTGCCGAGGTGCTCGGCATCCACGCGGTGATCCATCTGGACTACCCGGATGGGACGCTTATCCCCAGCATCGAATTGCGCCGCGAGATCGTGCGCCTCATCCGGCGCACCCGCGCCTACCGCGTGGTCTGCCAGTCGCCGGATCGGGTCTGGGAACCGCAATACATGGTCGGGCGCTTCCATCCCGATCACCTCGCGGCGGGTGAAGCGACGCTGGCGGCGGTCTACCCGGCGGCGCAGAACCCCTGGGATTTCCCCGAACTCATGGCCGAAGGCTTGGCCCCTAGCCGGGTCAAGGAGATCTACATTATGAATGCGCCGCACCACAACTATGCGGTGGAGATTAGCGCTACCTTTGAGCAGAAGCTGGCTGCGCTGGCCTGCCACGTCAGCCAGCTTGGTACCGACCAGAGCCAACTGGCTGAGCGGGTGCGGGCATGGGCGGTTGAGCGCGGGCAAGCCTTTGGGGTGGCGATGGGGGAGATCTTCCACCGTGTGGAGAATTAGGCTACCTGCGGTGTTAGCGCTTCTCCCGTTTGGGTTTCGTTAAGTGAGACCAAAAATCGGGAGGAGCAAGAAGGCGGGTTAATCTTCGGGGAGGGTGACGACCAGGAACCAGTAGTCAATTAAGGTCTGGACGGACTGTTTGAAGCGGCCATAATCAACCGGTTTGATCTGGTAACTATTGGCCCCCCGTTGGTAACAGCTTGCGATGTCTTTTGGATTATTGGACGTAGTAAGGACAACGACCGGGATCGCCTTAAGATCCTCATCATCCTTAATCACCGCGAGCAATGCCCGCCCGTCGGTACCGGGCAGATTGAGATCCAACAGAATCAGGTGTGGGCGCGGAGCCTGAGCCGGATCGTTATAGCGCCCACGCTGGTAGAGGTAGTCGAGAGCCTGATCCCCGGTTGTGCAACGGTGAATCACCATTGCCACATCCTCACGGCGCAAGCCACGGATGGTTGCCGCAACGTCCTCGTCGCTATCTTCAATGAGCAGAATATGCCACTCGCGCATAGAACCGCCATTCACCTTCTACAGATACTCTACTGCGGTACGCCCCGGCATGGGCAAACTGGCATCCACGCGGCTCAAGGTGAACCAGAAGGTGGTGCCTTCGCCGACATGTGAGGTGAGCCAGATAGTACCTCCGTGGCGCTCGACAATCTTTTTAGCAATCGTCAATCCCGCCCCAACACCACCACCATACTCATCGCGGCCATGGAGCCGCTTAAAGATACGGAAGATAGTCTCTTGGTGCTCTTCAGGAACCCCAATACCATTATCGCGCACATAGAAGAGGTAATGCGGCCCGTTCTCCTCACTATCGAGGCAGGTTACGCCAATCTCAACCCATTTATCAGGTTTATCGTTATATTTGATCGCATTCGCGATCAGATTACTAAAGACTTCACGCACCCGTGCTTGGTCGGCGCGCACGCGGGGTAAGGGATGCGGGATGCGGATTTCCACCCCGCTCTCTTGGATACGTGGTGCCAGCAGATTGATCACATCGTTGAGTTCGGCATGGAGATCGGCCTCGATCCAGGTAAGTTCGGCACGCCCTACCCGTGAGTAGTGGAGCAACGAGTCGATCAGCGCCTCCATGCGCTGAGTCAGGCGCACCAGGGTCATGAGCTTCTCTTTACCATCAGCATCGAGCTTATTGCCATAGTCCTCGATCAGAAAGTGGGCATAGTTATGCAGCCCACGCAGCGGCTCTTTGAGATCGTGCGAAGCAACATAGGCAAACGAGTCCAGTTCGATATTACTGCGGGTTAATTCATCATTGAGCCGCGAGAGTTCTTCGACCTTGTAGAGCACCAGATCAATAATCGCTCGGCGCAGATCGCGAGCAGCGGTCACCTCACAGCCACGCCAGGGGATGGCGGTTTGGGTAACGTGTTCCTTCCAGACCTCGAAGGATCGGCGGGGGGTAAGAATCGCACTCCCGGCATGGATCTCAACCGGCTTCGTTGGATTCCCAGCCCAGCGCACCGTCTGGATCACCTCCGGTCGGAACCAGAGCAGGTAATTGGGCCGGGTGCGGTCGAGACGGACCGCCAAGAGCCCGCTCGCCATTGCGGTAAAGGGGGTAATGGGTGGATAGTGTTGGGGCAGGGCATGGGTGGCATAGATAGTATCCTGTACCTCTTGTCCCAACCACTCGATCAACTCCCGAACCACCGCTTCGGGTGGCGTGGTACCCATCAATACATGCTGGCCCTCCAGACAGACCGCCACCCCACCTGAGTCGATAAAATTAGTAAGGTTGGGTGTAAACTGGGTCAGGCCCGCAACCACATCATTTGCCACACTCATTTGTTGCACCAGGGCCGCCTGGATGCCCTGGAAGGCGATAGTATCGGCGGCCTCCTCGGCGGCTTCTTTGTCACCGATCTGGAGTGAAACCACATGACCAAGAAACTCACAAGCGGCACGGATGTCATAGGGGAGGTAGTGCGGGCCGGTATGGTGGTGACAGGCCACGAGGCCCCAGAGTTGCCCATTCTTGATCAGCGAGATGGACATTGACGCCTTGGCACCCATGTTGATCAAATATTCGATATGAATAGGCGAAACACGACGTAGTGCGGCGTAGCTCATATCGAGCGGGATGCTAGGGTGTTGTGCGGTGATTGCCAGCATGGGAACCGGCTGGTAGGTGACATCAGGAATGATCCGTAGCCAGTTGCGCAGGTAGAGTGCCCGTGCCTGACGCGGAATGTCCGAGGCCGGGTAGTGGAGATCGAGGTAGGACTCGAACGCCGCCCCCTTCTCCTCGGCAATCACCACCCCACAGCCATCGGGCTGAAACTGGTAGATCATCACACGGTCAAAGCCGGTGAGCTTATGTACCGCTCCGGCGAGGGTCTGGGCAAACGCCCGCAGCGTGGGAGCGCGCTGGCATGTCGTGACCGCACCGCGTACCATCCGATAGATACGGAGGATCATGCTCTGATCACTCTGGGTGGAAGGTTCCAACTCGAGAATGAGAACGCCCTGTATACGATGGGCGATTAGATCAAATAATTGGCCTTCATGCCCAAGTGACAGGGAGAGTAAATAGAGCGGGTTCTCTTCAATCGGTTCACTTGCGAGGCTCTCGCGCAAATTCGCCAGCACCTCTGGTTCGAGCAGAAGGCTGAGCGATTGGCCCAGCAACTCCTGGGGCGTGCGCCTCAAGAGCGATGGGGTATTGGCACTCACCTGAATGATCGTTAAGTCGGGTTCACTCAGCACCAAGAGCACCCCATGGGGCTGAATTGAACCAGGAATATGGTTGCGCTGGCCCACGCTTTCGCCCACACCTCACACAGGATTGTGGTTGATACGATTGAAGTGCGGGCCTTCCCTGAACTGGTTGAGTGTTATGCAGTAACACAAACCCCCACGATGGTGATTAACGGACGGGTGATGATGTTTGTTCCGAGTGACATAACCGAGGCGATTATTTTGCGGTATCTGCGTAGTCTGACTATTTGAGTCGTGAGGATGCGTATGCCTACATCAAACCGACGCAGCAATCGCTTCGTCGCGCTACGCTTTGGAGGTTGGCCTAACCATCGCCATGGGCAGGCTGCGCCACACCACCGTATCGGGATCTGGTTGGCCCGGCTTTTGCATCGGATATTCTAGGGTTGTTACTTGATCTGGTAGCGTTCGATCCCGCCACTCCGGGTGCCGATCCAGAGTTGCCGATCAATCCCTAGCTGAATGACGGTTGGCTCGGCCCCGGAAAACCCGGAGTTGCGCGGCAGGTACTGGCGCCAGCGTTGCCCATCGTAGTGCGCCAGAAGCCCGCCCACCTCCAGCGGTCGCCCTGTCCCTACCCAGAGGCCATCGGCACTACTGCTCCCCAGCGCAGTGACAATCGCCGAGGGCAACCCGGAGTTGGCCGGGGTCATCCAATGCCACGCCGCACCGTCCCACATGGCGAGGCCATCCCCCAGCGTGGCCGCCCACACCCGCCCCTGTACATCAACCAGCAGGTCGGTGACCCCGGCGCTCCCAAAGCCTTCGGCCCCGGCGAATCGGCGTACCACTCCGCTGGCTGGCTCAACCCGCCATACTTGGCCCATGCCCCCCAACCAGACCACCGAATCCTGCATGGCGATACTCAACACTACCGCGTTACCCACGCCTTCTACGCGCTCCCAGCCGCGTGCATCAGCCGCCCGGACGCTGACCCCGGCTGGGCTGGCGGCCCAGATCTGCCCGTGACCATCTATGGCGAGGGCGTAGATCGCCGTAGTTGGCCCCTCTACTGCATGCCACCTGCGCCCATCCCACATGGCGACGCCGTTGTTACCGCCGGCCCAGAGCTGCCCCGCTTCATCACGCACGAGCGCACGCACCCGGCCCACTCCCGGATCGGCGAGTGCCTGCCAGGGGCCGTTGGCTGGCCCTAGTGCGATCCCGCCATCGCCCGCGAGTACCATGCGTCCATCGGGTAGTACCAGCAGTGCATTGATCGCACCGCTGGAGAGCGGTAGGCTGGTTGGCGCAATCTGCGACCAGCCGATGCTGCCGAGCGCAACCCCGGCCAGCCCGTAGAAGTAGATTCCGGCTACGAAGCTGCCAAAGATGCTCATCGCTATCCAGGCATAGCGCGGCGGATGTGGTAACATCACCGCACTCCAGCCCCAATAGTCGTTCCATTCGCGCAGGTGGGCCACCAGCCGCCGCAGGGGCGGATCGGCGAGAGCGACGATTAGCGGCACGAGTGGGAGGGTGTATTGTGGCCACTTGGTCGGCCAGACGAGCAGGATGAGTAGCCCGCCCAGCAGGCCAATCACCAGCCAGCGCCGGGCTGGTTCGCGCCAAGCCATGGGAATACCGGCGAGCGCAGTTAGGAAGATCAGCCCATCTATGCCGGGGTAGAAGAAGACCTCCGGGTGCCAAGTCGTAGCGGGCGCAGTAGCCAGCCAGATGAACGGTTGGAACCAGGGGTAGTTGGCCGCCGCTACCGCCGCACTCTGGGTGTAGGTGGCATGAAAGCCCAACATCGTCGCCAAGCGTCCCAGCGGATCGAGCCATAGACTCGGACTCAGAGCCAGAAACACCAACCCCGCCAGGATCAATAGCCCCAAGGTGCGTAACGTAGGGTAAAACGCAAAGGCGCCAAGACGCAAAGGTTTTGTTGCAGGCTTTGCGCCTTTGCGTCTTGGCGTCAAAACCTGGAAGCTAGGTGAAGGTTGGCCCTGCCGCCAGACCAGCAACGCCAGCAGAGCCGGAGCCAGCACGAGCGGGTAGGTCAGTTTACTCGCTGCGGCAACGCCTAGCCCCAGCACCACCAGCCAGCCCATGCGGGGGCGGTGCGCCGCACCAAGGGCGAGGAGCAGTGCCAGCATGGGCAGTGACTCCAGGTAGGCTTGGGCGGTATACTTGACCGTCAGGGTGTGGATAGCCAGCAAGCCCGCCGCAAGTGGCCCCAGCGCCCAACTGGCCGCCGCCACCGCCGCCACCCCGGCCAGCACCGCCAGCGCCCGGCTGGTGTAGAGCACACTCGTGGTGTTGGCGGCATCCCCTAGGAGCAGCGCCCCCCCGGCGTAGAGCAACTTGACCAGTGGAGGGTGTTCGCGGTTGGCGGGGGAGTCGCGGAGGAAGTCCAGATCACCCGCCCGGATCGCCTGTGCATAGCCCAACGCCGCATCCACATAGATCGGCTCATCAAAATCTATCGGGAGCAAGAGCGCCGCCCATGCCCGCAGTGCCAACGCGACAGTGATGATCAGCACGAGACTTCGTTGCATGGTGGATACCAATTCCTGTGACGGGGGTTTACCAGAATCACCTGTCGCCCAGCTTCTTCCGCTTTGGCGATGGTCATCTGGATGAACTGCGTCCACGCCACATCCATGATGCTTTTGCGCATCCCACGACTGCGCCCGATCTCCTGTGGGGCCAGGTCTTCAAACACGATCACCTGATAGCGGTCAACCAGCTTGCGGCTCTCCTGGTGGGCGAAGTTCGCCCGCCGATTGGCAATCCGCTCGTGGATCTTCGCCAGGATGCCCTTCTGTTTGGCGTTTTCCGGCCAGTCTTGGGCGTTCTTGGCCGCATCCTTCCGCTGTTGAACCCGCTTGAGATCGGCCGCATCACGCCGATAGAAGCGCGGGTTGGCGATCTCCTCGCCCGTCGAGAGGGTGGCAAACGACGCCAGCCCAACATCCACGCCGCCAACCTCGCCGGTTGGCGGCAGCGGCGCGGCCTCCGTCTCACACGAGACGCAGGCGAACCACTTGCCGGTGCGCGACCGGGTCAGCATCACCGTCTTGGGGGTTCCCTCCAACGGGCGGTGCAAGACGATGAGCGATCTTCATTGTAGCAGGAGATAACCTCAAGATTCTCGCTCCACCCACCACTCCTGCGTTACGTTGCAGTGAATATTGACACCCCCCGCAAGGGCTGCTATACTCCGCCCAACAAGAAAATAAGCGACGTTGAACAGGATGAGTAGGCGTCATACGGTGCTCAGCGAGTCGGTGGATGGTGGAAGACCGACGCATACGACGACGACGAATGGCCCTGGGAGTCGCAGGATGAACCGACCGGCAACGCCGGATCGCAGTAGTCTTCGCCGGAGACGCCACCGTTATCAGGGCGCTGGGTGTGAAGCGGCTTGGCCCGACAGCACCCGTTGAGTGTGTCGTTCCCGCGAGGGGCGGCAAACGAGAGTGGTACCACGAGTTTTCTCGCCTCTCGATCCATACTGGATCGAGGGGTTTTTTGTTTGTGGCGCAATACGCAAGAGGAGGATCTCCAACGATGGACACGATCAAGTACGTACTCAATGAAGACCAGATGCCGACCCACTGGTACAACATCGCCGCTGACTTGCCGACTCCGGCGGCTCCGGCACTGCACCCTGGGACGGGTCAGCCGCTTGGCCCGGCTGATCTGGCTCCGCTCTTCCCGATGGAGTTGATCATGCAGGAGGTAAGTACCGAGCGCACGATTGATATTCCTGAAGAGGTGCAGCAGATCTATCGCCAGTGGCGCCCCTCGCCGCTCTTCCGCGCTCGCCGCTTGGAGAAGATCCTCGATACGCCGGCTAAGATCTATTATAAGTATGAGGGGGTCAGCCCGGCGGGCAGCCATAAGCCCAATACGGCTATCGCCCAAGCCTACTACAATAAGATCGAGGGCACCAAGCGCCTTGTCACCGAGACTGGTGCCGGGCAGTGGGGTTCCTCGCTTGCCTTCGCCGGGGCGCTCTTCGGCCTTGAGGTCGAGGTCTATATGGTGAAGGTGAGCTATAACCAGAAGCCCTACCGCCGTGCGCTGATGGAAGTGTATGGGGCGCGGGTCGTAGCGAGCCCGAGCACCGAAACGGCATGTGGCCGCGCTATTCTGGCCGAGCATCCCGATAGCACCGGCAGCCTGGGCATTGCCATCAGCGAGGCGGTGGAGATGGCGGTGCAGCGCGATGATACAAAGTATGCGCTGGGGAGTGTGTTGAACCACGTCATGCTGCACCAGACGGTGATTGGCCAGGAGGCCATGATCCAGATGGAGATGGCGGGCGATTATCCCGATGTGATTATCGGCTGTACCGGGGGTGGCTCGAACTTTGCCGGACTCTCCTTCCCCTTCATTGGGGCTAAACTGCGCGGTGAGCGCGATGTGCGCGTGATTGCAGTAGAGCCTGCGGCATGTCCTTCGCTCACGAAGGGTAAGTTTGCCTATGACTTTGGTGATACTGCACATCTCACCCCGTTGACCAAGATGCACACCCTGGGCAGTACCTTTGTGCCGTCGGGTATCCACGCGGGTGGCCTGCGTTACCACGGCATGGGGCCGCTGGTGAGCCACTTGCTCGATCTTGGCTCGATTGATGCGGTGGCGGTGCAGCAGTTGGAGACCTTTGCCGCCGGGTTGCAGTTCGCCCGCGCTGAGGGTATCCTGCCCGCACCTGAGGCAAACCACGCGGTGGCGGCGACCATCCGCGAGGCGCTGCGCTGTAAGGCGGAGGGCAAGAGTGAGACGTTGCTCTTCAATCTGAGTGGCCACGGGCACTTCGACCTGCAAGCCTATATGGATTATCAGGCCGGGACGCTGAAGGATTTTGAGTATTCGGCTGAAGAGGTGGCGATGGCGTTGGCTGGGTTGCCGAGTGTGGGGTAAGTTTGTATTGTCAGGGTGGTGGCGTTGCCACCACCCTGACAATACCTAGAACCGTACCTGTACCTGAACAATTGGCCCACTGGTGGGCACGATCACATACCGGCTTAGGCCGATGGTCTCGATCTGGATGGGGATGCTCTGGCCATTCAGGATGACCTGCGTGACCAGGCTGCGGGCGGTGGCGGGGAGCAGGATGCGCAGGGTACTGCCGCTGCCGCTGCCAGTCGCTTCGATGCTGATGCTCTCGATGCCGCCCTTCTTTTGGGCGGGTTGGTAGCTCCAGCGGTAGGCTACGTAGGCGTTGCTGGCCGCGTAACGGGCCACCACATACGCATCATGCACACGGTCACGCGGGGAGGCGGGCCAGCGCGGGCTGATGGTGGGGCTGTCGAGGAGGGGATCATAATCTTCGATCCCGGCGGCACCTTCGATTAAGGCTCCCAGCATGGCACTTGCCCCCCAGCCGTCGGTGGCGAGGTATTCGTTGACCGGGGCGATACCGCCGGTGGGATAGTACCAGAGGTAGGTGGCGTTGCTGCGGCGGATGAGTGTAGCGTAGCGATCTAGGATGTCGAAGCCATAGACTTCATAGCCGTAGCGGAAGGCACCGCGTGCCAACTCGCCACCGACCAGCGGCATCACCCCGCCATTGACATATTCGCCGGGGCGCTCGCCGAGGCGTCCGTCAAGGCCGAAGGCACCCGCCGGGAAGGGCGGGTCAATGCTCCACCACTCGGCAAAGGCGACCCGCCCAGGGGCTTGCAGGCGGCGCAGGTATTCGCCGACTATCGCTTGGCCCTGTTCAACGCTCAGGACGCCCCGATTGAGCGCCAGCGCGTTGGAGAGGCTGAGTTGTTTGGCCTCATCCACCCCCGGTACGTCGTAGGGGATGAGTTTGACATGGTGGGTGTAGAAGTTGCCGTTCCAGCTCAGGTGGTTGAGGCGCTGCATGATCTGGTCGGCCAAGACGTTGCGCTCGTAGGCGCTCTCCCACAACCCGGCCTGCTGCTCCATCACCGCGAGTGAGCGCAACGCTTCGGCAAGCCCGGTGTTGTCACCGTGGAAGATGCCCCACTTGGTCTGCGCGTCAATCCAGTGGCGCGGCGCGGGGCGGCCCGTGTCGGGATCGGTCGTCGTCGGCCCATACTCGAAGTCCCAGGTGTCAATGGTGAAGGGGCGCATGACGAGGCCAACGTGCGGTTCCCAACGGATAGGGCTGGTGAGGGTATACGCAATCGCCCGCTGGGCAGAAGGGAGCATCTTCAGCATCCAGTCGCGGTCGCCGGTAGTCTGCCATGTCTCGTAGATGAGTTGGACGTAGAGGTACTCAACATCGGCCTCGACAGGAGTGCGGAGAGCCGGGATCTGCCACTCTGGACGCGCCAGAAAGTCGGGGAAGCTGCCATCTTCAGCCTGCGCACGTGCGAAGGCTTCGGGGAGGCTCTTCAGATCAGTCTCGAAGTAGCGGAAGGCGCGATTTTGGTAGTAGTGGTCGCGCAACCAGAGCAGCGGGCTGTCGGGCGAGCGGTAGCCCACCACATCAGTACCGTCCAGCCGGTAGCTGAGGCGGTCATGGGCCATAAAGTCTTGCACCTTGGCGTAGAGGGTGTCGAAGGCGGGGACGCCGGTTTGGACGGTGGTGCTGGCATCTAGGGTGTAGATCGTGGCGGCATAGACCTGGGTGCCATTGACGAAGAGCGCCCCCCAATGCGGGCCGAGGCTGCCACGGGGTTGCACCCGCACTGCGCCATAACCAGCATCAAGTTGGAGATCGAACACCCCCGCTGCGCGCCCGTCCGCATCGAAGATGAGCAGTTGCGCCGGGCCGCTGTAGTCCTGCACATTCACATAGATAAGAACCGGGTTGAGTGGGGTGACGACTTCACGTTCGCTGGTGAAGGAGGCTACAAACTCGGCATGGGTGGGCGTGATCGGCCAGAGAGTAACGAGCAGAAAGATGGTCAGGATAAGGAAGATACGTCGCATAAGATGTGCTTTCAAGCCAATTCGGAATTTCTTCTTGACGCAAAGGCGCGAAGACGCAAAGGTTATGGTTGGCTATGTTCCATAAAACACAAGGAGAGCCTATACTAAAAACTTTGCGTCTTTGCGTCAACGTCATATATGCTCCCTGGGTTTTGGGCAGCATGAACAAGTATCATGGAATGGCGGCAGTATACCATGGGGTTCTCTGCCTCTTTGCATAGCAGGAGTAGCTAGTTATGAGCGGTAAAAAGCGGATTCTCACCGGCGACCGGCCAACCGGAAAACTGCATCTGGGTCATTATGTGGGTTCGTTGGCCAATCGGGTGGCGCTTCAGGAGCGTTACGAGTGTTTCTTTATTATTGCCGATCTGCATGTGCTGACCACCAAGCCCAGCCATGAGGATATTGCGGCCATCCCACAGAATATCCGTGATCTGGTGTTGGATCACTTGGCGGTAGGAATTGATCCAGAGAAAGTGACGTTTTATGTGCAGTCGGCGGTAAAGGAGATCTACCAGATCAACCTGATCTTCGAGATGATGGTGAGTGTGCCGCGCTTGAGCCGCTTGCCGAGCATCAAGGAGATGGCGCGCAATGCGCATATTGATGAGGAGCAACTGCCCTTCGGCCTCTTGGGCTACCCGGTATTGCAGGCTGCCGATATCCTGATGCCGCGTGCGCATTTGGTGCCGGTGGGGAAGGATAATGAGGCGCATGTGGAGATCACCCGCGAGATTGCGCGCCGCTTCAATGGGTTGTATGGCGAGGTCTTTCCGGAGCCGGACGTGTTGGTACCAGAGGTGGGCACGCTCCCCGGCACCGACGGTCAGGGTAAGATGAGTAAGAGTGCCAATAACGCGATCTTCCTCTCGGATGACGCCAAGACGGTGGAGCAGAAGGTGCGCGGAATGTACACCGACCCCAACCGTGTCCGCGCCGATATTCCTGGAAAGGTCGAGGGTAACCCGGTCTTTGCTTACCACGATGCGTTTAACCCCAATCTGGAAGAGGTGAATGACCTGAAGGATCGCTACCGCTTGGGCAAGGTGGGCGATGTGGAGGTGAAGCGCAAGCTGACGGCGGCGATCAACGCCTTCCTCGATCCCATCCGCGAACGGCGCGCCCACTACGAGGCCAACCCGCAGATTGTGGATACGATCATCGCGGTGGGCAATGCGCGCACGCGGGCGGTGGCAGCAGAGACGGTGACGATGATGGAAGCGGCGATGGGCATGACTTACTTTAGATAGAGAAACCCGATGTATGCACCTTCACTAGAGGAGCTTCGTGCCCTCACCAGCCAGGGTAACATCTGCCCGATCTACCGCGAGATTATGGCCGATCTGGAGACACCGGTCTCGGCCTACTTGAAGTTGGCCCAGAGTGGCCCCTCCTTTTTGTTGGAGAGTGTCACCGGCGGGCAGAATGTGGGGCGCTACTCTTTTATTGGGAGTGACCCTTACCTGACGCTGCGCATGCACGCGGGGCAGGCGCAGGCGATTCAGGGTGGCTATAAGCAGACGCTGCGCTATGATGATCCGTTGTTGGTGTTGGATAGCTACCTGAGTGCGTACCGCCCGGTGCGGCTGCCTAACCTGCCGATCTTTGTGGGTGGCGCGGTGGGCTATTTGGCCTACGAGGCGGCGCGCTACTTCGAGCGTCTGCCGGTGCCTGAGGCGCGCGCCTATGATATGCCCGATAGTTGGTGGATGTTTGTGGATACGCTGTTGGCCTTCGATCATGTGCGGAATAAGATCCTGGTCATCTCGCATGTGCATTTGGATGCCGAGGATCTGGCGGCGGAGTATCTGCGGGCGGTGGGGAAGATTGAGCATGTGATCACGCGGCTGCAACGCCCGTTACCCCAGGGAACGCCGACCCATGGGCGTAACTATGAGCCGCATAGTGTGCCGCCGCCACCACCCGTTGCGGCAACATCAAACCGTACCCAAGCGGAGTTTGAAGCGGCTGTGCTGGCGGCCAAAGAGTATGTGATGGCGGGCGACATCTTCCAGGTACAAGTCTCGCAGCGCTTTAGTAAGCCCACCAGCGCCGACAGCTTTACGATCTACCGGGCCTTGCGCACGATCAACCCCTCGCCCTACATGTTCTACATCCGCACCGGCGAGGGCGATCTGGTGGGGGCGTCGCCGGAGATGTTGGTGCAGGTACAGGAGGGTCAGGTTGAAACCCGCCCGATTGCCGGGACGCGCTGGCGGGGTAAGGATATCGCCGAGGATGAGCGGCTGGCCGCCGAGTTGCTCGCCGATGAGAAGGAGCGTGCTGAGCACCTGATGCTGGTCGATCTGGGGCGTAACGATATTGGGCGCATCAGTGAGCCGGGGACGGTGCAGGTGCCAACCTTCATGGTGATCGAGAAGTATAGCCATGTGCAGCATATCGTGTCGGCGGTGACGGGGCAACTCCGCACCGACCTGAAGCCGCTTGACGCCCTACGCGCCTGTTTCCCGGCGGGTACCGTTACCGGGGCACCCAAGATCCGCTCGATGGAGATTATTGCGGAGTTGGAGGGCCAGCAGCGCGGAATCTACGCGGGGGCGGTGGGCCATGTGGGTTTCAATGGTGATCTCGATCTGTGTATTGCGCTACGTACTATGGTGGTGAAGGACGGGGTAGCTTATGCCCAAGCCGCTGCGGGGGTGGTTGCCGATAGTACCCCGGAGTATGAGTATAACGAAAGTTGTAATAAGAACGCTGCTTCGCTACGGGCGATAGATGTCGCTGAGGAGATTGCAGCTATGTAGTATACTATTTATGCTACATTCGTTGCATAAGATCTCACAGGACATGTGCATTGTCTTTGGGGCAGTGCCCCTCACCCCAGTTGTTGGTCGTGTTTGCTGGTTTCGCCACCAAACACGACCAAAACAAGGATCTTCGGGGGCGGCAAGCCGTCCCTTCGAACCTCCACCGTAGGTGGACGATGTTGCACATGGGTGAGGGAAGGAGCTTGTAATGGTGCGGATCGCCGTGTCACGGATTCTCCTGTTTGTTACAGGTATGTTGATTCTGCTCACTGCGGGATTGATGAGTATGTCGGAGCCGGTTGCGGCGGCTCCTGTGCTCCTCATTACCGAAACCTCTGCCGCTGAACCGCCGACGCGCACGCCAACACCGATACCGACCAACACACCGACCAATACACCTATCCCACCTCCACCAGATGAGTCTCCACGGCGCGAACCGTCCACACCCACGAGTACTCCAAGCCCCACCCCCACCAGTACGCCGATCATCCTGATTGCTGATCCGATAATCACCAAAGAGGTGAGTGTGAGCGCCGCATTTATTGGCGACACGGTCACCTATTCGCTGACGGTCACCAATTCGGGCAATGGGGTTGCTTCTGATGTGATGGTTGAGGATACGGTGCCGCCCTTCCTGGCCCTTGAGGGGGTGAGTGCGACACGAGGTGAAGTGACGGTGAATGGGGCCACGATTCGGGTGGTGATTGGCGATCTCGCCCCCGGTGACGTGGTGACGATTTCGGTGATTGCGCGGGTGGTAGCAGCGGCTGAAGCGCCCGATAACCGTAATATCGCCTTCCTGACCACGACGAGCGCGACCGACAATCCACTGAATAACAATAGTGAAGTGTCGCTCATTATTACGCAACCGGTGCCACCGCCCAATTTGCCCAATACGAGTTCAAACAGCAATTTGTTGCTACCGTTTCTCTTTATTTTGGGCATCAGCCTGATCGCAGCGAGTCTAGTGAGTCGGTGGCGCACGGCATAAGCCGGTACCCCCCCCTGAGTGTGTAGTATGGGGCGCGTCGCGACGCGCCCCATACGCACGGTTGCGCCGCTTCCGAAGATCTTTCGTTTGTTATTTTTTGGCGGTAAAACCACCAAAAAATAACAAACGCCTTGGGGCAGCCCCAAGGCGTTTGCACAATACCCTGGGTAAGATGCCGGTGCTACCATAAGAAGTATGATTGGGTTACGTTTTGATACGGTGCTATGCACGAGGAGAGGGTCGCATTCTTCACGCATCCCTGCCTCCTGCCTTCTGAAAGATTATTATGCGTCTGCGTCTCATTCCTCTCCTCGTCATGTTCAGTCTTGTGCTGGTTTCGACTACACGTGTGGATGCCATCAACCCACCGGTGGGTGGGGTCATTCTTACCAACGATAGTGGGGGTGTGCTGCTGAGTTGGTCGCCTGATGTGGCGCAACAAGCACTGTTTGATGCTGGCACGCCACCACCCCGTCAGGTGGTGGCACTACGTTTGCCCGCGCATGCGGATGCAACACCCCAAATTCAGGTCTTGGAGACACGATCATGGCAGGGCGATCTCCCAGTTCTCCCGGTGCCGATCACCGATGAGGGGAGTAGTACACTGCCAGCACCCGGATACACTCCCCCCAGCCAACCCACCGCCGCGCTGACGATTCTGCGTGAGGGGGTGTTGGATGGTCAGTATACGGTGGTCTATGCGATCAACCCGATCTATTTGGGTAGCGCTGGCCCGACGGCGATTACGCGGATCAAAGCGTATGTGCCAGAGGCGCGTCTGCTGGATGCGGCGGGAGCTACGCTGAATGCCGATACGCCCCCGTTCCAGGATCTGGCCGCTGCACCTAGCCCGCTGGCCAACCGAAGCTCGTGGGAGATCACGGTGACACAAGCCGGTATTCAGTCGTTGAGTGCGGCTACGCTCAGTGGGGTGGGGGTGCCGCTGAATGATCCCAGTCTGCTGCGGGTCTGGTTCAAAGGGGTAGAGGTGCCGCTTGAACTGCGTACCACGAGTGGTACTCTGACCGAATTGCGCTTCTATGCGCCAACCCCCGGTGATCGTTATAACAGCCAGGATCGTTATTGGCTGACGGTTGAGGGGCGTGCGGGCCCGACGATAGCGAATGTGAATGCGACGCCATCGGGTGCGGTTGCATGCCAGACAACCGCGCTGGGCCGGGGTGAGTGGCGGCTGAATACGAGTTATGAATCGCGGCTGGCGGGGCCGGATGGGAACCACTTCTTTGTAGGGCAACTCTCGGTTGCCCCCGCTCCTGCCACCGAGGATACCGCGACAGCGACGTTTACCTCTGCGTTGCCATGGGCAACTGCACCCACTACGATGACGCTCACGGTGCATGGGGCGAGTGTGTATCTTGGTGCGCATACCATGAAGGTGACGCTGGCTGGCAATCAGCAGACGGCAACCTGGGGTGGGTCGGGTAATACGGCCCAGCAGTTTGCCTTCAACACGAGTGCGTCCCAGGCGGTTGTAGCACTGGTGCCGGGCAGTGTGACCGATGGGGTGCATCTGGATAGTGTCGCATGGGAGTCGCCGGTTCAACTGCGCTTTGCTTCCAAAGGGGCGATCTTTGTTGGCCATAGTGGTCAGCAGTGTTATAGCCTGAGTGAATTGTCCACCGGGGCGACTTTCTATGATGTGACGGTGCCATCTGCGCCGGTGCGCCTCTCTGCGCCAGGTAGTAGCTTTGAAGTGAATGTGACGGGTGCCCATACCTATCTGGTGACGGGATCGGGAACGCTGCATACGCCAAGCATCCGGGTGCGCCCTCCCGTGGATCTGGCCACTCCGCTGAATGCCCAGGCCGTCTATATCATCCCCAAAGCCTTTGTGGCGGCCCTGGCTCCCCTGGTGAGCCACCGCCAGAGCCAAGGTTATAGCGTGGCGGTGGTCGAGACCCAGGCGATCTATGATTCGTGGTCGAACGGGCAGGTAGACCCAGATGCGATCCGGGAGTTTTTACGCTACGCCAATGATACCTGGGGAACCAAGCCGCAGGCGGTGATCTTGGTGGGGGATGGAACAGCCGATGCGCGCAACTATCTGGGGATCGGGCAGACCAATTGGATTCCACCCTATTTGGCGACGGTGGATGACATGCTGGGTGAGACGGCATGCGAAAATTGTTTTGTCCAACTCAATGGCAATAGCCCACTTGATGATTGGATGCCGGATCTGATGCTTGGGCGCTTGCCGGTGAAGAGTGCCAACGAATTGACGATTTTGGTGCAGAAGATTATTGCTTACGAGACATCCAAAGCGGTGGGATCATGGCGCGGTCGGGCTGCGTATATCACCGACGATGCTGATTATGCTGGTGATTTTCCGCTGATTGCCGATGAGAGTATTGCTTCACTGCCTACTGAAGTGAAGGCTTCCCGAATGTACTATGATCCGAGTGCACCGACGGATCAACCATGGCGGGTGAAGGACTCATACGCAGCCTTCCAAGAGACGATGCGTACAATCAATAATGGTGCGCTGACGGTGACGTTCATTGGTCATGGGTTGCCGTATCAGTGGGCGTATACCGCAGCATCGAGTCAGCCGAATGTTCCGACGGATATTCGTTACTTGCTGGGCGTGGATTATGCGACTGATCTACGCAATGGGGCGCGCCTACCCATTGTTTTGAGTCTGACATGTCTTAGTGGGCAATTTCAGGTGCCTTCGTATCGCGGTACCACGATTGATGAGGCGTTGGTGCTCAATCCGTATGGGGGTGGCATTGCGACTTGGAGTTCAACTGGAACCGGGGTGCTCCACGGCCATGATGCGTTACAGCGAGGGTTTATGCGTACCCTTTGGGCTGATCCTTACGGGGCGTATCCGCTGATTGGGAGCCTGACGATGGCCGGCTATACGGAGCTCTTTACCAATGCCTATTGCTGTGAGGATGCGTTACGTACCTATACGCTGCTTGGCGATCCACTGACTCCGGCGCAGATAGAGGTTGGCCTCTATGAGGTGATGTTGCCGTTGGTGGTGCGCTAGGATTGATGGGGTTTGGTGGCTACGCCGCCAAACCCCATCAACAAAAAATGGGTAGGAGTGGCGTAGCCGCTCCTGCCCATCTTTTTCATGGATAATGTCCTACCTGCCAATCATCACGTTATGGGTAATGGTATCACTGAGCTACCGCATAACTATCGGTAGGTAGACATATTCATTGACCGCCTCAATCGTCACGGTTACGGTGATCTCGTCGCTGAGCGTCCCGTCCGAGACGCGCACGACGAAGCTGTCGCTGCCGGTGTAGTTGGCCGTAGGCGTGTAGGTGATGGCCTTGCTCGTGCCGGTGCCACTCGCCTCGGCGCTGCCGTGGGTCGCAGCGGTGGCAATGCTCCAGGTGAGCGGATCGCCGTCGGGTTCGCTACCATGGAGGGTGAGGGCGAAGGGCGTGGGGCTGCCATCCTCACTCATGGTCACGCTGGCACTCGGCCCCTCGCTGATCACGGGTGCGTTGTTGACCCGCATTATGGCAACTGAGTGAGACCCTCCCGCAGCGATGGCGACCACGTGACTCAGCCCACTTGGCACACTCCTCTGCCCATCCCCATTGGCGCCCCACGCAACAATGGTGCCATCAGACGTGAGTGCCATGCTGTGATACCCTCCTGCAGCGATGGCGACCACGTGGCTCAGCCCACTCGGCACACTCGTCTGCCCAGACCAATTGACGCCCCACGCAACAATGGTGCCGTCGCTCTTGAGCGCCATGTTGTGCGACCATCCCGCAGCGATGGCGACCACGTGGCTCAGCCCACTCGGCACACTCGTCTGCCCAGACCCATTGTAGCCCCACGCAACGACGCTGCCGTCGCTCTTCAGCGCCATGCTGTGATACCATCCCGCAGCGATGGCGACCACGTTGCTCAGCCCACTCGGCACATCCGCCTGCCCATACTCATTGTCGCCCCACGCAACGACGCTGCCGTCGCTCTTCAGCGCTATGCTGTGATACGCTCCCGCAGCGATGGTGACCACGTGGCTTAGCCCACTCGGCACATCCGTCTGCCCATACCCATTGTCGCCCCACACGACGACGCTGCCGTCGCTCTTCAGCGCCATGCTGTGCGTCCATCCCGCAGCGATGGCGACCACGTTGCGCAGCCCACTTGGCACACTCGTCTGCCCATACGCATTGTTGCCCCACGTAACGACGCTGCCGTCGCTTTTGAGCGCCATGCTGTGCGACCATCCCGCAGCGATGGCGATGGCATTGCCGAGATCGGTGGGCACGTTCGTCTGCCCAGACCCATTGTTGCCCCACGACCGAGTGACACTGTTCGCTACCAACGCTATGCTGTGATACGCTCCCGCAGCGATGGCGACCACGTTGCTCAGCCCGCTCGGTACAGTCGTCTGCCCATCCCCATTGTAACCCCACGCAACGACGCTGCCGTCGCTCTTCAGCGCTATGCTATGAGACCCTCCCGCAGCGATGGCGACCACGTTGCTTAGCCCACTTGGTACACTCGTCTGCCCAGCCCCATTGGCGCCCCACGCAACGACGCTGCCGTCGCTCTTCAGCGCTATGCTGTGCAAGTATCCCGCAGCGATGGCGACCACGTTGCTTAGCCCACTTGGTACACTCGTCTGCCCAGCCCCATTGGCGCCCCACGCAACGACGCTGCCGTCGCTCTTCAGCGCTATGCTGTGATACGCTCCCGCAGCGATGGCGACCACGTGGCTCAGCCCATCCGGCACAGTCGCCTTCCCATACGCATTATTGCCCCACGCAACAACGCTGCCGTCGCTCTGCAGCGCCATGCTGTGGGCATCTCCCGCAGCGATGGCGATCACGTGGCTCAGCCCACTCGGCACATCCGTCTGCCCAGACCAATTGGTGCCCCACGCAACAACGCTGCCGTCGCTCTTCAGCGCCATGTTGTGGAACCGTCCAGCGGTGATGGCAACCACGTGGCTCAGCCCACTCGGCACATCCATCTGCCCAACCCCATTGTCTCCCCACGCGACGATGCTGCCAACGCCCCGGGCTTCAGCAACACGGGGCGCAGGTGGCGCAAGAGTGACGAGCAGAGTGAGCAGGATGAGGAGGGCTATACTGGTGATCGGGGGGCGCATGGCGAAAGTCTCCTGATGATCATAGACGATTCTGGGTCTCACCACGGCATTACCAATTAAGTATACGCTATCCGCTCCAAAACCGCTGAATTAGGCCGCTGATGGAGCAGGGCATGGGTAACGTCGCTTTTGCCCCCACCCCAACCCGCCCCCGCTGGGGGCGGGAGCCGGATTCCTCCCCCTGGCTGATGATGAGGAGGCTGCTCGTTCCGGCGGGTAGCTCCACTGAGATGCTGTGGCTCCAGGTGATGTTGCCCTTGGTGGTGCGTTAGGATTGATGTGGCTGCTCCCATGTGACATGAGGAATGGGTTGATCGTGCTCATCCGCGATCATCACGTTCATGAACCAGAACCACGGGTCTTCGTCGGCGGGGTGCTGGCTGATGATGATGAGGCTGCTTGTACCGGCGGGGATCTCGACCGGGATGCTACGGCTCCAGTCGGGGTTGACCCGATACCTGGCGGCGGGGATGTGGTGTTCGATGGCGATCTCGGTTCCGTTTAGGTAGATCTGGGGTGGGTGCGGGGCGTGGTAGGCAATCCGTATTCGCTGAGCCTCGCGGATGCTGAGCCAGGTACGGGCATAGCCGTTCAGGGTGCTGTCGGTTGGATAGGTACGAGCGACTTCGGTGAAGGGTATTCTGAAGTGTTCGGTGAGGCTCTGGAATTCAGCTTGCTCTGGGTTGTGCTGAACTGTTTGCCAGTCCAGATCGTTGCTGCGCTTTAGGGCTTCGGCTAGGGTCAGGGGTTGTGTACTGGGCCGGACGCAGATCTGCCAGTGGCCAATGGTAGGAAAGAGCGGTTGCGCTTGGATCTGGTGTCGCAGTTCGTGTGCTCCCCACTGGAGTTGGAGTTCCAACGACCAGCAGAGGCTGTGGGTGGTTCCGTTCCAGGTGAAGGGACAGGAGAGGATGCGATCTTCCCCACTTGGCTCTAACGCTACAACCTCCTCGCGCACTCCGTCTGGCCCGATCATACGCCAGGTGACCACGCCATGCACGGGGCTACCGTCACCCGCTGCCGCGATGACGAGGCTGCCTAGACTATGCACGGCATCCTCAGGGGTGGTGTGCTGGTAGAGGCGTGCCCACGGGCCTCCCAGCCGGGCGATGGCTCGGCTGCGCCCTGGTTCTGCTACGTAGAAGATCTGTTCGCTGTCGAGGCTGCTGGCTCCAATGAGCCGCTGCGCATGGTCTCTCCGTATGTGTTGATTGCGCCGCTCGCCAAGCAGGCTGGCGGGTTGGCCAAATTCAACCTGCACCATGACGCCTTGCTCACGAGGGCGCGGGGGTAGGCTACAGATGATGCGTTCGTCCAACGCATCGTATACCCAGTCATTCCAGACCACCCCATCTACCAGGATGGTGTCGGCGGGGAGGACGTATTCTAGGTGCAGATGATCGCGGCGTATACGGGGCAGATCGGGGCATGTGCCTTCGCCGGGGCCAATTTCTATCTGCATCTGGCAGCCGTTGTGCGCCATCCGCATGCTGACGGGGGTCCATTCGTAGGCTCCGTCGCGGTAGGCTTCGCCTTCACCTGCATCGGCGTAGATGCGGGTGGCTCCGGCATGGCCGGGGAAGATGCTGAAGGTGAGGGTGTCGGCGGGTTGTTGGTGGCTCCGGAGGGCTGGTGGGGCGAGCGGGATGATGGCACCTGCAGGTACGAGTTGGGGGATGGTGTCGAGTTCGGCTTCGAGACGCACCCATGCGGGGCCGTGGAAGGTTTCGCCACTGTTGCGCTCGATCCATACGCCCGGTGGTACCCACACATCGGCTGGGGCAAGGCCACTCACTGGGTCGCTGGGATGGACGATGGGAGCCACAAGTATCTGGTCACCGAGCATGTATTGTTCGCGGGCGATGTAGGCGGCGGGTTCCTCAGGCCACGAGTAGTAGCATGGCCGACACGGGGCGAGGCCACGATCTGTGTGGATGCGGGCGAGAGTGTAGAGGTAGGGTAGCAGGGTGTAGCGGGTCTGAAAGGCGGTTCGTGCTGCGGCCAGGATTGCGGACGGGAAGGCCCAGGGGCGGCGTTCGGCCCACGAGGATTTGGTTGAGTGCAGGCGCAGAATAGGGCTGAGTGCGCCGACT
Source organism: Candidatus Oscillochloris fontis (assembly GCF_004138135.1). Classification (GTDB taxonomy): domain Bacteria; phylum Chloroflexota; class Chloroflexia; order Chloroflexales; family Chloroflexaceae; genus Oscillochloris; species Oscillochloris fontis. The sequence goes on from NZ_RYFD01000039.1 coordinate 27,166, forward strand.
TGAACCCAACGGGCATAGAGTTCTGGCTCGCAGGCGTCAAAGTGGGCACCAATGTCGTGGCTCCACCAGCCGTAGAGGACGTTAGCGGCGGTGGCGGTGAAGTAGGGCTGGAAGCGCAGGGCTTCCCAGGTGGCGAAGGTGTCGCCCGAAAAGCCGATGGGGTAGCGGTGGTTGCCTAGCCAGCCCCAGCGGCTGAAGGTGATCGGGCGTCGCCCCTCGCGCCGCTGCATGTCGCGGGTGTGGAGGTGGTTGAGCCAGGGGAGCGGGTCGAGTCCGGGGAGTTCGCACGTGCGCCCCTGTTGCCAGTCGAGCCACCAGAAATCTACGCCTTCGTCTTCTAATGGATGGTGCAGGTGTTCAAAGTAGGCCCGCACAAACGTTGGGTCGCTGATGCGGAAGGGGATGGGTTGGGCTGTGGCTGGATCGTGGCCGCAGGCCGCCGCAACCGCCGGGTATGCGGCTTCATGGGGATGCACACCATCGGCGGGGTGCAGGTTCAGGGTAACGCGCAGCCCTTGTTGGTGGAGCCACGCGAGGAACCCAGGTGGATCGGGGAAGAGATCGCGGTTCCAGGTGTAGCCCGTCCATCCGGGGAGATGCCAGTCCATGTCAATCACGACGGTATCGAGTGGGATCTGGTGGCTGGTAAAATCTTCTACTAATGCCCGCAACTCTGGCTCGGTGTAGGCGTGGTAGCGCGACCACCAGGCACCCAATGCCCAGCGCGGGATCATGGGGACACGCCCACCAAACTGGGCATAGTCGGCAATTGCGGCGAGGTAGTTGTGGCCATACCCGAAGAAGTACCAGTCTTGCTGCTCGCCTGGGGCGGGCGGTTGCACCCAGCCACTCTGGGGGTCAAACCGTACACTGGCACTATCATCAACCAGGACCCACCCATCACGCGAGATGATGCCGGGTTCTAGTGCCGCAGCACCGCGACACCCATCGAGGGTGCGGCGCGCCCCCCGCAGGTTGTGGATGTCGGGGGTGCCGGGGCGCCAGCAGATGCTCGCGCCCGCAACGATCAGGTGGATCTCTAGGCTGGCAGGCTCGAAGCGCCCGCCACGGTAGAAGATGCGCAACGCCCCAGTGTCTATCATCAGTTCCTGACCCGCTTTTTCGTACCGAAAAGGCGGAGCTTTGGCGTAGCGGGAGGGGAAGGCGTAGCTGGGACGATCATCATGCTGGTCATCGGTTGCCCATTGTATGCGGATCAATCGTGGGGTTAGCATGGTGAAGCGAGCATTCCCATAATTCACCACCGCCGCAGGATCAGGCATGGGAGTCCCATGAAGTCCGAGACGGGTGATCGTTGGTTCGGGCATGGGTCTCCTCCTATAGCAATCCTATCGGGGGTGTACACCTGTCCCCCTCAGCAGCCGCAACAGAACGCAAAGAACACACATACTATGTAAACACCCATGAATAGTTACCCTATGCTATCATACTCCGTAGACAGATCGCCATTTGAGGGTATTGAGTAACTATTCACACTTAGACATGGCTTGTAACCACTTGACAATTCGCCGCCGAACGGCCCTCACCCCCAGCCCCTCTCCCGTGGGCTTCGCCCACAGGAGAGGGGGGCACATGACTGAGGTATCCCGGAGCGTATCCCCCCCTCGCCTGTTCGCGCAGCGAACGGGAGAGGGGGGCTAGGGGGGTGAGGGCCATAACGCACGTGTCAAGTTGATACGCGCCTTCTGAAACCATGTCTTAGGGTAAAAAACCTTCGCGCCTTCGCGTCTTCGCGTGAACAATAACGTTTCTCTTACCCCAAGTGTGAACAGTTACGGTATTGAACAGCAAGGAACGATCATGGACAAAGTAGCCTACGTGGTGAGTGATCTGCATCTGGGGCCGGGATGGCTGCCCGATGGTACGCTCGATCCGCTGGAGGATTTTACTGCTGGGGATGATCTTGTGCGCTTTCTGGATCGTATCGGCACGAGTGGCAACCCGGTTGAGTTGGTGATTGCGGGGGATTTTTTGGAGGTGCCCCAAACCTTGCCCCATGTCGGGTTAGCCTCGCCTTCAGATTATCTCGGCACGACGGAACAGGAGTCGCTCCAGCGGGTGCGGGTGATTATGGGTAAAAACCCGGAGATCGCCAGCGGGCATCCGCAGGTCTTTGCCGCCATGCGCCGCTTTATGATGGAGGGAAACTCGATCACGATCATCGCCGGGAATCATGATATTGATCTCTTGTGGGGTGAGGTGTGGGCCGAGATCTTTGATGCGATCTATCCTCCGGGTGCTGCCGGCAATCTGATGCTCTATGAGTATTGTTATACGCTCGGTAATGCGCACCACGGTCGGGTCTATATCGAGCATGGCCACGAGTATGATAAGGCGAACTCCTTCGGGGATCGCATGACGATGCCCTTCGCCTTTGATGCGCATGGGGTGCGCCGCCTGAAGCGTTGTTGGGGTACGCTCTTTGTTGAGAAGGTCTATAACCAACTCGAACGGGAGCGTTGGTTTATTGATAATGTTAAGCCGATCCCCAAGGTGATGAGCCTGGGTTTACGCCACGATTTCCGCTTTACGGCGACGGCACTGGGCTTGTTGGCGACGTTCTTGCTGACGAGCCGCTTGCCGCCGATCTTTGGTGGGGTGCTCGGAGCCACGTCGGAGACGGTACCGCCGCCAACTGATGAGGTGGTTGCAGCACTGGCTGAGGATGCGTTGCGGGCACAGATTGAGGCCCAACTTGATGACCCCGCTTTCCGCGCCGAGTTTGAGCAGGTCTTGCTGGGCGCAGACCCCACCAGCCTGGGTGCGGCAGTTGCTGGGGCCGCCCCAGCGCTGAGTCTGGAGGAGGCTTCCGGCGAGATCCTGGTGCTGGGTGGGGCGGGTGCTGAGGGTGATGACTACCGTCGGGCGGCGCGGGCGGTGCTGGAACAGGATGCGGCGATCACGACGGTGATTATGGGGCATACCCACGGCCCGATTGATGGCTATACCCAGCCGATCAGTCTGCCTGATGGCCGCACCGGCTACTATTTCAATAGTGGGACATGGACGCGCCACCTCAAAGATCAGGGTCGTGAGTATGACTGGAATGAGATCGCTGATCCGACGAATTATCACTCGTCCAATACCTATATCAAGCTCGAACCCCAAGCCGATGGTGCGTACCGGGCGACATTGGGAAACTGGAGTGGCTAGAAGGAGTCTCTGATGCGTTACCGACGGCTTGGTGATACGGGTATGAAGGTGAGTGCGGTCTCGCTGGGTGGTTGGATCAATTTTGGTGAGGGCAAGACGCCCGCCGATGCTGCACGTGAGGTGGTGGTGCGCGCCTATGAGCGTGGGGTTAATTTTTTTGATCTGGCGGATATTTATGGTCGGGGTGAGGCGGAGCGTCAGATGGGGGCGATCCTGCGTGAGTTCCCGCGCCATCGGTTGGTGATCTCCAGTAAGGTCTTTTGGCCGATGAGTGATGATGTGAATGATCGCGGGCTGTCGCGCAAGCATATCTTCGAGAGTATTGATGCGAGTCTGGCCCGCCTGGGCACCAATTATCTGGATATCTATTTTTGTCACCGTGCCGACCCTGAGACGCCACTTGAGGAGACGTTGCGGGCGATGGACGATCTGGTGCGTATGGGGAAGGTACTCTATTGGGGAACCTCGGAGTGGGAGGCTTCGCAGATCGCAGAGGCGCATGCGCTGTGCGAGCGGGCTGGATGGGCCAAGCCGAAGGTGGAGCAGCCGCAGTATTCGATGCTCTACCGCGAGCGGGTCGAGAAGCAGATCATGCCGATCACCCAACCGCGTGGCATCGGGTTGGTGGTCTGGTCGCCGTTGGCGCAGGGGATGTTGAGTGGGAAGTATGATGACGGTGTCCCCGCTGATTCACGCTTCCAGCGCGAGGCGTGGGCACGCGAGCGCTATCTGAATGAGCAGAATGTGGCGCGGGTGCGTAACCTCAAAGCCATTGCGGACGAACTGGGCATCACGCGCTCGCAGTTGGCCTTGGCGTGGGCGTTGCGCAATACCGGAGTAAGTAGTGTGATTATCGGGGCTACCCGCGCTGAGCAGGTGGAGGATAATGTCGGTGCGGCTGAGGTGGATCTCGGTGCTGATGTGCTTGGTGCAATTGAGACGATTCTTGCATAACGGTTCACACTTGGAGTAAGGAAATCCCATCATCGCCGGGTTCCCCGATCATCCCGTAGGGGCGAAGCATCGCCCTCCATGGATCAGGGGAGCCCGAACGATGTTGGCGGGCGATGCTTCGCTCCTACAATGGATTCCCCCGCGCCGCGCTGATCGCAGCCCGTATGTTACGCTCAGGTGTGGGGATGGGCATCACACAGCCCGGTGCTGCTATATAACCGACACCACCGGTCTGGGCGATGCCAGCAGCGACCTGTGCGCGTACTTCGTCGGTACTGCCCTGCAATAAAGCCCCCCACTGCGCAATCCCCCCCGCAACGGCCTTCGAGACGAGTGCTTGCCCCTCACGCAGCGATGGCCCAGAACGCTGATCATCCCAGTTCACGACCTGTACCGGGTAATCGGCCACGAGCTTGAACATAAGTTCTTCGCCATGGATGTGCAGGACGTTAAACCAGCCCGCTTGGGCCGCCGAGAGAACTTCGAGATCTGAGGGGCGGCCCCAGTGCATATACTCCTCCTCAGACATCCGCTGGTAGGTGGCATCAGCCGTGGAGAAGAAGACTCCCGCCGCCCCAGAGGCAATCACGGCCTCCACAAAACTGCGCCAGGTCTCGATAATCGTCGCAAAGCCGCGCTGGAATATTTCGGGGTGCCGCCGCCGCCAGATGATCGCCCGCGCACCTGCGAGACATGTCGCGACGGTGAGTGGGTTGAAGATGGTCTGAATGACCGGGGTCTCACCGGCTCCCGCGATCACCAAGTCGAGGCAGCGCAGTTGGCGTGCCAGCGCACCCTGCTGAATCGTCTGGGGGCGCAGGGCTTCCCACTGTTCGAGGCTGGTTATCGGGGCGGCTCCCTTGACCAGATCACCTTCGGGGTTGCCGTCATAGACGCCGGTAAGGCCGGCATCTTCGGCCACAAAGACTTGCGAGGGGGTAAGTTTGATAAAATCGAAATCGTAGCGGCGTTGGAAATCGAGGGTGGCTTGGGCCAGATCCTCGGCGACCTGATCTTCGGCGGGCCAGTGACGCCAGAGGGCGATGGGGGTGTGCGGGGTAGGTTTGCGGGCAATGGTGGCCAGTAGGAGATCATGCTTACTGAGCATAGGGCCTCCAGTCTTTAGTTACACGCCGCTAAGCTCAATAGCAGCAGCGCTTGAATACCACGTCCAAGGTTTTCGGGCACAATATACTCGTCGGTTCGATGGGCATTGCCTCCATCGGTGATACCGACGCAAACGGCGGGGATGCCCAAGCTGAGTGGGATGTTGGCGTCAGTGCTGCTCTGCTGAAAGTTGATGGTGGCACCGGCTGATTGGTAGGCACTCACCGCCGCCTGGACAAGAGGGTGATCACGGGAAATCGCGCCTGAGGGCCGATCTCCCACACTGATCGCTTTGACGTGTACCTGTGGATGTTCATTGTTGGCAGCGTGAATCAGGCGATCAACATGGCAAAGCAGTTCTCCTAATGCAGGAGCACTGACGGAACGCATGTCGAGCAGCATATTGGCATGTTGCGCTATTGTGTTGACCGAGGTGCCGCCTTCAATGGTACCAATGTTGAAGGTGGTACGCGGATGGCGCGGGACACTCAATTCGGTGATACGGGTTGCCAGCCGCACGAGGGTATGGATGGCACTCGGATTACCAAAATTTCCCCATGCATGTCCGCCTGGCGCAGTCGCCTCGATCCGATAGCGGCGCACGCCGATGGCATAGTGGTGTAGGGTCCCGAAGTCGCACCCTTCAAGAACGATGACGCTGCTGATCGTATGGCGTAGCTGCTCAATGACCGCCCGCATGCCGCGTAGGTCGCCCAAGCCCTCTTCGGCGATATTGGCTACAAACCAGATATCGCGCTGGTTCGGGAGATCATGCTGGGTGTAGAGTTGCGCCAGGTGCAATAGTGCCGCCACCCCGGTGCTGTTATCACCAATCCCTGGCCCATAGACTCGGTTCCCTACGTAGCGAATGCTCAGGTCGGTATCTTGTGGGAAGACGGTGTCGAGATGAGCCGAGACGAGCAGGCCGAGTTGGTGGGTCGCACCGGGTCTGCGGGCATAGACGTTGCCCATGTCATCTTGGACAACATCGTGCAGACCAAGACTGCGCAGTCGCTCAGCCACCAATTGGCCACGGCGTTGTTCTGCGAAGGTCGGAGCAGGCACCTGCTGGATGGCGATCACGGTCTCCAGAATAGGCTGGTAGTGTATGAGGTCAGCGATGGCCCGTTGCACAGCGGGATGCGAACGCCAACGGTGAATATCCATAGCCGTCCCTTGGGGTTCAATTCGGGGTTGTCGTAGCGTTGATTATGGCCTATTCTCATCCGACTGTCAATTTGCCACGCCATGGGACTCGTGGCATACTGACGCATTAAACCACCGACGAACGAGCGAGAGGAGTGGGCTATGTCGTTACTGGCGACAACCTCGATTGCCACGATTGCCGACTATGCGGGCCAGACGGTGACGCTGTCGGGCTGGATTCATAACAAGACCGAGAAGGGGAAACTGATCTTTCTCATGCTGCGTGATGGCAGTGCGATGATTCAGTGCGTGGTCTTTAAGAAGAATGTGAGCGAAGCGTGTTTCGCCCATGCGCAACAACTCACCCAGGAGTCGGCATGTCGCATCACGGGCGGAGTGCGGGCCGACTCGCGAGCACCGAGTGGCTACGAACTAGATGTTCAGGATGTTGAGATTGTCAGCATCACCGAAGATTACCCCATTTCGCCAAAGGAGCACGGGGTTGAGTTTCTGATGGAACATCGCCATCTCTGGGTACGTTCGAGCAAACAGCACGCGCTGTTGCGAATCCGCGCTGAGGTGATCGCGGCTGCCCAGGAGTGGCTGAATGCGCAGGGTTTTATCCGCTTCGATACGCCGATCTTAACCGCAACGGCGGCTGAGGGAACCACCAACCTCTTTGGCACCGACTATTTCGACCTTGGGCGGGCCTATTTGGCCCAAACAGGCCAACTCTATGTTGAGTCGGGCATGATGAGTTTCGGGAAGGTCTATTGTTTCGGGCCAACCTTCCGCGCCGAGAAGAGCAAGACTCGCCGCCACCTGACCGAGTTCTGGATGATCGAGCCAGAGGTCGCCTTTGCGGATCACGATGACAATTTGGCGCTTCAGGAGCAGTTTGTCAGTGCGATTGTGCAGCGCGTATTGGAGCGGCGCAGCGAGGATCTGCGCGTTCTTGAACGTGATCTTGAGCCACTCAAACGCATCGTACCACCCTTCCCGCGCCTCAGTTATGATGAGGCTATCGAATTGATCCGCACTAAGCACCATGAGGTCGAGGGGTGTCTGCCGATTGCGTGGGGTGAAGACTTCGGGGCGGCCCATGAAACCCTGATCGCCCAACAATTTGACCGCCCGGTCTTTATTGAGCGCTTCCCCAGTGCGATCAAGGCATTCTACATGCAGCCCGATCCGAACCGCCCCGAAGTAGCACTGTGTGCTGATCTGCTCGCCTCCGAGGGTTATGGGGAGATTATTGGTGGTTCGCAGCGCATCCATGATCCAGTGTTGCTCGAAGCGCGTATCCGCGAACATGGGCTGAGTATCGAGGATTACCGCTGGTATCTCGATCTGCGTCGTTATGGCACGGTACCCCACAGCGGCTTTGGGATGGGCATCGAGCGTGCCGTCGCATGGATCTCCGGGACGCGGCATATTCGCGAGACGATCCCGTTCCCGCGTCAGTTGTACCGACTCTACCCATAGAGCATGTGCAGAAGCAAGTTCTTTCCGGGAGCCTGCGGCTCCCGAAGCCCCCGCTACGACGTAACTGGCTGAGTCCCAACCCTTCGTTTTTGTTATGGCTTGGCGGCTGCGCCGCCAGACCATAACAAAAAAAGCTTCGGAGGCGGCTACGCCGCCCCCGAAGCCCCACGTTAACGAATGACCGTTCGGCGTAGATTCGAGATTGCCCCCTGAGCAGTCGTAATATACGCCTTATAGACATTTGCGCGTCCAAGGATCAGGGGCGTCGCAACACCCACCAGCAGGATGGCCGGTATCCAGAGCAGAACTCCCAGGAACTGCGCTAACCAGGCGAAAATCAGGCCACCACCAACCAACAGGTTCAGCATGGCGGTACTGCCACGCTGGACATACGCCGCGCCAATCACCTCGCGCAGATTAGCGATAATCAAGAGCAGCCCCACGAAGGCTCCGAAATGCATGGTGAAACTGGTATTGAGGAAGCGGATTAGCAGATAGATCACGACCACCAACACCGCAGCGCCCGCCACATAGAGATAGATCGGCTTAATACGGAGGCTCCCGATCATGATGGAGCCACCATTCCCATTGCCGTTATACATCGTCGTTTCCTTTCCTGCCGGTAGATAGCCGGGTATTGTCTGGCAGTATGACGATATAAGAACGGTCTCTGTTGCAGGTTACTCATCAAAGACGGCGCGCACCCGAAACATTCCGTCCTGGGCATCTGGGGCGTTCGCCAACACCTGATCGAGAGACAAGGTACCAACGACACCATCGGGGCGTAACACACTCGTCAACCCCGTCACCTGGGCGGTGATCGGCACCCCAGTCACATCAACCTCTTGCAGCATAGCGATATAGTCAAGAATATCCGAGAGCTGACCGCGCATATGCTCAAGCTCATCAGGGCTGAGGCGCAAACGAGCCAGGCGGGCAACGTGGGTTACTTCGGCAGTCGTCAATGACATAGAGAACCTCATAGGTAGTCTGTCCACGCAATCTGCTGGTTCAACACACAGTACCTTCGTGTACAGACAGATTAGACAGATAAAAAGTACTCGCCCCCTACATCATACCCGAAACTCAGGCGTGCTCGGTTGATCCCAACTTCCGCAATAGACGCCGAGTATACAGGAGGCGCTGCATCGCTGTCAGATGCGAGGCCACCCCCACCAAGATCACCGCCCACTCAAGGATCGCCATCTGCGGCAGAAGGGGTTGCAGGAAGAGACCCGCGATCAACAGCGCTAACTTCTCCTGACGCCCCGCAAAACCGACATTACACGAACTGATCTGGCCAGTCGCTTCAGCCCGCGCCCGCACATAACTCGCCATCACCATCCCAAAGAGCGCAAAAACAACCCAGATCGAATGCACAACCCCCGCAAGCATAACCCCCGTCAGGATGAAGAACTCAGCATAACGATCCGTCACATGATCCAACACCGTACCATACACACTCGCCGTATGCGCCGCCCGTGCAGTCGCCCCATCAAGTACATCAGCCAACCCAACCAGCAAAATCCCGCCAATCCCCCACCAGAAGTATGACTGGGCGATCAGGTAACTCGCAACTAGACTCAACGCGAGGCTAAGGTAGGTAAGCATATCCGCCGTCAGACCCAAGCGCATACAGACGCGCCCTAACGGCAACGTGATGCGCTCGTAGGACTGGCGCACCCGCGCAAGTAACGGCACCATAACCAGCCCCCCCTCGTAACTATCCTCGATTCAGATCACGTGCGTTAGCTTCGACAAGCTCAGCCAACCTCTGCATCCGCGATCCCAGGAGAATTCGTACCTCGCATCACAACCCATCCGTGAAACTAGTTACAAAAATCACAACTGGGAATGTAGATGCGGTAAAACCTGGTTAGCCCGATGCTTCGCCCCTCCCCCGCGCCACCAACATCATCCTGTGCGAGCGGGGCATCCGTACCTTCGAGTTAGCCCGATGCTTCGTCCCTCCTCCGCGCCACCAACCACTCCCAGCGCCGCAGCACCTCCGCCAGCGGCAAAGCCACCTCCGGCCCCGTATCCTCGATCCAGAGCGACGCCACCGCCGCCCCCATACAGCCGGCGCGATAGAGATCATCCGGGTTCTCCAAATACGCATGGATAAACCCGGCCATGTACGTATCGCCCGCCCCGGTTGGATCACGCGCATCGGTCGGGTACGCCGGGATGAGCAGTTGGCGCTGTCCATCATCAATGAACGACCCTGCCTCAGCCAACGTAACAATCGCAATTGTACAGCCCAGCGCCCGCAACGCCCGCGCTGCTGCGGCAACATCACGGCGCGGATCAATCCCGGTTAGGACGTGAGCCTCGACCTCATTGGCCTTAATGACACGACACCAAGACGCCACTTCAGCAAAATCAGCAGGAACATAGTGTTCGATGCGCCCATCAGCAGCGATACGCCGCAACATCCCCTGCGGATCGAGGAATATCGGCGCATGTGTCTGGGCACGGATGGCTTGCCACAACCCCAGCGGCGTCTCCTGTAAGATCGGTCCGATCACGATTAGATCAGCCTCAGTGATAGCCGACGGAACATGCGTAATCGGATCAGCAAGCCCCAACACATCCAGCGTGCGATCACCCCGCTGATCATAGATCAGCCGGAAACCACCCGTTTGGGATGCAGGCTCCATCCAAGCCCGCACCCCAAAGCGTTCCATATCCGTCACAAACTGCAACTGGAAATCAGCCCCAACCCGACCAACAAGCTCAGCCTGATGGCCCAAGCGGGACAGTGCGAGGCATGCATTGGTCGAACAGCCCGAAAGAACCCGCCCAGGGGTAGCCACACGCGGAGTACGGATCTCATCGTAGACCGGGTTACCAAACGCGAGAATGGTACGCATAGTCATCGTACAGAATACAAGCCTAGCCAGTGATCCTACAACTCATCCTCACCACCCAAGCGCTCATAGATCTGTTGCAGTTGATCATCGGTATAGAGCGTAATGATGAGCTTGATCGTCCCGCCAGAGCGAACGATCTGCACCGGCGTACCCAGCAACGCCTCGAAGATGCGGCGCGTTTCGGCGTCCTGCGCATTCGACGCGGGCGTAGAACGGGGCAGATCGGAATCCTCATCCATCTCACGCGGTACCCGCACCTCATCGGCGGGCGGGCGGGGAGCCTCGCGTTGCAGTGGCGGGACACCGCCGAGCAGGATTTTGCGATCTCGCACCTGTGAGATCGCCGCCTCAATACTCACCCCCTCAGCCACAAGCCCACAAAAACGCTCCGTCTCGCGAGAACTCAGCCCCACCGAGAGCGAAAGTTCCAACACCCGTGCCTGCTGGCCAACATCATCAATCCGCAAGAGCGCCTGCGCCTGTGCAAGGGTAATCGTCCCCACCAAGAGCGCCTGGCGCACATCGGGAGCAACCTTCACTTGGAGCGCAATATCGGCAATCCGCTCCGTCTCCCGAACACTCAGATCACGCCGGAGGATCAGATCGAGCATCACCGACTGAGTCGCCACATCCTCAAAACGCAGGAGTATTCGACCATGCCCCGCCGAGATCTTATTGTCCAACAACGCCTGACGGGCTGACGTACCCAGTTTAATCAGGCGGCGCATATTCACCACCGCCACCCGACTCTTGCCCACCCGCTTGGCGATCTCATCATCCGAGAGACCAAACTCATCCTTGAGCGTCTGGTACGCCTCACCCTCTTCAAGTGGGTTCAGATCCGAGCGCTGGACATTCTCGACCAAGGCTAGTTCGAGCAGTTGTTGGGGCGTGGTGCTACTCTTCACCAAAGCCGGGATCTCCAACAACCCCGCATTGCGTGCCGCCCGCCAGCGCCGTTCACCGGCAATCAACTCAAACCCACCCGTCTCATCCTCACAGACGATAATCGGCTGGATCACCCCATGCTCACGGATCGAAGCTGCCAACTCATCGAGCGCATGCTCATCAAAACGGGTACGCGGCTGACTCCGATTCTCGCGGATGCGATCAACCGGAATCATGCGCACCGTCTGCGTCTCTGGCGTTGCGTTCCCAATCAGCGCATCAAGACCGCTGCCAAGACCACGTCTGCGACTCATGAAGCCTCCCGCTGTAACACTTCATCGGCCAGGGCCGCGTAGGCCTGGGCGCTACGACCCGTAGGATCGTATTCTGCAATAAGTTTACCGTAGCTGGGGGCCTCGGAGATGCGCACACTTCGCGGAATCAGAGTACGGCAGATCAGGCGCGGGAAGTAGCGCTGTACCTCCTCAACCACCTGCTGGGCCAAATTGGTACGTCCGTCGTACATCGTCATCACCACCCCGATGATACGCAGAGTGGGATTGAGACAATCACGCACACGATCCAGCGTCCCCTTGAGTTGCGTCAGACCCTCAAGCGCCAAATACTCACACTGCAACGGGATCAATACACTTTGAGCAGCACTCAACGCATTGAGGGTAAGCAGACCAAGAGAAGGCGGGCAATCAATAATGATATGATCGTACCGTGAGGCCAACTGCTGCAACGCATCAGCCAGACGCCGCTCGCGCCGTTCGGCGGTGACCAACTCCACCGCCGCGCCAGCCAGATCCTCATCGGCGGGTACGAGATCAAAACGCTCGCGCCCCGTCGTAATCACAACCTGCGATGGATCAGTCGTCTGCATCAACAAATCATACGTCGTAGCCGCAAGGTTACGCTTCGCAATCCCCAAGCTCGTGGTTGCATTACCCTGAGGATCAGCATCTACCAACAAGACCCGCTGACCACGTCGAACCATCTCGCCCGCCAGATTGACAGCCGTGGTCGTCTTACCCACCCCACCCTTCTGGTTGGCGATAGCAAGAATAGGGACACGTCGAAGCTGAGAAGCCGGTTTCTGCATAAAATCCCGTAGGGGCGAAGCATCGCCTTCCAATGAGTCTGGGTAACACAAGCTACGTTGGAGGGCAATGCTTCGCCCTTACGCAGGAGCATTGTAACATGATCAGGGCAAGACACTCAGCGGATTGACGGCGCGCCCATTCACCAACACCGTAAAGTGCAGATGAACCCCGGTTGAATAACCACCACCCGCTCGATCATAGGTACTGCCCATCCCGCCCAGATACTGCCCAACCGTCACCTCATCACCCGCCGCAACATCCGGTTGCGCCACCAGATGGCCATAGATCGTCTCCACACCACCTGAATGACGGATCTTGACACAATAGCCATAGCCACGACACCAACCCGCCTCGCGGACCCAACCAGCGCGCGCCGCCACAATCGGTGTCCACGCCCGATTGGCAATATCAATCCCATTATGGAAACTACCCCAACGCGGTCCAAAGGGCGAGGTGAGCGTCCCACGGGCCGGCCAGACCCAACGCGGCGGGGGTGGCGGAAAATCATTCGTCTCCGGCAGTGACTCAACCAATTCGGGACTCACGTGCAGCAGATCCGAGCGAATCCAACCAGTCGTGCCCGCAATCTCCACCTTCAACCAATCCGCATGGCGAGCACGCAACCCCACCTGCCGCCCACGCTCAAGCTTGATCTGGCGATCATACTCGGTACCCGGCCCCTGGCGTAGATTCGCCTCATCCACCTGCACCACTCCCACCGGTTCCGCGCCACGCTGGGCCAGAGTCGTCAGCAAGTGTTCATCGAGCGGCAACACACCACCCGGCACAAAGATCTCCATCCCAACCGCCAGATCCTGCGCATCAGCAAGCCGATTGGGGCCAAAGGTCAAGAGCGCCTCCGGGGCAACCGCCATACGCGCCGCCAACGAAGCCACATCATCACCGGGGCGCACCACATACACCACCCCGGAGACCCGTGGGATACGGAGCGGCTGACCGAGCATCAGCGCATCACCACGATCCAACCCATTCGCCCAGATCAGCGAAGCGAGGCTCACCCCATAGCGTTCGGCCAGATCCCCCAGCGTCTCAGCCTCGGCCAAAAGATGCAGCGTGCGAAACGCATCCGTCACCGCGAGGGGCTGACTAACCGCCGGAACTAGTGGATCAATCACCTCATGGGGCAACGCAGCATAGCGCAGCATCGTCGTCCCCACCACCTGACCAGTTGGAGCAGGCATCAACATAACCGCAGAATCGTGCAGCGGAGCCAGCAGCCAGCGCGACCAGTGCGATTGCACCTCACCCAGAGCAACGAGCAGCACCAACGCAATCAACCCAAGGTGCCGACGTAACGGAGACACCAACGTGCGCCAGGAAAGCGTGGAAGGGTCGGGCTGAAGGTGGGACACAAGCACGTGGGGAAGAGGAGAACGCCCAGTCTGAATCTGAACCAGTGTCACACGCGCCAAGAATACCCGCTGACGCGCCTGGCGCCAACGCTGGCGGGTAAACAACCCTAACCGAGGTAATACAACTACAACCCGTGGGTGCATAGAACAGACAGAACATCGCTGGAAGCCACCAAGCACGTGGGCGTCCTCAGCGGATGCGTAGTAAACGCAGATGAGAATACACCCGCCCTAACAGTTTGTCAATCATAGCCAGATTTAGCGCATTGGAATGCACTATTCAAACTGCATGAAGAACCACGGATTAACCCCAAGCACCTTGACGGACATAGAAGCATCGTGCTAAGATACCATTATTCCTGTATCGGTCGTCCCCACCCGACACACACATGGCGGGCTCGGTCGTCCCCTCAACCCATGAAAGGCCGACAGATGATCCGTGTAGTTGTAGACAGCATCCGCGTAAGCCTCCTAACGCAGAATCGCGTTGTTGTACTGCGCGAGACGGATAGCACGCGCTATCTGCCAATATGGATCGGCCCGTTTGAGGCGGAGGCAATCGCGATGGCCATCCAAGGCCACGAGCCAGTCCGTCCCCTCACCCACGATCTTCTCAAGTCACTCATTGGCGACTTGGGCGGGCAGATTAGCCACATCTTTGTGAACGACATTCGTGACAGCACCTTCTATGCACGGATCGTGATCGAGCAGGATGGCCGCACCATTGAAGTGGATGCCCGCCCCAGCGATGCGGTCGCGCTTGCAGTACGCACCGAAGCACCGATCTATGTCGAAAGCCACGTGATCGAACAAGCTGGCATCTACTTCGACGAAGATGAACAAAGTACTGCCCCCGAAAACACGGCCACCAGCCCCGAAGGTGAAGCCGGAAACGAATCAGATGTGAGCGATGAGTCACTCTCGATCTTCCGCGACTTCATCAATACCCTCGACCTCGACAACCCAGAGCAAGGTAGTACAACTTCCTAGGTAATGACAAAAAACAGATGCGCGATGTGTGAGGCTGGATCATCTTCATCCAGCCTCTTTTTTTATCTCTTCGCCAACCCGTATGCTATAAATTGTGGATAAGTGCCGTTCATTTGTGGATAACTTGTACCAATTGTGGATAAGTGGTGACAAAACCGGTGGACGAGCATGGGAGAAGCGTGGGGAAAAGCGGCTGAGTCGCCCGATGATGGGGAGCATGTGGAGATCCTTCCACACATTATCCCCACACGATTCATGCCACCAGAATGCGGTCATGACCTATGTTTTCCACATCCTCCACATGCCTACTACATGTACGAGATTCCTCTCTCCTTTTTTCAACATGAGAGAGTCATGAAGATCATGACGAACTTGAAAGAAAACCCGTGCCCGCTCCAAAGTAACTGCTCACACTTGTCCTAGCTTCCAGTTTTTGACGCAGAGGCGCAAAGCCTGCAACAAAACCTTTGCGTCAATACAAGATTTCTTTTACCCCAAGTGTGAATAGTCCGTAAATTAAGTTTCCAGGTCTTTTTGCGACATAGCACTACCCACCCGCTCACCTTGAACGCCCGCAACGGG
>NZ_RYFD01000040.1 GCF_004138135.1 Candidatus Oscillochloris fontis
TGACTGATTTCCCCTTCCATCAATGCGGACAACCCGGTTGCCGTCGTTTGACCGAAGGAGCTAATGAGATAATCACTATAGAGGTCGAACAGTTCATCGTTTTTCATAGTTCAGATTGTAGCATATCCCTGATTTTCTGGGTGCGTAAGGTGAGCTACTAATTCTGTTCAGTGTAGGCTACAATAGATTTCTGGATTATATGTACAAACCCCAGCTGCAACAATGCGAATCTGTTATATTACAGGCGATTGTAGCGTCCATCGCTCTGAGCACCAGACATATACCCATGAGGTCTTTACGCGCTTACGTCTGACGGGTGCTCAGATTGATGAGGTGGTGGTTTCAGTTGCTGATCTGGCCTCGCAACAAGAGGTGCGGGTCAATCCCCATCAGTATGATCTACTCCTGATTGACAGCCTAGCACATAGTGCGGTTATTCCTTGGTTAGATCGTTGGCATGCCCAACGCCCACTAGTGGTCTTCTACTACAACCTACCCGTAGAGACTCGTGCAGAGGCACCACTATTGCGTGCAGATTGGTTCATTACCCTGAGTCGTAATGATCGTGATCAGTTGGTGGCACGGGGGGTACGCCGCGAACAGATTATGATTGCACCCGCAGGGGGCAATGATGATGCCGCGTGGGATGCCACCTCAGATCGGGTAGCGAATGCGTTGGGGGCAGCGGTGATGGCACGGTTCAGCCGCGATGAGCATAATTAGGAGGGGCTGATGCATGGTATCGCCTTGGTAGCCTATAGCTCCGATGCGGGGCCGATTCTACCCGAACTCCAGTGGCACGAAGAGGTCGTCATTACCAAACGCACGATCACCTTGGTGCGCAAGGGGCGGGTACCAGAGACCCAAGTGAATGTCGGGCATTGGGAGTGGCCTGCGGATGAAGGAGCAGTCGCGACGCTCTTTGCCCAACTTGAGCCGATTGAGTGTGGCGATCTGCGCCGGGTTGAACCGGCAGATGCCCCTGATGGAGGTCATACCGAGAGCTATAGTATCACCTATGGCCGCAAGCAGCGTTGTGAGCTACGCTATGATCCGGGGGTGATCTATATCGGCGGTGACCAAGTAGTTGGCCCGGTGCAAGCATTTTTGCGCGGGTTGTCCCTACCACCCCGGATGGCGTAGAGACGCAATATCTTGCGTCTAGAGAGACGCAAGATATTGCGTCTAGAGAGACGCAATATCTTGCGTCTCTAGACGCAATATCTTGCGTCTCTACGCCTGCCGCACCGCCACGAGCGTTAGGTAGCCGAGGGCAAGGAACCCGGCGAAGAGGCCGCTTACGCCGATCATTTGCGGGTAGTAGGCGGGGGTGTTGAGCAGGTAGAGCGTATCGCTGATCAGCCAGTGCGGGTTGAAGAGGATGTCCCAGGAGTTCCAGCGCAGGAAGCGTCCTACGTAGATCCCGATACCACTCAGTCCGCAACTGGTGAGTACGAAGATCCAGCTCACGAAGGCTCCCATGCGTTCGCGAACCATCCGCTGCATGATGAAGAGCGAGGCTACCCCTAAGATTATTCCCGACCATGCGAGGGCGATGAGCAGTCCTAGATCGTACCACCAGACGAACCCGAAGCGTTCGAGGTGGATGAGATCGGTCAGCAGGTAGGGTGCGTTGGGCAGGAAGAGCAGCCATGCGATGCCGGGGATGATGGCGCGCCACATGCTGCGCTGGGCGCTCGCTTCGGCCCACATGGCAATCACGTAGGGAATCCAGGCTAAAATGAGGTTCCAGACGAGGAACCCGGCCACAAATTCACCTAACATGAGGGTCTGCCCGATCACCAGGATCATAACAAAGCTGCTGGCTGCCGCACTGGGGTAGAAGAGGCTCTTGGCGAGGCGGGTATGGATCGTGTGGAGGTGACGCATAGCGGGTGCTCCTTTGTTGATGGTGTTTCTTTCTCTAGTATGTCAGCAACCAGATGCCGATACCACCGCTTAGATCCGCAATTCGACGCACTCAGGTGCTTGACATGCCTTCTATGCTGGAGGTAAATCATCTCGTAGGGGCGAAGCATCGCCCCGAAGCGGTTATCATGGTTGGTGAGGGCGATGATTCGCCCCTATGGGCATTGAACATCAGGCACTACTATGCTCCAACTTCTCGTGGTCGAAGATAACCAGAAATTGCGCCCCGCCCTGTGTGCTGGCTTGCGTGCGACGGGTGAGGTCGCGATTGTTGGTGATTGTGGCAGTGGCGAGGTGGCCCTAACGCGCTGTCTAGAGGTGGCCCCCGACGCGATCCTGATGGATGTACAACTGGAGGGCGAGTGGAATGGGATTGAGGCGGCAGTGGCCATTCGACGTGAACATCCGCGCCTGCCGGTGGTCTTCTACTCCATCCAGGATGATGATGCCTACTACCGCGCCTTTCGCCGTTCGGGTATCCTCAGCCACTATGCTTATGTGCGCAAGTCCAATTATCTGCTCCCACAGATGATCGTGCCGCTGCTCCGCGATGCTGTTGCTGGGCGCAGTTATATTGATCCTGAGATTGAATCACGGGTGCAGGAGGTGAGCCGCAAGGATGCCCATGCCCCAATGGCCCTGCTCGAACCTAACGAGCAGCAAGTGGCACATATGCTGGCGCGGGGAATGAGTAACGAGCAGATCGCCGCCCGCCTCGGTTTCCGCGACAAGCGCACCATCAGCCGTACTAATGGCCAGATCTACGCCGCCTGGGAGCTGAGTGATAGCGCTACGGATGAAAAGGTTGCCCGTACCCGTGCCGCTCTGATCGTTCAGGCCGGTCGCCTCATTCGTTGGGCCGACGATGGTACGCCAGTAGTGGAGGACGAGCGTGGGCAATGGGTTGAGTGGTGATCTGCGCTATTTCTTGCTCGCAGTACTCGATTGGGCCTTGATCTCCGGTTCGTTCTTCAACACAATTGCCCTGCTCTGGTTGGGGATGACGGTCTTGCTGAGTGCGGAACGACGAACCTGGGGTACCTGGCTGGCGGGCGGTGGGCTGATCTTTGGTGGCCTCTTCTTTATTGGCCATACGATTGTGGTCGGGCGGGTCTTTGGTGATTTTGACGACAATATGGATTTCTACTGGCGTACCGGCTGGTTGGTGCTGATTATTGCGCCCTACCTCTGGTATGTGGTGATGGTCTGGTACAGCGGTGGCTGGCAGCTCTACCCCCAGCGCATCTGGGTGGCTGGGGTGAGTCTGTTGGGTAGCGTGGCCCTGCTGATGGCGCTCTTCTTTGATCCACTGCCCAGTTATGCCGATCTGGCCCGGCCCCCCATTGGCCCCGCCGACCTCTTCAGCCTCACGACGTTGTCGCGTTCGCTCTACCCGACCTTTGCAACGCTGTGTATCGTGTTGGCGCTGCTGACGCTGCGGCGTCCTTTTGCTGCCTCGGAGCGCTTTATGGGCGATCTGGCGCGCCAGCGCGCTCGCCCGTGGTTGTTGGCAGCTTCGGGGGTGCTCTTATTGATTGTCATGCTGATCGGGGTGGGTTCGATCTGGTTTCTTGATCGCACGCGGAACGAGATCTTTGCGGGCTTGACCATGCAGGGGATTACGCTGTTGATCAGTTTCGATTGTCTGATCAATACGCTCTTTATGGGCGCGGTGGTGCTGATC
Source organism: Candidatus Oscillochloris fontis (assembly GCF_004138135.1). Classification (GTDB taxonomy): domain Bacteria; phylum Chloroflexota; class Chloroflexia; order Chloroflexales; family Chloroflexaceae; genus Oscillochloris; species Oscillochloris fontis. The sequence continues at coordinate 3,614 of NZ_RYFD01000040.1, forward strand.
GGCCAAGCCGTCGTGGCGTATGAGGTCTTTACCGGGGCCACGTTGCCGCGTGGCGAGTTGGCACGCCAGTGGCGGCGCAAGTTGCTCTTAGGCGGTGGCTATGCCCTGGTGATGGGCTGGTCGTTGAGTGCGTTTGGTATCCCAGAGCAGCCGATCTACCAGTTGCTGATTGCGACCATCCTGATGACGATCTTCATGGCGCTGGTGGGGTGGCGTTCGGCGCAGGGGCCGCATGCGGGGGGCCTCGCACGGCTGCGTCCCTTTGTCACCAGCCAGAACCTCTATACACGTCTGCTTGGGCCGAGCAGTTCGGCGGAGGGCGAACCAAGTGCGACCTTCCAGGTCTTGTGTGCCGAGTTGCTCAATACCCGCCGCGCCTACCTGTTGCCGTGGGGTTCGCTGGCCGATCTGGCTGGCCCGGCCTTGGCCTATCCGCATGGTGTGCCACCCGCGCTGGGCGATCTGGCGCTGCCGCAAACTACGGAGCATCAATTCCCGCTCTGTCTGCCGATAGATCCCCAGCACTATGGTGGGGCGGGTTGGGCGGTACCGCTGCGCAACGAGCGTGGCCTGATCGGCTGGCTGCTGATTGGCCCCAAGAGCGACGGCGGCATTTACACCCAGGAGGAGATCGAAGTCGCACGGGCGGCGAGCGAGCGCCTCCTGGATGCGCGTGCCGCCACCGAGATGACCCGGCGCTTGGCCGCGTTGCAACGCCGCCGCCTCGCCGAGAGCCAGGTGCTTGATCGACGGACGCGGCGCGTGCTGCACGATGAGGTATTGCCACAGATCCACGCCAGCCTGTTGGAGATGGGCGGGCAGACTCATAGTGATCCCGCATTGCAGTCGGCGATGAGCAATCTTCAGACCGCACACCGCATGATCTCCGATCTGCTCCATGATCTCCCGCCGGCTATCGGGGCTGATCTGGCACGCTTGGGGGCGTTGGGCGCATTACGGCGGGCGCTAGAGACCGATCTGGTCGGAGCGTTTGATCAGGTGGGGTGGACGGTCGCGGCGGATGTCGAGCAAGCGGCACACCACCTCGATCCCCTGGCGGCTGAGGCGCTCTACTATGCGGCCCGCGAGGCGCTACGCAACGCGGCGCGCCACGGGCGTGGCGATACGCCGGGGCGTCGTTTGGGGCTGACGGTACAAGCGCAGTGTGAGCCGGGGGCGGGGGCGGGTGGAACTACGTTGCTCACCCTGCGTATCGTTGACGATGGGGTAGGCATGCAATCTGGCCCGCCGCGTGGCGATGGAGGCCACGGTCTGGCGCTACACAGCACGATGTTGGCGATTATGGGCGGGACACTCAGTGTCACCAGTGTGCCCGATCAATCAACGGCGGTGCAGATCAGTTTGCCGTTGGTGGCGTAGAGACGCAAGATATTGCGTCTCTACGCCCACCGGATTCCCCTACGCCTGCCCCGTCAGCAAGCGCCGAGCCAGGGTTTCGCCACCGACCATCTCAACCAAGTGGGCAAGTTGGTTATCTTCGTAGGCTTGGTTGAAGATCGCGACATCAAGCGCCAGCACCTTGAAGAAGGCACGCCGGGCGGCCGCTGGTTCGGGCGAGGTCTCGGCGATGGCGACGCCGTGGGGCAGAATGACATCGAGCATCGCCAACGGGTAGCGCACGGGCAACCCGATGCGCACATGCACTTCCCCAATCCGCAGGCGGCGGGCAGCGTATTGGGCATTGTACTTACCACAGAAGAGTTGGGTAAACCATTCGATAATCGTCGTATGCAGGCCAGCCATGGGTTTATCGGTAATAAACTCGACGGCCTGGGCATGCGCTCCGAGCCGCCCATAGAAATCCTCGGCCATCTGCGGGCCACGTGCTGCCGCCGTCGCCTCTAGCGCGGCGAGCAGGCGGGCATCTTCGGCGGTCAAGCCCATCAGGGCAATCAATTCATCAAGTACCGCCGTACCTTTAATTTGCCAACTACTTTTGGGGCTGTCGCTCATCGTCGCGCTCCTTCAGCGGATTGCTGTCACATCATTGTTGTTGCCTAGGTTAATGGGCGTATTATAACGTATCCGTGTGACCCAACCCGGTGGGGATTCATGTATGTAGGGGCGAAGCATCGCCTCCCAATATGTGTGGGCTTCCCCCGGCCATCTGGCGGGCGATGCTTCGCCCCTACTCTCGAACCTCCGCCGGGAGGCATAGCCTCAAGGATTTTGCCCCCGCCCTAACCGGATTGCCAGCAGCATCCAAAAGGCGAAGGCCAGATCGGGCCAGAAGTAGAACGAGTCCACTAGCCCATGCACCAGGGCGGCACTCATCGCTGCACTGGCTCCGATCATCAACGCCGATGTGGGCGGAATCGGCTGGCGGTAGAAGCGCAACAGCAACCAGCCAACGGCAATGATGCCGAGTGGCCCCATGCGCAGGGCGATGTCGAGGATCAGGTTGTGGGGATGCGCGGTATGGATCTCATTCGTGCTGGCCAGTTCGGGGGCGATATAGTACGGGTAGATCAAGCCAAACTGATCCAGCCCGATCCCCAGCGGATGATCGCGCAGCATGGCCAGTGCCGAGGCCCAGGTTTGCAGGCGGATGCTGCTACTGCCTCCGATCAGGTTGAAACGTTCGACACTGAAGGCGAGCACGAGCAACCCTAGCATGCCCACCAACCCCAAGCCGAGCAGAACCCGCCGGGGTGGGCGCAGATGGGCCGGGATGAGCGTGATGGCAAGGATGACCCCGGCGACCAAAGCCCCCAGGTAGGCTCCGCGTGAGAAGGAGGCCAGCAACCCGCCCAAACTGAGCAAAGTGAGGAGCAGCAGCGGCCATGCGCGGCGCAGCCGAGCCGCCCCGCCCGGCCCATGCCAGAAGGCGGCATGCGCCAGCGCTGCCGCAACCGGCCAGAGGCGTCCGAGGGCCAAACCGAGGTTGTTGGGGTGGCCGTAGAGGCCCGTGGCACGCCGCACGCCCTCGACGGCGATCAGGTCTTCACTGTAGCCGCTCTTAATGCCGATCAGCGGGGCCAGGTTGAGTCCCGCCAGTTGGAGGATGCCCACTAAGCCGACCAGCGCACCGCCACTCAGCCAGAAGATGATCAATAGATGGAGGTACCTAGGGCCGCGTTGGTCGCTGTAGAAACGCAATAGCCCAAAGAAGATCAGTGGCTCGACGATCACCCAGCGTAGCTCGCGCAGCGCCGCGCCACGCGCTTCGGCGATCACAAAGCCCCACACGCCTGCGGCCAGAAAGAGGATAATCGGCAGGAGTGGGGCGGCTACGCCACCTCCGAAGATCTTTTTTGGTGTTTTTTGGCGGTGAAGCCGCCAAAAAACACCAAAAATCAGCAGCCGTAAACCCGCCCCAGCGAGAGTAATCAGCAGCACGACCTCGTGCAGTGGCACATAGATACCGCTCTCGCGGATGCCAAAACGGGCATCAAACAGCCCCTTGGGCATAAAATAGAGCGCCACCGTGAAGGGCACATAGGCCAGCGCCAGATCGGGACGCCAGAGCGCCAGCGGGGTGAAGATGGCTAATCCCAGGGCGGTGAAGGGCAGTTGGGCCGAGACCCGGTAGGCAATCAGTAACCCCAGCCCCATGGCGATGAGAACGATGATCTCCTGACGGCTCAGGCGTTGCGACGGGTGCGCCATGGTGTTCCTCCAACCAGGAGTGCCCCCACTCCGGCACATGCGATGATCAGTAGGAGCGGGCCATAATCCCACGCCCAGCCCCACGGGCGCACCTGATCCACCCCGAACCATGTCGGGGCTGCGCCACTCAGTTCGAGCAGGTGCTCGCCTGGCTCCAGCCACCCCGATTGCAGCGCCGCGACACTCCCCACCTGAGCCGGGCTGAGCGTTATGGCCCGGCCATCAATCTGTACCTCGGTCGCCACATCTACCCCCACCAGACTGATCCGCGCCCCGCTGAAGCGCACCTGCCACCCCGTGCCCCCCTGCGTCACCGCCGGGGAATCCCAGCTATGTGCGCCCACCCCGGCGACGCTGGGGCGCGCCAGATACTCCTGGAGCATGACATAACTCGCCAACGGTTGCCAATCGCGGCGCACCAAGGCGAAGTAGGGCGTCGGATCATTGAGGTCAGGCTCGGCATAGCCACCAAAACGCAACATCCAGACATTCATGACCCCCATCCAGGGCCACTCCTGGCGGGCACGTTCGATCTGGCCGATCAAGTAGGCTCCCTTCTGCTCCTCAGTCACCGGCTGGCCCCAGGTGCTGCGGCGCTCTGGCGGGAGGCTATCGGGGGCACTGTTCCAACCGAACTCACTCACCCACACCGGAGTCTGGGTGTCGCCGTGGTGTTCCATAATCTCACGTAGCAGCACCACCCGGCTGACATCACTGCGCGTATCAATCGGCTGGCTCCAACTCCAGTTGCCGCGTCCGCGCAAAAAGACATAGCGATGCTCAGTGGGTGATTGGCCGAGGCCATAGCTCTGCGCCGACAGAATATCGAAGTAGTCCGCGCCTCCCGCCTGATAGATCCGATCCAGGTAGTCCAGTTCGCTCAGCGGGGCGCGCCAATCGAGGCCATCGGTGGGTGAGAGGCCAGGGAAGAGGATGACCACCTGCGGGTTGGCGCTGCGGGCGGCCTCGGCAGCGATGCGCAACAGGCGCACGAAATCTTCCGGGCTAGGCTCCTGCCAGTTCCACTCGCCACGCAGGTTCGGCTCATTCCAGATCTGGAAGAAGCGGATATGTAGCCCGCCGGGCGCATCCTCGATCCCATCAGCATCGTAACGTTCGACGACCGCCTGCACAAAGTGACCAAAATCGGCATAATCGTCGGGAGGGCCGGTGGAGTTGCCATCCAGGAGCAACCCCTCCTGAAATTCGGTGCTCGCCAACGCCTGTGGGCGTGCCCAGGCCGGGGGGCGTTCGAGGCGCACAATCAACTCGACCTCGGCGGCATTCGCGGCGGCGACGATGCGATCATACTTGGCCCACGCCGAGACCGCGCCTAGCGTTTCGAGGTTACGGCGATCCTCAAAATCACCGCGCCCATGGATCTCCAGATCCTCCCAGGTCATCTGGATACGGGCATACTGCGCACCAAGCTCGCGGGCCAGAGCAAAACTGCGTTCAACCGCAGCGTGATCAGGCTCGTACTGGAGGTTGTAGAGATTGATGCCGAGACGGGGATGATCGCTATAGGGTGGGGGTGGCGCACTGGTAACAAAGGAAATGCCCCGGTTCGCGGCATTATCTAACCACACCACCAGCGCAAGGGCGGCGAGAAGTATAAGCAGCAGACCCGCTAAAAAGGCGGTGTGCAGGAATGGGCGGCGCAATGCAGACGGGGCATTCATGGCGGGCGAGTATAGACGTTGGGGCGGGGGATGTCAAGGAACGATGCGGATATGGCGAAAAGTTCTGCAACTAATACGTCTCGCTTCCGCCTTCGCTCCCTCGCTTGTTCGCTGTGTGAACAGGCGAGGGAGCAGCGTTCTAAAACCATAACCCTCTTAGCTCTTCCGCTCCTCCCCCGTGTACGGGTCGTAGCGCCACTCCCCGGTCGGGTCTACCGTAGGCGGAGCCACCGCAGGCTCCTGCGGCATGACAATCCACAGCACAATATAGATCAGTGGGCTGAGGCCACTCAGGATAGCCAGCGCAAACACAAAGCGCACGATCACGCTGTCAATACCGAAATAGGTGGCTAGACCACCACAGACACCGCCGAGCATACAGTCACTTGTGCTACGATAAAGTCGAGTTGCCATGAGAAACCTCCTTGGTGTATCGTATCTCCGCACCCTCCGTGCGGTTCGCTATCTTACCTGTGTCTATGACGATCCGCCCCACCAAATGTTGCAGCCATGATTCACAAGTGGCGCATTCCATCTTCATACCAGTTTCACAACTCCCCGCTAGACTGTGCCTAGTGACAGAACAATGCTGTAATCTACAGAACAGGAGTACACCATGACCCGCAAACTCATGACCTTTCTCGCTGGCTTGGCCCTTGTTGGTGTCTTTGCCGCAGCAATGGCCTGGGCCTTCCCGGTGCAAACCACTAGTGCAGCAGAAATAGATGCCGTCCTGACCGAACTAGAGACGACCCCACTTCAGCGCGACCGCCCCAATGGCCCGCAGCGCGGCGAGGGGACTGAGAAGGCGCTAGTCGCCGCACTGATCAATCAGACCAGCCAACTCTCTGGGTTGACCCGCCAGCAGGTGGTGGATGAACTAGTAGCTGGCAAGACCCTGGCCCAAGTTGCTACGGCCCACGGCACCTCTGCCGATGCGGTGGTTGCAGCGGTAAGTGCTAACGCCAAGAAGAGCCTCGATAAGCAGGTTGAGAAGGGGCGCATCAGCCAGGAGCGCGCCGATGAACTGCTGAGCCGCTTGCAGACTAAGGCCACCGAGTTGATGAATGATGCGACCCTGGGTACGCAGGTGGCCGAACGCCAGGATCAGGCCGCGAAGATGAAGGTGATGCCCGCGCTCATCCGTCACGCTGCCCAGGCGACGGGCCTGCCGGTGGGTGACATTACCGGGCGTCTGCGTGATGGTGAGACCCTGACTCAGATCGTGACCTCTGCCGGTGGTGACATCAATGCGGTGATTGACGCCGCGACCGCTGAGTTCCGCACGGCGGCGGAGAATGCGGTGAAGTAGGAAATTTCCACCTCATGCCCCAACGCATCCTGATCGTTGATGACGTGCGCGAGATCGTCCAGGGCTTGGCTGCCTATTTCCGCCAAGCTGGATTCGAGACGCTGGCCGCCTATGATGGGCGGTCAGCGTTGGATCTTGCCCGCCGCGAACGCCCTGATCTGATTATTCTCGATTGGATGATGCCCGAATTGGATGGCTTGGAGGTCTGCCGCCAATTGCGCCGCGATTCGGCGGTTCCGATCATTATGCTCACTGCCCGCATCGAAGAGACCGACACCCTGATCGGGTTGGAATTGGGTGCGGATGACTATATCGCCAAGCCTTTTCGTGCTCGCGAGGTAGTGGCGCGGGCACGCGCCATCCTGCGCCGCGCCAGTGGTGCGCTCGCACCCTCCAGTATGCTCCGTGGCGCTGGGTTGAGCCTCGATCTGGATCGCCATACCGCTGAGGTAGATGCTCACCCGGTGGATCTTACCCCCACCGAGTTTGCCATCCTCGTCGCCCTAATGCGCAACGCTGGTCGCCCGCTCTCGCGCGCTCAGATTCTCGATGCGGCCCAAGGCGATACCTTTGAGGGCTACGAGCGCACGATTGATGCCCATATCAAGAACCTGCGGCGCAAGATCGAGACCGATCCGGCCACTCCGCGCCGCATCCTGACCGTCTTTGGGGTGGGGTATAAGTTTGCTGCTGCTGAGTAGGTTGCTATGCGCTCGCTCTACCGCCGCCTGACCATCACCCATACCCTCGTGGCGCTGCTGGCAGTGCTGCTCGTCGGCCTCTTGGCCAGCGGCATGATCGTGCGCGTCTATATGCAGATCAGCAGCGAACAGTCTGTGAGCCAATCGCGCATGCTGGCGCGCCGGATGAGCGGCCCCTTAGGTCAGTACTACACCACTAATCACGGCTGGATAGGGGTCGAGACCCAGTTGCATGCGCGTATGGCCGAGTTTGGCGAAAATGAAGGCCGGGTGGTACTGGCCGACACCAAGGATCGGGTGATCTTTGATAGTGAAGGCGAACTGGACGGACGCCCAATGCAGCCGCGTATGCGGATGTCGGCGGTGCCGGTGTTGGCCGGAAATCGCGAGGTAGGCAGCGTGGCGGTACTCCCAAGCACCGAACAGACCAATCTGGCCCAGCGCACCTTCGTGCGTTCGCTGATCTGGATCGTCGGTGGTGGCAGCCTTCTGGCGGTTGTCGGCGCACTCGTGGTAGCGATCTTCGTTGCTAGGCGGCTCGTGCGCCCCTTGCGTTCACTCACCAACGCCGCCCGCCGCCTCACCACCGGCGCTCGCCACGAGCCACTGGCGCTTCCGGCTGAGGCCGAACTGGCCGAACTGGCCCACGCCTTCAATGGGATGGCCAACGAACTTGCGCACCAAGAAGATCTGCGCCGCCAGATGGTGGCCGATATTGCCCACGAACTGCGTACCCCGCTCAGCGTCATGCAACTTCAGGTTGAGAGTATTGAAGATGGGATCGTCCCACCCAGCACCGAGGCAGTCGTGGCGCTCGGTGGCCAGATTAGTCTGCTGGCGCGCCTCGTGGACGATCTGCGCCTCATCTCGCTGGCCGATGCCGGGCAACTCTCACTCAGCCCGCAGCTCCTCGATCCTGCCCACGCTTTGGCCATTGCCGCCGCCGCCGCCGAACCACGTGCGCGGCAGCATGGCGTCGCCCTCCGCCTTGAGCCAGCCCCGCCACTCCCGCCCGTCCGCGCCGACCCTCAGCGCCTCGCGCAGATCTTGGGCAATCTGATCGAGAATGCAATTCGCTACACTCCCGCCGGAGGAACCGTGACCCTGCGTGTGAGCCACGATTCTTCGATGATCACCTTCGCCATTTGCGACACTGGCCCCGGCATCTCCGCCGCCGAGCAACCCCACATCTTCGACCGCTTCTACCGCACCGACCGCGCCCGCGCCCGTGAGACCGGCGGCAGTGGCTTGGGGTTGGCGATTGTGCAACGCCTCGTTGCTGCCCAGGGAGGCAGTGTGGGACTTCAGAGCCAACCCGGCCAGGGCGCGACCTTCACGGTGCAATTGCCGGTGGGGGCGTAGGATTCAAATTCCAAGCCCATTCCAATCCAAGCATGTTACACTGCACCCCACATATCAGCTAACCAATAACTATCTACACTATGCGCCTACTGATTATCGAAGACGACCAGCGCCTTGCGCGGCTCATGCGCCGGGTGTTAGCGGAAGAACACTACACGATAGATGTCGCTCATGATGGCGAAGAGGGGCTTGATCTTGCGCTCCAAGGCATCTACGATGTGGCGATTGTGGATTGGATGTTGCCTACCCGTGATGGCCCCGCGATCTGTCGTGCCATCCGGGCGGCGCGTACCCCCATGTCGCTGCTCTTGCTCACCGCCCGTGGTCAGCTTGAAGATCGCGTCAGTGGCTTAGATAGCGGAGCCGATGATTACCTCGTCAAGCCGTTTGCCTTCGAGGAGCTATTAGCCCGCGTGCGCGCCCTTAGCCGCCGCTTTACCCCCCCCGGTAGCGATACCTCCGAACTGCGGGTCGGCGAGATTGTCCTCGATCTGCGTAGCCATATGGCGCGCCGTGGGAGCCGTGTCCTCGATCTCACCCCTACCGAATGGAACCTGCTCGAATACCTCATGCGTAATGTCGGTCTCAGCCTCTCCCGCCAACAGATCCTCGACTATGTCTGGTCGTATGAGCGTGACGTGCAGATCGCACTGGTGGATGTCTACATCTCCTACCTGCGCCGCAAACTGAATGCCCCCGGCGAGAGCGACCCGATCATGACCGTGCGCGGAGTCGGCTACCGCCTGGAGGCCAGTCGTGTTTAGGGGGCTGCGCATCCAACTGACGCTGCTCTCGATGTTCTCTGCGCTGGCGCTGATCATTATGGTGGGTGGTGGTGGCTACCTGATCGTCGAACGCTACTTTCAGGATGTCACCGATCTGGCGCTCAAACACAAAATGACCCACGAGTTCCACAGTTTGGCTGCCCCCATCCCCGCCGAGTTGATCACCACCGACCGTGATTGGTCGCTGGTACGCCAAGATGCGGCCCCACTCGTTCCGCGCCCCCAGCGCGGGGTTCCGCTGACGGAAGCACAGGTGCGGCAGGTGATTGAGCAAACCTACCAACACCGCGAATTGACCCGCATCAAACTAGATGAGAAGCGCGACCGCCTGATCTACGAGATCTATTTTGCCGATGATAGCGAGATCTATCTTGATGCCTATAGTGGCCAAGCGGTAGATTCCGATACGATTGAGCGTCCACCCTTAACCTCTACGCCTCTACCTGAAGCCACTGCGTATGATGCAGAACTAGCGGCGATCTTTGTCTTGCCCTTAGATACCAAGGGGCGATTGCTCTTTAATCCCAACCTCTCGGACACCCCGCCCGAACCACATCTTGAAGCCTTGCAAGCGGCCTTGAGTCAGGGCAGCGATCTGCGTACCATTACCACGGCAGATGGTCGCCATGTGCGCCTCTTCACCTATAAACTCACCCGTAATGATGGCCCGGCGGCGCTGCAACTGGGCCGCGTCCTGACCGACCAGGAGCATGTGCTGAACCAACTACTCATGGTCATCCTTACCCTGAGTGGAGTGAGTGTCATCTTGCTGGGCTTAGGCAGTTGGTGGATCGCCGGACGTGCGCTGGGGCCAGCCCAACAAGCCTGGGAGCGCCAGCAATCCTTCATTGCCAACGCGAGCCACGAGCTACGTACCCCGCTCACCCTGATTCGGGCCAGCACCGAGGTGGCGCTGCGCGGCATTCCTGCTGATGATCTCGATCAGCGCGATCTGCTCGGCGATGTTCTGAGCGAAGCCGACCACATGCGCCATCTGGTTGATGATCTGCTCACCCTCTCGCGGCTCGATAGTGGGCGGCTCAAGTTGGAACAGGTGCCGGTTGATCTCGTTGAACTGCTCGGCGATGTCCAGCGCCAGATGAACCGCGTGAGTGAGGAACATGCCATCCAGATCCAGTTGGGAAGCGTGGCCGGGGTGGTCATGGCCGACCCGGATCGCTTGCGCCAAGTCTTACTCATTCTGCTCGATAACGCCCTGCGCCATAGTGCGGCTAACACCACGATTACGCTGACTGCCCAACCTCATGGACAGCAGGTGCAGATCCACGTCGTCGATCAGGGCAGCGGGATTGCGCCCGAACACCTCCCGCATATCTTCGAGCGCTTCTACCGTGCCGATGCGGCGCGTGGTGTGAGCGGCAATGCCGGTTTGGGGCTGCCCATCGCCAAAGGCTTGATCGAAGCCCAGCGCGGCAAACTGAGTATCACCAGCCAACTCAATGTGGGTACAACGGTGACCATCACCCTTCAGATCGCCCGGCCTCTGGTACAATAGACCTCGCAAGTTCATGCAGGGCATGGGCAAAGTCACCTCCGGTGGGGGTTCGGGGGCGGCTACGCCGCCCCCGAAGATCTTTTTTGTTCTGTTTTGGCGGCGTAGCCGCCAAAACAGAACAAAAATGGGGCTTGGGGCGCAGCCCCAAAGACTTTGCACATGTCCTGCAAGTTCATGCGAGGAGATAGGATGTCACAACGGTTCTACGATCAGTTTGGCAACCCGCAGGGTCTAGCAGGCCGCCTAGCGGGCTGGTTGATGGCGCTCACCAACCGCGATCTGAATACCTGGGCGGTTGATCAACTTGCGGTGCGCCCCGGCGACCATGTGCTGGAGATTGGCTTTGGGCCGGGCTTGGCAGTGCAGGCGCTGGCTCGTCGCGCCCGCCACGGCATGGTCGAGGGAATTGATATCTCCCCGTTGATGGTCGAGCAGGCCACCCGCCGTAATGCCGCGATGGTCAAAGCCGGGCGGGTACGTCTTCAGATCGGAAGTGTTAGCACCTTGCCCTACGCAGATCGCAGCTTCGAGCGCGTTCTGGCGGTCAATAATGTCCAATTCTGGATCAACCTCAGCGACGATCTGCGTGAAGTGGCGCGTGTCTTGCGCCCCGGTGGCACCCTCGCGATTGTGCTCCAACCCCGTCAGGCTCCTAGCCCCGCTGATGTGCTGGCGGTGCGCGATGATCTGCTCGTGCAGCTTGAGGCCGCTGGCTACCGCCGGGTGCGTAGTGCAGTCAACCCGCTCTCTCCGATGCCCGCCTTCGTCGTTTTGGGCGAACGGTCATCACGTTTGTCTTGATACTTCTTGTCGGGAATAGATATTATCCTCATTTGGTCTTAATATGCTACAAAGCACCCGTGTAAATCCATATTATTTTTCTTTGCATCACCTCTAGGGCTATGGTACAATCCCCAACCATCCACCCCGGTAAATCTTTATAGTGGCCCACGGCATGGGCAGAGTTATTGGGGTAAGCCCCAAACCCACGACAAAACACTATCTTGGGGCGACTACGCTACCCCAATCCCCACGTTGCAGGAAAAATAACGATAACCAGGAGGCATCGTTTCGTCTGGCCGTTTGCATGTCAACTGTATCCAATGGCGGAAGCATAGGCATAAAGTTCGGACGTTGGTGTCGAGAGCTGTAGTACGAGGTAGTACAACATGAGCGGGTTAGTTTGGATCACCCCAATTAGCGGATTGATCGCCCTCCTGGTTGCCGGTTTCACTGCAAGCGTTATCAATAAGTATGATGCTGGAAATGATCGCATGCAGCAGATCGCCAAGGCGATCCAAGACGGTGCAATGGCCTTCCTGTCGAGTGAGTACAAAGTCCTGGTCATCTTTGTGGCAGTCGTTGCGGCGATCATCGGCGCAGTTGGGTTCGTTGCCGATGTGATGCACCCCATGACGGCGGTCGCCTTCCTCTTCGGGGCGGCGTGTTCGGTAGCCGCAGGCTACTTTGGTATGCGCGTCGCGACCCAGGCCAATGTCCGTACCGCCCAGGCCGCCACCCAGGGCATGCCTCAGGCGCTGCGCGTGGCCTTCTCCGGCGGCGCGGTGATGGGTCTCCTCGTGGTGGGCCTCGGTCTGCTGGGTGTGGGCCTCCTCTACATTGTCTTTGGTGATGATGGGGTGGGCAAGGGCATCATCAACGGTTTCGCCCTCGGTGCCTCTTCTATCGCCCTCTTCGCTCGCGTCGGTGGTGGTATCTACACCAAGGCCGCCGATGTCGGTGCCGACCTCGTCGGGAAGGTGGAGGCCGGTATCCCCGAAGACGACCCGCGCAACCCCGCTGTGATCGCCGATAATGTCGGGGATAACGTCGGTGACGTGGCGGGTATGGGTGCCGACCTCTTCGAGAGCTATGTTGGCTCCATGATCGCGACGATGGCCCTGGCGATCTATCTCAACTCGACCAGCAGTGTCAGTCTGGTGCTGTTGCCGCTGCTCATCTCCAGCGCCGGTATCCTTGCTTCAATCATCGGTATCCTGATTGTCCAGCGCAGTGGCGGTACCAACCCGTCGCTCTCGCTGCGCATCGGTACCTTCGTGTCGGGCGGTCTGACCCTGCTCTTCACCGCCGGAATCTCGCTGGGCCTCTACAACTCCTGGGTCTATTTTGGCGCTACCGTAGCTGGTCTGGTGGCTGGTATTCTCATCGGCCTCATCACCGAGTACTACACCTCCAGCGACTTCAAGCCGGTGCAGGGCATTGCGGCACAGTCGCAGACCGGCGCGGCCACCAACATCATCGCGGGACTCGCGGTGGGTATGAAGTCCACCGTCGCCCCCATTCTGGTGATCGGTGTCGCTATCCTGGTGGCCTACTGGATCGGTGAGAATATCGCCGGTGAGGGCGTCTTCTGCATCGCCCTGGCCGCTGTCGGTATGCTCAGCATCACCGGCATGACCGTCGCGGTTGATGCCTATGGCCCGATCTCCGATAATGCCGGTGGTATCGCCGAGATGGCCCATCTCGATCCCAAGGTGCGCAAAGTCACCGATGCCCTCGACTCGGTCGGTAACACCACTGCCGCCATCGGCAAGGGCTTCGCCATCGGCTCGGCAGCGCTCACCGCACTCGGTCTCTTCGCCGCCTATGCTGCATCTGTGGATCTCCAGGCGGTCAGCCTAACCGATCCCCAGTTGGTGGTGGGCCTCTTTGTGGGTGGTATGTTGCCCTTCCTCTTCGCCGCCCTGACGATGGAGGCGGTCGGGCGTGCAGCGGGCGCGATGGTGGATGAGGTGCGCCGCCAGTTCAAGACCATCCCCGGCCTCATGGAGGGTACCGGCGAGCCTGACTATAACCGCTGTGTCAGCATCTCGACGCAGTCGGCGCTGCGCGAGATGATCATCCCCGGTGTGATGGCCGTGGCCGTCCCGCTGGTGGTCGGCTTTGGCCTGGGTAAAGAGGCACTCGGTGGGACGCTGGCGGGTGCGCTCGTCACTGGCGTGCTGATGGCGATCTTTATGGCCAATGCCGGTGGTGCCTGGGACAACGCCAAGAAGTTTGTTGAGGCTGGCAACTATGGTGGCAAGAAGTCCGATGTCCACAAGGCCACCGTGGTCGGCGATACGGTCGGTGATCCCTTCAAAGACACCTCCGGCCCCTCGCTCAACATCCTGATCAAGCTGATGAGCATCGTCTCGCTCGTCTTCGCGCCGCTCTTTGTCTAAGTCTCGTTGTTGGTCTGGTGTGGCGGCGCAGCCGCCACACATCCCCACCTGCACGCCTCTTCCGCCATAATCAGGCGGAAGAGGCGTTATAATTACCCCGGCAGTAGCTTGTCCGCTTGATGACAACGAAGGGGTTGTATATGCAGGAGCTTGAACCGCTTCAGCAAACCGCAGTGTATGTGGTGTTAGGGATCTCGCTCTTGGGCATTGCCTATGCCTTTATTCTGCGTAGCCAGATCTTGGCTCAGGATAAGGGAACCGCCAAGATGCAGGAGGTGTGGGGCTTTATTAAGTCGGGTGCGAATGCCTATCTGAGTCGCCAGTTTCGCACGATTGCGATCCTGATTGCGGTTCTGACCTTTGTGTTGGGGGCAAGTGTCTTTGTTATTCCGCCCACGACTGAGGCGGTTGAACGTTTCGGGACGCCTGAAGCGGCGAAGATGTGGGTCGCGTTGGGCCGCGCAGTCGCCTTCCTGATGGGCTCACTCTTCTCCTATACCGTCGGCTTTGTCGGTATGAATGTGGCCGTCGAGGGCAATGTGCGCGTGGCCGCTGCCTCGCGCAAGGGCTACAATCCGGCGCTCCAGATTGCCTATAAGTCTGGTTCGGTGACGGGTATGCTCACCGTTGGTTTGGGGCTGCTCGGTGGCACGCTCATCTTCATGGTCTTTGGGATTGCCGCCCCCGATGCCCTGCTCGGCTTCGGTTTCGGTGGCTCGCTGATTGCCTTCTTCATGCGTGTGGGCGGTGGGATCTACACCAAGGCCGCCGATGTCGGCGCTGACCTCGTCGGCAAGGTGGAGGCCGGTATCCCCGAAGATGACCCGCGCAACGCGGCGGTAATTGCCGACCTCGTGGGCGATAATGTCGGCGACTGTGCCGGGATGGCCGCCGATGTCTTCGAGAGCTTTGAGGTGACGCTCGTCTCCGCGTTGATCCTCGGCCTCGTGCTGGGTGATGCGGTGCGCGGTACGCTGGGCGATGGTCAGTATGACCTGCGCTTCATCATCTTCCCGCTGGTGCTGCGCGCGATTGGGGTGGTGGCCTCGGTGATCGGTAATAGCTTTGTGCGTACCGATGAGAAGCGCCGCAACGCCATGGCGGCGATGAATCGGGGCTTCTATGTGGCGGCGGGCATCGCGGTGCTGGCCGGTGCAGCGGCAACCCCCTTCTTTATGGTTGATCAGACCACCGGGGTAGTGGATTGGCGACCCTTCCTGGCGGTTCTCTCCGGGGTTATCCTGGCGCTGGTGTTGGATAAGCTTACCGAGTATTTCACCAGTACCCACTTTGGGCCGGTCAAAGAGACGAGTAAGCAATCCCAGACGGGTGCCGCAACCAATATTCTCTCTGGCCTCGCCTTGGGCATGGAGAGCAGTGTATGGGCCATTCTGGTCATCGCCGGTTCGATCTTCTCCTCGGTGCTGATCTATGCGGGAGAGCCGGTGGCCACCCAGTTTACCGCCGTCCTCTATGGCGTCTCGCTGACTGGCATCGGCATGCTGTTGCTCACCGGCAACACCATCTCGATGGACAGCTTCGGGCCGATCTCGGATAACGCCAACGGTATCGGCGAAATGGCGGGGCTGGACAAGAATGCACGCAACGTCATGGATGACCTGGACGCAGTGGGCAACACCACCAAGGCGGTCACCAAGGGGATTGCCATCGGTTCCGCTGTGATCGCGGCAGTAGCGTTGTATGGCTCCTTCTTCACCGACGTGAATAAGGTGCTCGTGCAGGTGGGCCAGGAGGCGATTACCTCGATCAACATCGCCGCCCCCGATGTCTTCATCGGCCTGATGATCGGTGGGGCCATCCCCTTCCTGATCTCGGCGCTCACCATCCGCGCCGTCTCACGCGCCGCCGCCCAGATCGTCAATGAGGTGCGCCGCCAATTCCGCATCCCCGGCATCATGGAGGGCAAAGTAACCCCCGATTATGAGCGTGCAGTGACGATCTCGACCACCGCCGCCCAAAAGGAACTGATCAGCCTGGGGATCATCGCGGTGATCGTGCCGATCCTGGTCGGCTTTTTGCTGGGAGTCGCGCCGTTGGGCGGCTTCCTAGCCGGGATCATCCTCTCTGGCCAACTCATGGCGGTCTTCCAGTCTAACGCCGGTGGTGCCTGGGATAACGCCAAGAAGTATATCGAAGAGGGCAACTACGGCGGCAAGCATAGCGAATCCCACAAGGCATCGGTGGTTGGGGATACCGTAGGCGACCCGCTCAAGGACACGGCTGGCCCCGCGCTCAACCCGATGATCAAGGTGATCAACATGGTCGCGCTGATCATCGCCCCGATTGTGGTGACGATTGATCGCCAAAGCCCGGCAGTGCTAGGATCTATGTTGGTGTGTGGGATCGCCCTAATCTGGGCGATCTGGCAGAGTAAGCGCGAAGCGCCACAAATGAATGAGCCGGTGAAGGTACATTAGCCCCTCCTCGATCTGATTATGGTGGGCAAGATCGCTGATCTTGCCCATCTTTCACACCTATGCCTTCTTCTCCCCGGCGCTTGGATGCGCTTGCACTCCTCTTCTATACACTGCTTAGCCTCGCCCTCACATGGCCACTCGCCCGTTATTGGGATCATGGCTTTATGGGCTTTGCGCGCAGCTTTCAGGATGGTATCCAGAATGTCTGGAATATGTGGTGGATGCGCTGGGCACTGGCTCATGGCCAAAACCCCTTCTGGAACCCGTTGCTCTACTACCCCGATGGCCTCCAGATGTATCTCCAGGCGATCAGTGCGCCGGGGGCGCTGGTGGCGTTACCCGTCAGTCTGATCTTTGGGCCGACTGCCGCCTATAACACAGCCATGATCATGGCCAGTGCCTTAACCGGCTATGGTGTCTTTGTACTCGTGCGGGCCTTTGTCCCTGGCTATCGGTTGCCCCTCCTCGCCGGAGCCTTGGTGCTGGCCTCACCCTTCATGCTCGGTCGGCTGCTCACCAACCAACTCAACCTGACCAGCATGTATTGGCTGCCCTTCTATTTTCTCGCCCTGATCCGGCTGGAAGAACGCCGCACCTGGGGCGCACTACTCTGGGCCGGGGTGCTGGTGCTGCTGCTCATGCTCACCGACTGGTATTGGACGTTGGTGTGCATGGTCTATACCCTGGTATGGATGCTCACGGGCCTGACACTGCGGGCGGATCGCGGCTGGCGGCTGCGGCGTTACCTGAGTTTTGCCGGCGTGGTGCTGCTCTTCACCTCCCCGCTGCTGATTGCGATTGCTCAGGTACGCAGCCAACTGCCCATTCAGGATAGTATCGCCAATCCGGGGTGGCAGGCGTATGTGCGCGGCTTCTCACTCGACCTGTTCGGCCTCTTTTACCCGGCATTATCGCCGCTCTTCGCTGCTGATACATCCGCTACCTTCATTGAGGCGGTGCGCCCGCGAGCCTTTAGCTTTGAAGGCTCGTATACGGCTGCGGGTTGGGTTTTGCTCGGATTAGCCGGGGTAGGAATCTGGCAGCACGGACGCCAACACTGGCGCTTGTTGCTCACGGCAGGCTTCGGCTTCCTGATTGCGCTTGGCCCCAACCTGCATGTCTTCGGGCAGAATACCGGCATTCCCATGCCCTATGTGCTGATCGAGCAGTTACCCCTGATCAGCACCGCCCGCCGCCCCAACCTCTACGCGGTACCGATCATAGTTGTGGCCGCCATCTTTGCCGCTCTAGGTCTTCAATCCCTGATGCGGCGGATGCCACCCCAACGGGCCACCATACTGCTGGTAGCGGTCATGTTGCTGGCCACCTGGGAACTCTGGCCGCCTCGCAGCCGCGATCTCTACCTCGTCAATGCGTCGCCGCTCGTGGCGGGGCTGCGCGAGCGCCCCGGCGCGGTGCTCGATCTGCCCTACGAGAACCAGGAGAGCAGTCGTTCGCTCCTCCACCAGATCAGCCATGAACAGCCGATGATTGGTGGCTATGTCTCGCGGCGACCTGAATACCCAGCGCTCGATATGCCCCACATCGGTCAATTGATCACGATGCAGACGTGGCTACGCTCCGATATTGTGGATACCGCCGCCATGCTACATGCCGCCCAATGTTACGCTCCGCTGCGCCACATTTTGGTTGAGCGAAACGAGGTGACCGCCCAGCAGATCGCGGAGATCGAGGCAGTATTGACCCAGATCGCGGCGGCCCCGGTGGCTCCAAGTGGCCAGGATTCCGCAACGATCTGGTATGAGTTACCTCCATCTCCGGCGGTATGTGAGCCGTTCCTCTTTTTAGGTCGGGGATGGTACCGTTTGGAGCAAGATGCGACTCGTCGTTGGCGTTGGATGCAGGCCGAGGCGACCATTTGGCTGGTGAACCCGCATCCAGAGGCGCAGAATCTAGTCTTGGAGGTGCAGGCGGAAGCCTTTGGTGATGCAGGAATCCAGCGCATGCTGAGCATCTTCCAGCAAGAGCACATGCTTGGAAGCTTTATTGTCCGCGCAGGGCAGCCGCGTATCTACCGCTTTACCATCAGGATTCCGCCTGGGCAGAGTTCGATCTCTCTGCGTGCCCCAGCCAGCCCCGAACCAGATGGGCGCAGCCTCAGCCTGAGCGTGACGCGAATCGGATTTGATCTGGTGCGCCCCTAAGTATATAGCATCAACGCTTTTTCAGTATTCTTCTACTACACATTCACGTACAATCCGCTATAATAGTTCCATCTCTGCACATCAAAGCGCGGCGATCATCGCCCAATTTCGAAGGGTGCTGCCTTGATGGAACGTACATCCCCGCTTACCCGTCGTGTGCGTCGGTTGCTTGGCACATCTGATCTGCGGCCCACGCCACCAGCGCACCCGCTGGAGACGAGCATCCGGCTTGAGTCGCAGGTGGCCCAACTTTCGGCCAAACTGAATGATCTGCGGATCAGCCAACGCCAGCACGAAGCAGAGGTGGAGCGACTCCGCGAAGAACTGCGGCTGGCGAAACAGCATCAGCAGCAATTACAGCAGGTGCTTAACACAATAGAAGATCTGCTGCACACCAATCGTCAACTCATCGAACCGCCCTCCGATCTCTCGTCAACAGCCACGCTCTTTGAGCGCATGTGCGCCCGTATCGGGGCTAATCACCGCCTCGATCCTCACTATCGCGAGACACTCACCCAGATGGCGGAGCAGTTAACCCACGTGCGCGATACACTGCGGGAAGCTCTAGGTGAGGCGTAGAGCCACGGCTTAACACGTCACCACCGCCCGCAGGCGGTTGATGAGTGCGGGTATGATCGCCAACACATGCTCGATCTCTTCAGCCTGGGTCGTGCGCCCCAACGAGAAGCGTAGCGAACCGTTGGCGGCCTCCGCGTGCAAGCCCATGGCCGTCAGAACGTGTGATGGCTCGATTGCGCCACTACTACAGGCACTTCCGCCACTGGCACAGATCCCCTGTTGGTCGAGCAGCAATAAGAGACTCTCGCTCTCGATGCATGCAAAACCGAGGTTGGCGTTGTTGGCCAGCCGCTCTTCGCGGTCGCCATTGAGCCAACTGCGCGGGATCGTGGCCAGAACCCCATCAATCAGGCGGTTGCGCAGGTGGCGCAGGCGGGCCACCGTCGCAGATCGTTGCTCCTCGGCCAGCGTCAGGGCCGTGGCTAGCCCGACAATCCCCGGCACATTCTCGGTACCAGCGCGCCGCCGCCGCTCCTGGCCCCCCCCGTTGATCTGGGGGAGGAGTGGGGTACCGTGGCGCACATAGAGTAACCCCGATCCCTTCGGCCCGTAGAACTTATGCCCGGTCAGGGTGAGCAGATCCACATTCAGGCTCTCGACATCCAAGGGCAAAAGCCCGGCTGCCTGCACTGCATCGCTGTGGAAGGGGATACCCCGCTCGCGGCAGATCGCGCCCAGTTCGCCAAGCGGCTGGATCGTCCCGACCTCGTTGTTGGCATACATCACCGAGACGAGCACCGTCTCCGGGCGGATCGCGGCGCGCAGATCGTCCGGGCGCACCCGGCCCGCCGCATCAACCGGGAGTTGCGTTGACGTAAAGCCGAATTGCTCCAGGTACTCGATGGCGTGCAGCACCGCATGGTGCTCAATCGCGCTGGTAATAATGTGGTTGCCGCGCCCGCGCTGCTGCTGGGCCAGGGCCACACCCTTGATCGCCAGATTATCGCTCTCGCTACCGCCACCCGTAAAGATGAGCTCCTTGCGCGCACAGCCCAGCACCAACGCTACTGCCTCCCGCGCATCGTCAATCGCATGCAGCGCCGCCCGCCCCAGTTGGTGGATACTCGATGGGTTGCCCGGCTGCTCGCTGAGATAGGGCAGCATTGCCGCCAAAACCCGCTGATCGAGCGGGGTGGTCGCCGCATGATCGAGATAGATGATCCGCTCTGCCATGAAGCACTCCTGGGGTACGGGAAATGTGACACGCTGGCTTCGACACGCTCAGCCAGCGGTACCGCTGGCTGAGCGTGTCGAAGCCAGGCGGCGTAGCCCCATGCACATCACGTTATGCAATGTGGCATCCGTAGGGGGCGCATCACGATGCGCCCCCTTGCAAGTATAGCATATCACCCAGGAAACGAACGCACGTTCGCAAAACTCTTGACAGATCAACGAACACTCGTGCGGTTTTTTGAAGTAGATGCAATCGAGGCTCTATCCCTCGCAGATGCCCGATTTCATGTGGGATAACGTGGGATAATGTGGGATAACGAGCGCACGAAGTGTAAAGAGATCCGCTCAGCCGCAACATAATTCTATGCAACAGCGTATACTATACAGGCAAAGCGGACGACACCCGCCCGACCATATGTGTAAGGAGGCTCCCTATGTCCAATCCACAAGTCTCTATTCCCGAAATGATCAACCAGAGTCGGGATATTATCACCAACCCGAGTGTTGAGACCTTCGAGCGCTACGAGCGCCACGGGAACACCACCAGTGCCGCGATCTATGTTGGTATCGCCGCGATCATTAGCGGTATCTTGGGGCTATCGGGCGGCATTGGTGGCTTGCTCTCCTCAGCGCTTGGTGCGCTGATCGGTTTCTTCATCTTTACCGGCATGGTCTTCTACATTGGGCGCAATATTGCCGAGGGTACCGGAACCTGGGATGAGGTTGCCTATACCTTTGCACTCTTTGTTGCGCCACTGACGTTAGTTGCTGCTCTCCTGAAACTGGTTGTCTGGATTTTGGGTGCTATTCCGCTGCTGGGTGGTCTCTTTATCCTGCTCGGTGCCTTGGTTACACTGCTCATCTTGCTCGTCCAAGCCTACTTCGCCTATATCGCCGTCCAGTCGAGCATGAACATCCATGATCAGTCCAAGGCGATCATCACCCTGGGGCTGGCGGTGGTGGGTACCTTCATTGTGCAGTTTGTGATTGCTGTCATCTTTGGGATTATCTTCTAGCCTCCAGCACCCATGGTGCGAGACGGCCTCACCAGCCGTCTCGTTATGATTCCTCTATGATCAAACTCCTTCACCTTGCCGATCTCCATATTGGGGTCGAGAACTATGGTCGTATTGACCCAGCGAGCGGCATGCATACCCGCTTGCTCGATTACCTGAGCCGCTTGGATGAGGCTATCGAACTGGGCTTGCAAGCCGAGGTTGATCTGGTACTGATCGCGGGCGACATCTACAAGAACCGTTCGCCCAATCCCACCCACCAGCGCGAGTTTGCGCGCCGCCTGCATCGCATCCGTTCCGCTGGTGTGCCGGTCTTTATCCTCACCGGCAACCACGATATTTCGGCCTCGTTGGGGCGAGCCCATTCAGTCGAGATTTTTGAGGCGCTCGATATTGATGGCATTACGATTGCCGACCGGCTGCGCCTGCATGTGATCCAAACCCGCTCCGGCCCACTCCAGATCATCGCGCTGCCGTGGGTCACCCGCCACAACCTCATGACCCGCGAGGAGATGCGTGGAGCCTCCTTCGCTGAGATCGAGTATGAACTGCGCCGCCGTCTGGAAGGCTTTGTGATCGACAAAGCGGCCCAACTCGATCCAAGCATCCCGGCAGTGCTGGCCTTTCACGGTAGTGTGGACGGGGCTGAACTGGGGGCCGAACGGGCCATGACGCTGGGCCAAGATCTGGTCATGTCGCGCTCGGTGTTGGCCCAGGCGAATATTGATTATGTGGCCATGGGCCACATCCACAAGCACCAGGTGATCGGCATTCAGCCGCCGCTTGTTTACCCCGGTAGTATCGAGCGGGTAGATTTTGGTGAGCGCGAAGAACCCAAAGGCTGTGTGATCGTCGAACTCGAACCCGGCGCTGCCCGCTGGCAGTTCCACCAACTTGCGGCGCGCCCCTTTGTGAGTATCGAACATGATCTGCGCTCAAGCAGCGATCCACTCGAACTGGTAGCGACGCTGATTGGCCGCCACAATCTGCACGATGCGGTGGTACGGGTCGAACTCCAGGCCACCCGCGAGCAGACCGCCGTGTTGCGCGAGGAGCAGATCCGTACTCTGCTGGAGCAGGCCGGGGCGTTCGTGATTGCCGCGATCACCATTACGGTCGAACGTGCGAGCCGTCGTCGCTACGCGAACGAAGCGGAGTTGTTAGAGGGGCTAACGCCGCGTCGCGCCTTGGAGATCTACCTGCGCCGCAAACATCCGCCTCTGCCCCCGGAACGGATCGCGGCGTTGCTCGCCGCCGCTGATGAATTGTAATTGCCCTTGAACTCTCACCAGACAGGGCATGGGCAACGTTCTTGGGGCTGCACCCCAAACTCCAATTTTTGGTGTGTTTTGGCGGCGCAGCCGCCAAAACACACCAAAAAAAGATTTTCGGGGGCGGCGTAGCCGCCCCCGAACCCCCACCGGAGGGTAAAAATTGACGCCGTAGGCGACCTCTGCTATAATCCACCCGTTGCGCCGAAGTGGCGGAATGGCAGACGCGACGGTCTCAAAAACCGTTGAGGGCAACCTCATGTGGGTTCGAGTCCCACCTTCGGCACCATTCGCCGCTCTAGCAGTTTCGTCGGGGCGTGGCTCAGCCTGGTAGAGCGCCGCGTTCGGGACGCGGAGGTCGGAGGTTCGAATCCTCTCGCCCCGACCATATCGAGACATTCTCTGTGAGCAACCAGGATCACAGAGTAGAGCAGCGAACAGCGGCCTACCTTTGCATTATGCGGGTAGGCCGTTGGCGTTGAAGGAGTACGATTATGATGCACCGTGGCGCTGTCCTCCGTGCGCTCCTGTTCTTCCTTGCAGGTTTAGTGCTGGCTGGCTGTGGCAACTTCGTGTCCGCTCTGCCCGCGCAACCCAGCCCCTTCCCCACCCTTGCCCGCCTCCCTAGTGTCACTCCGGTGACTCCGCGCCCGACCCGGCCACCCACCCCCAGCCCTAGTGCAACCCCAACCGCTACGCCCGTGCCCCCCCAAGCCGAAGCCACCATTAACGCCAATCTGCGCAGTGGGCCGAGTACCAATACATCTGTGGTCGCCGTCGTGCGCAAAGGCACACGGGTCTCCCTCCTCGAACGTGAGGATGATTGGTATCGCATCCGCACCCCCGATGCGACCGAGGGCTGGATGGCTAGTACCGTGCTCAAGATCGATCCCGATCTGATCGATCAGGTGCCCCTTGCCCCCTAAGGCTACTACCTCTATGCTATAATGCATTTTCAAGTATCTGGGCGCGATAGATCGGCAGTAGGCACTCTCTAGCTAGGGCAGACCGCAATGGATCGCCAGGGAAGCATCTTGCCAGTGCGCCCAAGCAGTGCGCCACGTAATCAGAACTCCTCCCCTCGCCGTCGTACCAGTATTACGACATGGCTGCGTTGGTCATACCTTATTTCAGCCACCCTCCCGTTGACTATTGTCGGCATACTCTTGATCGGGGTGCTCTTCAATGTCGAGCGACGCCACGCCTATTCGTCGCAACAGGCGGTTGCCGACCAGATCGCAAGTAATGTCTCGACCTTCCTCTACGATCTTGAGCAACTGCTCCTGCGTGCCTCCTATGACCTGCATCCTGAGATGCCTGGCCCCTACCTCAACGCTACAACCCACCGCCTCGCCGATAGTTCACCGGATCTGCGTGCCTTGGTTATTGTTGATACCAGCGGCACCCAGGTGGCGAGTGCGGTAAGCTCGATCTTTGCCGGGCGGATCGAACCGGCTCCCGGCGATACGGCGCTCTTTACCCAAGCCTATACACTGGGTCAGGGTGGGCGAACCCCGATTCGGTTGGGAGCCGATGGGAATCCCTACTTTCAGGTCGTGCTGCCCATTCGTAACCAGTATAGTGTCCTCGTCGGTGCCATGAGTGCCGAGGTGAGTGCGGCCCGTATCAGCCAGATTCTACAACTCGCAGTGCAGGGCAATACCAAAGTCGCCTTCCTGATTGACCCTCAACATACCCTGATGCTGGCCTCGCGCACTCAGGGCTGGCAACCTGCCTCTGATATGTCCATCCTCTTTGCCGAACAAGATACAGTGGGCGAATATGCTGGCGCGAATGGCGAACAGATGGTCGGTGCGCGCGCCCTGATCAGCCCGGTCACCCATGCGAGTTGGTCGGTGGTGGTTGAACAACCCGCCGCCGAGTTTCTGACCGAGGTCTACCGGAGCGCCATTCTGCTCACCAGCGTGGTGGGTGTGGTGGGGTTGTTGGCGATAGGCTGGGCCTTCTACCAAGCCGGTCGGATCGTGCGGCCACTGCGTACCCTGGCTGAAGGTGCGCATGAGCTAGGGGCTGGTCACCTGGATCATCGCATGCTGGTGCCCACCCGCGATGAATTGGGCCATCTCGCCGACACCTTCAACCAGATGGCCGAACGGCTTCAGGCGAGCCTGAATGAGATTGCCGATCAGAATGAGCGGCTGCGCCACGGCCTGATTCTGGCCCGCGATATTCAGATGGGACTGATGCCGAGTAGCCCGCCTTGGAAGAGTGAGTTACTCACCGTCTATGCCCGCTCATTACCGGCGAGTGAGGTGGGTGGCGATTTCTATACCTATATGGCGCTACCCGGTGGCCGCGCTGCGGTTGCGATTGGTGACATCTCTGGCAAAGGGGTGGCGGCGGCCCTGCTGATGGCTCTCACCAGTTCAACCCTGGAGTCTCAAGCACAGGTGCTCGACCGCCCCGGTGAGATGCTCGATGCCATGCAAGAGGCGCTGTGTATCCG
Organism: Candidatus Oscillochloris fontis; assembly: GCF_004138135.1. Classification (GTDB taxonomy): domain Bacteria; phylum Chloroflexota; class Chloroflexia; order Chloroflexales; family Chloroflexaceae; genus Oscillochloris; species Oscillochloris fontis. The sequence continues at coordinate 28,896 of NZ_RYFD01000040.1, forward strand.
CCTGCAAGCCAATCAGATGAATGCCGCCCTGCTCATCGCCATCTATGATCCCGGCGAACAGCAGATGGTGATCGCCAATGCGGGGATGATCTCGCCGCTGCTGATTCATACCCTGCCCGATGGTGGCAGCGAGTATACCTTTCTGGATGTGTGTGGCCTCCCGATTGGTACCTCGCTGCCTTCTACCTATACCAATCTTCAGGTTGATCTGGTTCCCGGCGATACAATGATCTTTATGAGTGATGGTATCGTTGAGGCACATAATCGTGTTGGTGAGCTGTATGGCTTTGAGCGTCTCGAAGCCTTCGTGGCGAGTCTGCCGCGCTCACTCAGTGTGGCCGAGATTGTGCAACAGATCATTGATGCGGTGCTCGCCTTTAGCGATGGGGCTGAACCGCACGATGATAGTACGATCCTGGTGACGCGCTGTATGATTGATCCGTCTACCTATGATCTGCATACCCAGGGTCTACCCGTAGGGACGAAGCATCGCGCATCATGAGCCACGGAGTCCCGCAGGGGATTTGTCGGTGCTGCTTTGCCCCTACTACTTGAGGAGTGATCATGCGTCTCTATAACTCGCTCTCACGCGAGAAAGATCTCTTTGTTCTGCCCACTGATCGCCCCGTGACGCTCTATGTCTGTGGGGTGACGCCCTACGACACGACCCATATCGGCCACGCCCGTACCTTCCTGATCTTCGATCTGCTCGTGCGTTTCTTGCGTTGGCATGGGGCCGAGGTGCGCTATTGCCAGAATGTTACCGATGTGGACGATCCGCTCTTTGAGCGCGCCGCCCGCGATGGTGTTAGTTGGCAGGATCTGGCCGAACATCAGACTCAGCAACTCTTGGCCGATTATGCGGCGCTCAATATTCTCATGCCGACCTACTTCCCGCGTGCGAGTGAAGAGATTGGCACGATGATCGTGATCATTGAGCGCCTGATCGAACTTGGTCATGCGTATGTGGTTGCGGGGAATGTCTACTTCAGCGTCCAGAGTGACCCCGACTTCGGCAAGATGGCGCGTATGGGCTACGATGAACTGCTCGCAGTCGCTAACCAGCGCGGCAATAACCCCAGCGACCCGTTCAAGCGCGATCCACTCGATTTTGTGCTCTGGCAGACCGGCAAGCCGGGCGATCCGACTTGGCCAAGCCCGTGGGGCTTGGGGCGGCCAGGCTGGCATATCGAGTGTAGTGCGATGGCCACTCGCTATCTGGGTGAACAGATTGACATCCACGGTGGCGGGGCCGATCTGATCTTCCCGCACCACCCCTGCGAGATTGCCCAGATTGAACCCGTGACCGGCAAGCGCCCCTTTGTGCAGATCTGGATGCATACCGGCCTCGTCTGGCTCGATGGTGAGAAGATGAGCAAATCATTGGGCAACCTCGTCTTTGCGCGCGATGCGCTCAAGGAGCATAGCGCCGATACGCTGCGCTGGTACCTCTTTAGCCAGCCCTACCGCCAGGAGTTCGACTACCAGCGTGCCGAGGTCGCCCACGCAGCCGAGGCGGTGCGGCTGCTGCACATGGCGTTGGATCTGGAGGGAGGGGCAGGGCCAGTTCTCGCGCCCGATGTTCCCCGCGCTGAGTTCCTGGCCGCCTTAGAGGATGACCTAAACACCCCCACTGCGCTGGCTGTGCTGCATATGATGGCTGGGAGTGTTGTCTCGGCTGCCGCCGATGGGGCCAATGTTACCGGGTATCAGCAGACCTTACGCGATCTGGCCCAGATACTTGGAATGGTATTATGAATGGTTTGTACCGCACCCGCCGTTTTGCCAACCTGTTCGTCGCATTCCTGGTGCTGATCGGGCTGCTCGTCGGATGCACCCCCGCACCGCCGCCTGCCCCGCTGGCTCCGAGTGGTACGTTGCGCTGGAGTATCGAGGGGGTGAATGACATTACCCGCCTTGATCCGGCGCGGGTCGCGGATTACCAGACCAACATCGCCATCAATCTGGTCTTTGCGGGGTTGGTGCGCCTCGATCCCAACTTGGCGGTGGTGGGCGATGGGGCCGAACGCTGGCAGACCAATGCCGACGGCACGGTCTACACCTTCACCTTGCGCCAAAACCTGGCCTATGGTGATGGCACGCCCGTCACTGCGCAGGACTTTGCCGACGCGCTGCGGCGCACCATCGCCCCCGATACGGGCAGCGCGTTCGCCTTTGAGTTCCTCAAGCATATTGTCGGTGCCGAGGCGCTCCACACGGGTGCGAGCCAGGAATTGAGTGGGGTACGGGCGTTGGATGCGCACACGCTGGAGATCACCCTCGACTCGCCACGCGGCTATTTTCTCTCCCAACTCACTTATGCGCTGGCCTTTGTGGTGCCTCCAGGGCAGATTGATGCCGCCGGGGACGATTGGGTCAACCGCGCCTTTGGCAGTGGGCCATTCCGGGTCAAGGAGCATCAGCCGGGGGGCAAGTTGGTGCTAGAGGGCAACCCGCACTACTGGGTCGGCCCGCCGGGGGTGAGTAACATTGAACTGATCTTCTACCCCGACAGTAGCACCGCCTTCCGCAGTTACCAAGCGGGCGAACTCGATATGATGGGCAACATCCAAAACGGTATCCCGGCCCAACATGTTGCCGAGATGCGCAATCTGCCCGATATGCGCTCGGCCAGTGCGCCGGTGCTGCGCTATATCGGCTTCAACAACCAGCGCCCGCCCTTCGATAACGTCTATGTGCGCCAGGCATTTGCCCAGGCAATAGATAAAGAGACCCTGACCAATCAGGTCTTGGCCCAGCAAGCGCTCCCTGCTGGTCGTATTTTGCCGCCGGGCTTTTTGGGTAGCGAGCTACCCATCACCCCACACGCCTACGACCCGTTAGGGGCGCGTTCGGCACTGGGGTTAGCTGGCTATAGTTCAGGGGTGCGGCTGCCCAACATCAGCCTGAGTTACGCCTATGATACCGACACCCAGCAGGTAGCCGAGGCGCTCCAACGCAACTGGCGCGATACATTGGGGATCGAGGTCGAGCTTGACGGCTTGCCGATAGATACCTTTGTAGCCCGTCTGGATGCGCTGACAGCCGATCCCAAAGCTGAAGAGAGCCTGCAACTCTACCTGAGCGTCTGGGGGGCCGACTACCCCGATCCGCACAACTTCCTCTCGCTGCAACTCCAGAGCGACTCGCCCTACAACAACGGGCGTTGGTCGAACCCCGAGTTTGACCAACTCACCAGCAGCGCCGACCAGATCGGTGATCCGGCGCGCAGTGCGGAGCGGCTGCGCCTCTACAACCAAGCGGAACAGATCGCCGTGCGTGAAGTCGGCTGGTTGCCGCTCTTCAACCCCACGGTGAACATCCTCATTCGCCCACATGTGGTGGGGTTGAGTTTCACGCCCCAGGGCATCATCGCTACAGATTGGGCGCAAGTACGGATTGAAGCAGCACCGTAGGGCGTGTGCCGTTGCATCATGTTTGTCATGGTTTTGGCGGCGAAGCCGCCAAAACCATGACAAAAAAAGTGTGGGGCGGCGAAGCCGCCCCACACCCCACCGCCGCAGGCGGATGTTCCTACTCGTGGGTTGCGCCCCAGTTATCCGGCGTGCGCCAGAGGCTGGAGAGGATCAGATTGCGTACATCCAGCAACTCCTTGGGCAGCCGGTCATAGAGCTTGATAAAGAGTTCCTCATGCAGCAAGATCTCCTGCTGCCACTCCTGGGTATCAATGTTCATGACCTTGTTGAACTGCTCCTTGCTGAAGTCCAGCCCACGCCAATCGAGGTGCTCGTAGTTGGGGATCCAACCAATCGGGCTCTCGACACTAAAGGCTTCGCCGTGTGAGCGCTGGACGATCCACTTGAGGATGCGCATATTATCGCCGAAGCCGGGCCAGGCGAACTTGCCCTTCTCATCCTTGCGGAACCAGTTCACGCCGAAGATGCGTGGCGGGTTATAGATCATGCGCCCAAACTGCAACCAGTGGTTGAAGTAGTCGGCCATGTGGTAGCCAGTGAAGGGTAGCATGGCGAACGGATCGCGCCGCACCACACCCTGCTGCCCGAAGGCGGCAGCGGTCGTCTCTGAACCCATGGTTGCAGCCAGATAGACCCCATAGATCCAGTTGAACGCCTGGTAGACCAGCGGCACCGTCCCGCTGCGCCGCCCACCGAAGATAAAGGCATTGATCGGCACACCCTTGGCATCGTCCCAAGCGGGATCGAGCACCGGGTTATTGATTGAGGGCGCGGTAAAGCGTGCATTGGGATGCGCGGCGGGCGTGGTGCTTTCCGGCGTCCAATCCTGGCCCTTCCAGTCAATCAGGTGTGCGGGCTTCTCCTTGCTCAGCCCCTCCCACCAGACATCCCCATCATCGGTGAGGGCCACATTGGTGAAGATGGTATCCTTGACACAACTCTCCATCGCGCTAGGGTTGGTGTCATAGGACGTACCGGGTGCGACCCCAAAATAGCCCGCTTCAGGATTGATCGCATAGATCTTACCGTCAGGTCCTGGCTTGATCCAGGCAATATCATCACCCACCGTGGTGACTTCCCAGCCCTCCTCGCGGAACTCCTTGGGCGGCACGAGCATGGCAAAGTTGGTCTTGCCACAGGCCGAGGGGAAGGCGGCGGCCACATAGGTCTTGCGCCCACTCGGCTCCTTCACGCCCAGGATGAGCATATGCTCAGCCAGCCAACCCTCCTGGCGCGCCATAGACGACGCGATACGCAGCGCGAAGCACTTCTTTCCGAGGAGTGCATTGCCACCATAGCCCGAACCATACGACCAGATCGCACGCTCTTCGGGGAAGTGAACGATATACTTGGTGGTCGGATTGCAGGGCCAGGCCACATCCTGCTGGCCCGCTTCCAGGGGCGCACCCACCGAGTGCAAACAGGGGATGAACTCGCCATCCGAGCCTAGCACATCATAGACCGCTTTACCCATGCGGGTCATAATCCGCATATTGGTAACCACATAGGGCGAGTCGGTAATCTGAATCCCAATATGGGCAATCGGAGATCCCAGCGGCCCCATGCTGAAGGGAATGACATACAGCGTGCGCCCGTGCATTGCTCCCTTAAAGAGCGGCAGCAGGGTCTCCTTCATCTCCTTGGGGGCCATCCAATTGTTGGTCGGCCCAGCGTCACTCTTAGCAATCGTGCAGATGAACGTGCGATCCTCGACCCGCGCCACATCGCTTGGATCTGAGCGACAGAGGAAACTATTCGGACGCTTTTCGGGGTTCAGCCGAATAAAGGTACCACTCTCGACCATCTGGTTGCAGAGGGTATCGTACTCTTCCTGCGAGCCATCACAGAAATGAACGCTATCCGGCTCACACAGGGCCACCATCTCCTTGAGCCACTCCATAAGGCGAGGGTGTGTGATGTATGCCGGGAACTCGAACTGCATATCTGTTCCTCCTCATCGCTTCGTCTCGGGGCAAACGGACGCTGCGCGGTGTGCGTGTCGCAACAATAGCGGCGATCCAATGATAACACACCCTGAGGGGCTTCGTCGCTTACATGTGGTATACTAGCCCAACGTAACATGTAGGGGCGAAGCATCGCCTACCAATGTAGTCCATGTTCCCCATGCCACATTGAGGGCGATGCTTCGCCCCTACGTTGATGATCGCGGAACTCATTAGTACAAAGGAACATCATCGTGGAGTTGGCCCTCTATATTGCAATGATTATCATCTGCGTGATGCTGATTGCTCTGGTGGTTCTCCAGGCCCGTACCGCTGGCATGTCGAACAACGCATCGAGTTCGATCTACCACACCCGGCGTGGCCTTGAAAAGACGATGCACCAGGCAACCATCGTGTTGGCTGCTATCTTCTTGCTACTCGCACTGATCACCAGCTTGCCGATCTTCGGCTCTGCGGTGTAATTCTGGTTGCTGCATCGCAGCGATCATCACCTCCCCTAAAACATGGCTCGACGCATCCGCTGGCAGATCGTCATTGCCGCTCTGAGTATCCTGATTGTTTCCGGGCTGCTCGGGCGTTTGGCGCTACGCAACACGGTGGTGGCAAACCCGCTCTCTGGCGGAAGCTATCGCGAAGTGTTGCTCGGTGCCCCCATTCAGCCCATCCCCATCCTCAACGACCCGCTGGCCGATCCGGTGGGCCGTGATCTGGCTGCGCTCCTCTTCGATGGCCTCATGCGCATCGGTGCTGATGGCCTGCCTGAACCGGGCCTTGCGGCTGGATACGAGATTGACCCCGCAGGTTTGGTCTATACCTTCCATCTGCGCGAGGGGGTGACATGGCACGATGGCGATGCGTTCAATGCCGATGATGTCATCTTCACGCTGCGTACTCTGCAATCTATTGCGCAACCCGGTGAACCCGCCTTGGCTCAGATCTGGCAGGATGTGTTGGTGGATCGCGTGGATGACCTTACCGTGCGCTGTACACTCCCCGCACCGATGGCGGCTTTCCTGAGTGTGGCACGGGTGCCCATCCTTCCCGCGCACCTCCTCGCCGGGATGCCGCCGGAACAGTGGGTGACAACTGGCTATGCAACGATGTTGGTCGGCACTGGCCCCTTCAGCCTGCGCGAACTGCGCACTGATGGGGCGGTTTTGCTGGCCAACCCGGACTATTATGCGGGGCGTCCCTATCTCGATTCGCTCGAATTGCGCTTTACTGGCTCGCTCGAAGCTGCCCGCGCCGCGATCTCCCGCGCCGATGCGAGTGCCTATGGCGAGCGGGTGGATGTCAGTCCCGACCCATCCCAGAGTCTTGCCCAGGCCAGCCTCGCGGATCGACTGCGGCGCAGTTTGGTGCCGCTCGATGAGTATACGTTGCTCACCTTCAATCTGCGGAGCACCCCACTCGACAACCTGACCTTCCGCCAAGCCTTAGCGCATGGTCTCAGCCGTGACGCGCTGATCGAGCAGGTCATGGCGGGGATGGCGCGCCCGATTGCGACCCCCATCCTGCCTGGATCGTGGGCCTACAACCCGGATATTGCTTGGTATCGTGACGATAAGGCCACCGCAGCAACGCTGTTGGCCGAGCTTGGCTATACGCCAGGAGCGGATGGCATGCTCCAGCGCGATGGGCAACGCTTGAGCCTGGAGTTGATCGTGGATACCGATCCGCGCCGCCGTGCGGCTGCCGATGAGGTGGTGCGCCAATGGGCCGAGATCGGGGTGACGGTGCAGGTGGAAGAACTTGCCAGCGCCGAGCTCCAACGCCGCCTCGCCGAGCATACCTTCACCCTCGCCCTGCATAGCTGGGCGCGCCTGGGGGCCGATCCCGATGTCTACGCCCTCTGGCACTCGCTCGAAGCCTTCAACTATGCCGGCTTGGCTGATCCTGAGCTTGACAATCTGCTAGAGAGTGCCCACGATGAGAGCGAGATCGGTGCCCGTAGCGCCGATTATGCCGCCTTCCAGCGCCGCTGGATCGAACTGGCCCCCAGCATCCTGCTCTACCAGCCGCTGTATGTCTTTGTGAGTGAACAGAGCTTGGGCGGGGTGGGCATGGCCGAGCCAGAGAGCGCCAGTAGCCAACTGCTCTTCGGCAGTGAGGATCGCTACCGCACCGTCACGCGCTGGTTCATCAACAGCTACCGCGAGATCCAAGGCGATCTGCGCTAACTACTCAGGCTGCATTGCCTGTAAAAAGCCCTCAATCGTCACCTGAATCATTGTTGCCGGTGGCACATGCATGATCTCCGCTTGCTCGAAGATGTAGCGGGTCAGCGCATAGGAAACAATCGGCCCCACCAGCATCCGGGCTGCCACATGCGGGTCCATACGCCGTAATCGTCCGGCATCCATTTGGCGCTCTAGGTAGGTAGCGAGAATACGCAACCCGCGCCCTGGGCCAATCTCGTTCACCAACTGCGCGACGCGGCGGTTGTGCATCGATTCAGCAATGATCACCTTGGCAATCGCCGCCGTTGGCCACTGCTCGGCAGCCTTGAGCAACCGAGCCGCAAGCTCTGGCAGCGCAACCTCTGGAGGCAGATCGAACATCTCCTCGGCATGATCCATAATCTGGATCAGCGGCATGCGCTCCAGAACCACCCGGTGCAGCAGATCCACCTTGTCCTTGAAGTAGTGGTAGATCAGCCCCGGCGAGCCGATTTTGGCCGCCTCGGCAATATCCTTGTTCGAGGTCTTCTCAAAGCCCTTGGCCGAAAAGGCGGACAGTGCCCCGTCGATGATCTGTTGGCGGCGCTGTTCGTAGTCCTGTTCATCGCGTGGCGGCATAGGGGGATTCCTGTAAACTATTGATTGACTAATCAATCAATAGTTTACAGCATTCAAGAAGGAAATGTCAAGGGGCTATGCCCCAAAGCCTAATTTTTTGGTGTTGTTTGATGGCACAGCCGCCAAACAACACCAAAAGAGATCTTCGGAGGCGGCGCAGCCGTCACCCTACTGAATAAACTCGTTTGTAAAGGCGCTGCTCACATCTACGGGCTGGGTGAGCAGGCTCGCCGCCCGCATAAACTCCTCGGTCTTAACCCAGGTCTCACTATTGGTAAAGCCCAAACCCTCGGCCTCTGTCTGAGCGCTCGTCCAGTAGGGCAGGCTCTCAACCAACACCTGGCGCTGGAGTTCCACATCACCCAACTGGGCTTCGGGGATGAAACTGAGGCTAAGGGTGAAGGCTTCATCAGGATCGGCCAGGGTGTCGGCGAGGCCACGCAACGAGGCCAAAATGAAGGCTCGCACCAACTCCGGGTCTTGCGCGATCAGTTGTTCACTGGCCACGATCCCATTTGCGGCCAGATCATAGACATCGGCGACGCGCAGCACATCAACCTCAATCCCCTGCTGGCGCAGCACAACCGGCTCGTTCATGCCATAGCCGATCCCCACCTGTACGTTATCCTCAAGCACCGACTGGGCCTGGGTGAAGCCGATCTCTTGCACATTCATGACGCTCTCGTCAAGCTGGTTGGCGTAGAGGATGGCCATGAGGGCATACAGGCTCTCACCGAAACGGCCCGGAATACCTACCGTCTTGCCCTTGAGATCCTCGACACTCTGGAGGCCAATGGTAGATTTGGCGAAGAAGACCACCGGGAACTGCTGGTAAAGAGTCATGACCGTCTTGACCGGCAAGCCATTCTGGCGCGCCAGCAGGTTTGAGGTACCGCTGGCGGTGGCGAATTCAACCTTACTCTCCGGCCATGCAGCCACGCGAGTGACGACATCATTCTCGAAGTTGTAGTCGAAGACGACCTCCAAGCCAGCCTCGGCATAGTAGCCCTTGGCCGCCGCGACATAGTAGGGTGCGAACTGAATGTTGGGGATGTAGGACATCGCCAGCGTGACCCGGCGCAGTTCCGGGGTGGCTGGGGTTGGCTCGGTGGCGACCGCAGCGGTCGGGGGCGTGGTTGGTGCGGCGGTGGGGCTAGTCGTAGCCGCCGGCGCACCACAAGCAGCGAGAATGAATGCAACGGTCAGAACCATCCAGAGACGCTTGAACACACGGACCTCCTTCGATAGACAGAAACCTATGCCTCCCAACGCACAAGCAGACGCTCCAGCAGGGTGGCGAGCAGATAGAAGAGCAGGGTCATGGTGGCCAGCGTGAGCAGCGCCACGAAGATGAGCGGAGTATCGAAGAGGCCACGGGCGATATTGATCAGCGCACCCAAGCCCTCTCGCCCGGCCACAAACTCGCCCACCACCGCGCCGGTGGTCGCCAGCGCCAAGCCAGTCCGCACACCGCCAAAGAGCACCGGCAGCGCCAGCGATGATTCTACATAACGCAAGATTTGCCAACGGCTGGCCCCGCTGATCAGGGCCATCTCACGCAGTTCGGGGGCAATACCCCGCAACGCAATCACCGTACTGAGGAGAATGGGCAAGAAGGTGATCAGTGCGGCAATCAGCAGTTTGGACTGGAGTCCCGGCCCAAACCAGAGGATAATCAGCGGGGCAACCGCCACCACCGGCACCGCCTGGCTAGCGGCCAGAATCGGGCTGAATGCCCGATCCAGCCAGGGGCTATGCGCCAACAGGTAGCCCAGTGTCAGACCGAGGATGAGCGCGATCCCGAAGCCCCCTAGCGCTTCAACCAGGGTCGCCGAGGTGTGCCGCCACAGCAGACCACTTGCGGCAGTGGCGATAAAGCGCTCCCAGACCTGGCTAGGGGCTGGGAGGATGAAGGCCCGATAGTTGCCCCAACTAACCACCGCCTGCCAGAGTGCCAGCAGACCCAGTAATGCCACTGGCAGACCGAGCCAATGCAGATCGAAGCGCCGCCGCACCGGACGGGTGGCATCAATCATGGTGCGCTGGAGAGGAAGAGAGTTCTGCATACGGGCTTGCTCCATCGCCGCAGGGCAACAAAAAACCCCGCAGCCATTGGCTTCGGGGCAGGCAGACGGATATCGCAGAGGAACGGCACACTGCCGCACCTACGCAACTATACGGCGAAGAAGAGCGCAACCTCCAGGAGGCTGCACAATCATACCGTCGTCTGCACGATCTCCTTTACATCCGGACTGTAACCGTCGGCCCCGGAGTTTCACCGGATCATGCGTGCCTCGCAACACGCTCGTGGGCTCTACCACCGATCGGGAATTTCACCCTGCCCCGAAGATCGTCAATTCATTTGGGTTCATGATAGCATTAAAATTGGTTCATCGCAAGCGACGTGAGACGCAAGTAGGGCATGTGCAACGCCCTTGGGCTGCGCCCCAAAACCCAGTTTTTGGTATTGTTTGGCGGCGAAGCCGTCAAACAATACCAAAAAAAGATCTTCGAGGGCGGAAAAGCCACCCTCGAACCTCCACCGGAGGTGACGTTGCACATACCCGATGCTTCGTCCCACAATGCCTAGGCACAGGCGTAGGAAGTATGGTATGATCGATCTCACGAAACGACTGTAATAGCTTGAGGGACAGCACCGTGGCAGCAACCAGAATCTTGATCGCTGAAGATAACGATCTGGTCTCACTCACGCTCGAAGAGCAACTGAGGGGACTAGGCTATGATGTGGTCGGCATTGCCCGTAACGGAGCCGAAGCGATTACGCTGGCCGGACGCCTCAAGCCAGATTTGATCATGATGGACATCCGCATGCCGGAGATGGAGGGCACGGAGGCGGCGGCGCGCATTCGCGACCTGATGGCAGTGCCGATTATTATGCTCACTGCCTATGCCGACAAAGAGACCGTGCGCAAGGCCGAGGCGGCGGGTGCGCTGGCCTATTTGGTCAAGCCAGTGAATGAGAATGAACTGCCACCGGCGATCAATATTGCGTTGGCGCGCTTCAAAGAGGTGCAAAGCCTGCGTACCCAAGTGAATGAACTTGAGGACTCGTTAGAAGCCCGTAAATTGATCGAGCGTGCCAAGGGAATCCTGATGCAGCGCTTGGGCTTGAATGAGCGCGATGCCTATGAGCGTTTGCGCCAACGTGCCCGCGATAAGCGCGCCAAGATGAAGGATATTGCCCAGGCGATCATCGAGGCTGAGGAGTTACTCGGCTCGTAGAATCCATTGACGATCTACACCGTGTGTGGTATAGTCTGCCCATCGCAGCTATGATTCTTGGAGTAGCCTAGCCCAATGCCAACTCTGGCCAACAGCTTTAGCTATTACTGGTTTACCAGCCTACATATGGCCTGGTCGCTGCGCACTGTCTAGAAACTTCTGTCATTTCGACAATTGGTGTAGAGGGCGTGAGGCAGCCGGGCCTCACGCCCTTTCGTTGTTTCCGGTGTTTAGCAGAGAGGAAGAGGTATGACCATCTGGTGCCGGGGTATCCGTGGCGCGATCACCTGCGACGAGAATAGCCGCGAGGCGATTCTGGCTGCAACCCGCGAGATGCTCCAACTGATGATCGCGTCGAACGACCTACGGCCCGAAGATGTTGCCAGTGCTATTTTTACCACTACTCCCGACCTGAATGCTGAATTTCCGGCGGTGGCTGCGCGTGAGTTGGGCTGGGTTGATACCGCGCTGATGTGTGGCCACGAGATGAGTGTTCCCGGTAGTTTGCCGCGCTGTATCCGTGTGCTTGTCCACTGGAACACCGAGCGCACTGCTCGCGAGGTGATCCATATCTACCTACGCGGGGCCAGTAACCTGCGCCCCGAACTTGCCGCCCAGATGGCGGCGTTCCGTATTCCTCACGAGGGGTGATTCGTATGCACCAGATCGTCCCCGCTGCCATATCCAACGGTACGTTGTGCCGTATGCCCGCGCCAACCCTTAGCCAACCTGAAACCGAGGAGGATCGTTCTATGATCGTGGTGATGCAGACTGGTTCAACCCAAGCCGATATTGATGCTGTTCTTGAGCGCCTGAAGGAGTACAACCTGCAAGGCCATCTGACAATCGGGGCCGAGCGCACCGTTGTGGCGGTGGTGGGAGCCACCATTCCGCCCACGTTACGCGAGGAGATGGAGTACTTCAGTGGGGTAAAGGAGACGGTGCGGATCACCCAGCCCTACAAGCTTGTGTCGCGTGAGGTGCGCCCCGATGACACCATCGTGGAGGTGCGCGGGGTGAAGGTGGGTGGCGGCAGCACCGTGGTGATTGCGGGGCCATGTTCGGTGGAGAGCGAGGAGCAGATTATGGAGTCGGCGCGTGCGGTGCGCGAGGCGGGTGCCTCGATGCTGCGTGGCGGAGCCTTCAAACCGCGCTCTTCACCCTACACCTTCCGGGGGCTGGGCGAATTGGGCCTCCGACTGCTCGCCCAGGCGCGTGACGAGACCGGCTTGCCCATCGTCACCGAGGTGATGACCCCAACCGACGTGGATCTGGTGGCGCGCTACGCCGATGTGTTGCAGATTGGGGCACGCAACATGCAGAACTACCAACTGCTCGAAGAGGTGGGGCGCACGGGAATGCCGGTGCTGCTCAAGCGTGGGCTATCGGCGACGATTGAGGAGTGGCTGCTGAGTGCCGAGTATGTGATCGCCCAGGGCAACCCGAATGTCATCCTGTGTGAGCGCGGCATCCGCACCTTCGAGACCGCCACCCGCAACACGATGGATCTTAACGCGGTAGCGCTGGCCAAGCGGCGCACCCACTTGCCCGTCATCGCCGATCCTAGCCACGGTACGGGCAAGTGGTACCTCGTGGGGCCGCTGGCGCTGGCCAGCATCGCCGCCGGTGCTGATGGGGTGATTCTGGAAGTCCACCCCGACCCGGATCGCGCCAAGTCGGACGGCGGTCAGTCGCTCAACCCAGAGAACTTCGCGGCGCTGATGCCCAAGATCGCGGCGGTGGCGGCGGCGGTACGGGGGTAGGGCATCGTTTGTAGGTACGTTACAGTTTGCCGCCGGACGGCCCTCACCCCCGGTTCCAGGAACCGGGGGTGAGGTGAGGATGGCGTCCTGAAGCCATAAGGATAGACCCATGTGCGCTCCCTCTGCGCCCCTCCCCGTCCTCTGCGGTCAACAGCCATACCTCCCGGTTATTGACCGCAGAGGACACAGAGGGACGCAGAGGATAGACCCATGTGCGCTCCCTCTGCGCCCCTCCCCGTCCTCTGCGGTCAACAGCCATACCTCCCGGTTGTTGAC
>NZ_RYFD01000041.1:0-13625 GCF_004138135.1 Candidatus Oscillochloris fontis
CGCTACGGGCGACGCAAGGAGCATGATCTGGCACGAAAGACCGTCTTTATCCGTACATACGTACTGCGTAAGGTGAGAATTGGGATGGGGCGGTGGTGCAGCATGGCAATGAGAATGGCCGCACCCGCCTCACCGATTTCCTCAATGATGGGAAACGCCTGCTCCTGCTGAGTGATGCCGAGGGTGAAGAGGCGCTGGAGATCCATACGATTGATGGCGCAACCCCACCGCGCCGCCTCGCGGGCCTCGATATTGGCCGCCCAATCAGCCTGAAGCCCGCCCCCAAGGGCGAATTGGCCGCCCTCACCAACCAGCGCCACGAGTTGTTGCTGGTGGATCTCGAAGCCGGAACGCTGCGCACCCTCGACCATAGCCCCAATGGGCGGATCTATAACGCCGAGTGGTCGCCCGATGGACGGTGGCTCGCCTATAGCTACCCCGATACGCGCCGCACCCGCGTCATTCGGCTCTGCGAGGTGAGTAGCGGGGCCATCCATACCATCACCCGTACCCTGCTCTACGATACCGCCCCCGCCTGGGACCCTGAGGGCCAGTATCTCTACTTTATTGGCTACCGCGATTTTGACCCTGTGCGCGATCAGGCGCAGTTTGCGTGGAGCTTCCCGCGTATATCGCGCCCGTTCCTCATTACGCTGCGCAGCGATCTCAGTTCGCCCTTTGAAACCGGTGGGGTGAGTAAAGAGAGCAAGGAGAGCAAGGAGAGCAAGGAGAATAAATCAGCCCCGCCTGAACCAAATGGTGAACCAGCACCCGATGAGGCTAAGCCCGAAAAACCCGAAAAACCCGAAAAATCCGAAGAAAAGATCCTTCAGATTGACCTCGAAGGGATCAGTGATCGCGTCCTCGCCTTCCCGGTACCGCTGGGGATCTATGGTCAAGTCGCCGGGATCAAAGGCAAAGCGATCTATACCAACTATCCCATGCATGGCGCAATCAGTGGCAATGGCAATGGCGACGATCAGGGCCGCTTGGAGGTCTATGACTTTGCCGAACGCAGTTCGGAATTTATTCTTGATGGCGTCACCGAATTTGGCCTCACCCCCGATGCCCGCGCCATAATCTACCGCAGTGGCCGGAAACTGCGGGTGCTCAAGACCGCCGAGAAGCCCAAAGATAATGGCGCACCTAGCCGCAAGAGTGGCTGGGTTGACCTCGGTCGGATCAAGGTGGATCTTAGCCCGCCCCAGGAGTGGCGCCAAATGTACCGCGAGGCATGGCGCATGCAGCGCGATCAGTTCTGGAGCGAGGATATGTCAGGTATTGATTGGCAAGCGATCTATCTGCGTTACCTGCCCCTCATTGATCGCGTGGCCAGTCGGGGTGAAGTCTCGGATCTGATCTGGGAGATGCAGGGCGAGTTGGGTACCTCGCACGCCTACGAAATGGGCGGTGACTACCGCCCCAGCCCGCTCTATCGCCAGGGCTTTTTGGGGGTTGATCTGGCCTATGATCCTGCGACCGAGAGCTATAGCATCTCCCGCATCCTTCAGGGCGATACCTGGGACGAACGCGCCTCTTCACCCCTCGCCCGCCCCGGTTTGGGGGTTCAGGTCGGAGATCGGCTGGTGGCGATCAATAGGCGGCACCTGAACGCCACGCGCAGCCCCGGCGAGTTGCTCGTCAATCAGGCCGGTGCCGAGATCTTGCTCACGATTGCCCCCGCCGATGGTGGGGAGGCGCGCACCATGACCGTCAAGGCACTGGCATCCGAACACATGCTCCGCTACCGTAGTTGGGTCGAAGCCAACCGCGCCACCGTCCACGCCGCCTCGGATGGCCACGTCGGCTACCTGCACATCCCCAACATGCAGGCGTGGGGCTTTGCCGAATTTCACCGTGGCTACCTGATGGAGAGTACCCGTGCTGGTTTGGTGGTGGACGTGCGCTACAATGGCGGCGGTAATGTATCGCAACTCTTGATCGAAAAACTGGCTCGCCGCCGCTTGGGCTATAAGGTCTCGCGCTGGGGCCAACCTACCCCCTACCCCGCCGATTCGCTCCTTGGCCCCGTGGTTGCGATCACCAATGAACATGCCGGCTCCGATGGCGACATCTTCAGCCATGTCTTTAAACTGCTCGACCTTGGCCCGCTGATTGGCAAACGTACCTGGGGCGGGGTGATCGGGATTAACCCCATCGATTCCCTGGCCGATGGTACCACCACCACCCAACCCGAATACTCCTCGTGGTTCCCCGATGTCGGTTGGGGTGTCGAGAATTATGGCACCCAACCAACCATCGAGGTTGAGATTGCCCCCCAGGATTATGTAGCCGGACACGACCCCCAACTCGAACAAGCGATAGCTGCGGTATTGCGTCTCATGGAGGAACATCCACCCCAATTGCCCGAATTTGGCCCGCGCCCAAAACGTATCCTTCCAGCATTGCCGGAGGTGTAGGTGTGATGCTTGATGCCACGTAAGCATCATTGAGGTATTCGATGTCTGTTGTCCTGATTATTGAAGATAATGCGGCTAATCTTGAACTCATGCACTACCTTCTCGAAGCCTTTGGCCATCAGGTGTGCAGTGCCAATGATGGACTCACTGGCCTCGCAATGATCCAGTGCGATCCACCCGCTGTAATTGTCTGCGATATCCAAATCCCATACCTTGATGGGTTGTCCATCGCTCGCCGCCTCAAAGCTGATCCTGAGTTGCGCCATATTCCCCTCATCGCCGTGACCGCGCTAGCAATGGTGGGCGACCGCGAACGTATCATGGATGCAGGCTTTGATGGGTATATCCCTAAGCCCATCGACCCAGAGCATTTTGTCCATCAAGTGGAGGCATTTCTTGGCCAAGATTCTCATTGTTGATGACCGCCAGATCAATCGCGAGTTTTTGATGACTCTGCTCTCCTACCAGAATCACCACCTGCTCGAAGCAGGCTTGGCCTCTGAGGGGTTAGCCATCATCTGCACCGAACATCCCGATCTAGTGATCACCGATATCCTGATGCCAGAAATTGATGGCTTCGAGTTTGTGCGCCGTATCCGGGCTATTCCTGAGATTGCCGCAACCCGCGTCATCTTTTATTCTGCTAATTATGTCGAGTCAGAGGCACGCATTCTCGCAGAAGCGTGTGGGGTTGAGTATGTGATCGCCAAGCCCGCCGAACCAGAGCAAATCTTAACGGTCGTCCAGTCGGCATTGGGGATCGAAGCACCTCCAGTCTATACCATGCCCAGTGCCGAATTTGACCGAGCACACCAACGGCTGTTAATTGATAAACTGGCCGAAAAGGTGAATGAACTGGAGACACTCAATGCCAGTTTGGAACAACGAGTTAAGGAACGCACATCCGAACTCGCCGAGGCTAATGAGCGCCTCCGCGAGTTGAATGCCTTCAAAGACAACCTGCTCATGATCGCCTCGCACGATCTGCGCTCACCCCTCGGAGTGATTCAGAGTATCGCCTGCATGATCCTGGACAACCCCGCAACCCTGGAAACAACCCGCCGCTCGGTACAGACGATCATGTCCTCCGCCGATCAACTCAACAACCTCGTGACCGACATCCTCGATATTTCGAGCCTCGAAGCGGGTAAGGTCGTCTTAGAGCCGATCATCATCCAAATCGGCTTTGTTGCCGAACAGGTGATAGAGCACTTACGCTATAGTGCCGAAGCCAAACAGATCCGCTTGAGTTTAGAGGTCAACCCCACCAATCTGGTCGTCTTAGCCGATTGGCACAAACTCTCACAGGTCTTTAGCAACCTGATCGGGAACGCGATCAAGTTCACGCCCCACGGTGGCTGGGTCGCCGTCATGATCAAGCCTGAGGGGAACCGGATCTGCTTTCAGGTCGCCGACAATGGGCTGGGCATTCCCAACGAGGCGCTTCCCCATATCTTCGAGAAATTCCAACGTGCCCACCCCACCGGCACGAACAATGAGCGCGGCAGTGGGCTAGGGTTGGCGATTGTGCAGCAATTGGTGGAGTTGCACAACGGCCAGATCGAGGTCGCCAGCCAAGTTGGGAAGGGAAGCCTCTTTCGGGTCTATCTGCCTGCGATACAGTAAAGAGGGCCCGGTGGGCCAGGGCATGTGCAAAGTCACCTCCGGTGGGGGTTCGGGGGCGGCTGCGCCGCAAGGACTTTGCACATGCCCTGCCCGCTGGGCCGTCTCTCGGCGAGCCGTCTGCCCAGCGAGCAGACGGCTGCGCTGTACAGCACGACACACCCCTACATCTGCACCTTGATGACGAGGGTTCCTAACCGTATCTCATCACCCGTGCGTAAGGTCTGCGGCTGGCCCGGCTGAAGCCGCGTGGTATTGAGGAAGGTGCCGTTAGTGCTATTCAGATCCTCAAACAGCACCAGCCCGTTCTGCAAGAAGATCCGCGCATGGCGCCGCCCCACCCCGCGCTCTAACGCCCCGTGGTTGGTGAGATCAATATCGGGGAAGACGTTGCTCACCGGATCGGCGCGCCCAATCACCGCCTGACCGCTGGCTGGTAGTGGCAGGCTCGCCGCATTGGATTGGATGACGAGGTTAACCCCCGCCAAACTCGGTCGCCCCTGAGGTGGCGCGGGCGGCACCACGGGTGGCGTGACTAGCGGCGGGGGTGGCGCAGCCACCGGCTGCGGTGGCGGGTAGTTGGGCTGTGCGGGAACCCCGGCATAGGGCAACGCCGGAGGTGCCGCCGTCGGCACACTCGTCCCCGCCAACAACGAGGCACCACACGCATCACAGAACGCCTCACCCGGAATTACCGCCGTACCACACTGGGGGCATGTGCTTGGCCCAGCAATGATCGTTGGCCCCACCACAGCCTGCGGCGTGGCGGGGGCCGAAACAGGTTGCGCTCCTCCCAATGGCACCGCGATCAACTCCGCCCCACACTGATCACAGAAGCGTGCCGCAGCCGGATTATCAACCCCACACTGAGGACAGAAGGGCATAGCACAAGCCTCCCTTTATTAACGCGGTGCCATACGAATCGCCCCATCAAGGCGGATTACCTCACCGTTCAACATCTGGTTCTCAATGATATGGCGCACCAGTGCGGCATACTCGGCGGGGTTCCCTAAGCGCGAGGGGAAGGGTACCTGCTGCCCCAGTGACTCACGCGCCGCAGTGGGTAATCCAGCCATCATCGGCGTGTCGAAGATCCCCGGCGCAATGCTCATCACCCGGATGCCAAACCGCGAGAGTTCCCGCGCAACCGGCAAGGTCATGCCCACTATTCCGCCCTTCGAGGCTGCGTAGGCCGCCTGACCAATCTGGCCGTCAAAGGCGGCCACCGAGGCTGTATTGACGATCACCCCGCGCTCGCCACTTGGCCCCGGCTCATTGTTCTGCATCACCTCGGCAGTCAGCCGGATCACGTTGAACGAGCCGATCAGGTTGACCCGGATCGTCTTGGCAAAAAGATCGAGATTGTGTGGGCCGTTGCGCCCCAAGATGCGCTCGGCCAACACCACCCCCGCGCAGTTGATCGCCCCATGCAAGCCACCCAGTTCGTTCACTGCGACACTGATTGCGGCCTGAACATCTGCTTCATTACTGACATCGGTCTTCACAAAACGAGCAGCTTCTCCCAACTCGGCAGCTACGGTCTCCCCGGCCACCTGGTTCACATCGGCGAGCACCACCCGTGCCCCCTGCTCAACCAGCATCCGCGCCGTTGCCGCGCCTAACCCCGATCCACCACCACTCACCAGAAAGACCTTGCCTGTAATATCCATGAAGATTTGCTCCTCTTGTTCGATCATCCCGTAGGGGCGAAGCATCGCCCTCTAAGCTCATTCATATGCCCCGACCACATGGAGGGCGATGCTTCGCCTCTCCATGTATTATACCCGGTCGTGCGACGCACGCGCCCATTCCGCAATCGCCCGGATATGGTCGGGCGTGGTACGGCAACAACCACCCAGGATGTTAGCCCCCGCCGCATACCACATCCGCGCCTCTTCGGCGTAGTCGCTGACCGGTGCAACCCCACACCATGCATGGCTGGCCGGATCATACACCTCGCCCGAATTGGGGTAGGCCACCAAGGGCTTACTCGTCGCAGCGCGAGCCGCCCGCAGAAGGTCGGCGACATACTCCGGTGCAGTACAGTTGACCCCCACCGCCACCACTTGGGGATGCTGAGCCACCTGAGCCACACAGGTTGCAAAGGGAGTACCGTCACTGATATGCTGCCCATCACGGGCACTAAAACTCACCCATGCCCAGGTCTGGGGGAACTCCTCCAACAAATGCAAGAGCAACCGCGCCTCGCGAAACGAAGGAATCGTCTCCAGCGCCAACAGATCCGCACCGGCATCACTCAGCACCGCCATGCGTGGGCGGTGAAAGGCCAACAGATCCGCGTCACTGATCGTGTAGTCCCCCCGATACTCCGAGCCATCATGCAGAAAGGCCCCATAGGGGCCAATCGAAGCTGCCACGAGTGGGCGCGGACGCCCGGTATGATCCACCGTAGCCCAAACCTCATCACGGGCTTCACAGGCCAGGCGTACCGAACGGCGCATCAGTTCGCTTGCCGCTTGTACCCCCAGCCCACGGCGGGCAAACCCAGGGAATGTGGCCTGATAACTCGCGCTGATCGCACAATCCGCCCCGGCTCGGAAGTAGTCGGCATGTACCTGCCGGATAAGATCCGGCTGTTCCAACAACAACCGCGCCGACCAGAGCGGATCGTTCAGATCCGCCCCTCGTCGCTCTAGTTCGGTAGCCAACGCCCCATCTAAGATCACTAGGTCAAAGTTCTGGAGAATGGTATCAATCGGATTCATAAGTATGTGTGAGTAGTGCCTTCAGTGTATGGATAGCCTAATACTACACTGATCTGGACGAATACTCAACACCGATCTACCCCAACCCTAACAAGCGCCCACCCTGAAAGACGATCAGCGCGGCAAGCCAGGCCACAACAAACTGGCCCACAATGCTCACCCACATCCAACGTGTACCAAACTCGTGGCGCGCCGCCGCCGTCGCCACCATACACGGGGTGTAGAGCAGCACAAAGACCAGGAAGGCGAGTGCCGCCAGCGCCGGATGCCCACCGCTACTGGTCGCAAAGCTGGCCTGGATCGCCATACCCAAACCATCAGGCGGCGCTTCCT
Organism: Candidatus Oscillochloris fontis; assembly: GCF_004138135.1. Lineage (GTDB taxonomy): Bacteria > Chloroflexota > Chloroflexia > Chloroflexales > Chloroflexaceae > Oscillochloris > Oscillochloris fontis. The sequence continues at coordinate 7,103 of NZ_RYFD01000041.1, forward strand.
CTTCCGCTGCACCCAGGCTTATGCCCACCATCTGCGGGAGAACCTTGATCGCATCAAGCAGCGCCGTCCCCAGGCTGGTGAAGATCCCGCTCACATCCTCCATAAAGGTTGTGGGAACAGCCTCCTCTGCTTCACCTTCATCAATATGGAAGGTTTGAAGCATCGTGCTCACCACCACCTCCTTGGCCACAAAGCCAGAGATGAGCGCACCCGACGATTCCCAACTCCCAAAACCGAGCGGGGCGAAGATCGGGCTGATCCCACCCGCCACCAACGCAAAGGCGCTCTGGTCAATCTCGGCCTGTGCAAATTGGCCCTCGCCACGCACCGGGATAGCCAGCAGCACCCAGATCAGAACACTGGTAGCCAGAATCAAAGTCCACGCATTGCGCACAAACGACGAGGTGCGTTCCCACATCTGGCCCCAAATACACCGCCACGTTGGGATACGGTAGGGTGGTAGCTCCAGCACAAAGGGCGATGGTGGCTGATTACGAAAGACTGTACTACGGAGCAAAAACCCTACCCCAATCGCCATCGCCACGCCGGTTAAATAGAGACCGAAGATGACCAAGCCAGCATGTGCCGGAAAGAAGATCGTCGCCACCAACACATAGACCGGCAGCCGCGCACTACAACTCATGAAGGGAACGAGCAACCCGGTCATCAGGCGGTCTCGTGGGCTATCCAGAGTACGAGTGGCATAGATCGCCGGGACGGTACAGCCGAAGCCGACGATCATGGGCAAGAAGCTCTTCCCATGCAGACCCAGCCGGTGCATCATACGATCCATCACAAAGGCGGCGCGCGCCATATAGCCCGAATCTTCCAGAATGGCCAGCGCAAAGTAGAGGGTGAAGAGCACCGGCACAAAGACCAACACGCCACCCACGCCAACCAGCACCGCACCGATCAACAGCGACTCAACCCACGTTCCACCCAGCCCCACCAGACCTAGCAGCGCGATCATCCAATTGCTGATCGGGCCACTGATCACCCCATCAACCCAATCCACAAATGGCCCGGCGACATCGGTCGTCAGCTTAAAGACCACCCACATAATGAACAAGAAGATTGGGATGCCCAAGAAGCGGTGGGTAAGGATCTTATCAATCCGATCCGAGACGGTGAGATCATGCACCGATCCGGGGCGGGTAAGCACCTTACCCACCAATGTATGCACGAAGCGGTAACGCTGATCCACCAGCGTAATATCCAGATCCTCACCATAGCGAGCTTCGAGGCGCTGCATACTCGCCGTCACCTCAGCCGCAAGGCTAGAGCCACCAACAGCGATCACCTCGGCCAGTAGCCCCTCATCCCCCTCAAAGATCTGGACGGCCAGCCAACGTAGCGGGTAGGTGGAGGATAACGTCGGCTGGAGCGCGAAGAGTTTAACCAACCGCTCCAACTCCGCCTCAACTGGCGCATCGTAGCGCACCTGCGCTGTGGGCAGCGTAAGCGATGCGACCGTCATGCAACACCCCCGCGCACCGGGGCACTCGCAATCAACTGGTTCAGCACCCGCTTCAATTCATCCATGCCCTGCCCCCGACTGGCCGCCATCATCACGACAGGAACACCCATCTCAGCGACAAATGCCTGTTGATCCAACACAAGCCCACGCGCATTGGCCACATCAACCATGTTCAATACCAACACCAGTGGCACCTCCATCTCCAACAACTGCGCAGTCAGGTAGAGATTGCGCTCCAAGTTAGCCACATCGAGCACGTTCACCACGGCATCGGGGCGCTCGCGGATAATAAAATCACGCGCAATCTGCTCTTCCAGTGAGCGGGCTGTGAGGCTGTAGGTACCGGGGAGATCAACAATCGTGGCGGTCTGCGTACCGAGGGTTACAACCCCCTCCTTGCGCTCGACCGTCTTACCCGGCCAGTTGCCGACATGCTGGCGCATACCGGTGAGCGCATTAAAGACGGTGCTCTTGCCAACATTGGGGTTGCCTGCAAGAGCAATGGTGAGGTCTGCCATAAACTTAGGTTCACCTTAATCAAGCGCGGAGACCAAAACCGAATGCGCAACCCCCGCCCCTAGTGCCAAACGGGTATCACCAACCGCGATCAACAGGGTACCTCCATGATCGTTCATAATCGTCAGGTGGCTGCCGGGGATCAGACCAAGTTCAGCCAAACGACGCGCACTGCGCTGGTTGCCAGTGACTTCGACGAGGCGGACACGTGTACCGGTACCGGCCATAGCCAATGGAAGTGTACACTGAACTGGCTGCATCATAGAAACTGGCTCCACAGTATGTGCTGGTTGTGGTAAACCATAATTTATGGTATACCTTAAAAGTCTTATATTTAAGGTATACCATAAATCCCTCTCATAGCGCAAGGTGAGAGAGCACAACTTTAGGTTGTTGAGAATTAACAATGCGCGTATCTTGCAAAGTTACACCTTATAATGTATATTCATTGTATATACATTACTGGTATGACACAAGGGGGTGGATCGTGCGCACACGTATTCAAAAGTGGGGCAATAGTCTAGCCGTCCGTATCCCCAAATCGTTCGCTTCGGAGATAGGACTCGTAGATGATTCTGAGGTCGATCTGCGCGTTGTTGACGGTCAGTTGAGGGTTGTACGCATCTCACCAAGGCCCTACAGCCTTGATGCGTTACTTGCAGAGGTTACTGATGATAATCTGCATCACGAGGTGTCTACCGAACCAGCAGTAGGTAATGAGGTGTGGTAATGGCCTACGTTCCTCAACGTGGTGATGTGGTATGGTTAGCCTTCACACCCCAAGCAGGTCATGAACAGGCGGGGCGACGCCCAGCAGTGGTACTTTCCCCTATTACCTATAACCGCCGGGTTGGTCTGGCAATCTTCTGCCCAATTACCAATCAGCGCAAAGGGTACCCATTTGAAGTTACCATCCCGGATGAGGTGGGTATCACTGGCGTTATTTTAGCCGATCAGGTCAAGAATCTTGACTGGCGCAGTCGGAATACAGTATTTCTGGCCACACTCCCGGATGCAGTAATCACAGAAGTTCTTCAGAAACTGAACACCCTGGTAAGTTTCCTAGCTTCCCGGTAGCGGCAAGCTTCCGGGAAGCTAGGAAGCCCCTAGCCAAAGCGCCCCGAAATATACTGCTCGGTACGGCTATCCTTCGGATTCTGGAAGATCTGCTCGGTGTGATCATACTCGACCAACTGCCCGGCCCGATCTTCGTCCATCAGGAAGAAAGCGGTATAATCGGAGGCGCGCGCCGCCTGCTGCATGTTGTGGGTGACAATCACGATGGTGTAGCGTTGCCGCAACTCGAACATCAACTCCTCGATCCGCAGCGTCGAGATCGGGTCGAGCGCCGAACATGGCTCGTCCATCAAAATGATCTCCGGCTCCACCGCCAGTGCGCGTGCGATACAGAGCCGCTGCTGCTGCCCGCCAGAGAGCGAAAGCCCACTCTGCTGCAACTTATCCTTCACGTCATCCCACAGCGAGGCACCCCGCAGCGAACGCTCCACCAATTCGTCCATCTCACCCTTATTGCCCTTCCAACCATTGATCTTGGGGCCAAAGGCGATATTATCGTAGATGCTCTTCGGGAAGGGGTTGGGCTTCTGGAAGACCATTCCGATCCTACGGCGTACCTGTACTGCATCAACATCGGGTGCATAGAGGTTCTGGTTCTGGAAGAGGACATCACCCTCCACCCTAGCCCCCGCGACCAAGTCGTTCATGCGGTTGAAGGCGCGTAACACCGTGCTCTTCCCGCATCCCGATGGGCCGATCAACGCGGTGATCTTGTTGCGCTCGATGGCAAAACTCACATCCTTCACCGCCCGAAAGGCGCTGTAGTAGATGTGCATGTTGCGCGTCTCGAGCGCGTAGCGCTCGGTAGGAATCATTGCCGGGTTGGTTGTGGTCATGACACCCTCTTGGATCGTAGGTAATTACGTAGAAAGATCGCCAGCGCGTTCATGGAGAGCAGCATGACGAGCAGCACGATAATCGCCGCTGCCGCAATCGCCCGGAACTCCACCTGCGGGCGCGAAGTCCAGTTGTAGATCTGGATCGGTAGAACGGTAAACTTCGAGAACGGGCCGCTCGGATCGGTGACGATGAAGGTCGAGGCACCCACCACGATCAGCGGCGCAGTCTCGCCAATCGCCCGCGAAATCGCCAGGATCGTTCCAGTGAGAATACCCGGCATAGCATTAGGGAGTACCACCTTCCAGATCGTCTGCCAGCGCGTCGCCCCCAAGCCATAACTGGCTTGGCGCAACGAGTTGGAGACTGCCCGGATGGCCTCTTGCGAGGAGATGATCACCACCGGCAAGACCAGCAGCGCCATGGTCATGCCCGCTGCCATGATCGTGCGCCCATTGGCGGTTCCATCCGCCGTCCCACCTAAGAAGCTACCACTAGTAAAACTCTCTAAGGCGCGCACGAAGATCGCCAAGCCCAACATACCATAGATGATTGATGGCACTCCAGACAGGTTGTAGATGTTGGTCTGGATGATGCTCGATCCGCGATGCAGAACCGCATTCAGCCGCCGCCCCAGTGCGGTACGCTCATCAAAGAGCTTATCGGTGGCATACTCCTCCAAGTAGAGCGCAGCCCCAATACCGAGTGGGAAGGCGATCAGTACTGTGATAAACAACAGCCAGAGCGTCCCCATCACCGCCGTGCGCACCCCGGCCATCTCCGGGCGGCTCGACATAGGATCGGTAATGAAATCGCTGCTCAGCCAACTCTTAAAGCTCAGTTCAGCACGGGGATGCTCCTCGGCCAAACTGGCCGTGATCGCCGCCCGGTTGAAGAGGTACTCGTTGAGTGGGTAGACCGCCACAATCTCTGGCTTGATGATCTCCAGGTTGATGATCTCAATCAAATCCTCGTTACTGCGTTCTAGGAGCGGTTGGTCACGATCTAGGTTGCGCAATACCCGCTCCCGCAACCGCTCTTCGAGGATGGCGATCAACTCAGCCTGGCTCATGCTCGCTGGGTCACGGTTGGCAAAGACCTCTTCGTCAGAGATCACGCTCTGCACCGCAACGCCACCAAAGGCATCATTGATGACATTGAAGAGCAGCAAGCCCAATACCAGGATGCCCAAGATCGTACATGCCAGTAGCACTGACTGCCAGATCTTGCCCATCCGTTGGCGGGAAGAGACATTGTGGTGTAGTTCTTCGCCTTCGGGCAAGTGGCCCCGCGAGCGGGGTGCGGTATCAGTAGACATTAGTCATAGACCTCTCGGAAGTGATTGACGATCCAGCGACTCATGATGTTCAGTGCCAACGTAATGAAGAAGAGTACCAAGCCAATCGCAAAGATCGAGTCATAGTCAATCGAGCCATAGCTCAAGTCACCACCCGAAATACGCGCAATGTGGCCGGTCATTGTCTCCGCTGGTTCAAAGGGGTTAGCGGTGAAATTCGGGCTGGCTCCAGCCGCTAATGCCACCACCATCGTCTCACCAATGGCACGCGACATCCCCACGATGCTGGCTGCAATCACCCCCGAAAGCGCCGCTGGGAAGACCACCTGGATCGCCGTCTCAAACTTGGTCGCCCCCAAGCCAAAGGATGCTTGGCGCAACGCCGAGGGCACCGAACTGAGCGCATCTTCGCTCATCGTGGCGATCAGCGGCATGATCAGGATACCGACCACAATGCCTGCCGCAGCAACATTGTAGATCTGTACCACGTCCTTACCGAAGATGTTGCGCAACAACGGCGTCACAAACGTAAGTGCGAAGTAGCCATACACCACCGTCGGCACACCCGCAAGGATCTCAAGCAGAGGCTTCAGAATACTACGCGCCCGCTCCGAAGCGTACTCCGCGAGGTAAATCGCCGCCCCCAGACCCAATGGCACTGCTACCAGCATCGCAATCAGGCTGGTCATTAGCGTGGCATTCACCAATGGCAGAATGCCGAACTCCTCAATCGCCGGTTGCCAGACGGTCTTGGTGACAAACTCAACCAGAGTGACATCGGGATGCGCGAAGAAGAGCAACGACTCGTGGCCCAGCACAACAACGATACCCAACGTGGTGAAGATCGAGATGACACCACAGAGCAAGAGGGTGAACTGGATCAGCGACTCGCCAATCCGTGGACGTTTGCGTAGGTCTATCATTCGGGTATTCGCGTCAGTGAGGGGCACTGCACGTTCTACCACCCCTACACGAGCTTGATCCGCCATAAGGTTCTCCTTAGATAAAGCGGAGTGGGTAGAGTCACAACATGATTATATAAGCAAATCATTGGTTTGTTTTGAACATTCGGCGCTATGGCTTCGACAAGCTTAGCCAGCGGTATGCACTGGCGTTGGCTGAGCTTGTCGAAGCCAACGCCACCACGCCACATGGCTTCGACAAGCTCAGCCAGCGGCGCTGGCTGAGCTTGTCGAAGCCACAGATCGCATCTACTGAGCGTCGAGCCACGCCTGCTTCGCAGCATTCAGCGCCTTGGCGCTGGCCGGGAAGTAGCCCACGTCAATGATCTCGTCGTTGACGTTGGTCAGGTAGAAGTT
>NZ_RYFD01000041.1:14285-41807 GCF_004138135.1 Candidatus Oscillochloris fontis
GGCCATACGCTCGGAGAGCGGATAGACCGTGCTCGAACCCGCCGCAATGATGTCGCCCGTGACCGTCGCCGGGTCAACCTCAGGCAACATAACACCATCCGTGGCAGGAGCCTCGGTCGGGGCGGCAGTTGGAACCTCAGTCGGGGCAGCAGTCGGAGCCTCAGTCGGAACTTCAGTCACCGCAGCCACCGGAGCCGTCGTCGCCGGAGCCGCCGGAGCCGTCGTCGGAGCCGTGGTAGCCGTCCCACCACAAGCGGCCAGTACTGGAAGTACCAGCGTGAGCATCACAGCCAGCGTAAGCAGGCGTTTTGCAACCATGAGCATCTTACTCCTTCAAACAGAAAACCTTCACGACGAACAATTGTCCGCACACACAGAGAGACGGGCTTTAATGGCCCGCCCGCATCACCGCGTGGTGTGGCATATCTGGTTAGTGTGCTGACATATCATTCGGGGCTAGGATAGCCCATGTCCATTAAAATGGTGCGCCTGTTTCGTTAAGCGTATGTTAAGAAGAAGCAAAGCATCACCCATGCTAGGGACGCGGGCTACGCAACACCACAATTGAACGCGCCGCCACCAAATAGTGCTGGCTGCGCAATTCAATCTCGTGGCCCGGAACCGCAATATCCTGCGGGCTGAGGAGGCTCGTATCAACCACGCGCAACCACGGATGCGTGGGGCGCTCGGCAATCCGAAAATCCAGATCTTCCCAGTAGGCGTTGATCATCACATAGAGATCATCATCATTGACTGTAGCCCCACGCAGAAAATAGGCCAGTGTATGCGAATGTGGAGCCTGATCAGGTGGACCATTCACGCCATACCAACGCACATCATCGCGCCAGAAGCGCGAGCGCATAATCGTCGGGTGCGCCTTGCGGAAGGCGATCATCTGCTGAAAGAAGCGGAAGATGTCGCGGTTCTTTTCCCGTAACTCCCAGTTGAGCCAGGTGATCTCATTATCTTGGTTGTAAGGGTTATTATTGCCCCGCTGGGTATGCAGAAATTCATCACCCGCACAGAACATGGGGGTTCCATTCGAGAGCATCAGCAACGTAAAGAAGTTCTTCACCTGTTGGCGGCGCAACGCCAACACCTCTTCTGGCACACCCTCATCGCCCTCCCAACCACAATTCCAACTATAGTTTAGGTTCGAGCCATCGGTATTATTATGACCATTAGCCACATTATGTTTATGGTCATAGGCGGTAAGATCATAGAGACAAAAACCATCGTGCGCAGTGATAAAGTTGACACTCTGGGTCGGACGGCATGCATCATGCAGGGTATCAGGAAAGAGATCATCGCTCCCATAAATACGCCGCATCATCGCTGGAACCAAGCCCTGATCACCCTTCATAAAGGAGCGCACATCATCACGGAACTTACCATTCCACTGCAACCAGGTCTGGCCGGGGAAGGTACGCCCCAATTGGTAGGAGCCAATATCCCACGCCTCAGCCACCAACTGGATATCGTTATAGCTCGCCATGCGACTAATTTCGGCCACCACAGCGGGATCGAGCGTATTGACCGAACCATCATCGTTGCGGGTCAGAATCGAGGCCAGATCGAAACGGAAGCCATCCACATGCATATGCTGAGTCCAGTGGATCAGGCTACCCATAATCAAGCCACGCGGGCCAGGATTGGCACAACGTAAGGTATTCCCCGTCCCCGTGTCATTAATATAAAGCCGCCGATCAGCCTTGAGGAGGTAGTAACTACGGTTATCAATCCCTCGGAAAGAGTAGGTCGGCCCCGTCTGATCACCCTCACTGGTATGGTTATAGACCACATCCAACCAGACCTCGATCCCCGCCGCGTGCATGGCACGCACCAACTGGCGAAACTCATCTAGCGGGTCATCAAGCGCATAGCCCAGATGCGGCGCAAAGAAGTTGAGGGTCATGTAGCCCCAGTAGTTGCCCTCTTGGGGATCAAACTGGTGTACCGGCAGCAACTCAACAACCGTGACGCCCAATTCCTTCAGGTAGGGAATCTTATCAATCAGGCCCAGGAAGGTACCGCGTCGCTCAACAGTCACCTCCGAACTTGGATGTGCCGTAAAGCCACGCACATGCAACTCATACACGATGGTCTGTGAGGTATGGCGCGGGCGCACATCCTCACCCCAATCAAAGGGCGGCACGGGGGTATGCGGAATACGCTGCGGCAGCACCCCCAATGGGGCGCGGCCATCAGTGCGCAGACCGGGTGTACACGTCGCCGCCCGGTCATAACTTTCGGGGAAGAAGACCTCCACGGCAAACGGATCGAGCAGAATCTTAGAGCGATCAAAGCGGTGCCCGGCCAAAACATCATTTGGCCCATCCACCCGATAGGCGTAGTAGTGGGCATCAGGAATCAAGGCCCCCGGTATCCAACAATGCCAGACGCGCTCGGTCTTATGGTTGAGGTAATCGAGGCGATACTTATAACATGGGTTAAAGAGATCGTCTTTGGTGTAGAAGAGCAGCGTGACACTGGTGGCATGACGCGAATAGAGTGCAAAATTGTAGCCCTGCCGCGCATGGTTCCAGGTAGCCCCAAGGGGAGCCGGTGCGCCCTCTTGGGCCTCCCAATCTTCCACACTGCGGACGGCACCACCAACATGTTCCATACTGTGCTCCTCTCAGTTCAGGATGGTTCACCCACCTACTGATAATAACGCAGAATGGGGCAGAGGTGGCAACGGCTCGCGGGGGTCACGAAATATTTTGCGGCACCCCGATAGATTCTCCGCAGATTACGCAGATTACGCAGATTATCACGATAGGTAGGATGTGATGTAATGAGGAGGTCAATTACAAGACGAACCGTAGGGGTGAGTCGCGACGCGCCCACCATGTAGCGACGCATAATTATGCGTCGCTACCGACGCATACGGGTAAAAAGCACCGGCATCCACCAATCGGGGCGCTCGCGGATGGCGGCACGGGCCTCGGTGGTGGCGCGGTCAATCTGGCCGTCGGTACGCAGGGCCGCGAAGAGCGCCGGGGTGAAGGTGCTGGCGGTCGCCATGCTGATCTGGCCCTGCATGGCCAGCACCGCCGCTACCCCCGCCGTGATCAGGCGTGGGCCGAGTGCGGCGGCGACATCCTCACTACCGCGCCCGGCACTGTGGCAACTGATCAGCACCACCAGCCGGGGGCGCTGATCCAACTCGCCGATGCGTAGCGCCAGTTCGGTGCCGTCCACCACCGCCGAGGTGCCGTCGGGATGTTCCAGCCAGAGCCGGGGGATACCCTTGATGATCGCGCCGTGGGCAATGAGGTAGAGGATGTCGCAGCCGCTGCGCAGCACCATGCCGAGGTTATGGATGCTCGCCGCACCGGGTGCGAGGATCGTAGGCGCGAAGCCGTGCAGCGCCTGGTGCGCCAGCGCCACCTCGGCGGGGGCATCCATCGGCGCGAGGTTGTAGCGGGCTAGGTCTGTGGGTGCGGCGATAAGGCCGAGGGCACGCAACGCGCCTGGGGCGGGCCGCTCAAGCGGTGTCCAATCGCTACACGGCAGCGAGCGGGCACACCAAACCTGCTGGCTGGTCAGGAGCGGAGCGCCGGTGGTTGGATGGCGCAGCGTTTCCCAGTAGAGGGCTTGCAGTTCCACGGGGGCGATGCGCAGCACGAGGCGCAGGGGGAGACGGAGTGCCTGGGCAACGGCGAGCGCCTGGAGCAGCAGGTCGCGCAACGTGGGAGCGCCGAAGAGTACCTGGCTCAGATAGGCTCCGTAGGCGCGTTCATCGGGCCAGCAGGAGCGCAGCAGGACAAGATCGAGGGCCAGCGGTTGGGCGGAGATACTCACCTCGGCGGAGCTGTCGGGGCGGGTAAAGCGCGCCTCGGCACAGTAGCGTGGCCCGTCGGAGGTGATGGCAAGCTCCAGGCTGACCGTACTGGGTTGGGGGGCGGGGGTAGGCGTGGGCGTGGGCGTGGCCCCAATGATGGTGATCCCGCTGCCGCTGATCGTGGCCCCCTTGCCGGCGTGGGTGCGCGTGCGCACCGCACCGGGCGGATGCTCGATGTGGTGTCCGCTGGCCTCGATCTGAGCGCCGTCGGCAGCGCTGATCTGGGCATCAACCGTGGGCGGCGGATCGTCGGATGGGTGGGTGGGCATGGGTACTCTCCACTGGGGTATCACGATATGCCCCGATAGATTCTCCGCAGATTTCGCAGATTACGCAGATTATTCCGGTATGTAGAAAACCATCCTCTGCGTTCTTTTGCGGCCAACGGTAGCTACCGCAGAGGGATGGGGATGAGACGGCCCGGCGAGCCGTAGGGGCGCGTCGCGACGCGCCCACCATGTATCCCTCCCACCAAGGTGAATCTTGGTAGAGACGGCCCGGCGGGCCGTCTCTACCGCTTCACATACCTGAATATGCATGGGGAAAACCCCAAAAAACTCCTTACACCACCCCGCACAAGGATTCAGGAGACCAGAAGCCAGAATTCAGCATCCAGAAGCCTTATTCAGAGAGCGCGGAGGGACCAAAACACCCGAAATGACCTGATGATGACCCAGTTGAGCGGGTTGTACCTGAGGCGAGAACCGCAGCACAAATCTTCTACTCCATCAACCCAACCACTATATGATACCACTACCCCTGTACTTGGTGTAAAGTCTTTCTCCGCATGTGGCTGTTCCGGTTGCGCATCAGGCGTCGCTGTCCACTCCATCACATTCCCCAGCATATCTTGGATACCATCAACGGCGTTACCCAGCGGGAAGCAGCCCACCGGCGTTGGCGCACCGATGCCTGTATCTTTGTAATTAGCATGCTCCGGCGTCGGCGCGGCAGCGCCCCAGGGGTGGCGGCGCTGATCGATATGGCGGGCGGCACGCTCCCACTCCAGCCAGGTGGGCAGGCGGATCGCCTGATCCTGGGGCAGCCAGCCTTGTTCCCATCCGCTAGCCGAGAGCCAACGGCAATAGGCAGCGGCTTCGTACCAGGAGACGCCGACGACGGGTTGGAGCGGGCTGTTGAAGCGCGGGTGGTGCCAGTATCGCGGTTCAGTATCCCGTGGTTCCCCGTTAGGAAAGAGATACTGCCGCCCCGCATCCGTCCACCAAGGCTTCGTAGGATCGTAGCCATCGGGGCCGTTAGCGGCCAGGAAGCGGGCATACTCGGCATTGGTGACCGGGTAGCGCCCAATGCGGTAGGGCTGCGCGATCCGAAGCTGCTGCAACTGCTCGCTACGATCATCACCGAACCAGAACGGCCCCGCCGCGATTGAACACCAGTAGTGGGCGAGCGATTTCTGCCAGCCCTGGCTGCGCTGGGTAGGTAGGCCGAGGACGGCAAAGGGTAGGCGCGGGTCGGGCATGGGTACCTGCACCGCCGGGCGGCTCAGTTCCTTCAGCGGGCCATAGCAGAGCAGGCCGAGGGCTAGACCGGCGCGGTGGCGCAGGGTGGCCGGGACCGCAGGGGCTTGGCCCTTGGTGAGCAGATCGAGCAGGCGGCGGCGGGCGGTGGGCCAGAGGCCATCGGGGAGCTTGAGCACGTTCGGGTCATAGGCGTCAGCCCGCTCACGCCCGATCAGGTTGAGCAACTCTCCGGCCAGCGCCTGCTCCAGGGGGCTGCGTGCCAGCAGCTTGGTGGCCAGATCGAGCGGCTTCTCTAGTTCGCTATTCAGCACCTGATAGCCCACCATCAGCGTCAGCGCCTCGTGCCAGTGCGGTTGGTCGGCCCGCTCGATACAGAGCTTGTGGTACTCCTTCTGCCCCTTGAGGTGGTAACCGGCCAGAAACTCCTGGAAGGTGCGATGGGCAAAGGTGTAGGTCTTTGGCCCGCGCTTGAGCAGGAGGCCGTTGCCCTTGACCAGTGCGCCCAGAATGATCTCGGCCAACTGGTACTTGCGCGGCTCATCGTAGCGCGCAAAGCCCTCGGCAAACAGTTCCACCACCTGCGGTTCATCCAAATCGGCGGGGCGCTGCGCCGTATTCGGGCTACGTTCGGCCCCGGTATGCGCCACATAGCCCAGGCGCGCCATCATGTCCAGCAGGTCGGTGCTACGGAACTGGCTCAAGTTCAGCCGCTCCAAGAGATCAACCTCGCCACGCGGCTGACGCCAGCGCAGCAGCAGCAGATCAATACACTCGGCGTAGAGCAGTGCGCGTGCATCGGGCAGTGCGCCACGGAAGGCGTGTACCAGTGCCATCACGGTGAGCAGCAGCGGGGTTGCAGCCAGGGTGCGCAACTCAGCGCGGGTGGCGAGCGCCTGCGCCAACGCGCCAGCATCCTGGGTTGCTTGCGCCGCCGGACGACGCCCGCTCTCAGCCAACTCGCGGTACCAATCTTGAACAAACTGCTGGATCTGCTCATCGTCGAGATCGGCTAGGGTATAGGCTGCGAAGCCCTGGATCTGGCGGATCGGTTCTTCCTGATAATCGAGTACCCGGCAAGTGACGATCATTTGTGCGCGGTAGGTACGGCGGGCCGCGTGGATCGTCTCGGCGACACGCTGAAGAACGGACTTGCCCACCACTTCATCGAAGCCATCGAGCAGCAAAAGCGCCTCACCCTCACGCAGAGCGGCGACCAGATCGTGCTGAGCCTCGGCACAACCCGCTTCGCTAAGGGTAGAAGCAAGAAAATCTTCCAGAAGACGCACACTGCCACGTGGAGCAGCGGCGAGCGGGGCAAAGGCAGCCAGATCGCGCAGGATGATACGCACCGGCACGCGGTTGCCAAAGTTCCAGCGCGGCAGACAGGCCAGCCAGCCCGCATCGGGCTGCGGCTCGTTGGCGCGGCGGGTGCAGAGGGCCGCCCCAGCCAAGCAGAGCGCCAAGTGGCTGACGAAAGTGCTCTTGCCGCTACCGGGCGCACCGAGCAGCATCAGCGAACCTTTGGCGTGGGCGAGGCTTTCTAGTGCGCTGAGCGGGCGGGTGGATCGCTTAGCACCATCAGAACGCTCCTTCAGCGCCGCCGCCTCATCTGCGCTCAGTTCCACCTGGGTGGTGGTATGCAGACCAATATAGACCCGCGCCAACTCAAGCGGGCGCGGATACGCAGCATCGGTACGATCAATCTGGCCGAGGGGCAGCGCATTGCAATCTGCAATCGTGCGGCGCAGATAGGCGACGAGGGCAGCCGCACGACGCGCCTCGGCGGGGTCGGATGGTGGTGGGAAGGTGACATGCTCGGCGTGGGCGACAATACTTACCGGTGCGCCGCTGATCGTACCGCTCTCGGTGACAATGTTAACCGCGACGCCACCGGGTGCGGGAGCAGCCGGGGTGATCTGGGCCAGCAACGTATCCACCAGCGAAGCGCCATGCAACTCACGCAGGCGGCGTAGGCTCTGCGCATAGAGATCTTCGCCAATGTCGGGCCGAAGACTCAGCAGGCCACGTAGTTGGGCAAGCAGATCGTCCGACATACTACCTCTCATGAGATGCGAGCCATCCGGCAGGAAACGGTTATCTTTAATGGCATGGCATTAGTATAGGCACAAGTGGGGAAGAGGACAATATCATCAATGCGTCATCGCGTAGGGGGCGCGTCGTGACGCGCCCCCTACGCGATGACTCTTAATCGAATGCCCCCTCTACGGCGTACAATAGCCCCCCTTCGGAATCAGATGGCTGAGCAAGAGCCGATCTGCATAGCGCGGCGGGGCTGGATCAGCAATTGCCGAGCCATAGAAGGCGTCGAGTTGGGTTGTACAATGTTGTAGGAGGACAAAGAGCGTGTAGGTGCTATCCGGCTGGAGCAACTTCTTGTCTGTGTCGAAGAGCATCTGCTCGACCAAATTTGGCCCAAAGACACTATAGGATGCCAATCCAACCTCATAGCGGCAGGTCGGCGAGTAGTTCTGGATCTGGGCCTGCCCGTCGGCCAGGAAGGTCACTTCTAGGTCATCCAGCGCACTGTTGATGTCGCACGCCGGGCCACACGGGGCATGCTCGTCCGGCACGATGTAGAGCGCGCCATTATTGGTGTCCACCACCACGCCACCGTTCGTACCCACCGCCTGGATGATGTAACGCGACCAGGGCTGGGCTGCAAAGGTCGCCGTCCAGCGATGCCCCACCCGCCGCATTGGGTAGACCGTAAACGTGCCATCCTCGATCAGTACGACCTCTACCCGTGCCACCCCGGAGCCATCAGGCACATTCACTCGCACGCGCTGGTTGAGGCGACAGATGCTCGCCCGCCCACCCAGTACCGGCGGATCACCCTCGGCCTTGGCCACAAGCTCAAATTGCAAGCTGTTGATCAGGCGCTCCACATTACCATCCGGCGACCACTGGCCGGTTGCGAGGATCATGTGCTGGTTACCATCCCCGCCTGGGTAGACGTTGAAGAAGCCCCCCCGATCCACGCGCTTCCCGGTGTAGGCCCGCTCGGTGTAGGTGAAGGGTTCGCCCACCGGCGCCGCACTCTGGATCAGCGGGTCAACCTCGCTGATCATACTGAAGCTGCCGCCCCGCAATAATGCACCACCCACCATAGGATCAAGCGCAATATCCACCCCCGGCTGAATCGGCAACCCCGCATCAGAGAGGAAGAGGCTGCTCCCACTGCTCGGTTGCACCCGGTAGTAGGTGCCATCCGGGTTGCTCTCTGGCGTATGTGTAAAGGTCAGGCTGAGTGTGCTGTTGGCAGTAGGCAGGCTGGGTGTAGTCGTAGTGGTAAGGTTGCTCAGAGTACTGAGCAACTGCACCAAAGGATTGAGACTCGCCTGCCGTACTACGTAGTCCGGCGGGCCAAAGAGCTGGATACCGGCATAGGTCTTGGCATGGCGGTGGCTAGAGACGAGGCTATTCTGGCCTGCATAGTCCAAGAGCGCCGAGCGCAGCGCATGGCCGAGAGTCACCCCTTCTTCATCGGCCAGCAATGCCTGTACGAGCGCAACCTGTATCTGCTCGGAGTAGGCCAGCGAGTCTTCGACATCTACCGTGCCGGCAAAGGCATAGTTACTATAGCCAAAGCTGGGTAAGCTATGCAGCGCCCATTCTGTCACCAAGGTTGAGGTCATACTAAGCCCGGCACTCACCCCACTATGGCAACCCAGCATCAGGATCAGGTTGATCGCTACTTGCTCCTGCGCCAACTTGGCAATATCCTGAACACCCACATCACCGATGACATGGCGTGCGGCATGGTCGCTGAGATGGATCAGGCCACCCGCTTGCTGGAGCGCCGCCATACCCGCAGAGACCGTGGTTGGAATGGTTGTACAGCTTGCCGCACTCACTAAGCCCTGGCTGGCCAGGATTTCACACACTTCTCGTTGGGTGTCACCAGTAAGGTTCTTGGCCTCCCCAGAGACCGTGCCTTTACTGAGGGTAATCGTGCCACCCTGGGTGACAAAGCCCGCCAACACTGCCGCTATCGCCTGCGGGCTACCCGGCTGGCGCGCCGTTACCAGCGGCTTCGCCTTGCCGAGCAGATCGTCATACGGACGATCCGAGGGGTAGGCGTTGGCACGGAAGAGGCTAAAGAAGGGGTCATCGAGCGGAATAGAAGCCGCATAGTGGGACTCAGGGTAGACGAGCGGATCGCTATCTTTCTCGTCCTGGATCGCCGCATACGGAATGATCTCGTCATCCCCGATCAGGTAGATATAGCTCGGTGCGGGATCAATCGCGCCAATCTGGGCCGCTATATACGCCTCGATGGCCAGTTGCAGAGTAGTGCGGGCAGCAACCGCCTCCTCAGCCAACTGGATAATCTCGCCTTCGGAAAGCTCATCCTGAACCGCCTGCGTCACCGCCGCTACCGCTGCATCCCAGGCCGCATAGGAACAACTGAGGCCATCTGGTTCTTCGTCACACGGCGCTGCGGCGTCAAGTGCAATCTCCATACCACCGTTTATGGCGAGGTAATCGCTGAGCGCAGTACGCACCTCTTCTACTGTCCCCCGCTGTGCCAAGCGGGGCATGTTGGTGACAACAATGGTTACGGGTGTTTCCGGGGTGAAGAGTAGTTTGGCACTGTCCTGGTTATTGTTCGCTTCACGATCATCGCCACTACTCTGGAGGCTGGCCACCACCTGCGGGGCTTCTGCCATACTCGCCGGGACTTGGTAGGTAGCTTCGAGGATGTACTCTTCGTCAACCGCAAGTGCCGGAATAGTCCAGCGGAAAAGCCCCGGCGTCACCTCGGTCGCCCCCAGCGCTGCCTCAACCAGCACCTCCGGCGGGAAGACCAGATCCACCTGCGCCGCGCTACTCATCGGCTGGGTGCCACGATTCTTCACCAGGATGCGCAGCGTCGCCGAGGTTTCGGCGGGACTCATCAACTGGCCACCAATCACCAGCGATGGATCGGGGGCGTCGCGGTAGTCAATCCGCACCTTCGCACGATCCTTGTTGTTGGCCGCAAAGACCTCCTGAGGCACCTTGGGGGCCTGCACGTCAATCCGTGCTTCGCCTGGGCGGGCAGCGCGATCAACATCAAACAGCAATTGGAAGGTCTGGGTCGCGCCCGGATTGAGGCTGGGGATGCTCAAGGGCAAGCTGGGAGCATCACGAAGTGTGATCGATCCGGTATAGGTCAGATTGATCGCCACCCCTTCAGCGGCCAACAATCCCTGGTTAGTGGCACGCAGGGTACACGTTAGCTGCGTATTCCCCCGCGCAATCGCCGGACACTCCAAATCCAGTTGCAGATCGGGGGTGGCATCAAAGAGCCGGATCACCCCCGACTGCGTACCACCCGTGAGCAGGCTGCGCTCCTCCGCATAGTTGGCCGCAGGTGCCAAGGCCAACGGGCGGATGGGCAAGCCGAAGATGCTCTCCCAGGTTGCGCCATCTTCGCTCTGGAAGAAGCCAATATCGGTGGCGGCAAAGTAGCGCCCCAACGGCGTGCGCGTAATCGCCGTCACGCTCCGAGCGCTAGTCCCATTACTATGCACCAGATCATACGGCCCGTTCCACGCACTACTCAGATCACAGGCACGGGTATAGATCGCCGCTGGGGTTCCCGTTGCAGGGCTGTTGGTTCCGAGCATAATCAGACACGGCTCGCTGTCAGACACCCAGAGCGCAGCGCTGCGCAGGCGCTGCCCACCGGGGGTGGGCAAGGCTGGGAAGGCACTCAGGCCCACACCGCGCTGCCAGAGCCAGAGGCCATCGCCCAGGGTTGCAAGGACAGCCTCGCTATTGCCCCGGCTCCCCGGCAAAAACTCGATGCCACTAATCCCGCGCCCCTCACCCACCTTCAGGCTACTCCAACTGCCATCATAGATACGCAGCGCATCGCCGGGGCCAGCCCCGCGCCCCACCAACCAGACACTCCCGTCGTTGCTGACGCGCACCTCGGTTGGGTTGAGACTCGCCGCATTGGGCAGGCTGATCGGAGCAGCCGTGGTCGGACTCAGTTCAAACAGCCCACTCGGCCCCACGGCCAGCAGGTTGCCGTTGTTGAGCAGCGCCAACGAGCGCACATCCTGAGTAAAATCGGGGTTGAAGGGTTCCCAACTCACCCCACCCGTAGCACTCAGCATCACCCCACGCTGGGTTGCCGCATAGGTACGCGGTCCAGACGTGCGCAACTCGTAGACCGTCGGTGCGCCCAGGCTCAACTGTGGGGTCGCCGCCTCACGCAGCGCCAGCGTCTGCCAGGGCTGATCGGGCGCACTGCGCTCCACCAACCCCTCAGCGGTAATCGCCACCAACGTAAGGCCGCTCGCCGCCAAACTGGAGATCGGGCCAGTCAGCGTGGCATCGGGCAGCCACTGGCTCCCCGTACTATTCGTGGCCACCAAGCCCGTCTGTATCCCCACCCAGATCGTCCCGGCAGCATCCACCGCAAGGCTACGCACGGCCTCGCTACGCAACATCTGCCAACTACTCGCGCCCGCCCGCAGCACGAACAGCCCCGTCGAGCCACCGGCCAAGAGATCGCCGCCCTGGATGGCCAGTGCTAACATGCCGCTCGGTGGAGCGGGCAGCGCCTGATCAACGCCAAGCCAGTTGGTCTTCTGGAGTTGCCCATTGCGCCCCAGCAAGAAGAACATGCCGTTGGCATCCGTAGCCAACGCCTGGATCGGCCCCAGCGGGCTAGTGACACGCTCCCATGTATTTCCAGCATCCTCTGAGATCGCCACCTCACCGCTCAGGGTTGCCGCGACCAAGCTATTCTCAAGCGCCACGATAGCAGCCAACTCTGGCTGGCTGCGCATCGTCGCGGCATTACCCAGGCTCGCCATCCATGTGGCCACCCCCGGCATCCGCCGCACCAGCACCCCATCACGGGTGGCCACGTAATAGATCAGATCATCCCCACTGCCGCTGATAGTGACCAAGCTCGGTTGGCCACCATAGGGCATGGGGCTATAGCTATGCTCCTGGCGCAGCACAATGTCTACATTGCGGGTACCCCAATCTTCATCGGTGCGCAACTGCGCTAACGTCACCTCCTGCACCCCCACCAGTGTTCCGCTGCGCGCCGTAAAGCGCAGCCGGGTTGCTGGGGGCAACTTCTGTCTGACGATAGCACCAATATCAATCACATAGATCGGAGCTTGGTTCTCCAACTCCTCACGCACTTCAGTCGTATCGCGCAGCGGATACTCAAGCGTTACCGAGGCATCCAGCAGCTCGACCGTCACCTCGACATTGGCCATGGGTTGGCCATCAAGCGTGGCCTTGCCGATCACACAGAAGGGATCGGGGACTTGGTTGCCACTTCCGCCATGCGGTACTTGGTTGCCACTCCCACCATGAGGAATGATTCCAGAACATGGCCAGTTGAGTACGATCTTTAACGGAACGGGCTGATTCTCCCAGCGCACCGCCACCCACGAATGCAGATCATCCTTGATCGCCTCGACCCAGAGGATGGTGCCATGCGCAACCGTACCAGGATCAAGCGTGAAATCAAGCTGCGTATCAGCAGCCGAAATAAAACTGGCAATCGGCTCCCCCTCAGGCTGATCCTTGAACAGCTTGAGGGTATAGCCACCCACCGCTTGGGGTTGCTTCTGATCGAGCAGATAGACCCGCCCATAGAGCGGAGCCGGGGCCAATGGCAGACTCAGGCTGATCGGGTCGGTGCGGTAGGTGCGCGTCACTGGATCGGGTCTATAGCCGATCACTTCGTGTACCTGGTCACCGGCATACCTGACCACGACATCCAGGTGATCACCGGGCTGCACGTTCAGTTGCTCCAGTGGCAAGGTTGCCACCGCCTCACCCAAAGTACCGTCAATCGTCTGGGTGGCCGAGGCAGTCATCGTCCGATCACCCAGACGCACCGTCACCGTTGCGCCAGCGAGCGGCGCACCAGTGGCATCCGTCACCGGCACCTCTAGGCAGAAGGGTGCAAGTGGATCGAGGCTATAGTTGTTACAGCGGTACGCAGGAACCTGCTGCGCCCCGACGGGCAAAACCGGCACAAGCACGAACAGAGCCAACACGAGCAGCCAGAAGCGGGTAGATAGGCGATGCATGGCACAATTCCTTCGTGGCTTAGGGCTGCGGGCAGGTATGCAGCAACAGATTGTCAACAAAGAGGCGGTCAGCCGCATCAATCATCCCGTCACCTGTGGGATCAAGCCCCGGCGCATAGCCCGCATCAGTGCGGCTCAGGCCATCGGCGGCACGGATGGCAGCATAGTCGGCCTCGCTGATCTGGCCATCGCCATCAGCATCGCCCCGGATGAGCAGCCACCCCGCCAGATAATCGGCCTTACCCAGATCGGCATTTTCAACCATATCATAGGCCAACGCCATCAGATCAATCTGGCGGCATGGGAGATCGAGATCGGCGGTGTAGCTCGTCGCCGGATCACGGTCGCGCCAGCGCTGCAACTGGCCATCAATCACCGCCGCCAGCGTCACCCCGCGAACCCCCGACTGCGGCCCATCGGTGGACTCAGTCGCTACGTA
Source organism: Candidatus Oscillochloris fontis (assembly GCF_004138135.1). Lineage (GTDB taxonomy): Bacteria > Chloroflexota > Chloroflexia > Chloroflexales > Chloroflexaceae > Oscillochloris > Oscillochloris fontis. The sequence continues at coordinate 28,128 of NZ_RYFD01000041.1, forward strand.
ACTGAACACCTGATCACCGGGCACCATCTTGAGTGCTACGTCATCGCTGGGCGCAAGAAAGGTGGCGCTGGGGGCGAAGCTATCGAGGCGTAGGTAGGAGCGGTTCAAAGGATTATTGTTGCCACATGTAAGTGAGTTTGCGGCTACACTTGCATAATTCGCCGACTGTGTTGCAACATACACCTTGTCCGAATGCTCAACCACAATGCCACCCCAGCAATAACCGGGTTGTGCCAAAATGAAAATGTCACCCGGTTGGGCAGCCGATTCCGCGATCTGAACTGCCCCACTATTCAGTAGCATTGGGTACAAACTAGGCATCCCGATATAGGAGTTAAATTCTGAGGCATTACCATTTACAGTCGAACCATCGGGTAGTTCCCCACACAATGCGGGTTCATAGCCAGTAGCCCGTAACATACAATCAATGAAGAGTGCTCCATTAGCATATAGAATACCGTTGATTCTGTATTCGAAATTATAAGGATTACCACCCTGACCACCATACGTTTTCGCCAAATCATCCAGCCTATCAAACTCAAAACGCGGAAAATCGCTGACACTAAAACTCAGACTCGGTGTGCGCTGACTCATCAGCGCAGCACCCGGCGCGGCCAGCGTCAGCGTGGCTACACTCGGTGTTGACTGGGTGAGCGTCACCTTGGGGCTAGAAGTGGCTGGTGCAGCATTGCCACTGGCCACCAGCGGCAGATAGACTCTATACGGCAGTGCCGCTCCCGGATCAGTGGGCGGTGGTTGAGGATCTGCCAGTACAAAAGCCGCCGGAGCCTCAGCCGGGGTAAAGACAAACCCGGCCATTATCTGGTTGACCAGATCGGGATCGCTGCGGAAACTGGGGCTAAAGGTGATCGTATACTCCACCGCCTCGATCACCAGACTATAGACCACCGCAAAGGGTGCATCGTCGGTGCTAGGTGTCAGACGCTGTACCGTATAGCCGTGCAGATCCTGGGTCTCAGCCTGATAGCCCATCTGGAGCAGGAGAGCCGGTAGACGATCTGCGGGCCGCACCGACTCATTCACACTGCGCTGCACACTCATGCCAACCACATGCGGGGTTGCATTTTGATCGCTGCGGCAGCCCGGCGTATTCACCTGCGCACACAGCGGCGCAACCAGCCTATCGCTATAGATCCCCCCGACAGTACCATTCACCACTTCGGGAATCCAGCCTTGCAGCAAGGGATTCGCAATACCCTCGCCAGTCGTGAACGTGTTGGTCAACGGAGCCGCATGCAGAGGAGCGAGCAGCACGAGCAGGGGCATGCATAAGAGGAAGATACCCAGGGCGAGACGGGGAGTGGCGCGGTACATAATTCCTCGCTTGTCGCTGGTTGGTTCTATAGGGATCAACTATTGTGCATAATATGACATATCCTCAATAAAGATGCAAGGACAAAAAGGTGACAATCGAGATGACAATTAGGTCACGAATAGGGTGTGAATACACGAGTATTCGCGCATTCACACCCTATTCGTGCATTTACACTCTATTTGCGATCATTTCGCGATCATAATCCGGTCAAAAAGAAATGCGCCCAGAGACTAGGCGGTTGCGCAATCAGGGCAAGCTGCGCCTGACGCAACGCCGCCGCACATGGCATCCCGGTCTGCCAGTGTTGGTAGAAGGTACGCACCAGGGAGCGAGCGACGTTGTACTCCACCTCCCACATCGCCGCAATCACACTACTAGCCCCAGCGACGAGAGCCGCACCCACAAAGCCTTGCAGACCCGGCCCCACGCGGCCACTGTGGCAGGCATCAAGGAAGAGCAACTCAAGCGCCAGATCGGCACGGTAGAGGTCATCGGCATAGATGCGTTGCGGGCCAATGATCAACTGGGCAAACCGGGGGCTGGTATTGGGTGGGAACTCCCCGTGGCAACTGAGGTGCAGCATCTGCGCATCGGCAAGGTGGGACAGGAGGGCATCCGGGGTGAGCGGGCCGGGCTGGGCCGTTGCATCCACCAGCGTGGCCAGATGAGCCAACTCGCTGGAAAGATTCGGTAGGGGGGCATAGTTGGCCTCACCCGCCGCATCATAGCCAAGGAAGATGCGCTTGGTACGTGGCGGGCGTTGCGCCTGGCGTGCCTGTAGCAAGGTGAGGACAGTACCACTCGGAATATAGCTCACTGGCATGCGCTCGATTAAGTAGCGAGTGTCATCATAGGCTGCGTGCAGGGGGTAGAGTGGCAGGGCATCATCAAGCGCAAAGATCAGGGCATTGGCATCACTCAGATAGTCTTCCAACTTCTCAATAAACATCGTATAGAGTTCGATTAATACATCCTGTTGAGCTTCAGTACTAAGCGTCAGAACATCAGTTATTTGGAAATCAGATGGCCAGGCTTTAATAAATGCCTTCCATTCAGTCTGATCAGCCAATTGAAGCCGCGCCAAAACCCCCTGATCATGCAGCAGGGTCGCCCACAACGTCCCATCATTGATGCCACCCACAAGCGTGAGAGCCACAAGAAGTGTCCTCGCAGGGAGCGCAGCACATATTGCGTCGGTTGTGGCGGGTTGGCCCGTCATCCAACCAATCTGAGTCATTTTGGTGGTTGCCAGACGGTTCAGGGTCGCAAAGTAGTGCGCTTCGGCATGGTGGCGTTCCGCATTCAAGCGGGGTTGATCCTTGGCATCCTCACTCGCAATGGTAGGGCGGCGCACACGACTCTCGCTCAAGGCCAAACGGGCTTGGCTATAACGAAGTTGCTCATACGCTTCGCGTATTTCAGCCAGATCGTCACGATCCAACAGACGCCAGATACCCGCATTACTCATCTCATCAAGCAATGTCTGGGCGCGCAAACGCTCACTCACCACCCATGACGCCTCAGCACTTGGAGCCAACATAAAGGCCCGTTCAGCAGCATAGCGATACGCATGACCCAGACGTAGTGTGTGGAGGCTCATCCGCACCATACCACGCGCATGAGCCGCCGCATCAAGCGCCGCTTGATAGGCTTGGTAGGCTGCATGGGTATCCTTTGCCCCTTCATGGTACCTACCGATCTGGCTCCAGACTGCCGTTGCCCCCAGATAATCCCCAGCCTGAAGCAGCGCCTCGGAGATAGCAACTCGCTCTGCAAGCGGAACGAGCGGGTCATATTGGACACGAATACGGCGCAGTTCCAACTGACGACGCGGGAGATCAACACCCGCTAACAGAGCTTCGGCCTCGGCCAAACATGTTCGCGCAATTTCATAACGTCCAGCAATATATGCACGTTCAGCTAACTCGGTCGTACACGTCAAAACCAACAGATTTGCACCTAAGCGCTCGAATTCTTTTCGCGCCTTTTGCATCAATGGTAAAGCTTGATCAAAATCATCAAGCAAAAGAGCATGGAGACGGTGCAGTTCAGCTTGTTGTTTAGGTGAGATATTGCCCTGATCGCTAAGATTAATAAGCTTTTCAATAACAATTTCTGCATACGAATAGTTATCTAATAGTAATGATAAAATAAATTGGTATTGATATAAATCATAGGCATCAGATAGAGATAGTTTATTCACGTTTAAACCACGAACCAACCAAAGAGAAGCTTGTTCTTGCAGGGCACGGGCGTGGGCATGGCGACCTAGACGCATCTCCAACACTGATCGATTTAAGTAGAGACGGAAGGCACATGCGGCATAGGCGTCCGTATGATCTATCAATTGTTCAACTTCATTGTAGAGTTCGCATGCTACATCAAACTGATCGCTCAGATTCTCTAAGGCATAAGCATAGACATCAAGTAGTTCGATATAGCGGATCAGGCGCTCAGTATCTCCCTTTTCCGCACGCCACTCTTCACGTAGTTGCACATAGATTGGTTCAGCCTGGGCCATATCTTGCAATTCAACCCAGGTATTCGCTTTGATCAAACGGGCCTTATCCATACCAGCTTGATGAGCGTGCATCTGAAAAACCCTCAATGACTCATCCGCAAGCTGGAGCGCCCGTTCAAAATAATCACGAGTATAGAGGGTTTCGGCCAGATTCACCTTGGCACGTGCGCATCCAACAATATCCCCCGCCCAGTGGTAGGCCCAAGCAGCTACCCGTAAGAGGTTGGGATCAATGTAGGCAACATTAAGCCGATTCGCCCACATGCCATAGATATCAAGGGCCGAGGCAGTACCCTGGGGACATAAGCGCGCACCAAGCAACATACCACGCAGAATCTTGGACTGATCAGTTTCTACATATAAACTACCACGTACTTTCAGTAATAAATCAGATGTTATTACTTCTGGTGGGAGATGTTGATCAATCTCATGTGCCACCTCATCAACAGAGAGATCGGGATGATGAATAAGATTGATCAGGTGATCAATATCCATGACGTAGCTCCAAATAACTAGAGATCAACCCACACCACACCAATCAACTGCTGCTCAATAAAGAGCGCAATGACATAGCGGTCACTTGGCAGATGATCAAACGCAAAACGCCCAAAACGATCAAGCGGAACTTCCGCGACACAGATCGGTGTCGGTTGAGGCTGCATCTCGATGCGGTAGAGACGGACTGGAACCCCCACGAGATCGGAACGCCGGGGTTTGAGGCGGCCATTAATAACGGCACCCGTCTCTTGTTGGCCAAAAACAACATCAATTTGAGTTGGAGTAGCTTGATCGGGTACATCCACCGGTTGAAGCACAGGATGGGCCGTCCCCGACATAAAGACCCCGCCATACACCGGCAGGCTGCGCTGCCAGATCGGGAAGAGCCGCCGCAAGTAGTCCTGCTCGCTCTCTTGGGGTGGGGTGGTGGGCAGAGGACGCACAATATCATCTGGGGCAATCTCGATCAGGCGTGCCACACGCGCCTGGGCGGCGGCCATATCAAAGGCAATTTCGGGCAGTTCTTCTTGTGCAAAGGCGATCAGATCGGCACGTAGCTCGGCATACTGGTGGGCCATATCGGCATCAGTGGCAATATAGAAGGCTACAAGTGGCAGCGTCTCAAGCACCGCCTCACCAGCCAACTCACGCTCCACATACTCGGCCAACGCCGCCTCGGCAGCCTCACGATCTAGCTCGTGCTCCTTGATGTGCGTCGCGGCCATAATCGCCTGGATCAAGCGAAGATCGGGTTGATTGATCATTTTTCTGCTCCTTCTACACCAGCAATAATACGTCTCACCTGCTCTTCGGTGTAGCCCTGCTGCTCAAGACATGAAAAGAGTTTCTTCTTCATAATGCGATGGAGTTGTACGCCGATAGCAGTACTCGTCTTAGGTGGATCAAACGCATTGCCAATCTCTGTGTAGGTATAGTTCTTCAACCATAACTCAATGAGTTGGCGATCATCCTCTGATTTCAATTGATCAAGACACGTGTGTAATACAGTTACTAGTTGCCTATAGGCAGGTGAGTTCGGCTGATCAAGATGAAACTGAGTAGTATGCGTGGTAATATGATCCAATAAGACAGTATGTTGATGCGGATCATCTCGACGAAGAGAACTCTTGTAGAAGTTATTCGCAGTAACCGAAATAAAACCGTACATCGAACGTACCTCATATCCATTAAGAATACGAGAGATAATGTGATCTGCCGCCTGCATTGCCAGATCATATTGCTGCTCTGCTGACCATTCTCGAAAGAATCTTCGGCATTTGATATTACAGGCGGTTTGTACTGCGCTCCACGCATCTCCATCATGGGCTTTGATGCGCTCAATCCATTCGGGATCGGGCCAAGGGGCACCAGTCGGCTTGGACATATAGGAGACTCCCAGTGCTTACATGCTGTACCGAGCAGGGGGATTGTGCTTCTACTATACCCGATGGAGGAGGTGCGACGCAAGATATTGTGTTTATGTAACTGTTCACACTTGGGGTAAAAGAAACCCCATGTTGACGCAAAGGCGCAAGGACGCAAAGATTGTGATTGAGCCTTCTATTGCAGGCTTTGCGCCTTTGCGCCTTTGCGTCAATATCGAGATGCTAGGAGAAGTGTGAATAGTTACGTGTTTATGTAGCTAGGTTGCCGAATGAGTAATGGTCTTGCGTCTCTTATCATAGGAGGCGATAGATTGCCCACAACCGTAAGGAGTAGACCATGCGCCAGCAGATTCATGCGTTGCTCTTGTTGAGCCTATTAGCCGGGATGCTGACGCTGATCAGCCCGCAGCAGAGCCACGCGCAGAGTGGCCCCTTGGAGGATCTGGAGCGTCAGTTGCAGGTAGCGGTGACTGAGGTGCTGAGTGAATTGGGTGGTGAGGTTGGTCTGCTTGCGCTCGATTTTGATGGGACGACCTTGACGATTGATCTGAGCAGTGCTGCACGCAGCCTCGCCGATGCGGGCCGCTTTTATGAAGTGATGGAGCCAATCAACATCGCGGTCAATCGCGTCTTTGAGAAGGCCCAATTGGGCGAAGAGCGCAGTCTGGATTATCGCTTCTTGATCGCTGGGGAGCCACTCAGCCCCACCGAAGAGCCGCTGCCAGCGGGTGATGGAGCTAACCTGGCGTTGATCAATGGCCAGCGCATTGTGATCAACCCCGGCCATGGCTGGTATTACGATGGCAGTACGTGGCGACTGCAACGCGGCTACTGGTGGGGCATTGTTGAGGATTTTATCAACCTCGAATTGGGCATACAGTTGCGGGATCGGCTGGTGAATGTGGGCGCCGAGGTGCGCGCCACCCGTGAACTCAACAAAGCTGCGGGGACTCATCCGAGTAGCGGCAAACCGCTCTGGGAGGTGGGTGCTGCGGCCTACACCAAGCATATCGGTGCCCCGGCTTCGGTCTATGCCGGGAGTACGAGTGGCATGAACAACGACATCATGGCGCGCCCCTACTTCGCCAACTGGGTGGGCGCAGCCGCGACGATCAGTATCCACAATAATGGCGGGGGCGGTTGTGGCACCGAAACTTGGTACGACACCTCCAACGCCTACGCCAACCAGAGTCGCGATCTGGCGACACGCATCCAGAACAAGATCATCGAGCGGGTGCGGGCGCAGTGGAATGCTAACTGGTGTAACCGAGGCGTCAAAGGCTCGAATGGTGGCTATGGCGAGATTCGCGCCGTGAATGGCCCGGCGGTACTGATCGAACTGGCCTTCATGGATACCCAATCGGACAACCAAGCCCTCCAGAATGCCACCTTCCGCAGCATCGTCACTCAGGCGATTAGCGATGCGATCACTGAGTATTTTGGTGGCGCGAATATCACCTGCCCGGTGGGCACCTACCGCGCCGAGTATTTCAACAATGCCAACCTGAGTGGAAGCCCGACTTTCATCAGTTGCGAGAGCAGCATCAATACCGACTGGGGCGCAGGGGGGCCAGGGCGCGGGCTGAATAACGACAACTTCTCGGTGCGTTGGCGCGGCACACACACCTTCGCAGGCAGTACCTATACCTTCGTGTCCACCGCCGATGACGGGATTCGGGTCAGTGTTGATGGGGTACGCATTATTGATGCATGGGCAGATCAACCCGTAACCCAGCACCGCGCCACACGCGGTCTTACGGCAGGCAACCACGAGGTGGTGGTTGAATATTATGAACGGCTAGGCGGTGCAACGGCACAACTCTTCTGGAACGTCAATCTTGCCCTGAAGAGCCCCGCCTATTCCTACACGGTTGATCGTGATTGGGTAGCGAGCAACGGCAATGATGGCAACGCCAATAGCCGCTGGTCATCACGCATGAGTAGCACGTTGGGCCAAGAATGGTGGTGGACGCGGATTGGCAACCGCCAAGAGATCACCGAAGTTCGCATTACCTGGGAAGCTGCGTATGCCGCCGAACACTGCATCGCCTGGTGGTCGGATGGCGACACCATGGCCCAGATGTACTGTTACAACATTGCAGATTCGGGGCGCTACATCTACCCCATCGGTACGCGCTCGGCGCAATACGTGGGCGTCCTGATGCGGAGACGCGCACCGCTGATGAACAACTATTCGTTCTGGGAGGTAGGCGCGTATCGCTGGGGTGGTGTACTCCAAGCGGCAAACCCCGATGAGGCCAACGGGGTTATTCTCCAACCACCGGCGCGGATTGAATATGCCTTCGTGCCCACACTGGGGCCAACCCATACGATCTATCTGCCCATGGTGGTTCGCTGAGATATGGTTCGTAGCCACTTGACAGTTCGCTGCCGGATGACCCTCACCCCCAACCCCTCTCCCGTGGGCTTCGCCCACAGGAGAGGGGGGCACATGGCGGAGGTATCCCGGAGCATATCCCCCCTCGCCTGTTCGCGCAGCGAACGGGAGAGGGGGGTTAGGGGGGTGAGGGCCATAACGCAACAGCCAAGCTGATACGCCCCTTCTGAAACCATGTCTAAACCTATTTGCACAAGCAGAGCCAAGCGGCTATCATGCACACCCTACTCGTTTCTGCTCGGCGGTATGCAAAAGGCGGTAGACGATGACTGCACAACCACAACGGTATATCACTGAACAAGAATACCTAGAAGTTGAGCGTACAAGCACCAGCAAGCATGAATACCTTGATGGTCAGATCTATGCAATGAGCGGTGCGTCACGAATCCACAACCTTATTGCCGGCAATACGCTTGCAGCGCTGCATGGGCAACTGCGCCAGAAGCCGTGCCAGATCTTCCCCAGTGATATGCGGATCAGAGTTATGCGTACCGGCCTCAATACCTATCCTGATCTTGTGATTATGTGTGGTGAGCCGGAATACACCGATGACGCACTGGACACGCTCACCAATCCATTAGTGCTGATAGAGATCCTCTCACCATCAACCGAACGCTATGATCGCGGAATGAAAGCGCAACATTATCGTACTATCGAGACACTACAGGATTATATCCTTATTGCCCAAGATTATTACCATATTGAGCACTATTCACGCCAAGCGAATGGCCAGTGGCTGCTTGAAGAAGCGATTGGTCTTGAGGCGCAGATTACCATCGGCTCGATTGCATGCTCGCTGGCGCTCGCAGATGTCTACGAGAAGGTGGGGATGGGGTGGTGAGGGGCATAACGCATGTATTAATCGCAATCCAATAGCACCTGGAGATTCGTCAAGACTGTGTGTATATCCATAAAAACCTGCTCATTTCTAAAGCGAATCACCCGATACCCAGCCGCATGAAGAACCGCATCGCGCTCTACATCGGCTGCACTATGGGCTACCGAGTCGTGAACTGGGCCATCAAGCTCAACGATCACCTGCCGTTCAACACAACAGAAGTCTACAATATAGCCACTGATGGGGTGTTGACGACGAAACTTGTAACCAGCAAGCCCCCGATTGCGCAGATGTGCCCAAAGCAACGTTTCGGCCTCGGTCTGCTCCTGACGTAGTTGCTGAGCGCGAATCTGCTTTGGAGCCGTGGTGCGCCAACGGTGTTGGGGACTCATCAGCCTGACCTCCCTAGATCTGTGCGGGGCAACCCGGGATGAATGGCCCTCACCCCCCTAGCCCCCCTCTCCCGTGGCCTCCGGCCACAGGCGAGGGGGGGGATCCAACCAAACCAAACCCAAATCAATTGCTTACACCGCATCCGGCTCCCCCCTCGCCTGTTCGCGTAGCGAACGGGAGCGATCTGTGCGGGGCAACCCGGTATGAATGGCCCTCCCCCCCTCTCCCGTGGCCTACGGCCACAGGCGAGGGGGGAATCCAACCAAACCCAATTGCTTGCACCCCATCCGGCTCCCCCCTCGCCTGTTCGCGTAGCGAACGGGAGAGGGGGGCTGGGGGGGTGAGGGCCAAACATCCCCACCCCCAACCACCAGAAACTCTTGACACCCGTAAGGATTCAGCAATGCAGAATTCAGAAGCCAGAATTCAGCATCCAGAAGCCTTATTCAGTGAGCGCGGAGGGACCAAAACACCCGAAAGGACCAGCCGCCGCTGTTCCTGAAGATCGGGCTGTACCTGAAGCGAGAACCGCAGCACAATTGATCTAAGCTACTACCGTAATATGTGAACGAGAGCAGTACAAACTTGTCCGGTGTAAAGTCTTCTTTAGGCTGTATCATAGTGTCTTGCTGATATGGTGTACTCAGCCACTCCAAGACATTGCCGATCAGGTCCTCGGCACCACAGACAGCACGACCAAGAGGGAAGCACCCCACCGGCGTTGGCGCACCGATGCCTGTATCTTGGTAGTTGGCATGCTCCGGCGTCGGCACAGTATCGCCCCAGGGGAAGGGGCGCTGGTCGGTGTGGCGGGCGGCACGCTCCCACTCTAACGAGGTGGGCAGGCGGATCGCCTGATCCTGGGGCAGCCAGCCAGCCTGATGGCCTTCCGCCGTGAGCCAGCGGCAATAGGCGGCGGCTTCGTACCAGGAGACGCCGACGACGGGTTGGGAGGGGCTGTTGAGGTTTGGGTCGTGCCAGAATCGCGGTTCTGTATACCGTGGTTTCCCGTCAGGAAAGAGATACTCCCGCCCTTCCTCCGTCCACCAGGGTTGGGTAGGATCGTAGCCATCAGGGCCGTTGGCGGCCAGAAAGCGGGCATACTCGGCATTGGTGACCGGGTAGCGGGCGATCTTAAAACCGCAGGGCAGTTCAACCCGCTTGAGCTTGGTGATGTCGCGCTGGAGTGTGCCATGGAGGTTGGTCTGCACCTTGCGATCTTTGCCTCTTACCCGTTCATCACCGAACCAGAAGGAACCGGCTGCGATAGGACACCAGTAGCTCGGCACGTCTGCATAGTCACCATAGCCCAGCGCCTCGCCGGAGTGCGCATCGAGCAGGCGCGGGTCGCCCAGGCGACCGAGCAGGTGGCCAACATCGAGGCGAGTGGGGCGGGGCGCTTGACCTGCATGCAGCAGCGCAAGCATTGCCTCAATAACCGCTCGCCAAGCACGTTGGGTGGCTCCATTACGGCCGAGATCTTGGAGGCATTCAGCCGCCAATACGACTGGCCGCCCTAGAGTGTGGGCATCGGTGGGTGCCTCCAGCAGGTGTAGCAGCAAGCGTGATGCCTCGCGCTGGGTGGCCGAGGCCACCGCCAAGCGCAACACCTCGCGCCAGCCAGGGTCGCAGGCATAGCGATGTATCTCAGCGTCAGGGTTGACGATATCCGATTCGACTAATCCACGCGCCGCCAAGTACTCCTCGAAGGTCAGGTGCAGAAAGCCATAGCGGCGATGGCCGCGCTCTTGGAGCAGGCCAGTCTCGCGGTTGACGAGGCGCAAGAAGTCGGCGGCTAGGCTATCGGCCTTACGGGGTGGTAAGCCGTCAGTCTCGCGCAGAATGGCCGCTAAGCGCTGTTCCAGATCGCGCTCCTCGACAATCCCGCCGGGGTTTTCGGTATGAATCCAGAGCGCAGCCGGGCCAAGGAGGTTGACGACAAAGCGATCATCGAGTTTCTCTTCACCCAGATAGACATCAATCTCGCGCCCAGAGAGCGAGCGGGCACGGTTCCAGGTCTTGGCCAGCGACTCGACACAGAGCCGATAGAGATCAACCCGCCGGTCGGGCATGCGTGTTCCCTGATTGTGGATGAGCGCTAGAATGGTGAGCAGCAGCGGATTGCGGGCCAGAGCAGTGATATGCGGGCTGTCGAAGATTGCCGTACTCAGATCGTTGGCCCGCTCCTCAGCACGCTGTTCGAGCAGGTGATCCAGGCCGCCATCGGGCGGGAGGCCAGCCTGCTCAAAGGCGATGCTCCAGCGTTTCGCAAACATCCGAATCTGATCGTCATCGAAGGGGGCAATGGTTGCCTTGCTAAACAGCCCCGCATCAAGCGGCGCATCATCATAGCCAGCGATCCGGCTGGTGGCCAAAAAGCGATTACCGGGGGCGTCCCAAGCGCGGATGAGATCCTCCAAGCAGCGCACAATTGCCAGCCGATCCTCACGCACCTCATCGAGACCATCGAAGAGCAGCAGCGCCCGTCCGGCCAGCAAGGCACGCTCAAAGAGCGGCGTATAGTCGGGTTGGTTGCGCCCACAAAAGTAGATTCGCAGGTAATCGAGCGGAGCCAGATCGCGCTGGCCGGGGTCACTACGCGCCTCGGCAAAAGCCGCTACCGGGAAGAAGATCGGCAGCCACTCACCACTCAGTCCCAGCGTTGTAGCAGCGCGGCCCTCAGCCAAAGCGAGCATGATTACCTTGACGAGGGTACTCTTACCCGCCCCTGGATCACCAAGAATCACCAGGAAGGGCGTGTCGCGCACGAGGGTGTGGAGGTGTGGGTGTACATCGCCAAATTGATTTCTTTCACCGAACATCATCACATCAAAGGCAGAACCATGACCATGACCTGCAAAGTGGACGATTGCAGGCTTGTCTGTCATCACATCCATAGAGACAGAACCATGACTTACGAGGTTGAAGGTTGACTTACTGTCCATCGCCGATTGACACGCCGAAAGCACTATCAATTTGGGCGATACCGATATATCCAGGATTCCACGCAGCGGCACATAGATCTGCTCTAGGTGCAGGCGCACCACATTCTGCACCTGAGCGATGCCACGAAAATCGAGCATAGCGTAGGTTTTAGACAGAAATTCGCGGTAACTCCGAAAGAGCGCATCGAGGTCGGGCGGAGGTGCGGGAACCGTGTAGGAAGAGTGATTCCCCAGCACAATCGTGATCGGCGCATTGCTCACACTGGCACCCTCAGCCGCGTTGAGCGTTGCATGGATACGTGGCAAGTCTTTCAGATCGTGCAGCAACGCCTCGATTCGGCTCAGAGTTGCGGCACTCTGAGCACTACTCTGGGCGATAGATTGGGCCTGCGCGAGAGCCTGCAAGTCAGCGCGGTCGAGTACGATCTGACGCAACTTGGTATGCTTAGCCATTTGCGCTGGCAGATGATCGCGGAAGAGCGCGAGCAACACCGGCTGCACCTCTGTCCAGGGTGGAGGTTCCTCATGGCGCAGGAAGGCAACGAAGCGCAGGTTGTGGCGATACTCATCAAGCATGCGGCCAAGATCAGGCTCGGCATTAAATAGGAACTCCTCGGAGACAAGCCTGAGGAAGTCCCGACCTTCAGGGCTATCGCGGGTAAGGAGTTGCAAGACGCGCTCGGTGTGTTCGCTATTGGTACTGCTTCGACGTAGTTCGGCAATTGCCTCATTCAAGGCCCGCCCAAACGCGGCATATTCGGGCTGCTGCTGATCAAGCCGCGCCCAGCGCGCCAACTTGGCCTTCGCAGCCGCCCATGCGTCACCAGCCGCCGCTTCGGCCAACCCGCCAAGCAACGCCGAAGAAGCCGCAGCAATGGCGTCAAGGAGCGATGTAGTGAGAGGTTCCATGGGGCGTCCTTGGCTCCGACTTGGAGTATCTGTTGCTGTTGCAGTATGTGTTTTATGAACTGCTTAATGGTGTAAGTATAGCATTACATCCGGCCTATCGCCCATTATTTATTCAACCGCCCCGTAGCCCAGTATTCAACCGCAGAGGAGGCCGAGGTGCGCAGAGGATGGAATGTAGGGGCGCGTCGTGACGCGCCCCCTCTGCGTCCCAACCCGCCCCGCCCCCTCTGCGTCCCTCCGCGTCCTTTGCGGTAGACGAATCGAAACCGCAGAGAATGGAATGGCGGGGGCGCGTCGTGGCGCGCCCCGAAATGCGGCGCACTGGCTTCGACAAGCTCAGCCAGCGCGTGCATGGGAAGTTGGGCTGCCGTTGGCTTCGGGTATCCGTTCAGGGTGGGTCACTCCTGAGTTGCGAGAATCAGTAGAATCCGGCATACTACCGCTATGGACGAGCCAC
>NZ_RYFD01000042.1 GCF_004138135.1 Candidatus Oscillochloris fontis
CCCGTTGCGGGCGTTCAAGGTGAGCGGGTGGGTAGTGCTATGTCGCAAAAAGACCTGGAAACTTAATTTACGGACTACTCAGCAGAGTGATACAAATAGCCAACAAGAATAGGATGTAGAAGAGCAGCGGGCGACGCATATGATGCTCCTAGTAGTGAATGCACTCATGGGGTGTATCATGCGCTATTATAGAAGCCCCCTCCCGCCCCGTCATTGGGAAACAATTGGGGATTGATTGGGAATTTTTGCAACATAACGAGCGTGCTATGGCAAAGAAACGTGGAATTGCGTTCTACCGCGAATGCTGTCAGCCCCCTTTGAGCCAAGAGGCTCTCGCCAAGGCTCTAGGGGTGAGCCTCAACACGATCTCTCTGTGGGAACTCAATGGTGTACCCAAAAAAGCAAATCTCCTCCGCCTGATCACCTTCTTCGTTGAGCAGGGGGTTCTAACGACCTATGCCGATGCGGCTCATCTTTGGGCAGAGGCTAGGGGTGATAAGCGTGAACCCTTTCCTGAACCACCAGAACTGCGTGCGCTCTTTGATCCGCGCTGGAAGTTGCCGAGCGATGCGCTCCCCGATCACGCGCCGCCCCCGCCCGGTTCGCTCCTGCTGCTACGCCGTAACCCCCTCTTTATGGGGCGCGAGCCGCTGTTGCTCCGTATTGCGCAGGCGTTGAATGCCCCGGATGCGACGGTGGCAATCACCGGGATCGCCGGGATCGGGAAGACCCAGCTTGCCACTGAGTTCGCCCACCGCTATGGGGCGCTCTTCCCGGCGGGTGTCTTCTGGATCAGCTTTGCTGACCCCAATTCGGTAGAGAGGACGGTCGCTGATTGTTACGCGCACCCGTCCGCTGCGCTGCTACCGCTGAGCCAACGTGCCGAGCGGGTCTTGCAGACATGGCACGAACCAGAGCCGCGCCTGCTCATCTTCGATAACTGTGAGGATGAAGATCTGCTCGCCCAGTGGCGCCCCGCCCACGGTGGCAGTCGCGTGTTGCTCACCAGCCGCCGCACGCGCTGGAATGCCGCGCTGATTACCGCACGGCTGCCACTGCCAACCTTTGAGCGCTCGGTAAGTGTTGGCCTCTTGCACGCCCATCTCGATGCCGCCGGGGTTGCCGAGGTGTCTGCGCCTGCGGTTGATGCGGTTGCCCAACTGCTCGGCGATCTGCCGCTGGCGCTGCATCTGGCCGGTTCCTATGTGGCTTACCGCGCTCCCTTCTTTACGCTGGAGCAGTATTTGGCGGAATTGCACGCCCAGAGTGCGCTCGATCATCCATCACTGGAGGGCATGGGGCCGTCGCCGACCAAGCACCCCCAGCATCTGGTGCAAGTGCTGGCACTGGCGATAGCCCAACTCGATCCGGCGCAGCCGGTTGATGCCCAAGCGTCCGCCCTGCTCGCCCGCGCTGCCCACTTTGCCCCCGGCGAGCCGTTGTTGCTCGAACTCCTGCTGGCGAGTGCTAATCTGCGCCAGGATGCGGCGCAGCCAGCCCTCAAGCGTCTGGTGGGCGACCTAGGGCTGCTGGAGGCCACGGCCAGCAATACGGTGCGGGTCCACCGGCTGATTGCCGAGTTCGTCCGCAAGAGTCCGCATGACCCGCAGGTGCAGGCCGATGTGGAACGGGCCAGCCTCGATCTGGCCCAGCGCTTTAGTGATGGTGGGGAGGCTGCGCCAGCGGGGTTGCTCACCCACCTGCGGGCCGTGGCGAGTGCCGCCCAGCTACGCCACGATCTGGGCGCTGTCCAACTCGCCAATGCACTGGGCTGGCAGCTCTATCTCTCCCGCGACTTTGCGGCCTCAGTTGAGTGGCTGGCATGGTCGCGCACCACGCTACAGGCAAGTGCGCAGCCCGATCCGGCCATGCTGTGCGAAACGCTGGAACTGCTCGCGCTGGCGCATCAGATGTACAACGAACAGACCGAACAAGCCGAAGCCTACTATAGCGAGGCGCTGGCGCTCTGCGAACAGACCTATAGCCCGGAGCATCCCAGAAGTGCCGATCTGGCCAACAACCTGGGCTACTTCATCGCCTTCCATCGCAACGACTACGACCGCGCCTACCACCTGCTGCGCCACGCCGTCGCGGTGCGCCGCCGCGAGTATGGGCTAGCCCAGGGCAACACCGCCCGTAGTCTACGCAACCTGGGCTTTGCGGTCTTTAGGCAGGGGCGCTACCGCGCTGCGATGCGTTACCTGCGCCTCGCGCTACGCTGCTTCGAGTGCGCCGAGGGTAGCTTTGCCATTGCCCGCGCCCAGACCCTCATGCATATGGCCGATGTCGCCCTGGCCTGCAACGATCCGCGTGCCGAGGAGTATGTGAGTGCCATGTTCGATCTGCGCGAGGCCGAGCGCAAGGCGGAAGATGGCGAGATGGCCGAGAGCTACTGGTATGTGGCGCGGGTGGCGCTGGCCCAGGGCAACACTGCTGCGGCAACCGAGGCATTCACCAAGGCCGAGCAGATCTACGCACAACGTGCGTGGCCCGATCACTACGTGTTGGCGCGTATGCGCGGCGATCAGGCACGGCTGGCCTTGCAGCAGGGCAATCCCGCTGCTGCTGCCGCGTACATTGCACAAGCCCAGCACCACTGGGAACAGATCAGCCCCGACCATGCGGATCGTGCCGAGTCCTACCTGATTACTGCATACATCGCTCTCGCTCAGGGCGATCATGCGGCGGCACGCAGCCACATGCTGCGCGCCGTGGCCATGCGCGAGGCGGTGTTGGGGGCTGAACACCCAGCCACGCGGGCAGCACGGGGTAACTGTTCACACTTCCCCTAGCCTCCATGTTGTAACGCGAAGGCGCAAGCCTATACCAAAACCTTCGCGCCTTCGCGTGAGCCTAAAGCCTTTTACCCCAAGTGTGAACAGTTACAGCACGGAAAGTGCTGGCGGGGCTAGATGCTGCTGCGTTATAATGATCGCACATGGCATGGAGGATTAATCTATGGGCGCACCATTTCCGGGCATGGACCCCTTTTTAGAAGAACCGAGTGGCTGGACAAGCGTGCATCACCGGCTGATTAGTGTCATCAGCGACACACTGATCGAGCAGGTGGCTCCGCACTTTTCCGTGTCTATTGAGGAGCGGGTCTATATCACTGATGACGACACTCCCGCTATGCGCCAGAGCATCGCCCCCGACATCTTCCTTGTGCAACGGCCCGCACCACCTCCACCCCAATCTACCGCTATAGCAACCATAACCCCCGCTACCATCATCGAGCGCCTTCCCGCATCCCTAGAGGTGCGTGATCGCTACATCACCATTTACGACCGACGCAACCGTGAATTGGTGACGATCATCGAGATCCTATCGCCATGGAATAAAGCGCGTGGCACACGCGGTAATCGCGAGTTTTTGTCCAAACGTACAGCGGTCTTTTCGACTGATACGCACTGGATTGAGATTGATCTCCTGCGAGCAGGTGAGCGGCCAGAAGAGGTTGCGAGCCAGAGCGACTACTACGTCCTCCTGCGCCGAGGCAACGCAGGCAGCCGCTTGGAGGTCTGGTATATCGATCTTCGCGACCCACTCCCACGCATCAGTGTGCCGCTGCGTGCCCTCCATGCAGACATCGTGCTTGATCTGCAAGCCGCGTTTACTCTGCTCTATAACCGTGCGCACTACGCCGAGGATATAGACTACACCCGCCCCGTGCCACCACCAGCACTCCGACCCGCCGATGCGGCATGGGTTGCTCAGTCTATTACGCAGTGGCAGAATAACAGCAAACATCTCTAGGGTTGCTACACCAATGATCGTTTAAGACCATTCAAGAGACATAGTCCGGTTGATATGTTAGTTGTGGACTAGCCATGATAATCCTCCACCTCCAGGATTCGCACACTGGTCACATGTGACCAGTGGATATAACAAGATGGGGACGTATGCACATCCCCATCCCAGATGACACCCTATCTATTCCTTAAAACAGCGAGCGCAACACCCCGACAACCCGCCCCTGGATACGCACATTCTCCGCCATGGTGAAGATCGGCTGCATGGTGCTGTTGGCCGGTTGCAAACGCACCCGCCCATTCTCCTGGTAGAACTTCTTCAATGTCACCGCGTTCTCGTCGAGCAAGAGCGCGGCCACCATGTCGCCGTTGTTGGCCGAGTCCTGGCGCCGCAGCAGCACAATATCACCATCGTCAATCAGCGCGTCAATCATCGAAAGCCCACGCACCTTGAGTGCATAGACATCCTTCAACTTCTCGGCACTCGCCAGATCTAACGGCACATCAACCTTGTCCGCCGCTTCAACATCCACCTCCTCCGGGTCGGGGAGCGGCTGGCCAGCCGTGATGATGCCGAGTAACGGCACCTGATGTGCCACGTTATGCACACCTAGCGTATTGGGGAGGGTGATACCCCGCGATACCTTCCCCTGCCGGTTGATCTTGCCCTTGTCCTGCAACGCCTTCAGATTGTAGGCAACTACCGAAGTGGAGGAGATCTTCAGGTCGGTCTGAATGTCGCGGATGGCGGGCCAGTAACCATGCTTGGCGAAAAATTCCTGGATGTAGTTCAGGATCTTCTCCTGGCGGGTCGAGAGACCATCAGCAGATCGCATAGCCTGTGTCCTTTCATAGGCCGCAGCCAGGACGGCCAGCGGCGATACGTGCATACGACGGCCTGAATCTGAAGACCGTAGCTCCATCAGACAGAACGTATGTAGTAGATTATACCAACCAAACACTTGTGCTGTCAAGTAGTTTTTGAAACCCCATCAGGGCATGTGCAAAGTCCTTGGGGCTGCACCCCAAGCCCCATTTTTTGTGGTGTTTTGGCGGCTTCGCCGCCAAAACACCACAAAAAATTCTGCGGGGGCGGCTGCGCCGCCCCCGCACCCCCACCGGAGGTGACTTTGCACATGCCCTGGAAACCCCATGCTACAATAGCCCCATGAAGTATGTGATTGGGGTTGATATTGGCGGCACTCAACTACGTTGTGCCCTCATCAATAGTGCCGGGGCCATCCTGGCCCATACGCGAACCCGTAGCCACGCCGATCAGGGGCCGGCTGCGGTCATTGGCCGCGTCCTCGATCTGATTGCCCAGATCCAAGCCCAGGTGCCCAGCAATGGCCAGGTGCTCGGCATTGGTGTCGGTGCCCCCGGTCCGCTCGATCCTGAACAGGGGATCATCTTTGCTGCCCCCAATATGCCCGGGTGGAATCAGATCCCGCTACGCGATACGCTCGCCCAATCCACGGGTCTGCCGGTCTGGGTAGATAATGATGCCAATGCTGCCGCGCTCGGTGAGTGGCGGTTTGGTGCTGGTCATCATGCGCACCACCTCGTCTATGTGACAGTGAGCACCGGCATTGGGGGTGGGGTGATCATCGCCGACCGCCTGCTCCACGGGCGTCTGGGCGCAGCAACCGAGGTCGGTTCGATTCTCCTTGATCCAGCCCGCGTGACCCGCTGGGAGGATCTGGCCTCTGGGAGCGCACTGGGCCGTGCGGCGGCCGCCGCGATGCCCGATCATCCCCAGAGTCTCTTGCATACACTGGCCAGCCCCACCACCATCACCGCCGCCCATGTGGCGCAGGCCGCCGCTGCTCACGATGTCCTCGCCACCCAACTCATGCAGCGCGAAGCCCATCTGCTCGGTATCGGCTTCGCCTCACTCCTGCACCTCTTTAGCCCGGAAGTGCTGCTAGTGGGTGGGAGTGTCATCCTCGAAAATCCAACCCTGCTCGAACAGGCCCGTACCATCGCTTATGCCCACGTCCTAACTGATCTCTACCGCGAGGTACCGATTCTGCCTGCCAGCCTTGGTGATGAAGCCGGGGTGATTGGTGCCGCTACGTTGGCCCTCGAAGCCGTCGGCTGCCGGTGATGTAGGGGCGAAGCATCGCCCTCCATAGAGTAGGAGAACTCGAACGAGTTTGGAGGGCGATACTTCGCCCCTACGGGATGATCGGGGAACCCGGCGATAATGGGGTTTCCAATCGTGAATAGCCTAACCTTGATTCATATGCAGTTTCCTGATACAACCATCAATCCGCAATCACGCATCGTAGCTCAGCAACGCACCCTCCGCATTGCCTGGATGACCCTATTCGGCTTTCTCCTCCTCTTTCTGAGCTTGATCGGTTGGACGATCTATGCCGGGTGGCAGTTCTACCAATCTGCGGTCATTCCGCGTGATGCAACGGTGATTGTGCGTGGCCCCGCCGAGTGGATCAGTTGGCAACCCGCCAACCGCAGTGTCTTCCAAGGTATCAATGACCAGCAGGTGATTCGTCCCGGTGATAGTGTGCGTATTGTCACCAAGGCTGGTTATGGCCAGATTGCGAGTATCCGCCTCTTTGATGAGAGCCAGATTGATCTCTGGGCCGGGGCCGATCTCCGTATCGAGACGCTAGAAACGAGCCGTTGGAGCGATCAGACCCAACAGGTCACTATTCACCAAAGTGGTGGCTATGTGCGCTATGATCTCCGCGCTGGGCAGCCCTACCAGCAGGTGCGCTTTCGGGTCATCGTGGGCAATACGATCCTCGATCTAACCCCCGGTGGGAGTTATAGCGTCGATCTACGCCCAACTGAACGCAGCATCAATACTCTGCCTGGCACCGAGATCGCGTCTTTTATCACCGATGTGGCCGTGCGGAGCGGTACACTGATCATCCAGCGCTCAAATGGTGCGCGTGTTGTCTTAGGCGCACGCCAACGGGTTGAGGTTGATCCTTCTGGGATGCCGGGCTTACCTGTCCCCGCCCGTTGGGAACTGATCCGTGACGGTGGCTTCTCGCAGTTTAGCGAGGCTGAATATAATAACACCACTCAATCGGATGGCTCCGAATTGGCCCGTTCTTCCACCTGGCAGGTCTACTCCGGCCCGGCCCTACCGCTTGAACAACAAGGCTTCTTCCGCCTCTCTTCCATCTGTCGCCCACCGATGGTAGATCAGAGTTGCTCGCCATCCGAACGCCGCATCGCTGCGTGGTTCTACCGTGCCGGTGCGCAAACCACTGGCTTTATCACCGGAATTAAGCAGCAGCTTGGCTATGCTGGGGCCGGGATTGATATTTCAGAGTATCGCCGCCTCACCTTCTCACTCTGGACACGTATCCTCGATCAGTCCATTGAGGATGTCGGCGAACGAGGCAGCGAGTGCCCAGTCATGATCCGCTTCCTGGCGCGTGAGGAGAGTCCCAATGATCCCGATCTGGAGAAGGTGGTCTGCCTCTATACCGATGCGAATGATCTACCGCCTCGCGTCCATGCACAGGATGTCTACTACTACCGGTTGCAGAAAGCCGAATGGACCCACTTCACGATCAACCTGCGCGATGTGCCATGGTTGCCCGACCATCGCTATCTGCAAGGTATCCAGATCTATGCCAATGGCCACGATTATAATGCCCTCGTCGCCGATGTCTCCCTGATTGGTGAACAATGATCTACCACGGAGTTGATATCATCGAGATTCAGCGTATCCGCCGCGCCATTGAGCGCTGGGGCGAACGTTTCTTGCGTCGCGTCTTTACCAGTGCTGAACTACAGGATTGTGCTGCACTTGGCCCTCATCCAAGCTACCAATCGCTGGCCGGACGCTGGGCCGCCAAGGAGGCCGCCGCCAAGGCTCTCGGCGTTGGGCTAAGTGGGATGAGTGCGGCCACTTCGCTCAACGAGCGCCCCGGCATGACCGATATTGAGGTGCTGCGCGAACCAGACGGGCGGCCCGCTCTGCGCCTGCATGGCCCCGCTGCGGCCCGTGCCACCCACCTACAGATCACGAGCATCGCATTGAGTATCTCGCATAGTGGTGCATATGCGCTGGCTAGTGTGGTAGCACTAGCCTGATCTCTGGTTATACTTCCCCCATCTCAAACGTCATCATAAACAGAAAGGTCTTGTGCATGAACGCCGACCACTCCCCGCCCACCCGCCTCGCTCTACCACTCAGCGCCGAGGGCTACGCTCATGCCAACGAGGCGTTCCGCCAGTGCTGGACCGCCGACCGTGCCGAGGTACTGGCCTTTATGCGGCAACATCTCCCCACAACGTCCGCCAACAATCTCCACGTTCTGGGTTTCGGCGTCGGTGATGGTGAATTCGATGTACAGATCATTGCTGCGCTGCGTGCAGCCTTTCCCACCACGACGATCAATTATATCGCCGTTGAACCCAACACGGCCCAGTTGCAGCGTTTTGCCGAACGCATGCGCACCGAGGCCGTCCAACTAACCCAGCACCCACTCCAAGCTGAGGAGTACACCGTTGAAGGGGAGTTCGATCTGATCCACTATATCCATGCGCTCTACCATATGCCCGGTAGTGAAGCGCGCCTGCTGCGCGATGCACTGGCTGGACTGCGTCCAGGAGGCAAGCTCCTCATCGCCCTCTCGTCCGAGCGAGGCGGGATCTACCAACTTATGGGGCAATTCTGGGAACGAATTGACTACAGCTTCTTCACCACTGGCCTCTTTGGCCAAGAGAGCCTGCGCGCCACCCTCGCCGAAATCGGCGTACCCTACACCGCCGAGATCTACCCCGATGTGGCGATTGATGTCGGGCCATGCTTTGATCCCGACTCAGATCTGGGGCGGCATTTGCTCAATTTTTTGCTGCAAGCCGCAATTGATCAGGCTCCAGAAGATCTCCGCCAGGATGTTCTCGATGCACTCGATGCGCTCGCTCCCAACATTGATGGGCGGCGTTTGCTCTCCCACCCCAGTGGGGTCTTTGTGGTTACCCCACCACCGGCGGGGGTGTAGAGACGCAATATCTTGCGTCTCTACACCCCCGCCGAAATACGGTACAATACGTACGTATGAAACTGGTAACAACCGCACAAATGCGGGCGCTCGAACATGCCGCCGTTGAGAGCGGTACCACATGGGCCGGGTTGATGGAACAGGCGGGGCTGGGCGTCGCCCAGATAGCTGTCCGTTATATCCGTCGCGGTGCCCGTATTCTTGTTCTGGTTGGCCCCGGTAATAATGGTGGCGATGGGCTGGTCGCTGCCCGCCATCTGTACGATGTCGGCAGCACCATCCAACTCTATTGCTGGAATCGCCCCTTTAATCCTCACGATGCCAACCATCAACAGTGTCGCCAACGCGGGATTCCTGAACTCGCAGCCGAAGATGATCCTGATCAAGCAGCCCTCCAAGCTGCATTGCAGAGCGCCGATCTCGTTATTGATGCCCTCCTGGGTGCCGGGGTCAAACGCCCGGTAGCAGGCGAATTGGCCCGTATTGTTGAGACGGTGAATAGGGCGCGTTTGGAACGTGGCCCCGGCTGTCAGATTCTGGCGGTTGATCTACCAACCGGCGTTGATACCGAAACCGGCATGATCTATGGGGTGGCCATTCGTGCCGATGTGAGTGTCGCAACCGGGGCGATCAAACGCGGGATGCTCTTTCATCCAGGGCGTGCAGCGGTCGGCAAGATCCGTTTGGCCCCCATCGGGATACCCCCACACAACCTGGAGGCAGTTATGAGTGAATTGTTGACAGCGGATTATGCCCGCTCACTCCTTCCCAAACGACCCAGTGCCGCCCATAAGGGGCTATTTGGCAAGGTGCTGATTGTCGGCGGTTCGCTCCATTACCCCGGAGCTGCGAGCCTCGCATGCGCCGGGGCGGGTCGCGTGGGTGCCGGATTAGTAACCCTCGCGGCTGGCCGTACCGTGCTCGGTTTGGGTGGGCGTGGCCCCGAAACAACCCTCCTCCCGGTTGCAGAGAGTGAATGGGGTACGCTTGGCCCTAGTGCCGTCGAGGAGATCGCGAAGGCATTGGAAGGCTACCAATCCTTGCTGATTGGCCCCGGCCTCGGTACTGCCGAACCTACCAAGGAGTTTATCCGCCGCTTCTTTGGGCTGCAACAGCCTAAGGCCCGTAACCAAGTCGGCTTCTTGCCGCTCCCAGCAAACCCCGTACTAAGCAATTCTACCAGCATCCCGCTGTCCCCGACGGTAGTTGATGCCGATGCCCTCAACCTACTCGCCAGTATTGAGGATTGGCCCGATCATATTCCCCACGAACGCTGCATCTTGACCCCGCACCCCGGTGAGATGCGCCGCTTGCTCAAGCTCGATCAGCTTCCTGCGGATCTCACCACATGTGCCAGCGGAGCGGCCCAAGCCTGGGGACAAGTGGTGGTGCTCAAAGGAGCCACTACGGTTATCGCCCACCCCGATGGACGCACGCTGATCTACGATGGCTCCAATCCGGCCCTCGCCACTGCCGGGACAGGTGATGTCCTCGCGGGGGCAATTGCGGGACTCTTGGCCCAAGGGCTGAACCTCTTCGATGCCGCCAGCCTCGGTGTCTACCTCCACGGGGCCGCCGGGGTTCGCGTTCGTGATGAGATGGGCGATGCCGGAGCGCTCGCATCCGATCTGCTCCCCCAGTTGCCCCTGGCGATCCGTGCCCTACGCGGATGATAGTGACGGAGTACCTTCATGCGCGCTGTTGACCTGATCGCGAAGAAGCGAGATGGTGTTGCTCTCTCCAGTGATGAGATCCGCTGGATGATCTCCAACTATGCCAGCGGGGCGATCCCCGATTATCAGATGAGCGCCTGGGCCATGGCGGTGGTCTGGCGCGGTATGGATGATCGCGAAACCGCCGATCTCACCATGGCCATGGCCGAGAGTGGCGATATGCTCGATCTCCACGATCTTGTGCCGCTTACAGTGGATAAGCACTCGACCGGTGGGGTTGGTGATAAGACGACGCTGCTGCTCGCCCCGATGATCGCGGCAGTCGGCCTGCCTATGGCCAAGATGAGCGGGCGTGGTCTCGGTTTTAGTGGTGGAACGGTGGATAAGCTTGAGAGTATCCCCGGCCTACGCACCAACCTGAGTGCCGAGGAGTTCCGCCACGCCGTGCACGAAATCGGTCTGGTCATCGCTGCCCAGAGTGGCGATCTCGCCCCCGCCGATAAGAAACTCTATGCCCTGCGTGATGTCACCGCAACGGTCGAATCAATCCCGCTGATCGCCGCGAGTGTGATGAGTAAGAAACTCGCCGCTGGGGCCGATTGTATCGTGCTGGATGTCAAGTATGGCCGTGGCGCGTTTATGCACACGCCCGCTGCGGCCCGCACCCTGGCCCGCACGATGGTGGCGATTGGCACCCATGCCGGGCGGCGCGTTGCCGCAACCATCAGTTCGATGCAACAGCCGCTCGGCTTCGCCATCGGCAATGCGCTTGAGGTGCGCGAAGCTATCGCCGCCCTGCGCGGCCACGGCCCCGCCGATCTGGTTGAACTCTGCCTGACTCTGGGCACCCAGTTGGTGCGCCTGACCGGGCTACGCGATAATGACGCTGCGGCACGTTCACTCCTCCAGGAAGCACTCGCAAGTGGTGCGGCATGGCAGCGCTTTACGCAAATGATTGCCCACCAGGGCGGCGATATTCGGGTGATTGAAGACCCGGATCGCCTCCCGACAGCCCCGGTGCAACTGAACCTGATTGCCCGCAAGGCTGGCTATGTGACCGCGATTGATGGTCAGGCGTTGGGGATGGTCTGCAACCAACTCGGTGGTGGTCGTCAACGCACCGAGGATCGCATTGATCCCCGCGTGGGCCTCATGCTCCAAGCCAAAGTGGGTGCTGCGGTCACGCTCGACTCGCCACTCTTAACCATTCACGCCGCTAGTATCCCCGATGCCGAACGGGTGATACCCCAACTCTTGCACGCCTATCAGATTGAGTCATCACCAGTGGCTGTCCCGCCCTTGATTGAGGATATCGTACTCGAAGGATGATCGCCGATGCCGATCTATGAATATCGCTGCCCCGCCTGTGCGGGCCGCTTCCAAAAGCTGGTGCGCGGCTTTGGTGATCCGCCCGGCCTCACCTGCCCACGCTGCGGGAATCAGCAAGTGCAACGCGCCATCTCACGCTTCGCCACTCTTAAATCTGAAGAGGCCCGCCTTGATGCGATGGCCGATCCCAGCACCTTCGCTGGCCTCGATGAAAATGACCCGCGCTCCATCGCCCGCTGGGCCAAGCGCATGGGCAAAGAACTCGGAGAAGAAGCTGGCGAGGATTGGGACGAGATGGTTGATCAGATGCTGGAAGAAGAACGCTCTGCCGAGGATGCCGGTACACCACCTCAGCAATCCAATAACCTCGGTTGGGGCTAGTCAAAAGGAATACCAATGTTCAAACGCCTGTTTGGCCGTGGACAGGATACCCCGCGCACCGAAGAAGAGGCAAAGGTCGAAGAGGCCCAGGTCTCCCAGAGCCTCGAAAAGTCACGCCAGGGGATCTTCGGGCATATCTCCAAGCTCTTCGCCAACGATGACCCGATCACCGATGAGTTATGGGACGAACTCGAAGAATCACTCATCCAGGGTGATGTTGGCCTCGAAACCACCCTCTATCTCGTCAATCGTACCAAAGACCGCGTCAATCGCCATGGTACGAAAAAGGCCCGCGAAGTCCGCGATATGCTCAAAGCCGAGATGGTACGTACCTTCCAGGAATTTGCCGGGCAAAAGACGATCAATGCCCGCCCCTATATCGTGCTAGTGGTGGGCGTGAATGGGGCCGGAAAGACAACCCTGATCGCCAAACTCGCCCACCGCTACAAGCAGCGCTTCGGCAAGAAGGTGCTCCTCGCTGCGGGTGACACCTTCCGCGCCGCTGCGACCGAGCAGCTTGAAACCTGGGCCGCCCGTGCTGGTGTGCCCTGCGTCAGTATGGGCCAAGGGGCCGATTCCGCCGCTGTGGTCTATAAGGGGCTGGATGCCGCGCTTGAGCAGGATGTTGATGTCCTGATCATTGATACCGCTGGCCGTCTGCAAGCCAAATTTAACCTGATGAAGGAACTGGAGAAGATCCGCAACATCATCCAGCGCAAGATCCCCGATGCCCCCCACGAGGTGCTGCTGGTGATTGATGCCACCACCGGCCAGAACGGGGTGCTTCAGGCCAAAGCCTTCCTCCAGTCGGCAAGTGTCACCGATGTGGCCGTCACTAAGCTTGATGGTACCGCCAAAGGTGGGATCGCCTTCGCCATTGCCCAGGATATCGAGCGCCCCATTCGCTATATCGGCACCGGCGAGAAGATTGAAGACTTAGCAATGTTCGATTCGCAGTCCTTCGTGGATGCGCTCTTTGCGTAGCTGCAAGTTACGCCTCCCGGCGGAGGTTCGGAGGAGGCTTCACCTCCCCCGAAAACTTCTTTTTCTCGTATGTTGGCGGCGAAGTCGCCAACATACGAGAAAAAAGTGGGTCTGGGGCGTAGCCCCAAGAGGAGTATAGGGCGCGTCGCGACGCGCCCCTACATCTCCAACACATACCCCAAGCCCCGCCGCGTCTTGATTGGATCAATCGTCGCATCCACATGGCGAATCCGCGCCCGCAACCCCGCCACGAGCATATCCAGCGCAGCCGCATGCTGCGCCACCTCATAGGGCTGGCCCCAGATCTGTTGCGCACACTCGTCACGGGTGCAGAGCCGCCCACTGTTCCGATAGAGCAACAACAGGAGCCGCGATTGCCCCGGTGTCAGATCCAACACCCGCCCATCCAGCAAAAAGACCATCAACTGATCATCATAGCGCAGCCCCCGTGTAGGGACATAGGTATCCTGTGGATCAACAAACTTGAGGATCGAAGAGCCACTACCCAGGCCAATCAGATCATCATGGTCGAGGGTGTAGGGTGCGCTGATCAACCGACCATTCACATAGGTGCCATTGGCACTCTCGTCATCAATCAGCAGATAACGTAACCCAACCCGCTCAACGCGCGCATGGCGGCGTGAAACCTCACGTCGCTGAACCACCACATCACAGTCCGAACCCCGCCCAATGGTTATCACCGTGCCGCGCAGCGAGAACTCAGATGGTTGAACCACATGGTCGTTCAGCGCAAGGAGCAGCGCGACCGGTTCTGCTACCTGTTCTAGTTCAGGCATACCTACCCCCGACACATGTTTGCTCTCTCCAACTATAGCACGCTTGGCAACTGTTTATCCTCCGCTGGGGGTTCGGGGGTTGCTGCGCCGCAGCGGGGGCTTCGGGGGCCGCAGGCCCCCGGAAAAACCTTGTTTCTTGGGGTGGTGTTTGGCGGCTTCGCCGCCAAACACCACCCCAAGAAACTCTTTTCTGGGCGTAGCCCCCAAATCTACTTTTGGTGGTCGGTGGGGCGGCGTAGCCGCCCCACCGCCTGCACCACCTCGATAATCCGCTCGGCGCGCCGCGCATAGGTGTGCTCGGCGGCAAGTGCCCGCCGCGCTGCGTTGGCCTCATGATCACCACTAGCCGCTAACGCCGCCACTAACGCCGCCGTCAGCCCCTCCAGATCGCGTCGGGGGAAGGTGTAGCTCAAGTCGGGTGGCACGATCTCGGCCAAGGCGGGCATCTCCGGCAAGACAATCGGCTGGCCCAATGCCATATACTCAAAGAGCTTGAGCGGCGAGGCGGTCACATCCGTCACCGTGTCGGGGATGGCCAACACATCGGCGGCCCCCAACACCGTCAACACCTCGGCCTGGGGCCGGGGCGGCAAGAGGGCCAGCATGGGGCGCCCATTGCGCTGGGGTAGCTCACCCGTCCCCGCCCAGATCGCCCACCCCCAACCCTCCGCCTGCTGGCGCAGCGCGGCGCGTTCCGCCTCGCGCCCCCCCACCAGCACCAGGGTCAGGTCGGGGTAGCGCTGCGCCAAGTTCTGCCCCGCCGCTACCAGCCCATCCAACCAGCGGTGCGCAAAGGTCATCCCCGCGTAGGCGATCAGCGGGCCATGCGCCGGTAGCCCCAGCACCGCCCGGCATGTCGCCCGATCCTGCGGCGCAAAGATGCGCTGATCATAGGCGTCGGGCACCACATAGACCTCCTCCGCCCGCCGCCAGCCGATCTGGCTCACCAGCCGCCGGAAGTCCTCGGTGAGCGAAACCACCGCCGCCGAGCGGGTCAGCGCCACCCGATCAATCAGGTGTAACAGCCCTTCGGCCCAACGCTCCTTGGCCCGCGAGGGGTTGCGCGCCTCAAGATCATGCGCCTCATAGATCACCGGCACGCCCAGCAACGGCCCGTACACGCCCGCCCACCACGCCGCACAGATCACTTGGCGCACATAGACCGCCTCGATCTGGCGGGCGTGAGGCGCAAGGCGCAACGCGGTCATCAGCGCAAAGGCGCTATGCTCCAGGTAGTAGAGCAGCGTACTCTTGTAGAGCCGCGAGAGCTTGCCAATCGCAGGCCGGGGCAAATGGCACGCCCCCACCTCTTCAAAACGGCTCGGCTCACGCCCCCAACGCGGAATGAAGGCGCGGGTATCCGGGCGGCGCACGCGCAATTCGCGCAGGGTGGTGTAGGTCTGGAGCGCATTAGCAGATTGGAGGGTCAGGCTGGTTGGGTAGGCAATATAGACGATCATATTTGTGCTAGAAAAATAGGATAGGGGCGGCTGATGAGCCGCCCCATGCGTGTGAAATTACGCCTCCCGGCGGAGGTTCGAGGGAGGCTCCCCCGAAGAACTCTTTTTCTCGTATGTTGGCGGCTTCGCCGCCAACATACGAGAAAAAAGCAGATCCGCCCCAAGCGGAAATCGCCTAAGACTCGCTACTACTCGCATCAATCACCGCGTTAGCGATCTGGTCGGCACGCCCCTGCGGCAGGTAGACATAGCGCCCACCCAACCACGCGGCCAGTTGCTGGGCCTCGCCACGCGAAACGTAGCTGCGCTGGGTGTCAATCACCACCGCGCCAATGCCCGCCGACTTGAGCCGACTGCACAAGGTCTGCACCTCCATGCGCGCCTGAGCCATGCGCTCATCCTTACCCTGGCCGGGCATCGGCTGGAGCGGCACATTCGGACGGCCATCGGTAATCAGCACCAGCGTGGTGCGGTGAATACCCCGCGAGCGCGCCTGCTCAGCCACCTGGTAGGCCGAAAGCAACGCGGCTGCCAGGGGCGTCCCGCCACCCGTCGGCAAGACATCGAGCGCTCGTTTGGCCAACTCGACACTTTGCGATGGCGGTAGGAGCACGTCGGCGCGATCACCCCGGAAGGCAAGCAGCGCGACGTGGTCGCGGTGGACATACGCTTGCTGGAGCAGCGCATTCACCGCGCCCTTGGCCTGACGCATGCGGTGCAGCGCCATCGAGCCACTCGCATCAACCACAAAGCAGAAGAGCGTTCCGGCCTTACTGCGGAACTTCTTAATGTGCAGATCATCGGCCCGCAGACGAATCCGCGCCTGACGTTCGGCGGCCTTGCGGCGGCCTTCGAGCAGTTGGCGTTCAACCTCGGACTTGCGCGAATTCTGCCACGGCGCTGCGGCGCGCAAGGTTGCCACCACATCCAAGCGCCCCTGCCCCGGCAAACCGGGGATCGAACGGATGTGACGGCCACGGTTGCCAGAGGTATTGCCACGCGAACCACTGCGCCCACTGCGGCGGATACTGAAGGGCGTTGAGAGTACATCCGGTGGCACCTCGGCATCCAGCGCCGAGAGTACCAGATCCTCCACCGTCAGATCATCCTCTGGGGGTGGCGGCGGCTCCTCCTCCTGCTCCTCGTCCTCCGGCTTGTCCTCATTACTCGGTGGCGGCGGCTGCTCCGGCTCCGGCGGCTGCTCCTGTTCCGGCGGCGGCTCCGGCTCAAACTCCGGGGCGCGTGTCGCACGCGGCACCATCACAAAGCGCACCGCCCGCTCCAGATCCTCTTCGTTCACCTCCTCGCGCCCAACCAGTGCCGCCGAAGCCAGCGCCGCCCGCACCGCGAAGATGTCAGCCCGATGCCCCTCAACGCCCAACGCCAAACCGGCCTGGCTAATCTGCATCAGGTGGTGATCACTAATCTTGACCGAGGGCAACAACTCGCGCGCCGCCATAATGGTGGCCGCCAGCAATGCCTCCTCTTCATCATACGGGTTCTCGGCCTTTGCAGCCGCACGGATCTTGACCTTCGACTTGAGTCGCGCAACCGCATCGGCGTCCAAGTTGCGCCGCACGACTTCAGCCCGCGAGCGCGTCGGAGCCTGACCAATCGGGGCCACAATCAGACCCACGCGATCCAACAAGTGACGGCGCGGCGGTCCCTCAGCCGGATCATAGGTCGAGATGAGCGCAAAGCGCGCCAACTCCACCACGCTCAGACCTTCACGCTCAACCCGCACCACGCCACTATCCAAGGCCGACAGCAGATGGTTGATCGTGCTATCATCAAGCAGATTGACCCCATCGGCGTAGAGCAGGCCACCATCCGCACGCGCCAGCAGACCGCTGCGCAACACCCGTTCACCACGAGAGAGCGTGGCTTCAAGATCGAGGCCGCCCAACAAGCGATCTTCAGTTACCCCTACCGGCAACTCCACAAAGGGTGGCGGGGGGCCATCCACCGCCATACCAAAGAGGCGGAAGAAACTCCGGGCCAGGGTACTCTTCCCGGTGCCGACTCCAGCCGCGATCACCACCCCACCGAGGAGCGGATCAACCGCGAGCAGCAAAAGCGCCTGACGCGCCGTATCGAGACCGACGAGCGCAGAAAAGGGCAGGGCCGTATGCGTAGCTTTCACGAAACACCTCGTGCGCATAGATCATGCGGCGGGCAACAGCATATTGCCCGCCGCACCATCCATTTACGCCAGCACTTCTTCCACCGCCCGCTCGATCCGCACCGCATCGTCCTGGGTCTCCAGGGGGTCTTTGCGTAAGCGGTGACGCAGGGCAAGGATGGCGATGCGCCGCACGTCCTCAAGCTTCACCTCGTTATGGCCCTCAACGGCGGCCAGTGCAGTGGCCGTTCGGCTGAGCGTCAACTCACCACGGTGGCCGTCAATCTCCAACTTGACACACAACTCGGCGATCTTATAGAGCACCGGGTCAGGCAGCACCACATCGGGCAGGCGCTTCTGGGCACCCTTGATCTTGCGCTGGAGCTTAGCGGTCTCCTTATCCCATTTGGCCGCAAAGGCAAATGGGTCGGCGTCATAGTCCCGCCGACGGCGCACGATCTCAACCCGCTCCTCCACGTTGGTAATCGTGGTGATACGCGCATGCAGACCGAAGCGGTCGAGCAACTGCGGACGCAGATCGCCCTCTTCGGGGTTGCCGCTACCTACCAACACAAAGCGGGCGGGGTGGCGGATGCTGATACCTTCGCGCTCAACCACATTGGTACCGCTGGCCGCTACGTCGAGCAGCACGTCCACCAAATGGTCTTCGAGCAGGTTGACCTCATCAATATAGAGGAAGCCACGGTTGGCACGCGCCAACAGGCCCGGCGCAAACGCCTGGACACCCTGCGTCAGAGCGCGCTCAATATCGAGCGTACCACAGACCCGATCCTCCGTCGCGCCGAGCGGTAGGTCAACCACCGGCACCGGGATCGTCACCGTCGTGGTCTTCACCGGCGTCTTCTTGCCATCGCTGCTGGTGCAGCGCTCGCAGAGGCCAGCGGTGCGCTCAGGGGCACACGAGTAGGGGCAACCGGCCACCGCCTTGATCGGCGGCAACATCGCGGCCAACGCACGCACAGCCGTACTCTTGGCCGTACCACGATGACCCATGACCATCACACCACCAATCGTCGGGCTGACCACACACAGCAGCAGGGCCAGTTTCAGTTCTTCCTGACCAACGATGGCAGTAAACGGATACGGAGGAACAGGGGCGTTCGGGGTGGGTGCAGTACCATTGGGCGACGCCTGCGGCAGCGTCTCAAGAGTCTCTTTCGACATAGAAATTACTCATAGCGATCAGCAACATGGCCGAATCGCACGAACCAAGGGCTCTGGAGACAAACATCCCTCCAGAGCCCCTGCATCGGGCGCGGGGCAATTCCCACGCTACCTACCAGGTGCAAAGAGCCGTTACCAACTATTAGAAGGAGTCTTAGTCTCTGTCCCCGCAGCGGGCTTGCGATCTTTGTTGCGGGTACGACGAGCAAACGCCGTCACGTTGGTCCACAAGAATGTCAGAGCCAACGCGATAACCGTACACAAAAACGTGATCCAACACATCAACGCAGGAGCGATCGGGCCGATCATTTGCGTGGCTTCACCGAGACCGCTTGGCATAGCTTACTCCTGGTGGCACCCCAACGTCGAATTGGCGTAGAGGGCATGAACACTTCACGCATCTTTATGTCTTGCCGAACTTGGAATTTCTGGTTCTATTCTACCACATGTCGGCAATGGGGTGGAATAACCTCCGAGACATTGTCAGGGCATGTGCAATGTCATTGGGGCTGTGCCCCAAACCTTCATTTTTGTTGTGTTTTGGCGGCTTCGCCGCCAAAACACAACAAAAAATATCTTCGGGGGCGGCTTCGCCGCCCCCCAAACCCCCACCGGAGGTGACTTTGCACATGCCCTGGGGAGATTGTAGGGACGAGGCATCGCCTCTACTACCTACCTCCGCCAGAGCGGATTGACTAGATCCGGCATCTCGATGCCCGACTCGGTGTATGTATGGCTCAACGTCCAACAGCGGGCGACCAACCACCAGCGTAAGCGCAGATACCACGGGGCACGGACATAGTCGATCTGGGTCGTCTGGGGGTGTATCTGGAGCGCCATAGCTCACCTCACAGGCCACGCCTGGCTCCATGGTCAAACGCAGCACGTAACACTCAACGGTAGAGCGGACTCGCCGGACGACGCAGATCGACATAGCGATAGGTTTCGCCAGACTTCTGCAACGCGGCGAGAATGGCCATCTTGCTATCAAGCTCACGCTCATCACCAAAGCAGATGGTCGTATGACCGTCAATCGTCAGGGTCATGCCCTTTTTCGGATCGTGGTTGGCGTCGGTGACATACAGGCCCAACTCGGTGAGCAGGCGCGCCACCACCCGCCCAGTTGGGGCATCAAACAGCACCGGAGCCTCTGTCGGAGGCAACGCAGGCACCGCCAGGGTTACGGGGCGCTGGTTCCCGAAGAGCTCGGTCGAACTCGCTCCCGCCGGTACAATATCCGGCTCCTCAGCCCCAAAGACGTTGAGGAACTCGTCATACTCCAACGGGTGTACCTGATCCATCGCGACCGTCGGCAGGCTACGCTCAATAATCTGCTGCGCCAGCCGATCAAATATCGCGTTGAAGTCTTCATCTACCAGCGCGAGTTTGCAGGCATCGGCCATCTCGCGGATCTTACGATCCAGCGGGATGCTGGCCAGCACCGGCAGGTTGATACGCTCGGCGAAGCGCGCCGCCACCCCGCTGCCATCATCGCGGTTGACGACGAGACCCACCAAGCGCGTGTGCCCGCCCATACTCGCAAAGTACTTGGCGGCACTAGCAATATTGTTGGCCGCGTAGAGGCTCTGGCGATCATTGCCGCACAAAATGATCACCTCCTCGGCCAACGAGCGCGAGAGCGGGGTCGCAAAGCCACCACACACCACATCACCCAAGAAGTCCATCACCACATAGTCGAGCGCCCACTGGCTGAGGCCAAACTTCTCGAGCAGGTCGAAGCCAAAGGTGATGCCACGCCCACCACAGCCGCGCCCCACCTCCGGGCCACCAATCTCACAGCCATAGACCGTAGCCGCTCCATCCATGATCGCGGTCTTAAAGACCACATGCTCAACCTGAAGCGCATCCTCGCGACCCTCGGCCTTGTAGGTACGCCAGACATCGCCCAGCGTGGGCAGGCTCACGCCCCCGAACAGCGCATTACAACTATCGTGCTTGGGATCGCAACCGAGTTGCAAGACCCGATTGCCGAGCAGAGCCAACTTACTGACCAGATTGGTGGTGAAGAATGACTTGCCCATACCGCCCTTGCCATAGACGGCGATCATACGGGCCGATGGAGATGTACGCGCCATAGAGTTCTCGCTTCTAGCCCTCAGTCTCTGGTTGCGGCCATTCCACCACCACCTTGAGGCATGCCGGGTCCTCAAAGGCGAGCCGATAGGCGGCTTGGATGCGATCCAGCGGCACACGATGGGTGAGCAAGCCACTGACATCCAACTCACCCGCAGCGAGCATATCGCGCACCCGTGGCAGATCGCCATCGGGGCCAAACTGCCACTCACGGGCGATCAGGATCTGGGCCTCGCGCATGAAGAGCGGCGCGTAGGGCAGATTCATGGTGTCGTAGTAACCGAGCAACAAGACCCGCCCGTGGTTGGCGAGCAGCGGCAACGCCCCAGAGAGTGCGGTCATCGAGCCGGTGGCCTCGATCAGCACATTGATGTTGGCGTCACTAATCGCCTCATCGAGCAATTCGCGGTTAATATCCACCACCTGATCAGCCTGTGAGTGCGCCAAACGCACCGCCACCCGGTCGGCTACCGCCACAAAGGCGGCCCCCGCCAAACGCGCCAGACGCGCCGCCAACTGGCCCACAATCCCCTGGCCAAGCACTAGCACGCGATCTGTCGTGCGGATGTTGGCAAGATTAATGCCATGCAACGCAGTTGCCGCCAGCGCCAGGATCACTCCATTGACCGGATTGATCGTTCCTAGCGGAATGACTCGTTCGGCCTCGGCGCTAATAAACTCGCTCTGACCGCCCCATGCCGGATTGACCCCCTGGAAACAGCGAGCACCACCGATGTAGACCCACTGACCGAGCAGATCCTTAGGGGCCTTCTTGCCCACTTGGATCACCTGACCCACGGTTTCGTACCCCGGCACCACCGGGAAGAGCAACTGCGGCTGAGGCAAACGCCCATCGAGCAACATCCGCTCCGTCCCGGCACTGATCGAGGTATAGGCAGTACGGATCAGCACATCCCCCGCCCGTGGCTCCGTTACCTGCACGGTGCGGAGTTCAACCACATTGCGTCGCGGGATCACCACCGCACGAGATTTGATCGGCATAGTGTGCCGTCCTTGCTAGTTCTGCATTGACGTGGCCGCAGCCTCAGCCCGCTTGAGCGCACTGCGCTGTTGGGCGGAACGAACCCCACGCACGAGAAACTGTGCGGCATTGAAGAGGTAAGAGACATAGGCAAAGACCATCACCCACATCACGGTGCGATCATCGGCCCCCATCCACTGGGCGACAAAGTAGGCATTATGGGTAATGATCGCGATCAGGTTGCCGAGATCCTCCCAGAAGAACTCCTTCGCCATAAAGTAGTGGTCGTACATGTCGTACTCCCACAGCATGCCCGTGATCGTCAAGGCCCAGATCAACGTAATCTTGATCCAGATGCTGATCGTCGCAGCCCAATAGCCCTGGCCAGTGGTGAGGTAATAGATCACCAAACCAAAGCTAATCAGGAAGGCCACAAACTGGATGGGTGCCAGAATGATCTGCACCTTCGTCCATTTGGAACGGGCACGACGAGCGAGTTGATCCTCGGTGTACATCATAGAACTCTTATCCTGCGGTATCCATTGCAAGTGCGGTTGAGACATCGCGGCGGCTCAGACCCTTAAACTCCTGCACACTCACCCCGCGCAGGATAAGCACAGCCCCAACCATTAGTATGGCCTCGAAGCCAAAGATCATGGCATAGCCGATTTGGTAACTAATACCGATCTGCTCCATCAGTACCGTCACCAGTGCCCCACTAACGACATTAGCCAGCCCATTGCCCAGACCCTGCGCCATGCCCCACATGCCCATATAGAGCCCGGCCTGACCTGCGATAGTCATCTCCATCATCATCGAGAGGCTACCGACATTAAAGAAGCCAATCGCCAGACCCATCAGCAACAAAGCAGGGGTGATCAAACTAGCTTGATGGATGAAACTAGAGACAGCGATCACCCCCAACCCGATCGCAATCCCTACCGCACCAATCGAGGCAATCGTCTTCTTGGCAACCGGAACAAAGTTGGAGAAGAGACCGATCCCGAACATACCCAACAGCGCCCCAGCGCCCCATGCCTGCTGGAAGGCCGCCGTCTGCTTCTGGGGCATATCAAAGACCTGCTTGCCAAACGGTTCGAGGATGGCATCCTGCAAGAAGATGCCCATAATCCCCAGCAACACATAGAAGAAGAAGTTACGGGCCTGGGTATTCTCACCCATGATACGCGCTGCCACCCGCAACGTCCCCAGCGGCGAATCGGTCTCAGCCGGTTGGGCGGCCATCAACTTGGCGTGTTCTTCCTTGCTGATACGCGACTCAACCCCGATTAGGCCAACAAACATGGTGCCCAACACCACAAACGGGGTGAGGTTATACAGACTCTGCATCGCCTCTGGCGTATAGTGGGGCATGATCACCTGCGAGACAATTGAAGAGCCAATCCCACTAATGATCACCGCCGCCCACACCACCGCCACCGCGCCACCGCGTGACTTCTCAGGAATGACCTCGGCAATCAGGGCGTTGGAGGAACTGCCATTCATGGCCATCGCCATCCCGAAGAAGCCGATCAAGAAGAAGGCTTCGACCGTCGCCACAAGGCTCTGCTCGCCCAAACCAACCGCAATCGAGGGCAGGAAGAGCATCGGAACCGAGGCCAAAAGCCCACTGAGCAGAATGTAGGGGCTACGCCGGAAGCCCAGAATGGGATGCCGATCCGAAAGACGCCCCCAGTAGGGGTAGAGGAAAGAGATGAAGTGGTGCAAGCCGATCAGGGAGGTGACAATCACCGCAATCGCTTTGAGATCCCCAATCGCAACGCGATTAAAGTTGAAGGTGAGCAGCGCAAACATCCAACCCGCCCCCACCCGCGTAATCGCTAGTTGGATCGTCTTGATGATAATCCGCACAGCAGACATCGAGCTAACCTCTCTTCTTGATGACATATATGATGAAGATACAATCCAGAGGTGCAGTTGAGGGGGAATGAAGATCCATAGCAGCGCCGTGGTGTTGCATACCACTACACTCGACATCCCCAGACAACACCGTCCTAGGCGATAGTGTACACAAGACCGCCGAATCACAGCGTACCGCCCCAGACAAGGGGATGGTGTGCGATGGGGAGCGCTGCGTCGCTTGCATTTCTATGGCAATTTGATCGTGGGCGGAGTATAGCATAGCCATCCAAAACCTTCAATATCTACAAAAGCCGTGCAAGTGCTTGATACTAAAAAACTCGGTATGATATGTCAAATTTTATTTATGAGAGACAGATAAGAATTCCGTTTTAATGCCCTATTTTTGTTTTAGATTGACAGAATAACAAGATAGTTTAGCTATAAAAGCAATTCATTCGTAATGCGAAGGAAAAAGTTGCACAGGTTAGCGTTCCGGCGTCATATCCGGCATCCCCGACCGGCGTCCTTCGGATCGCCTTCGGCTCCCCTCAGGGTGACAACGCCCTTTCCGCCACGGGTGAGACCCGTTGGTTCCATGCATGTAATGTCTACAAACTATAGTAGAATAGCCCAACATTCTTCATCGCATACCGATACGTTCTGGTAAGACTCGGCACATATACTGCAAGGCCCATTGTCTCTTTGGAAACTCGTGATAGCGGTAACGAAGTAAGTAGTAGCCAACTGTAAGGCGCACCTATGTCACCTCGCATGCGACATTCCCTGCCGATCTCATTGTTCCTCATCGCAATCATTGTCTTGACGCTGCTGCCAGTTGGTCTCGCGCTCGCCGCACCCACCAGCACGCTGGATGTCCGCATTAGTACCAGCACCCCGGTGGTGGGAAGTGGCGACTGGGCGGTGATTAAGGTGGACTATAGTTGTTCGTCCATCTATAACACCACCTGTGATGATGTGGTGGTCTCGGTGCCAATTCCACCAGAACTGAGCCAGTTGGTACAGGATGTGCAGGTGCTCGATCTGAGTGGCGATACCGACGCAACCTACAGTCCTACTACGGCAACATGGACGTTTACTGATGATATTGCGCCTGGTAGTGCCGGTACATTTACGCTGATGGTGCGCTTCCCACGCGGGGCCACGCCCGATGGAGCCACGGCTACCCTGCGTGCCTCGGCCACCAGCACCAGCGCCCCGCCGGTCACCTCCAAACCGCTTACCCTCACCGCCACCGCCGAACCACGCACCCGCGCCGATAAGCGCTTTGTGTCGGGTGGGGTGCTCGATATCAATACGGTTTATCGGGTTGAGGTGTGTGTACCCGGTACGGTTGGGGTGGTGGATGTTACCGATCTTGACATCCGCGATACCTTGCCCGCAGGGGCTGAGTTTGTGAGTGCTACGGGTGGGGGTGTCTACAGTGCTGGCACCATCACCTGGGCTGACCGGGACATCATGGTTAGTGCGGGTGAATCTTGTGTGGGCTACGATGTCACGGTGCGCTTCCCCGATGCTACCTTTAATGTTGGTAACGAGATCCGCAATGACATGGAGGCCGATGTCACCTATAACAATGGCGCAACCGCCTTCCTGAGCGATTTTGATCTGCGGCTCATTCAGCCACCGACACCGAACCCTGGGTTTAGTAAGAATGGCCCGACTTCGGCATCTATTGGGGATATTGTCACCTATACCTTTACCTCCACCAATGCTGGTACCAGCCCGCTCGATGCGGGCCATACGATTACCGATCCGATCCCGGCTGAGTTGGAAGTGACCCGTATTACGGCGGGTACCCATAACCAAGCCCCTACGGTGATCCGGCTCCAGATTGAGTATCAGATTGATGGTACGACGACATGGAACCCGGTGCCCGGTTCACCCTTTACCAGTGGCGCATGTTTCAATATCGTTCCTAACACCGGCGGCAGTTGTGCTGACATCACCCTCGGTGTGGGTGAGCGGATTACCGCCCTGCGCTATACCTACCTCGATGCACTCCCCTACGGCTTTGCGGCCACCAATAACGGCTTTACTGCCGAGGTGATCAGTTCACCAATCAACCAGATTATTGTCAATACCGCCGATGCGCGCTATAGCTACAATGGCTATGAGATCCTGCGCCCGAGCGAGCGCCGTACCCGCGTGGTGGATAACTCTGATCCCGGTGCGCGGCCAACCCTCGGTAAGGCGGTCGATCCCAGTACGGTACAGTCAGGCGATGTTATCACCTATACCCTGACCCTGGTTAATAACAATAACAACTCCACGCCATTGATCAACCCCCAGATCTCCGACTTGTTGATCAACGAACTGCTCTATGTGGCGGGCAGCCAGGATATGATCCATGCGCCCGTTGGTACACCAGATCCTACATTTGAGCTTATTCCAAACTATAACGGTACCGGGAAAACATTGCTGAACTGGCAATGGGACAGCTACAGTCTGCCGCCGGGTGAAACAATCGAAATTGAGTTCCAGGCCCAGATTGCGCCCTATACCCCCGCGCAGTCGCTCAGTAATACCGCCTACCTCGCCGGTTGGGGCAACCAACCCGGCGATATTTGGATTGATAGTTGTACTGATAGTAGCCCCGATACCTACG
The DNA here is from genome assembly GCF_004138135.1 of Candidatus Oscillochloris fontis. Classification (GTDB taxonomy): domain Bacteria; phylum Chloroflexota; class Chloroflexia; order Chloroflexales; family Chloroflexaceae; genus Oscillochloris; species Oscillochloris fontis. The sequence continues at coordinate 26,240 of NZ_RYFD01000042.1, forward strand.
ACTTTGATAATGACGGGAATACCCAGGAGCAGATCTGTAGCTCGACGATTTCGAGCGTCAGCCTCGCTGCGGCAGCCAAAAGTGGCTCGCACAAGTTGGTGATGGGCCAACTCGATACCAAGTGGACCTACGATCCTGAGTTTGGCTATACCGTGCCCGGTGGAAGTGCCACCTACCAACTCACGATCACCAATACGGGCACCATCCCGATTGGGGAAATCACCCTGCTCGACATCTTGCCCTGGGTGGGTGACGTAGGTGTGCGTAGTTTTCAGCAAGACCGTGGCACCGAATGGCGGCCCTTCCTGGCCGAACCGATCACGGTTCCCTCCGGGGCGAGTGTCTTCTATAGCACCCAGACCAACCCCTGCCGCGCCCCCGATCTGAGTGTTGACCCAACGGATGACTCGCCTGGCTGTACCGCGCCGGTCTGGAGTAGCACGCCACCCGCTGATATTACGACGGTGCAGTCGTTTAAGGTTGAGTTTGGCGATCTGATCCTCATGCCCGAAGAGTCGGTGACGCTCACCGTCTCTATGCAGGCACCCTATAGCGATCCCGCCTTCCCTCCCGACCATAACCTGATTGCATGGAACTCGTTTGGCTACCGCGCACGGGCGATCAATTCGACCGAGTACCTGCTCTCCTCCGATCCACCGCGCGTCGGGATTAAGCGTGAAGCGTCCCAGCCTCCAGGGTATGGCAATTATGTCTGGTTGGATAACGACAAGGATGGGATCCAAGATGCTGGCGAACCCGGTATCAATGGTGCCCGCGTAGACCTCTTCCTTGATGATGATGGTGTCCCCGGCCCGAGTGCGGGTGATACCTTCATTGGTACGAAAGTTACCGGGCCGGATGATGCCGGTAATCCCGGTTACTACCTCTTCTCCGAGTCGTTTCCGTCCACCGATCCGCGTTACCCCGGCTACCTTGAACCCGGCGACTACTACGCCCAGTTTACCCCGCCGCTCGGCTATGGGCGCACGATTGCTGATCAGGGTGGTGATGGCACCGACTCCGATGCGAACCAGACCACTGGCCTGACGGCGGTTACTACCCTGGCAGCGGGTGAGATTGATCTGACCTGGGACGCTGGTGTCACCGCCAGCACCGCCGTGGGTAACTATGTCTGGATTGACCGTAATGCTAATGGTCTCCAAGACGAAGCCCCCGGCGATGGCGTCAATGGGGTGACGGTGCGCCTCTATACGAGTGGCGGTGTCCTCGTTGGTACCACCACCACCCATAACGATCCCTTTGGCCAGCCCGGTTACTATGTCTTCGATAACCTGACCCCTGGTAATTATTATGTCGAGTTTGTCGCACCGAGCGGCTTCACCTTCACCGACCAAAATAGCGGCAATGATGCCGCCGATAGTGATGCGAACCCCGCTAATGGGCGGACTGCGACCTTCACCCTGCTTGCCAACCAGTACGATCCCAACTGGGACGCCGGCTTGATCGTGACCGCCGGTACCCTGCAACTGGGCAATCTGGTCTGGCGCGATCTAGATAATAACGGGCGCTATGATCCGAGTGCGGGCGAGTCGGGCATCAATGGCGTTACGGTCAGCCTCTACCGCGACAGTAACAACGATGGGGTGCCTGATCCCGGCGAACATGTGGGCGACACGACCACCAGTACCCACCTCGGTCAACCCGGTTGGTACCAGTTTAGTAATCTGGAGGCTGGAAGCTATATTGCCGTCCTTGAGGCGAGTAACTTCGCCTTTGATGGCGCACTGCGCGATCTGCGAACCAGCACCGGCAATGATCCCGCGCCCGACCCCGACACTGACATTGACCAGGACGATAATGGCTTTACTCAGGGTGCGCGGATCATCAGCCAACCGATTACCCTCAGCGCCAATGGCGAACCGAACACCATTGTTGATGGTGATGATCGTAATGCTAACCAGACCCTCGACTTTGGTCTGATTGGTGGAGCCGCGCTGGGTAATCGAGTCTGGTTTGATACCGATAGTGATGGTGTTCAGGATGTTGGTGAGTTGGGCGTGGCCGGGATTACGGTTGAACTGCTCAACGACGTTGGCACCGTGCTCAAGACCACCACCACCAATGCCGATGGCATCTACGGCTTTGCCGACCTTGCCCCCGGCGATTATCGGGTGCGCTTCAGCGACCTGCCGAGTGGCCACACCTTCACCAGCCTGAATAGTGGCAGCGATACGGGCCTCGACTCGGACGCCAATCCGGGTACCGGCACCACGGTGCTTACCACACTGGTTCTGAATGAGACCGACCTGAGTTGGGATGCCGGTTTGGTCGCAGCCCTTTCCAGTTTGGGCAACCGGGCCTGGGACGACCTGGATCGGGATGGAATTCAGGATGCGGGCGAACCCGGCATCAATGGGGTGACGGCCTCGCTCTACCGTGCCGATGGTACCTTTGTGACCAGTACCGTTACCGCAAATGTTGCCGGTGAAGATGGTATCTACGGCTTTAGCAACCTGCCCCCCGGCGACTACTATGTGGTCTTTAGTAATCCGCCCGCTGGCTATGCGATCAGCCCGATCAACACCGGCACTGATGACACCATTGACAGCGATGCGGATCGGGTAACTGGGCAGACAGCGATCACCACGCTCCTTCCCGGTGAGAATGACCCGACCTGGGATCTGGGCATCTTCACCTATGCCAGTATTGGCGACCGAGTGTGGAATGACTATGACCGCAACGGGGTTCAGGATGGCGGCGAGAGTGGCGTGCCAAATGTGACGGTGCGGCTCTACCAGCCGGGGAGTAGCATCCCGCTTGCCAGCACTACCACCAACAGTAGTGGTAATTACAGCTTTAGCGGCCTGATCCCGGATCGTGAGTACTATGTCGAGTTTGTCATGCCCTCTGGTTACAAGCCGACTGGCCAGAACGTAGGGGCAGACGATGGTATCGATTCGGATGCCAGCCTCTTAACCTTCCAGACCATTCCGACCGAGTTATCTACGGGTGAGAACGATATTACCTGGGACTTCGGTATCTACCAGACGGCCAGCATCAGTAATCTGGCCTGGCTCGATCTGGATGCCGATGGTGTTCAGGATGCCAACGAGACCAATGGCGTGCCGGGGGTGCAGGTCATCCTGTATAACCAGGTCGGCAGCGCGATTGATAGCACCGTCACCAATACGAGTGGTATCTACAACTTTTCGGGCCTCGAACCGGGGATCTATTCGCTGCGCTTCCTATTGCCAGACACCTACATCCTAAGCCCGCAGGATGCGGGTGGGAATGATGCCACTGATTCGGATGCCGCGCCAGTCACCTTCACCACAATCCAGACCGAACTCATCCCCGGTGAGAATGACATGACCTGGGATATCGGCCTCTTCCAGCCCTCAGCGCTGGGCGACCGGGTCTGGCATGATGTGAACGGGAATGGTGTACAAGACCCCGGCGAGGATGGGATTGAGAATGTTGTCGTCACCCTCTACACTCCCGGCCCGGACGGGGTGATTGGTGGTGGCGATGATGTAGCGGTGGGGTCACCGGACACCACCGATGCGGACGGGAACTACCGCTTCGACAATCTCGCCCCCGGCACCTACTATGTGGTCTTTGGGGCAACCCCCGGCTATACCAATGTCTCGCCGGCCAACAGCCCAAGCGGGGATAGTGACAATAATAGCGACGCCGACCAAACAACACGCACCACCCCGCTGATCACGCTACCCTCTAGCACCAGCGACATGAGTTGGGACATGGGCGTCTACAACACCGTTGGGCTGGGTAATTATGTTTGGGTTGATACGAATGCCGACGGTATCCAGAATGAACCGGCCAGCAACGGCGTGAATGGGGTCACGGTTAGCCTCTACACCATCAACGGCATGTTCGTGGGTACGGACACAACCGAAAATGATGGCTTGGGCAACCCCGGTTACTACCTCTTCCCCGATCTAGCACCCGGTAACTACTACGTGGTCTTTAGCGACATCCCCGCCGATCATGTCTTTACCCAGCGCGATCAGGGCGGTGACAACGCGCTAGATAGTGATGTCCTCCAAGTGATCACCGGCCTTGGCGAGATCACCGGCGTCAGCAGCATGATCAGCCTGAGTTCCGGCCAACCCGACGACCTCACCTGGGATGCCGGTATTTTCCCGGTGATCAGTGTTGGTGATGTGGTGTGGCTGGACGCCAATGCGAATGGTATCCAAGACCCTGACGAGCGGGTGTATACCGATGTCAATGGCAATGGAAATATAGATGTGGGTGAGACACCCGGCGTGGCGGGGGTGCGGGTTGAACTCTACAACGATAGCGGCGATCTGGTTGATGTGACCTACACCAACCTGGATGGCAACTACCTCTTTGAGGGTCTCTTCCCCGACACCTACCACATTGTCTTTAGCAATATTCCGGCGGGCTACCAGCGCAGCCCGGAGAATCGCGGCGCAGATGATGCCGTGGATAGCGATGCCGATAGTAGTTACACCATCCCCGATTTCCCCACCCCGGCCACCGATCTGACCCGCGATATGGGGCTGTATGAGTTGGCCAGCATTGGCGATTATGTCTGGCATGATGTCAACGCCAACGGTGTTCAGGAAGCGGGCGAGCCACCGATTGCCAATGTGAGCGTGCGCTTGGTGGGCACCGATGGCACCGGCGCGGCGGTTGATCTGAACACCACCACCGATAGCAACGGCTACTACCGCTTCCAGAATCTGGTGCCCGGTAACTACCACGTCGAGTTCACCATGCCCGCTGGCTATGATCGCGCCAGTGCGCCGGATCGTGGCACGGATAACACTCTGGATAGTGATATTGACACCACCACCCTGCGCACGCCCGACACCGAACTGCGCAGTGGTGAGAATGATCTGACCTGGGATGCTGGGTTCTACTCCGTCCTCCGGCTGGGCAACTTGGTCTGGCATGATCTGAATAACAATGGCCTCGCCGATGATGGTGCCACCGGCATTCCGAATGTCGATGTGGTGCTGACCGGCACCGACGGCTTGGGAAATCTGGTCAACCTCACTGACACCACGGATAGCAACGGGTTGTATCTCTTCGAGAACCTTATGCCCGGCGAGTATGTGGTGACGATTCCGGCCAGCAACTTCAGTGGCGCAGGGGCACTTGCCGCAACCAGCAATCAGCCCGCCTACGTCAGCAGTAGCGGCACCAACGGGAGCCTGAGTGGCCCCTATGAACCCGCCGCCGACCCCGACAACAACACCGACAACAACGACAATGGTACCCTGAGTGGTAGTGCCGTGGTGGCTCAGCCGATCACACTGCGCTCGCAGGATGAGCCACTTGTGGCGGTTGACACCGACGACAACAACGGCAACCTGACGGTGGACTTCGGCTTCTTCCGCCCGCTCAGCCTAGGCAATCTGGTCTGGAATGACCTGAATAACAATGGCCTAGTTGATGGTGGCGAGAGCGGCATTGATAATGTCACGGTTCAACTCTACCGCGACGACGGTGACAATACATACGATGCGGGCGATACCCTGATCACAACCGATACCACTAGTGGCGGTGGCCTCTACAACTTTGAGAATCTGGCCGGCGGCAACTACTTTGTGATCATCCCGGCCAGCAACTTTAGCGGAACCAACGCCCTAGCCGCGAGTGGCGGTATGGCCGCCTACCGCAGCAGCACCGGGATCAATGGCAGTGCCACTGGCCCCTACGAGGCACCCAGCGCGAACGATCTGGACAACAACGATGACGGCACAACCATCGGGAGTGATGTTGTCTCGTTCATGGTCACGTTGAGTGATGGTGGCGAGCCACCTAGTGGCGTGGATACTGATGGTCTCAATGGCAACCAGACCGTAGACTTCGGCTTCTTCCGCCCGGCCCGATTGGGTAATCTGGTCTGGCTTGACCGTGACGCCGACGGGATTCAGGATGGCGGCGATGAGACCGGCATCAATGGTGTTACCGTCACGCTGCTGGATAGCGCCGGAAGCCCGGTGGACGGCGACCCGGTCGCACTAGGAACCCAAGCGATCACCACCGTAACGGCGGGCGGCGGCACCTATCAGTTCACCAATCTGGCTCCTGGCGATTACCGGGTGGGCTTCACGCCACCCGCCGACTACTACCATAGCCGCACCGGGGCGGGTACCGCCGCCACCGATAGCGACGCTGATCCGGCCACCGGCTGGACCGCAACCACGACGCTCACCCCCGGCGAGAGTGATCAGACCTGGGATACCGGCCTCTACCAAAAAGTACGGTTGGGCAATCTGGTCTGGGATGATCTGAATAACAATGGCCTCGCCGATGATGGGGCCACCGGCATTGAAGATGTCGAGGTGGTACTCACCGGCACCGATGGCGCGGGAAATACGGTCAACCTCACTGATACCACTGATAGTAACGGGTTGTATCTCTTCGACAACCTCGTGCCCGGTATCTATACCGTCACCATCCCGGCGATCAACTTTACCGGGGCCGGGGCGCTGGCACCCAGTGGAGATCGTCCCGCCTACCGCAGCAGTACCGGCACCAACGGGAGTGCAACGGGGACGTATCAAGTCGCGCCCGACCCAGATAACAACACCAACAATGATGACAACGGCAGCACCAGCGGCAGTGATGTGGCGGCGCTTCCCGTCACGCTGCGCTCGCAGGATGAGCCGCTGGTGGCGGTTGATACCGATGATAACAACGGCAACCTGACAGTAGACTTCGGCTTCTTCCGTCCGCTCAGCCTGGGCAATCTGGTCTGGAATGATCTGGACAACGATAAGACCTTTGATAGCGGGACGGAAAACGGGATTAACGGGGTGAGGGTAGAACTCTACCTCGACACTGACAGCAATAACGTCTACACCGCTGGTACCGACACGCTCGTCACCTGGACGACAACCGATGTCAACGGCAACTACCTCTTCGACAACCTCATCCCCGGCAACTATGTAGTGGTCATTCCAGCCACCAACTTTGGGGCGGGTGGGGCGCTGCGCTACTTCCGCAGCAGCGACAGTGGAGCAGCGACCGATAGCGCCACCGACCCCGACACCGGCGACACGAATAATGACGACAACGGCGTCGGCCCAAGTAGTGGTGTCGCTACGGCACTGGTAAGCAGTGGCGCGGTGACGCTCAGCCTGAATGGCGAGCCGATCAACGACGGCGACACCAACAGCAACAGCAACCTCGCGCTCGATTTCGGCTTCTACAGCCTGAGTGTGGGTAACTTGGTGTGGCGCGATGACGATAATGATGGTATCAAAGATGCTACTGAGACGGGCTTTGATGGGTTGACCGTCGTTCTCTACTATGATGCCGATAATGATGGCATCATTGACACCTCTGCGGAAACAATCCTTACCAGCAACGACGGCCACTACTTCTTCGGGGGACTGCGCAGCGGTGGCAACTACGAGATCCGCGTGACGACCCCTGGTGCCGATTGGGTTTCCAGCACAGGTGGTGCCAACGGAGTTGCGACTGGTCCCTACGAGCCAGGGCTTGACCCGGATGCCCCGGATAACGATGTAGTTGACAACAACGACAATGGAACCCAGCAGGCTGGTGCGAATACCGTCAGCAGCCCGATCTTCCAGGTCAACGTCGGCACAGCGCCAACCACCGAGAGCGACTTGGTTATGCCCACCGGCGTAACCGACCCGGCGGCGAACAATAGCTCCAACCTGAGCATTGACTTCGGCCTCTTCAACCATGCCCGCATGGGTGATTTGGTCTGGATTGATACCAACGGTAATGGGGTGCAGGATGCGAGCGAGACGACGGGTGTAGCCGGAATTACGGTGACGCTGTATGACAGTGGTGGCACTGAGATCGCTCATACAGACACGGATTCAAACGGCCTCTACAGCTTCAGCTACCTGAATCCGGGTGACTACTATGTCATCTTCGATCTCGGCGACATCTCACCCGACTTTGCAGTAAGCCCGGCCAATGCAGGTGGCACCGCCGCGACCAACAGCGACGCCAGCCAGACCACCGGCCAGACCAGCACCTTCACGCTAACCTACGGCGATAACGACACCGACTGGGACATGGGCATCTACCCACGGGTGAGCTTGGGCAACTTGATCTGGGACGATCTTGACAATGATGGTCTCGCAGATGTGGGTGAGCCAGGGATTCCCAATGTACAGGTTGATCTCTACAACGACACCAACAGCAATGGCACCTACGACGCAGGTACTGACACGTTTGTAGTGAGCCAGGACACCAATGGCACCGGCAACTACCTCTTCACCCGGCTGGAGCAGGGCGACTACCTCGTGGTCATCCCGGCGAGCGAGTTTGCCAGCGGTGGGCCGCTCTACCGCTACCGCAGCAGCACGGGTCAAAATGGACTCGGTATTAATGTCTACGAGCCAGCCCCCGACCCGGATGATGGCGTCGGTGCGCCTACGGCCAACAATACCAACAATGACGATAACGGTACCGACCATGGGGATGGTTACACCTTCACACGGGCGATCTCGCTCAACCCCAGCTATGAACCGACTAATGACGGTGACACCGACCCGAACACCAACCTGACCCTAGATCTGGGTTTCTTCCAGAACCTGAACCTGGGCAACTTGGTGTGGGAAGATACGGATAATAACGGTATCTATGATAGTGGCGAACCGCTGCTGGATAACGTGCTGGTTGAACTCTACATGGACGATGGTGATGGCAGTTACGACGCGGGCGACAGCCTGATCAATACCACCACCACCGGTATCAATGGTATCTACAACTTCGATGACCTCATTCCCGGCAACTACATCGTCGTACTACCGGCCAGCAACTTCAATGCTGGTGGACGGCTAGAGGCCACTGGTGGCCTCGCGGCCTACCGCAGCAGCACGGGCGTTAATGGGGTTGCCACTGGCCCGTATGAGGGTGCGGGCATCGCCGATCCCGACAACGATCTGGACAACCGCGATGACGGTACCACCATCGGTAGTGTCGTGGCCAGCCTGCCGATCACACTGGCTCGCAATCTGGAGCCACCGGTTGTTGATGATGGCGACGGTACCAACGGCAATCAGACCGTAGACTTCGGCCTCTTCCGCCCGGCCAGCCTGGGGGATCGGGTCTGGAACGATCTGAACGCGAACGGTATCCAGGATGCGGGTGAAGTGGGGATTACGGGTGTCATCGTGAGCCTGCTTGATGGCAGCGGTAACCCCGTCCTTGATGCGGCGAGTAATCCGATTACCGCGACGACCGATGGCACCGGTGCCTATCGCTTTGATAATCTCATCCCCGGTACCTATAGCGTCAGTTTTACCAAACCGGCCACCTACATCTCTACACTGGTGGATCAGGGGGCTGATGCTGCTGCCGATAGCGATGCCGACCGCAGCACGGGTGTGGCGACGGGCACCACCACACTGGTTGAGGGGCAACATGATCCGAACTGGGACGCGGGCTTCTACCGACCGATCAGTATCGGGAATCAGGTCTGGTACGACACTAACAATAATAATGCACGTGGTGGAACTGAAGTAGGCATCAATGGGGTGCAGGTTGAACTCTTCTATGATGCAAATAATGATGGGAGTATCAGCGGGGCTGAAACTACCCCGGTCGCGGTGACGACCACCGCTGCCGATGGCACCTACCTCTTCACCACCCGCAACAACACCAACTCAGAACTACTCAACCCTGGCACCTACCGCGTGGGTATCCCGGCGAGCCAGTTTGAGCCGGTGGCGGGTGTGCTACGCGGTTACTACAGCAGCCGCGTCACGATGACGAACGCTGGAGTCTTGACCGAGACCGGCCCGCCCGATCCCGACACCAATGCGAGCGACACGGACGACAATGGTGCCCGCCAGACCAGCGGCTTCTACAACGGCGGCGTGCTGAGCCTGCCGGTGACGATTGTGGCTGGCAGCGAGCCAATTAACGAGAACCCCGACGTTGACCCGAATACCGCCGAGCGCCCGGATAACAGCGACAACCAGACGGTGGACTTCGGGTTCTACACGGCGAGTGTGGGCAATATCGTCTGGGACGACAATGGTAGTGGAACCCTCGCCGATGGTCTCCGTAACGGAGCAGAGTCGGGGATAGCCAACGTGCGCGTGCGCCTGTTTGCCCAGAATGGCAGCACCGAGATCCCGGTTGGCCCGGATGGGTTGCTGGGTACCAGCGATGATGCCACGGGCGGGATGCTGACCGATCCTGCCGGCAACTACAGCTTCGGGCGCTTGCCTGGGGGAAACTACCGCGTGCAGATCGAGCTGCCGACGGGATATGTGAGTACCCGCGATACGGCGCAGAGCGCTACGCCGAGCGGCAATACCGATAACGATGATAACGGAATCGGGAGTGACCAGACGGCCACCACGGTGATGAGTAATGAATTCACGTTGGTGCCGGGGGGCGAGCCAAGTGTTGATAATAACACGGGCAGTAGCGACGATCCCACGATTGACTTTGGTATCGTGCGCGACTATTCGCTGGGCAACCGCGTCTGGGAAGACCTCGACAATGATGGCCTGTTGAACAATGGTGAGATCGGGCTGGACGGGGTCGTTGTGCGGCTCTACATGGCCGATGGCACTACCCGCGCCAGCCACATCACCGGTGTGCAGGTGGCCGATCAGACCACAATAAATGGTGGCTACTATCGCTTCGACAACCTGCCCGCAGGCGACTACATTGTCGAGGTGTTGGCGGCCAACTTCATCAATAACAATCCGCTGCGTGGCTACTTCAGCAGCACCGGGGCGGGCCAAGAGGCTGACCCGGATGGTGGCAGCGATAGCAACGATAATGGCCTAGACACCTCGGTGGCCGGGGCGACCCGGAGCGCGGTGGTGACGTTGGGTGAGGGGAGCGGCATCCTTGAGCCAACTGGCGATAATGACCCCGTCACCAACCCGCTCGACAGCAGCGAAGCGCCCGATGCTCAGTCAAACCGCACCGTGGATTTCGGCTTTGTGCCGATCTACTCGCTGGGCAACCGGGTCTGGCATGACACCAATAACAACGGGCTGATGGATGGTACCGAAACCGGCATCGAAGATGTCACCGTGCGGCTCTACGAGGCCGATGGAACGACACAGGCACGTGATATCCTAGGTAATCTGGTGGCCAACCAGGATACCGACGCCAACGGCTACTACCGCTTCGATAACCTGCTGGCGGGTGACTACATCGTGGAGATCGTAGACACCAACTTTACTGGTACTGGTGCATTGGTGACCTACGTCAGCAGCAGCGGCGCGGAGACTGACCCCAATAGCGACGGCGACCGCAACGACAATGGCCTGGACATCCCGGTGCTTGGGGCCATCCAGAGTGGCGTGGTGACGCTCGGTGGCAACGCCGAACCAAGCACCGACAACGATCCGGCGACCAACCCGGAAGTCGGGGAATCGCGTAATGACCGCTCGAACCGCACGCTGGACTTCGGGTTCTACCAGCCGGTGAGTATCGGTAATCGGGTCTGGTACGACACGGATAACAGCCGCACCTTCGATGTCGGCGAACAAGGCATCAATGGTGTGCGCGTCGAACTCTTCTTCGATGCGGATGGCAACGGCAGCATTGGGGCAGGCGAGACCAGCCCGGTGGCGGTGGCCTTCACTGCCGCTGATGGCACCTACCTCTTCACCCAACTGACCGATAGTGACGGTAACCCGCTGGCGACAGCGCAACTGCTGCGCCCCGGCACCTATGTGGTGGGTATCCCGGCGAGCGAGTTGACGGGCGCACTGCGTGGCCTCTTCAGCAGCGGGACGACCATTGACCTCAGTGGTGCCCGCAGTGAGACCGCGCCCGCCGATCCCGATGGAACACCGGATGTTGACGGCGATGACAACGGGCAACTCCAGATCAGCGGCTTCTACAATGGGGGCGTGCTGAGTCTGCCGCTGACGGTGGAGGCGCTGAACCAGCTAACCGGTGAGAACCCGGACAGCGACCCCAACCCCAGCTATCGCCCGGATAGCAGCGACAACCAGACCGTGGACTTCGGGTTCTATGGGATGAGCCTGGGCAACTTGGTGTGGCTGGATGACGGTAACGGTGGTGGTACCGCCAACGACGGCATCCGCAACGGCAATGAAGCGGGGATTACCGGGGTCACCGTGCGGCTGCTCGCCAGTGACGGCACGGTGCTGCAAACCACCGCGACCGACGCCAATGGGCGCTACCTCTTCACCGGCTTGGCCGAGGGAACCTATTCTGTTAGCGTAGCGATCCCCAACGGCCTCCAGTCGAGCCGCGACCCGGCACAGGCGGGGACACCCAATGCGCTCGATAATGACGACAATGGTGTTATTGTCAATCCGACCACGATGCAGAGCGTCCCGGTGATCCTGGATGCAGGCGCAGCCCCGACGGGTGAGATCGATCAAGGCGTGACGACCGGGGCGGGTATGGGCAACCCGGTGCAGACTGACAACCCCAATACCCTGGATGAGAACTCTAACCTGCACGTGGACTTCGGCTTTGTGCCGCTGGACTGGGGCGACTTGCCCGCGCCGTATGCGACCCTGAACGCCAACAATGGCCCGCGCCACGGCCTGACCACCGGCCTCCAGATTGGCGCAACGGTGGACACCGAGACTGACGGCCAGCCCAGCGCTGCCGCTGATGGCGACGGTGCGGACGAGGATGGCGTCAGCTTCCCGACCTTCTACACCGGGTTGCCCGCCAACGTCACCGTGAATGTCACCAACACCACCGGACGTGACGCGACCCTGTACGGCTTCATGGACTTCAACGGCGATGGCGACTTTGCCGACGCAGGGGAGACGGTCACGCTGGCCATCCCCGATAGCACCACCGGCAACCAGACCCTCACCTTCAATGTACCGAATGATGCGGTGGTGGGCAGCCAACTGGGTGCGCGCTTCCGCCTGAGCAGTGATCCGAGCCTGACCGCGACTGGCCCGGCCAGTGACGGTGAGGTTGAGGACTACCTGATTACCATCACCCCGACCTACAGCCTGGGCAACCGGGTCTGGCACGACACCAATAACAACGGGCTGATGGACAGCGGCGAAGCCGGCATTGAAGACGTGACCGTGCGCCTGCTCGACAGCGCGGGCAACCCCGTCACCAATCTGACCGGGATGGGCACCGCAACCACCGAC
>NZ_RYFD01000043.1 GCF_004138135.1 Candidatus Oscillochloris fontis
CGTGGCGGGCTTCGGGGGCGATGCATCGCCTGCGGGTGCCCCACGGGGATAGGGGCGCGTGGCGGGCTTCGGGGGCGAAGCATCGCCTGCGGGTGCCCCACCCAGGTGGGGGGTCATGGCGGGCGATGCTTCGCCCCTACGACGGGCGGGGTGGGGCGTCATGCCCGTTGGGGCGAAGCATCGCCTGCGGGTGCCCCACCCAGGTGGGGGTTCATGGCGGGCGATGCTTCGCCCCTAGGGTGCATCCTCGGCCCAGAGCATCCCCACGCGCTCGGCATTGACTACGATAACCCCGTTGTCAAAGGGCGCGGCGCTGAGTGATCGCCAGCCCAACACCTCCTCTCCGGCCAGATCATAGACCGCAAATGGCCCGCTACAGGCACCATTGGTGAAGTAGCGAGCAGGTGGGTTGAAGAGGGTGAGGAATTGGGTGGCCAGATCGGTGGCCTGCTCGGTTGTAACGACCTCGGTGGGGTAGGCTAACTCACTGGCGATCAGGTGGGTTAGAATCTTGAGCGCAATCCGGCGGGGCACTTCGATCCAGTTGGCTCCCAACGGCTGATAGCCCTCCTCACGGGCTAGGGCATCCAGGATCTCGGTGGCGGTGGGCAGCATATCGCCACGCAGTCGGCGCATACTGAGCAGGAGGGGGTAGCTTTCGCCCCGTGCTGCGTCAAGGGCATCGAGGAGTGTGGGGAGGCTTGGGTCGGTATCGGGGAACAAATAGCTCATGAGGTTCCTCTGGTGGATAGGTATGGCATTGACGTACCTATCCTATTTCGTGTATACTATTATAGAGATACTATCATGATACTCTGCTTTTGATGCTTGATGGGAGATCAAGTATCTATAATCATAGGAGCTGTGATGCTAACAACAGAACTCATCTTGCTGGGGGTAGCGGGGCTGTTGGCCATCAGTGTGCTGGCCAGCAAAGCCTCAAGCCGGACAGGTATTCCGGCACTGCTGCTCTTTTTATTGATCGGAATATTGGCTGGATCGGAGGGGCCAGGGCGGATCGCCCTGGATAACCCTGGGTGGGTGCAATCAATCGGTGTGGTTGCGCTGGTGATGATTCTCTTCTCTGGTGGATTGGACACGAGTTGGTTATCGGTACGCCCAGTGTTGGTGGAGGGCTTTACCCTCGCCAACCTGGGTGTTTTGATCAGTGCGCTGATTATGGGATTGGTAGCGTGGCTGGTGTTGGGCTATACGCTACTCGAAGGGGTTCTGCTGGGCGCGATTGTCTCCTCCACTGATGCCGCAGCCGTCTTTACGGTGATGCGGGCACGCGATGTGAGCCTTCAGGGGAACCTGGAGCCACTGATCGAGTTTGAATCGGGTTCAAACGATCCGATGGCGGTCTTCTTAACGATTGGACTGACTGGATTGATCATGAATCCAGAGAGTTCAATCTTCAGCCTCATCCCAACTTTCTTCTGGCAAATGACGCTGGCGACCGTGTCCGGGTATGTCATGGGTCGCTTCATGACATGGGCGATCAATCGGCTGCGGCTCAGTCAGGAGGGGCTGTATCCCGTCCTCACCCTGGCGTTGGTGTTACTCACCTACAGCCTGACGGCGGTCTTGGGAGGCAACGGCTTCCTGGCGGTCTACTTGGCCGGGATTGTGATGAATGGGCAGAACTTTGTGCATAAGCGCAGCCTGATGCGTTTCCACGACGGCATGGCCTGGCTGATGCAGATTGCGATGTTCATTACGTTGGGGTTGCAGGTCTTCCCCTCGCGGATCATCCCGGTGGCAGGCGTGGGACTGCTGATGTCAGCAGCCCTGATCTTCCTGGCGCGCCCAATCAGTGTCTTTATCTCGCTGGCCTTCACCAAGCTGAGTGTGCGCGAGAAGTTGATCATCTCGTGGGTGGGGCTGCGCGGGGCGGTGCCGATTGTGTTGGCGACCTTCCCGCTGATGGCGGGGGTGCCGCATGCCGACGCCATCTTCCATATTGTCTTCTTTATTGTGATCAGTTCGGTGCTGCTGCAAGGCACGACTATCCCCTATGTGGCCGATTGGCTAGGGGTACGCGCAACGAAATCGGCGCAGTACCACTACCCGCACGAGTTTGTGCCGAGTATCTCGATGTGTAGCCGCTTGATCGAGCTGCGGATTGATCCCAACTCACCAGCCTTGGGGCGCTCGATCATGGAACTAGGGTTGCCACATGGGGTTTTGGTGGTCTCGATCAATCGTGATGATGAGACCTTGGTGCCAAGTGGTGCGACGGTCTTGGAGGCGGGCGATCAGGTGATGGTGTTGGCCGAAGAGGAGATGTTAGAGACGGTACGAGCGGCGGTATTATAGCCACCTTCCACCCATGATGGGGGGGATCTTCCCCCCGCATGGCGAAGATGCGCTCGTGTATAATAGGCGTAGCCCCCCCTATACAAGCTGTTAGAGGAGATGTTCATGAGCGAGACCACAGAGATGTCGGGCACTACGTCCGAGATCGACCAGCGCTGTGCGAACGCGATCCGTGCGTTGTCGATCGACGGGGTTCAGAAGGCAAATAGCGGGCATCCCGGCCTCCCGCTTGGTATGGCGGATGCCACCTATGTGCTCTGGGCAAAGTTTCTGAGCCACAATCCGTCCGATCCGCACTGGCCGAACCGTGACCGCTTTATCCTCTCGGCGGGGCATGGCTCGATGTTGATCTATTCGCTCTTGCACCTGACCGGCTATGATGTGTCGCTTGATGATCTCAAGCAGTTCCGCCAGGTTGGGAGCAAGACACCCGGCCACCCGGAGTACCACGATACCCCCGGCGTCGAGATGACCACCGGCCCCCTGGGGCAGGGTGTGGCCACCGCCGTGGGAATGGCGATTGCGGAGCGCTGGTTGGCGAGTACCTTCAACCGGCCCGGCATGCCGATTGTGGATCACTACACCTATGTCCTGTGTGGTGATGGTGACCTGATGGAGGGGATCTCCCAGGAGGCGGCCAGTTTGGCTGGGCACCTCAAGCTGGGCAAGTTGATCTACCTCTATGATAGCAACAACATCTCGCTGGTTGGCCCCACCAGTTTGTCCTTCTCGGAGAATGTGGCTGAGCGCTTTGCTGCCTGTGGGTGGCAGGTGCTCCACGCCGATGGCCACAACATGAGCGAGGTGGGTAACGCCCTGGCTGAGGCCAAGGCGGATACCGAGCGCCCCTCGATGATCATCTGTACGACCCATATTGGTTATGGTAGCCCCAAGCAGGATAGCCACGGTGCCCACGGAGAGCCACTAGGGCCAGCCAATGTCGTCAAGACCAAGGAGTTCTTCAATTGGCCCACCGAACCCGATTTCTTCGTCCCCGATGAGGTCTATGACCAGATGCGGGCGGCGGTTGAGGTTGGCTCGGCGCGCCAGCGCGAGTGGGAAGCGACCCTCGCCCGCTACAAGCAGTCCTACCCGGAGCAGGGAGCACTCTGGGATAGCATGATCTCTGGCGATCTGCCCGCCGATTGGCTCAGCAGCATGCCGACCTTCCCAACTGATCCGAAGGCGAAGGGAACCCGCGTGGCGTCGGGTGATATTCTCAATGCGATTGCGCCTGCCGTGCCGTCGCTCCTAGGTGGTTCAGCGGATCTGCACACCTCCGATCAGACCTATCTGAAGAACTATGGCTCGATCACGCCGACCGACTTCAGTGGGCGCAATGTCCACTATGGGGTGCGCGAGCATCTGATGGGTGCGGCGATGAATGGGATGGCGCTGCACGGCGGGGTTATTCCCTACGGTGGCACATTCTTCGTCTTCAGCGACTACCTGCGCCCGGCGATCCGTCTGGCGGCGATCATGAAGCTGCGGGTGGTGTATGTCTTTACCCACGACAGCATCGGGGTGGGTGAGGATGGCCCGACGCACCAGCCGGTTGAGCATCTAGCGGCCCTACGGGTCATGCCCAACCTATATGTCTTCCGCGCTGGCGATGCCAACGAGGCAGCGATGGGGTGGCGCATGGCGCTGGAGCGTAGTGAAGGCCCAACCGCGCTGATCTTCACGCGCCAGAATGTGCCGACGCTGGATCGTGAAGTTCTCGCGCCCGCCGAGGGGGCGCTACGGGGTGGCTATGTGCTGCGGGCGGTTGAGAATCCGCAGGTGGTACTGATCGGTACCGGCTCGGAACTGAGCATGGCCCTCGAAGCCGCCGATCTGCTGGCCGCGCAAGGCGTGGCCGCGCAGGTGGTTAGCATGCCGTGTTGGGAACTCTTCGATGCCCAGGAGCAGGCGTACCGCGAGAGCGTGCTGCCGCCGAGCATCACCGCGCGCGTCGCGGTGGAGGCGGGGGTCTCGATGGGCTGGGAGCGCTATGTCGGGTTGCAGGGTGCCGTGGTGGGGATGACCAGCTTCGGTGCCTCCGGCCCGGCTCCGCAGCTCTACACCAAGTTTGGGATCACCGCCGAGCAGGTGGCGGCGACGGCCAAGCGGGTGTTAGGAATGTAGGTCGGAATCATAAAGGGGCTGCACACGCCTAGCGTGTGCAGCCCCTTTATGATTCCAGGCTGGGTTGCTGCGCAGCCGGATACTCGCGAACGACCTGTTCGAGCAGCGTGTCGGCGGGGAGATCCGACTCAAGAACGAGGCGCTGGCGCAGATGCTGGGCCAACTGATCGGCCATGCGGGTACGCGCCTCACGACCGAGGTTGGAGCGGCGGCGCAGAAACTCCTGCGTCACCCCATACTCGTCGGGGGTCAGAAGGTGCAAGTTGGGCAGTGCGGGCAGATGAGGGGGCGGTGGGGGCAACTTGATCGGGGCCGCCTGGGCGGTAAGTTGATCGAGCGTCACCGGAGCGCCCTCGCGCACCACGAGTGTCCCGGCGGCCAGATCGCCCAACCGACGCGAGCGTGGGTCGGCGAACATCACGACGGCCCCCAAGCCATAGCCAAAGGGCAGAAAATCAACAATGCGGATCAGGTTGCGGATGGCCGAGGCAGCGAGCGTGATCGGGCGGCCCCCCTCGCGCACCGTGCGCAGACCGAGCAGACGCTTACCGGGAGTCTGGCCGGCCCAGATCACCTCAAAGAGCATGTAGTAGCCCCACAGGCTAGCGAATGAGATGATTGCCCAGAGGGCCAACACCAGATCATCAGCATTCGCCGGGACAACCTGGCCTAGTGTGAGAAAGATGATCGTGCCAAATGCAGCAAGGAAGGTGAGTAGCAGCAGCGTATCCACCGCTGCGGCGAGGCAACGCGAACCCAACCCGGCCACATCATAGGCCAGATCAACAATCTCCGGCGTCTCGACTACATAACGATCATCCATCAGAGCGCGGGTTGCTCAGCATCATCGGGCGGAGCCGAAGCCAATTCGGGATCGGCAAGCGCTTCAAGATGACGCATATCGTTAATACTCAGGATATCCCACCTATCGCGGCTACAGCGCATCATACTGATCGAGGTATTACCGATATGGGGAAAGCGCTTAAAGCCATCGCCGGGGAAGCCCTCGGCGTGGGCGAGAAGCATACGGATACAGCCACCGTGGGTGACGAGGGCTATCGTCTCACCATCGCGGTGGGCGATGATACCCTCTAACGCCTCAACGACGCGCTTGCGCAACCCAGAGAGAGTTTCGGCACCACCACGCGGAATATCCTGGCCCTCTGCGAGCAGACGCGCCTCGATAGGAAAGTGCTCACGGATCTCATCATAGCGCAACCCGCTCCACGTACCGAGATCAATTTCGCGCAGGGGCGGATAGAGTTGGACTGGCACGCGTACCGCTGCACCGATCTCCCATGCCGTTTGATAGGCACGAGCGAGATCGCTACTATAGATCGCATCAAATGTCACCCCTTCAGCCTGGAAACGTTGAGCTAACAACTGTGCTTGGCGCTGGCCAATCGCATTAAGTGGAATGTCGGCATGGCCCTGCCAGCGACCCGCGAGGTTCCAGTCAGTCTCACCGTGGCGGATTAGGTAGATGGTGCTGCTCATCAATGCTGCTCCTCACTCGTCGCACAGATCTAGGATGGCGTCCGCTGCCGCCACGCGCTGCCATGATACCATAGAACGTCGGGGAACTTTCGGCGGGTGCGATACGGTATATGGAATGGAATCCTAGCAGCATATTCCTCTTGAAATCAGCGAACGAGCGTGCTATAATAGCACACATGTCCAACGATAAAGATACGAATTTTGTTGTGGTTTGGCGGCTTCACTGCCAAACCACAACAAAAAAAATATCTTCGGGGGCGGCAAAGCCACCCCCGCACCCCCACCGACCGAAGGTGATGACGGTGCATCTCCCGTATAAATAGAGTATGATTACGAAGGAGCAAACACGAGTGGCTACGAATAACGGAGGAGCGCCCGCGATGGCTATCTCGCCTGAAAAAGAGAAGGCTCTGGCTGCGGCAATGACGCAGATCGACCGCAAGTTCGGTAAAGGTTCGATCATGAAGATGGGAGAGGCCAGCTCGCGGTTAGCGATTGAAGTCATCCCAACCGGAGCGATCGCACTGGACATTGCGTTGGGTGTTGGTGGGCTGCCACGCGGGCGTGTGACCGAAATCTTCGGGCCGGAGAGTAGTGGTAAGACCACGCTGGCCCAGCATATCATTGCCGAGGCGCAGAAGATGGGCGGGGTGTGTGCGTTTATTGACGCCGAGCACGCCTTCGACCCAATCTACGCGCAACGATGTGGGGTAAGGATTGACGATCTGCTCGTTTCGCAGCCTGACACCGGCGAACAAGGCTTAGAGATCTGTGAAACCCTGGTGCGCTCAAATGCCCTGGATGTGATCGTGATCGACTCGGTCGCTGCGCTAGTACCGCGCGCCGAGATCGAGGGCGACATGGGCGACTCGCTACCCGGTCTACAAGCGCGCCTGATGAGTCAGGCACTACGCAAACTCTCTGGAGCAATCAACAAAAGCCGCACCGTGGTCATCTTCCTCAATCAGTTGCGGATGAAGATCGGAGTGATGTTTGGGTCGCCCGAAACGACGACTGGAGGCCAAGCGCTCAAGTTCTACGCCTCGGTACGCCTCGACATCCGCCGCATCGAGACGCTCAAGCAGGGCCAAGAGGCCATCGGAGCGCGGGCGCGGGTCAAGGTGATCAAGAACAAGGTTGCCCCGCCCTTCCGGCAGGCTGAGTTTGACATCCTGGCGAACGAGGGCATCTCACGCGAGGGCAATCTCATGGATATCGGGGTTGAGATGGGCATCATCCGCAAGAGCGGAGCTTGGTTCTACTTGGGCGAGGATCGACTCGGCCAGGGGCGTGAGAATGTGCGCGAGTTCCTCAAGGAGAATAAGGCGCTCACCGATGAGATTGAGCGGCTGATTAAGGCCCAGGCGATCAGCAACGCCACCACCGTGGCACTACCCACATCAGCCGTTTCAAGCGATGATGATGAGGTGGAGGAGGATGACGCTCTCTTTGAGGAGTAGTTCGGGGGTATAGATCACGGAGAGACGGCCCGGCGGGCCGTCTCTCCCAATTCTCCCCCACCGAAGATGGATTGTGCCTATGCCCACTGGAACCATTACTGCGCTGCGTGCCCAGGCCCGCGATTCCCAACGGGTGAACCTCTTCATTGATGGCGAGTTTGCCATCGGAATGAGCCTGAACACCCTGGCCCAAGCGGGCTTGGGGGTTGGGATGGAGATTGACGCAGCCACCTGGGAATGGCTGGAGGCGGCCGAGCATGCCGACCGAGCGCTTCACCATGCGCTGCGCTTGATCGAACAACGCCCGCGCTCGGTGGCCGAACTGGGCCAGCGCCTACGCCGCCACGATTATTCCCCCGCTGCTATTGAGCATGCCCTCAACCGCCTGAGTGACCTGGGTCTCCTTGATGATGCCACCTTCAGCCGCACATGGATCGAGAACCGCCGCAGCTTCCGCCCGCGTGGGAGCCTCGCCCTGCGCGATGAACTGCGTCGCAAGGGGGTTGCACGCGATCTGATTGATGCCGCGTTGGCCGCAGCGGATGGCGAAGATGTGGAAGAGGCCGCCGATCAGGAGCTAGAGCGAGCGCGCAGTTTGGCCCAACGGGCGCTGCCACGCTACGCCAACGCCCCCGACCGTCGCACCTTCCAGCGCCGTATGGGCGGCTACCTCCAGCGACGCGGATTCAGCCTCGATACCATCCGCCCCATCCTCAATGAGTTGTGGAACGCGGCGCAAGACGGTGAAACAGAGTCTGATCAGGTGCTATAATAGTGCCTATTACTTCAAGGAGACTTGCGTGCCCGACGTACAATATCTTGGACACTCCTGCTTCCGCCTGCGTGGGCGTGATGGTATCGTCCTCTGTGATCCCTACAATCGATCCATCGGCATGGATCTTGGTCGTCCCTCGGCTCATATCGTCACCATCAGCCACGATCACGCCGACCACAATTTTGCTGTCGGAGTCAAGCCACTCCGCGAGCGACTCTTTGTGGTTGATGGCCCCGGTGAGTATGAGATCAATGGGGTGTTGATCACCGGCGTGCGTACTGCGCATGATTCCCAAAAGGGTGCCGAACGCGGCTTTAATACCGTGTTTGTCATCCACCTTGATGATGTAGTCTTCTGCCACTTGGGCGACCTTGGCCATGAACTGACCCAGACCCAGCTTGAAGAGATCGGTGATGTTGATGTCCTCTTCGTGCCGGTGGGTGGAGGTGAGACGATAGGCGCGGTGGAAGCCAACAACGTCATCAGCCAGATCGATCCCAGAATTGTGGTACCGATGCACTATGCCGCTCCACAACTCTCGTTTGAGTATCAACTCGCCCCACTCGATAAGTTCACCCACGAACGGGGCATCAAGGAACTGAACTTTGAAGAGAAGCTGACGGTAACCGCCACTAATCTGCCGGCAGAGAGCGAAGAGACTCGTG
Source organism: Candidatus Oscillochloris fontis (assembly GCF_004138135.1). Taxonomy (GTDB): domain Bacteria; phylum Chloroflexota; class Chloroflexia; order Chloroflexales; family Chloroflexaceae; genus Oscillochloris; species Oscillochloris fontis. The sequence goes on from NZ_RYFD01000043.1 coordinate 8,844, forward strand.
TGGTTATACTTCGTCCCGTCAATGAGTAGGCGCACCAGATGATGCAGACCATGTGATAACTGTAGCTACGACGTAGTAAAAGCCACGACGATGTGCGTTTGTATCTGTAACTTAGTGCCCACACAACGTCGCGCAGAGATGCGCAACACCCCCATTTCGCAGGGGCAATGGCAACAGATACGCAAACCACACAACCGTCACTCTGGCTGATGTGGATCTGTTACGATCCAATAGGCAACTATCACATGCCTGGTACGGACGTTTGTGTGGGTCGGTGCAGCCCCTTGGTTGCCCGACCCACTTTTGATGTGTAGCACCACCTCATGCTTGAGACTTGAATGCACAATCAAGAATCATGTATCAGGAATCTTTGACGAGCAGGCAATAATAACAATCCACACAAGGAGATTGGTGAGCATGGCAAAGTACATCTTTGTAACGGGGGGTGTGGTCTCCTCAGTCGGCAAGGGCATCAGTGTCGCCTCAATCGGGCGCTTGCTCAAGAGCCGTGGCCTGCGCGTATCGATTCTGAAGCTCGACCCCTACCTGAATGTAGACCCTGGAACAATGTCGCCCTACCAGCATGGTGAGGTCTTTGTGACTGAGGACGGGGCCGAGACCGATCTCGATCTGGGCCACTATGAGCGCTTCATTGACGAGAATCTTTCGCGGCTGAGCAATGTGACCACGGGCCAGATCTATTCGGCGGTCATCCAGAAGGAGCGCCGGGGCGATTATCTGGGTGGAACGATCCAGGTTATCCCGCACATCACCGACGAGATCAAGAGCCGGATCGCCGCCGTGGGTCTGTCGAGCCACGCTGATGTGGTGATTGTTGAGATCGGTGGCACGGTGGGGGATATTGAGGGTCTGCCGTTCCTTGAGGCGATTCGGCAGATGCGCAAGGAGTATGGACGCGACAATGTGCTCTACATCCATGTTACGTTGCTGCCGCATATCGGATCAACCGAGGAACTGAAGACCAAACCGACCCAGCATTCGGTGATGGCGCTGCGGGGTGTGGGCATCACCGCCGATGTGATCCTGTGCCGGGCGGACTTTGCCATCTCCGAGGAGATCCGCGATAAGGTAGCCTTTTTTGCCGATGTGGACACCCGCGCCGTCATTCCGGTACAGACGGTTGATTCGATCTATGAGGTGCCGCTGGTCTTGGAAGAGGCGGGGCTGGGTGAATACCTGTGTGATCGGTTGGGGCTGGTGCGGGATCAGCCCGATCTGAGCCAGTGGCTCGATCTGGTCAAACTGATTAAGCAACCCAAACGGGTGGTGACGGTGGCCTTGGTAGGGAAGTATGTCGAACTGCGCGATGCCTACATCAGTGTGGTTGAGTCGCTCCGCCACGCCGGATTGCACCAGGAGTTGGATATTGATATTCGCTGGGTGGCGGCTGAGCAGATCGAGCGCGAGGGGCCAGAGCGTCTGTTGGCGAATGTATTTGGGATCGTGGTGCCGGGCGGCTTCGGGGATCGCGGGATCGAGGGCAAGATTATGGCCGCCGACTATGCCCGTGTGAACAACATCCCCTACCTGGGGCTGTGTCTGGGCATGCAATGTGCGACAATTGCCTTCGCTCGCCAGGTGCTGGGAACCAATGCGGTGAATAGCACCGAGTTTGACCCGCAGGTCGAGCACCCGGTGATTGACTTGATGCCCGACCAGCGCGATGTGACCAACAAGGGTGGCACGATGCGGCTGGGGATCTACCCGTGTGTGTTGGAGCCGGGGACGCGGGCGGCAGAGGCGTATGGCGAGACCGAGGTCATGGAGCGCCACCGCCACCGGTTCGAGTTCAACAACCAGTATCGCAGCCAGCTTGAGGCGGCGGGATTCGTGATCAGTGGCCACTCGCCTGATAACCGGCTGGTGGAGATTATCGAACTACGCGATCACCCATGGTTCGTGGCCAGCCAGTTCCACCCCGAATTCCTCTCGCGTCCGAATAAGCCGCACCCACTCTTCCGCGAGTTTGTGGCCGCAGCCGCCCATACCCTGCGCGCCGGTGAGGTTGAGCAACTGCGGCTGAATGAGCCGGAAGATAGCCATACGGTGCGGGCGTGGGTTGCCGTTGAGATGTAGAAACAAAAAAGGGAGGTATGGCGAGCTTCACCCGCCATACCTCCCGATAGTTATCTTAGCCCTCGTTTTTGATGATCTCGATATCAATGCTGATATCAATATCATCACCGACCAGAATACCGCCCGTCTCCAGCGCGACATTCCACTCCAGCCCCCAATCCTTACGGTTGATGCGTATCTCGGCACTAAAGCCAGCGCTCGTGGCGCCCCACGGCGACTTGGACTGGCCGTTGTACTCGGTGGGCAGAACGATCTCGCGGGTGACCCCACGAATGGTCAGGTCGCCGATGATCTTGCCCCGGTTGGAGCTTAGCACCTCAATCCGCTTGCTCACAAAGGTCATGGTCGGGAAGGTGGCAACGTCGAGGAAGTCGTTCGACTTGAGGTGGGTATCCCGCTGATCGTTCATCGTGTTGATGCTGGCGGTGTCAATGGTGACATCAACCGAGGAGTTGGCGGGATTCTGCTCATCGAAGTTGACCGTACCCTGGAACTGATTAAAACGACCTCGGGTGCGGGCGATCATCAGGTGGCGCACCGAAAAAGCAACTTGGGAGTGGGCGGTATCAATAGTCCAACTCATAGTGTAGACTCCTTAGGTTCTCGTTCTATTTCATCACAAAAATGTGTTGATATTACCGTTATAGCACACTTGCACAATCACAACAATACTTCTTGAGCGCCAACTCAGGGCATGGGCAAAGTCACCTCCGGTGGGGGTGCAGCCCCAAGAACTTTGCCCATGCCCTGAGCGCCAACTCCATTGACGCTGATGGCTGACAAACGTATAATGCCGCCAAGTAGGCTGAAAGCTTGGGGGAGGCGCTGCCGCATGAAACTCTTGATCTTTGTTACCGAGGATGCCCATGCCGATGCAACCGTGGATGCGTTGGTCGGACAGGGACTGCGCGTGACCCAACTTGCGACCACGGGCGGTTTTTTGCGCCGGGGCAACACCACCCTGCTGGTGGGGCTAGAGGACAACCAGGTTGAGCGCACGGTGGGGATTGTGCGCCAAGCAGCACCAGGAACACTGGCACTGACGATGGATCTCGAACGGTACGAGCGGCTATGATCAAACGGATTGCGATTGTGGGGGCCGGGGCGATTGGCGGCTATATGGGGGCACGGTTGGCGCTTGCGGGGGCCGATGTGACCATGATTGCACGCGGGGCACATCTGGCCGCGATCCAGCGCGATGGTTTGGTGGTGACCTATAGTGATGGGCACCATGAGGTGGCTCACCCCAGCGTCGCGACCGCCGACATCCATGCGGCTGGCCCACAGGACGCGGTGATCGTGGCGGTCAAGACCCAAGCCCTGCCCGCACTTGCGGCCTCCATGCGAACACTTTACACCCCCAACACCGCCGTCATCTTTGCCCAGAACGGCATCCCCTGGTGGTACTTCCTGGGCCAGGGTGGCCCCCACGCAGGCCACCGGATTGAGTCGGTGGACCCCGGTGGGCAGATTGCGGATGCCATCGAGTTTGAGCGTGTGATCGGCTGTGTGGTCTACCCCGCCGCCGCCATCGAACGCCCCGGCGTGATCCGTCACATCGAGGGCAACCGTTTTACCCTCGGAGAGCCGGATGGCAGCCGTAGTGAGCGGATTCTCGAACTGGCCCAACTCTTCAGTGCGGCGGGGATGAAAGCTCCCGTGCGCCCCGACATCCGCAGCGAGATCTGGATCAAGCTGTTGGGCAACCTCTCGATCAACCCGATCAGTGCGCTCACCCGCGCCACGGTGGATCGCATCATTGCCGATCCCGCCACCCGCGATCTGTTGCGGGCCATGATGTACGAAGCCCAACAGGTGGCCGAGGCGCTCGGTGTCCGCTTCCCGATCACTATCGAGCACCGCATCCAGATGGCCGAAGCGATTGGTGCCCACAAGACTTCGATGCTGCAAGATATTGAGGCCGGGAAGCCCACCGAGGCCGATGCGTTGGTTGGTGCGGTGGCTGAACTGGGTCGTCTGGTGGGCGTACCAACACCCCATATTGATACGATCTATGCCAGCATCAAGCTGCTTGAGCAGATAGTAGCGCAGCCGTAGAGACGATCCGGCGGGCTACCCCTAGATTGGTGTTGTTTGGCGGCTGCGCCGCCAAACAACACCAAAAAAGATCTTCGGGGGTGGCTTCGCCGCCTCCGAACCCCCACCGAAGATGTTTCTCGCTGACGTATAATAAGCCTTCATGTTAAGCGCTCGTTAAAGCAAGGTACTATCACCAATCCCCTCTGCTGGCACCCTTGCTGAAAGAGCAAAAAGGTAGGACTAGAGTCATCCCCAGCGGATCTAGGCGGGGATAGTTACCTATGGTACGATCAAATGTGTGCTCGCTCAACGATGCGCGGGTGCTGTAAGCAGACAGGAGCCGTCATGTCGTCCGATCGGATCTCGCGCCGCGTCCACACAGTCCCTCCTTCCGGTATTCGCCGCTTCTTTGACATTGCGGCAACGATGCCCGATGTCATTTCACTTGGCGTGGGCGAGCCAGATTTCATGACCCCCGCAGATATTCGTGCTGCCGGGCAGCGTTCGCTCGATCTTTCAACTGCGTATACCTCCAATTCGGGCCTAATTGAGTTGCGTGAAGCGCTCTCCGATCATCTGTATGGCCTGTATGGCATTCGCTACGACCCCGAAACGGAACTTCTGATCACGGTAGGGGTGAGCGAGGCGATGATCAATGCCGGGTTGGCGGTGCTTGATCCGGGTGATGAGGTGTTGGTGCCGGAGCCATGCTTTGTGGCCTACACCGCTAGTATCATCTTCGCCGATGCGAAACCGGTCTTCATCCCCACCAATGCGTCGGATGGCTTTCAGGTCTCGGCGGAGGCGCTGGAAGCGGCAATTACGCCGCGTACCAAAGCGATTCTGATCGGCTTCCCCAACAATCCGACCGGCGCAGTGGTGAGCCGCGAGCGCTTGTTGGAAGTAGCGAAGGTGGCGGAGCGGCATAATCTGCTGGTGATTTCGGATGAGATCTACGACCGACTGATTTATGGGGTTGAGCATGTCTGTTTCCCGACCCTGCCCGGCATGCGCGACCGCACCATCCTCCTCGGTGGCTTCTCGAAAGCCTACGCGATGACAGGTTGGCGATTAGGCTGGCTGGCGGCACCGGAGGATATTACGACGGCGGTGCGGAAGGTCCACCAGTATGCGATCATGTCGGCTCCGACAATGAGCCAGCATGCCGGGTTACACGCGCTGCGTCACGGTGATCAGAGTGTGCGGGCGATGGTAGCCGAGTATGATCATCGTCGTAAAGTGATTGTGGCCGGACTGAACAGCATCGGATTACCGACCTTCGAGCCACAGGGAGCATTTTACGCCTTCCCCTCGGTGGCGCACCTGGGGATGAGCAGCGATCAGTTCTGTGATCGGTTGTTGCAGGAGGAGCAGGTAGCAGTCATTCCGGGTGACGCATTCGGGCCGAGTGGAGCCGGGCATGTGCGGGCGTGTTACGCAACCTCAATGGATAAGATCGAGGAGGCATTGGAGCGCATCGAGCGCTTTGTCCATCGGGTCTCGTAGCCAGAGCCAACTCAACTATCACATCAGGAACACACCTGTCATGCTGAACTGAACGCAGCCGAGGATGTCTCATTGGGGTATGCCCAAGCCGATCCTTTGCTGCGTTCAACCTATCAGTGAACCATGTCGCTCCACCCACATCTGGGTACACGCAGCAACTTCATCGAACAGCAACAGGAGGTTCCTATGACGGTTTCGAGCAGTTCATCCACCTCTCCACCGGTGCAGATTGAAAACGACCTGCACTGCGCCCTGACGGGACGACGCCTACGCCCCGATGAAGCCTACTGGGCACCGCCACTTATCACCACTGGCGAATTGATCGCAACCATTTGGCAGACCCTGATCACCAACCCTAGCAATCTGAGCCAGATCCTGATGGCCGAGCCAAACAACGTGCCCTACGCACCTGAAGCACGCCAGGAGTTGGCTCGCCGTCGCTCCACCGAGCAGGCGAAGTTGTTGGGGATGTTGTTGCTGGCGGCGGCAATCCTGATCATCCCGATTGTGTTGATGTTGGGGTGAACATGTATGGAATCAAAAAGGTCTGCGTTACCGCAGACCTTTTTGTCGCCTTATGGCGGACCCGACGGGATTTGAACCCGCGATCTTGGCCTTGACAGGGCCACATGTTAACCGCTACACCACGGGTCCTAACGTGGCTTGGTGACCCCAGCGGGATTCGAACCCGCGATCTTCACCTTGAGAGGGTGACGTCCTAGGCCGCTAGACGATGGGGCCGCTCTCAACAACGATGTGGAGTATAGCACACCTTCAGGCATTTTGCAAATCGGCGCAATTTGGCGTTGGAACGCGCTGAATGATAGATGAGAATGATTGACAGTCAGGAAATTTTCGGCTACTATAAGCGAATATAAATATTCTGTATCCGAACCTTTGAACCCTCAGCTAGAGGAAGGTGTGCGCGGGCAGTCACGGCTCGCTCTATTCGTATGGAGGATGGTATGTCCCACCTACAACAGCGGGCGGCCTTTGTCTCCAAGATTAGCGGTGTCGTGCGACAGATAACGTGGCAAAGCCAGAAACAACTCTTGCGCACCCTCAGTCGGCCCGACATTGGGCTAACGATGCCCCAGATGGTCACCCTTTTTGCTATCCGTGATGCCCAGATGTGCCGGATGAGCGAGTTGGCCGATATGACCCAGCAGTCGGCGGGGACGCTGACCGGGATTGTAGATCGGCTGATTGAGGATCACTTGGTTGGGCGGGTACGCGATGTGGAAGATCGGCGCGTGGTGCAAGTAACCTTGACTCCATTGGGGGAGGAACGGGTCGCCCGCGTTGAACGTGTCCACCACAAAGAGATGCTACGCATGCTCGAACACTTCGACATCGGCCAGTTGCATGATCTGGATACCATGTTGCGGCTCTTGTTCGATGGTTTGCAGCAGATGTGTGGCGATGATACCCATCCCGTGACATCGCTCCCCTCGATGCTCACGCCGATCCAGCCGGTCTGATGGTATGCGTGTATTAATCACGGGTTCTAGCGGGCAGATCGGAACTAATCTGGCGCTACGCCTACTCGCTGAAGGCCACGCGGTCTTTGGTGTGGATCGGCGGGTGAATCCGTGGACCCAGGCATTCCCCACGCTGCTCCAGGATCTTGCCGCCCCACAGCGCGAATTTCACGGTGGAATTGGTGGTGCGCCCTACCCCGATTGTGATCTGGTTGTGCATCTCGCGGCAAATGCCAAGGTCCACGAGTTGGTCGAACAGCCCCACCGTGCGCTAGAGAATATCACCCTCTGCTTCAATGTGCTGGAGTATTGTCGGGTGAATCATCGCCCGATCATCTTCTCCTCGTCACGGGAGGTGTATGGCGATATTCATCGTTACCTGACGGATGAGACCAGTGCGGATTTCAGTTATACGGAAAGTCCCTATTCGGCCTCGAAGATTTCGGGTGAGGCGCTGATCTATTCCTATGCGCGCTGTTATGATCTGCCCTATCTGATCTTCCGCTTCTCGAACGTGTATGGACGCTATGATAGTGATCTTGAGCGCATGGAACGGGTTATCCCGCTCTTTATGCGCCGGATTGCCCACGGAGAGCCGATTACGATCTATGGGCAGGAAAAGACTCTCGATTTCACCTATGTTGATGATTGTGTTGATGGCATTGTACGCGGGATTGAGCGGCTCTACACAGGGACGTTGCGCAATCGCACGATCAATCTGGCCTATGGCGAGGGCAACAGCCTGATTCGTATGGCCGAATTGCTAGGTGCTGCCCTGGGGCGTGAACCAGATATGCGGATTGAGGCCAGTAAACGCCCCGGCGAAGTACGCTACTATGTGGCGGACATCTCGCTGGCGCGTGAGTTGCTCGGTTTTAGCCCGCAGGTGAATCTGGCGCAAGGATTGCAGCGTGCGGTCACGTGGTGGCAGGATTGGGAGGCTCTACAATGAGCCAGAAACCTTCGCACCGCAGCACTATTTCAAACCAGGTGATGGATCTCTTCCAGGCTTCGGCGAGTCTGGTGGCGATCCTTGAGCCGGAAGAGCTCTTTGTGGCGCTCTTGACGCGGGTGGTGGAGGCGCTTCCGGCGGTGCATGGCGGGGTACTCTGGAGCTTCGATCCGAAGAACGGGCGGCTGCGGGCGAGTGCGACGGCGGGGTTGCCGTTGGATGCTGCGGGGCGTCAGATCCTGCTCAATTCCACCCTGCGGAGTGGTGATGGGGTGATCGGAACGACCTTCCTACGCGATGAGCCACGGATTGTTGAGACGCACCTGGGTTACCGCGACATTCTGGGTACTGTGGCCCCGGCGAATGCCAACCTCTTCCAACAGATGAGCGAACAATTGCCGCGCCGACTGGTGTGTGCCTATGTGCCGATGCGGGTGGGCAATGAGGTGATCGGGGTGCTGGAACTGCTCAACCTGGGCAATCCGGTTGAGATGCCTGATGGACGCGCCATTGAAGTGGACGATCTGCCGATGTTGCAGATCTTTGCGAATCTGGCCGCTTCGGCAATGAAGAATGCGCACCTCTACCATCAAGCCCAGCGCAGTGAGCGTCGCCTCAAAGCCTTTGATGCGGTGGTGACCGCGATTAGTACCGCTGCTGACCTCGGCGATCTTGTGCATAGTGTGTTGCATGTGGTGATGGGGTTGGTGGACGAGACGAGTGGTGCGTTGTTGCTGCTTGATCCCGCCCATGACCATCTCGATCTGGGGGCGCACCAGAACCTACCACCTGCGTGTATCGAAGCCCTGACACGGGTGCCAGTCGCTATCTCGCCATGCGAGGAGGTCGTACACTTTGGGCAACCCATGTTGCGCCCCTTGTTGGAGGAGCGTGGCGAGGTAGCATTCTTAGCGGCGGGGTTCTCTGGTTGTGCCTACTTTCCGCTCTTGGCCGGGGGGACGGTGGCGGGGGTGCTCGCGCTCTATGGTGATACCGATCTGCCCATGCATGCCGACCGGGAGATGTTGCTGCCAATCTGTAATCAGGTGGGTTTTGCGGTGGCAAATGTGCGCCTCTATGCGGATAGTAGTAGGGAGCGGCGCAAGCTGCATACGGTGGTCACCTCGATTGCCGAGGGGGTGCTGCTGTGTGATGGGCGTGGGCGCTTGATGTTGGCGAATGAAGCGGCACTGACGCTGCTGCGCCTCGATTCGTTGCCCTTTGAGCAGCGGCTGGCCGATATGCCCGATTTCTACCGCATGCGCGACATGAATGGAGATCGCTTGACACTCGATCAACTGCCGTTTGCGCGCGCCCTGGCAGGCGAGATCTTTCAGGACTACCGGCTTATTCTGCGTGGCTCTAGTGGCGATGAGACGGTGATGAGTTTTAGTGGCGCTCCCGCCCGTGCCGATGATGGCCAGATCGAGGGCGCGGTGGTGGTCTTTCGTGATGTGACGACCCACGAAAAGTTGGAGCGCGCCAAAGATGAGTTCTTGGCAGTGGCGGCCCACGAGTTGCGTAGCCCGCTGGCTGCGGTGCGTAACTATGCCGACCTGCTGCTGCGGCGTGAGCAGCAGCGCAGTCAGGCCGATTCGCGTGATGTGCGCGGATTGACGATCCTGACTCAGCAGGTTTCGCATATGCTACGCATGGTGGATAATCTGCTCGATGTCTCGCGTATTGATGCCGGTCAGCTCGATCTGCAACTCCAGCCGGTGAATCTGGTGGCGTTGGCTAATCAGGTGATTGATCAGCAACGCCCGGCGGCTGGGAGCCGAGAGCTTGTCTTAGAGTACCCCGATGCTGAATTGATGATCGCGTGTGACTCGTTGCGTATCCACCAGGTGATGACTAATCTGATCAATAATGCGATCAAGTATAGCCCCGAAGGCGGGCGGGTGAGTGTGCGGCTGCGGGTGGTGCATGACGTGCAACGCCATCTGTTTGGGGATCAGCCATCGGCGGAGGTCGAGACGCTCTTGCAGCGCAGCGCGGAGCATGGCTTGGTGGTGATCACCGTGACTGATGAGGGTGGAGGGATCACCCCTGAGCAGCAGGCACGGCTCTTCGAGCGCTTCTACCGCGCCCGTAGCCAGCGTGCTGAGGGGTTGGGCTTAGGGCTGTATCTCAGTCGTCAGTTTGTGCAGATGCATGGTGGCGTGATCTGGGTGGAGAGTGTTGAGGGGGCGGGGAGTACCTTCGCCTTTGCGTTACCGATACGAGTCTAAACCTATGTACTACAAAGACCATATTCTGAACCTGCCGGCCTATAAGTCGGCGACGTTGCTGGCCGGGCCATCGGCGGAGTTGGTAAAGCTCTCCTCGAACGAAAATCCGCTCGGTCCTTCGCCCTTGGCTCTTACGGCGCTGAGTGAGGCGCTACACGGCATTCACCGCTACCCCGATGCGGGGGCGACGGCGCTGCGCCACGCGCTGGCTGCCCGCGATGGCCTGGAGCCGAGCCAGGTGACCTGCTCGAACGGCTCGGATGAGATGATTCTGTTGCTCTGTTTGGGGATGCTTAATCCGGGTGACGAGGCGGTGATGGCGGAGGGTACCTTCATCAGTTACCTGTTGCGCACGCTGGAACTGGGCGGGCGGGCGGTGCGGGTGCCGCTGCGCAACTACACCCATGATCTGGAGGCCATGGCGGCGGCGATCACCGAGCGCACCCGGCTGGTCTTTGTGTGTAACCCCAACAACCCCACCGGGACGAGTAACGGGGCGGAGGATCTGCGCACCTTTTTGGCGCGGGTGCCCGACGATGTGCTGGTGGTGGTGGACGAAGCCTATATTGAATTTGTCGAGCGCCCGGATTACCCCGATCTGCTGACGGAGTTGCGCGCCGGGCGGCCCAACCTGATCCTGTTGCGCACCTTCGCCAAGATCTATGGGCTGGCCGGGCTGCGGTTGGGGTATGCCTATGGCGCACCGGAGCTGATCAGCTACCTGGATCGGGTGCGCCCGACCTTCAATGTCAACCTCTTAGCCCAAGTCGCGGGACTTGCGGCGATCAACGATACCGCGCATGTGCGTCGCTCCCGCGAACATGCCAGTGCCAGCCGCGCCTTCTACATGCGCGAACTGAGTGCGCTGGGACTCACACCCATTCCAAGCGAAACCAACTTTGTAGCCTTCCCCATCCCTGGTGATGATGTCGCCATGGGCGAGGCACTACGCCAGCGGGGCTATACCGTCACCACGCTAGCCGGTTGGGGGTTGTCGGGGCATATTCGCATCTCCTTTGGAACCGAAGAGCAGAATCAAGGGATGATCGCGGCCCTGCGTGATGCGCTGCATGCCTAACCCACGCCATGCGTAACTGTTCATACTTGGGGTAAACAAAGACTTTGATTGACGCCAAGGCGCAAAGACGCAAAGGTTTTGATGGGGGCATATCTTGAAGGCTTTGCGCCTTGGCGTCTTTGCGTCAAAACCGAAATGCTAGGGGAAGTGTGGACAGTTACCGCCATGCCTACGCAACACTGCCCGTCATGTGGTGCGCCCAACCCGGCCACCCATCGCTACTGTAGCCAATGTGGCGCGGCGCTCCCGCCTAGAGGCGGCCGCCCGCCATGGCTCATCCTGCTCGGCATGAGCAGCTTGGCGCTGGTCGGGCTGCTGCTCGCCTGCGCCGGCTTGTTGATCCTGGGGTTGCGCAGTAACCTGGCGAGTAATCTGATATTGGGCACGGCCATCCCGCCGACGGTGATGGTGCTGCCGACTCAGCCCGCGCCTAGCAATCCGAGCCATACCGTCTTTGTCTATGACGACTTTACTGATCCGGCGCTGAGTGTGCTGAGTGCGGAAGAAGATACCACCTCACGCACCGCCTTTGTCGAAGGTAGTTACGTTTTTGAAGTGAAGGAACGTGAAACCCTGGCCTGGGCGATCACCGAGGATGCCTATGATGATCTGGTGGTTGAGGTGGCCAGTGAGACCCCGCCCGACTCGCAGGTGGTGGCGGCGGGGCTGATCTTCCACTACCAAGACGCGCGCAACTTCTACCTCTTCAGTGTCGCCAACGATGGCTATTATGCGTTGGAGTTACTCAAGGATGATACGTGGCAAACCTTGATTGACTGGACGCAGTCGGAGATGATCCATCCGCGCTACAATACACTGCGTGTGGAGACCAAAGCTGAACGGATCACGCTGAAGGTCAATGGCTCGTTACTCGAAATGACCGAGGACAACGCACTCGCTGGTGGTACCACGGGGGTCGCGGTGAGTAGCTTCGAGCATGGCCCGGTCATGATCCGCTTCGATAACCTACTGATCACCAGGAGTCCCTAATGCTCCCTGAGCGACTGACGGCCTATCTGCGCTATTTTACGCGCTTGGCATTGCAAGCCCCCAACCGCTGGGAGGGCTTTGATCTGCGCGACCCGGATACCCGCCCGACAGCGCTACGCAACCAGATCTTCTTTGCGGGGTGTGCGTTGGCGGCGCTGGCGCGGCACCCGCATGCCGAGCAGGATGAGCGGGCGATGGCGGTGACGGCGTTGGCCGATCTGACCGACCGCCTGATCCAGCGGCGGGTCTGGGCGGCGTGGGCCAACGAGATTGAGCGCACCAGTCTGCGACCCGACCCGGTTGATGCGGAGTATGGAACCTACACGACCGCGTTGGCCATGCTGTTTGGGCTTCAGGGAGTGCTGGGAGGCCAGGTGCGTTATGGCGAGGACCCCTTTACGCTGCGCTGGTCGGCGGATGTGCGCAGTTCCTATACGGTGCGCGAGTTGATCGAGGCTCTGTGGAAGCAGACGCAGCAGTCGCCGGAGGGCGCGATCCGCTGCGAGGGTGATCTGGCGACCGCGAGTGCCATGGCGGCGTTGGTGTGGGCGTTGCGGCTGCACGATCTGGCTTATGCGACTGAGTATGGGGCGAGTGGGGCGATCTGGCTGAAGACGTTGGGCGAACGCATGGCGATTCGCGGGCCACGCATCTTGAATCGCCACACCCTGGCCGCTGGCTGGAATGTGAGCAACCGGCGGGCAAGCGGCGCTGCCGATGACCTAGAGGATGCATGGGCCTTGGCGCTGAGTGCGCCACTTGAGCGTGAACTGATCGCGGGGTTGGCCGAGCGCTACTGGGCAGGAACCGAGAAGATCCGTGAGCGTGGCGATGCGCTGGAAATCGGCTTCAGCTACCTCTTGGCGGTCGAGTTGGGCAAAACGGAACTGGCAGCCAGTCTGCTGGCCAGCGCCGAGCAGCGCTTTGGGTTTGAGGAAGATGAGACGCAGGGACGGTGGGTGAAGGGTGTCGCCGCAACCCCGTGGGTGACGGCGCTCTTCGCCATGGGCGAGGCGGGCGGCATGGCGCAACTCCTCACTGCTGCCCTGCCGCCCTTGCCAGCCCCCGACATACCCGAACCCGACTGGCCGAGGATGGAGTGGGAAACCCTAGATTTCGCCCGTCCACAAGGCGAGCATGACCAAGGTGAAATTGTAGACCCCATGGACGATAGCACTGGTGGTGGTGTTGGTCTGCTTGCGCACGAAACCACAGACCATACCGACCAAAAAGACGATCAGCAGGGCGTCCCAACTGTACTGGAGGGCGTGCAGACTGGTGAAGAAGAGGTTGGAGAGCAGAATACCGAGGCGGGGCTGGAGCGCCCCACGGACGCCCAACTCCTCACCGAGACCGGCACTGACTCCGATGACGATGGCACCGATGGGGCTGATCGCAAAGGCGAGTAGTTCATCGAAGGCGGCCTGATCGGTGAGGGGCCAGCCCATCTGGTTCCAGAGCCACTCAATGCCCAGGCCCAGCACCTGTACCAAGGCGACCAAACCGAGCGCCAGGAGCACCGCACCCAGCACCTGGCGCCAAGTTGGCCAGACCAGGCCCAAGCGATCAAGCGCAGCCGTAAAGGAACGCCGGGTCGCATAGCCCACCGCCACTAACGCCGCCGGGATCGTCCAGACCAGGCTATAGATCTGATCGCGTAACATCCCCGCCGGATCGCGCCCCCCCGAAGCGGCCACAACATTCTGGCTGAGGAGGGTCAGCAGCGGTGGGGCACCAAGCACCAGGAGCGGAATGATAGACAAGGTGGTGATGCTGAGCACCGCCACAAGTGCCACGGTATGCACGAACGAGTGGGGATCGAGTGGGAGCAAGCGGGCCAGCCAATGGCGCACGGGCGAGATAAGTGGCACGAGGCTAAAGAGTAGCGCCGCTGCGGCCAGCAGGAGCAGGAGCGCGATCTGGAGCCATGCAGATGGGGCAAGCGGGGGCAGATCGGCAGGCACCCCGACAAGGCTGAGGTTCGCCGCAACCGCAATGCCCAACCCCAGCGTGATGGTGGCGGTTCCGATGATGAGCAGAGTCAGCCAGAGGCCGGTTGCGACCCAGGCCCAATTGAAACGCGGACCACCCAGGTAGGCGAGGAGGGCTAAACCGGCAAAGGGCAGCGTATTCAGGCTAGCCCCGGCAATCTGGCCGATCTCTCCACCAAGGGCAAGCCCGGCACCAAGCAAGAGTGTGAGCAGCAGTACCGCCGCACCAATAATGGACAGGTTGGGAGCGGGTTCATCCATAACACCTCCGCCACGAGATCGAAAAAATTGGTTAGCGCGAAAAAGCTCTGGGACGCGCCGCATGGCTTCGACAGGCTCAGCCAGCGGCGCGGTGGCTGAGCCTGTCGAAGCCCCGCGCCGCATTTCAGCTTTCCCAAGGCTTTTTCGCGCTAACAAAAATTATGTACAATCAGTAGTGTAGCATGGGCAGTGTCCGGGGTTATCGGAACTACACACATCAAACAAACTATTGACATCCCTTAACCGTCATGGTATCGTATCTTTGCAAAGCATTGACAAAGAAGCCCGAAATTCTGTACACCTTTGCACAAACCTCACAATGCTGAGAGGAGACGGCCTCATGATCACAGTTTCCCGCCGCAGCTACATCGAAGCAACCAGCCCGGAAGAGGTCTTCGCGGCCCTTGCTGATCCGACCCGGATCGGCACCCTAATGCCGCGCTTCCAAAAGGTGGAGTTGCTCAACTACAACGAGGAGGCTCGCACCGCCCGCATGGTCACCCACATGGCGATGGGAGGTATCTTCGGGACGATCCGCTGCGAAGGGGATCTGACCTGGGTCGAGCCGAGCGAGATTGTATTTAAAGTCGAGACGCCCGTACCGGTAGAGACGCGCTGGGTTCTGACACCAGAGATGGACGGAACAGATCTATTTGCCACGATGTCGCTCGATCTTGCGCCCATGCTGGGGCCAATGGTGGCCTTCGTGCCGAACCAGTTGGTGAGCGACATTCTGGGCGGAGAGCTTGAATCGGCGCTGAAGACCGTGCGGGAGAATAGCAGCCAGCAGCGCTTAGAGTCACGCGCAATTGCGGCATAGAGAATTGTGAGGGTTTCCTTTCTGGTATAATCGCGGGGCACTGATGTCAGTGTCCCGCTTCTTTTTACCGGGCGGAGCATGCCCCGCTCACTTACCTATGCTTGACCTCACACGGATTGGTCTCGGATTGGTGCTGAGTGCCGCCATTGGTGGCCTCGCGTACTGGCGACGTTCGCTTGATGTGAGTGGTTGGATTGGTGCCATCGTGGTTGGCACAGTAACGCTTGGCTTTGGCGGATGGGCGTGGGGGCTTACGCTGATCATATTCTTTATCAGCAGTAGCATCCTTTCGCACTACAAAGAGTCGATCAAGGAGCGTCGCGCTGCGGAGAAGTTCTCCAAGGGCGGACGCCGCGACTTCACCCAAACTATGGCCAACGGTGGATTATCCGCGCTGTGTGCGCTGGCCTACGCAATCACCGGCGAACCGCTGATCCTGTTGGCGGCCTTCGCGGGCGTTATGGCCACGGTAAATGCGGATACGTGGGCCACCGAGTTGGGGGTGCTAAGCCCACACCGGCCACGCCTGATCACCAACGGACGCCCGGTAGAACCCGGCACGTCGGGGGGGATTACACTCTTTGGGAGTAGCGCCGCAGCCATGGGGGCGGGGCTGATCGGGGTGTGTCTCTTTGTGTTGCTCAAGATCGAAGGCGCTGAGGCACCGATCTGGGTCATCCCGGCTGCGCTGGCGGGGGGATTCGCTGGTGCGATGATTGATAGCCTCTTTGGAGCGACGATCCAGGCGATCTATGCCTATTCCGATGGCCGCGAGACGGAACGGCGCGTGGATCGGCAGGGTAAGCCAACCACGTTTGTGCGCGGTTGGGCGTGGATGAATAACGATGTGGTCAATGCGAGTAGTTCCATCGGTGGCGCACTGATCGCCATTCTGGTGATGCTGGCCTTTGGTGGATAGAAGAGGTCGTTGCGATGCATAGTGCCCGTTCGCCCTTCACACTTGAGATGTTGGGCATGCCCAATGATCCGCTTACAGCGCTGGATCTGGCCCTCTCGACCGCAATCTGCGTGGGGGGAGTGGGGCATGTGGCGCTGACACCCTTCTACTATGGCCATGAGCAGGGGATTAACCAAGCATGGTTTGCGGGATCGGGCCTCGCGCTGACCTTTATGGGGATGCTCAATATTCTGCGTCTGCGCGGTGATGCGACCGCCGGGGTGATGAGTCGGGTGGCGAATCTGGCCGGAACCAGTTTCTTGGGCTTCGCCGCGCTTCAGAACCGTGAGGCGCAGACTGTCGCTGGTTTTGCGCTCGCGGCGACCCTGAGTGCTCTGGCCATGCGGAAATAACCTTTTTCATCCACATTTTCCACATGTTATCCCCATTCTCGTGGTGGATCGTTGTATCAATTGGCATGAGGAGACCGATCAGGGCTGGGCTAGGTTCTGCTCACGTGGAGCTTATCCGTTATTAACGCAGTTCTAACCTTGGGCCGTTATACTCACACCCAGATGAGTACAGCAAACGGTACGCGGTGAGCCACTGCTGAACCAAGCGATAGCTACCACATTCTTCTGCATCACTGCCCTCTTTCTCCTCCAAACCGGCTGCCTGGAGCAATCCAGGCAGCTTCTTCGATTCTCGGCGCTTATTTTGCCGGAGCCGCAACGACGATCATGCGCGGGCTGCCGGTGGCGTACTCGTCCAGATCGTATGTCCCATAGACGGCGCGTACCACAAAGCCAGTGCGCGCTAATAGGTGCTCGATCTCGTAGCGGTAGAACCAGCGCATCACAAAGCGCATGGTGCGCCGTTGCAGGTGGCCCTCTTCATCGGTCTCGTCGTAGAGGTAGGTGACGTGTGAGGTTTGGGTGGCGGCGTCGCTATCAATGGCGATAAATTTCTGCACCCGCCGCCCATTGAGGATGTAGGAGCGATCCAACACCAAGCGATTATCCTCGCGGGCGATATCGGTTGGATCGGGGTTGAAGAGATCCAGCACGAGCGTGCCCCGGCGGGTCAGGGCACGCCGGGCCGTCTCTAGGGTCTCGATCTGATCGCGGACGCTCTCAAGGTGCATGAAGGAGTTGACCGCCACAAAGGCCAAGCCGAAGGTTTGGGGCGGCAGATCAACCCGACGTACATCACCTTCGAGCAGAGTCGCGTGAATGCCTGCGTCCTCAAGGTGCTTGCGGGCAATTGCCAACATCGCCGGGGAGATGTCCACCCCGGTGACGGTGTAGCCGGATTCGACGAGGGGAATCAGTACCCGGCCCGTGCCACACATCAATTCGAGGATGGGGCCATTGGAGCGGCGCGCCAATTCACGGTAGAAGGGTACATCTTCGGTGTAGTCGCGAAAATCGGCATCGTAGTAGTGCGCAAATGGGTCGTAGGTATGCATAGTGAGTTAGATGACCCCGGTCATCGAGAGTATGAATAAGAAGATGACAACAAAGAAGACCAATCCAAACAAGCCAACTATCAGAATACGTGGATCAACGATTGGCTCGAAGCGTGGACTGGCCGAAAGCTGTGGTGGGGTGGGCGGAGGAGTCATGGCTGGCGGATTGGTCGGGAGTTTCATGGGTGATGCACTGGTTGGCTCGGTGGGCAGGCGCACCTCATTATTGCGACTCTCACCACCAAGGCCGCGCAGGAGTGGCACAATCGAGGAGAGTACCACACTCAGGATGATCAGCCCCACTAAGAGCATATTCGGATCGACCTGCATGCCGGTTGCTTGATAGATCATGTTGGCCAAAAATCTGGTGATGGGAGAGCCAAACATGATCAGTAAGAAGATAACAATGCCGATCCAACTATTGTTCTGTTTGCGTTGCATAGATACTCCTCCGTTTAGTTTGGCACAGCCCGGACGATCAGACGGTGGGAGTAGACGCCAATCGGGACACAGGTGATCATGGTGAGGGTCTCGTTTGTGGTCGGCTGCATCACCCATGTCTCTGCGGGCAACAGGGTAAGCACCTCAGAGACAACGTAGCGGTGTTCTTGCCCACCTGCGCTGACATAGATCGTATCGCCCACAACCACGTTGGGGAGTTGGTTGAAGATGATCCCGCGATAGCCGACATGTCCCGCCAGGATGATATTACCGGCTGTACCGGGGTAGGCGGAGATCGGCCAGTAGTGCGCAGCCGTGTAGCGCGGGACATCCCATGCTCCCTGGGAATAGCCGGTACTGACCACGTCGGTCTTCAAACCAATGCGCGGAATGCGTACCTGGGTGGGGCGAACGGCATCCCAGGCTTGGGCTGCGTTCTGCACGGGTGCCAAGGCTGATTCGGGTGCCTGGTAGGCGGCGAGGTACTGCCGCCCCAAGTGGCCCAATTGTACCTGATAGGCTGCGGGGTTGTTGGGGTGGTGCTCGAAGCGGGCACGCTCGAAGTACTGGACGGTATAGACTTGGCCATCCTGGGGGTTGGTCTCGTCAAAAGGTTCAGAGATAGGGTAGCCAAAGGTGGCCAAGCCGCCATTCGCCAACCAGAAGTCGCGGAAGACCCCACCCAAGCTGTGGCCAGTCTCGATCACGTAGGTGTCCCCAGGGGCGGCGGCGGCAACCCGGACAAAGGCGGGGTCGGTGCTGCGACCCTCGGCGGCCCAGTGGCCCAGGAGACCAGCCAGGGTGATGCCGAGATCGGCATGCCACTCCAAACGCGCACGCTCAAAGTATTGGACCGGGCGACCATTCTCAAGAAAGACTTCGCTCAGGGGCAGACCGATGATTGCCAAACCGCCCTGGCGATCATAGAAGTCGCGGAAACTATAGGCTAGGGTGTGGCCGGTCTCAGCGAAGAAGACCGGCTTCCCCGCTGCGGTGTTGGCTTGGATCGTTGGGGCCGGAAGCAGCAGAAGGGCACATACGATGATGAGAAAGATAGAGTGGCGCACCGCGATTCTCCTCGCCAAGTTGTCGTTGATGGCCGATAATAGCTGTATTGTAGCACTGAGCAGCCCAAGGAGGATATGGGTGGAGCATCGCGTCGCGTATAAAGTGTACTACGAAGATACCGATAGCCTAGGGGTGGTCTACTACGCCAACTACCTCAAATTCATCGAGCGCGGGCGTACCGAATGGGTGGGGGCGCAGGGGCGACCGATCCATGAGTGGAACCAGGATGGCTTCAATTTTGTGGTCTATAGTTTGAGCATGAAGTTTAAGCAGGCGGCGCGGTTGGGCGATCTGATCGAGGTGGTGACAACGGTGGATATGAGTTCGCCCTACCGCGCCCGCTTCCACCAGCGGGTCGAGTGTCAGTCCGTAGTGTTGGTGGAAGCGGACGTGGATATTGTGTGTGTGGATGGGGCGCGCCAGTTACGCGAGTTTCCGCAGTCGCTCCTTGCGGGGTGATCATGGATTGGTGGTCGTCGGGAACGGAAATGGCTCGGTGGAGACCTCCACCTGATCGGCGCGCACCCAACCGGGGGCGCTGGGGAGATCGCGGGCGAAGATCTGGTACCAGCCATCACGCAGTTCAAGCGCGAAGATGCGCTGGCTCGGCTCTAAGTTGGTGATGCGCCGGGCTTCATCGTTGGGCGCGGCGCGCATCACCGCGCCATCGGGGCCGACACGCAGGTTGGGCAGATCGGGCGGGATGAGCGCATCGGTATCGGTGGGGTCGCGCTGAGCCAAGTAGGCCAGAATGCCCTCGGCAATGCCACGCGCCACGCGCTCCGGCTGACCGAAGAGCACGGCGCGATCTGCGGCGTTGGTCATAAAGCCCATCTCGACAATAATGGCCGGGGTGGTACGCGCAATGGCGTGGGTGTGGCGGCGGTTGTTGAAGGCGTAGTAGCCGCGCATGTTGACCGTCACACCGCCGACATCTTCGGGGAGGCCGGTGGCAGGCCCGTAGCTGGCGGCGACAGCGGCGAGTAGTTGCTGCGAGGCGCGTGAGGCGCGCCAGGGGGTGGCCAGCTTCCAGCCGCGTGCGGCACTGCCGGTCGAGCCATCGGCATGGATCGTGACAAAGGCGTCGGCCTCGTAGCTAGGCGGGATTGTCGCCGGGAGCAGATCTACCAACACCCCCTCGGCCTCTAAGAGTACCTGCACACGGCGGGCAATATCTGCGTTCAGTTCGGCCTCGCTGACACCGTTGTAGCGCGCACCAGTGGAGGTGCGGAAGCGGGCGAGTTCTTCGGGTAGCTCATGGGCATTGAGGTGACCAACCTGAAGCCCGACACGCGGCGGCATGGTGGCGGGGCGTGGGGTGGGCGTCGGCGCGAGGAGCGTGGGCGTCACCGGCGGGGTGGTCGGGCTGAGCGTGGCAGTCGGCACAACCGGCACAGCCGCCTCCGCCAGCGGGATGATCGGGCCGGTGGGCATAAGTGCGGGAGCCGGGGTCTGGGTGCAACCAACCAGCATGAAGAGTACGAGCAGGAGCAGAATGCGGCGGAACATATGCGGGATCTTTCGAGGCTTCGTGTATGATGATACCGTTGTACCATACGATGCTGAGAGAGGGATGAGAAGATGTTGGTGATCAAAGTCGGCGGCAGCGCCGGTAATAACTATGATGCGCTCTGTGATGATCTGGCGGCGCGGGGCAGTGCTGCGGGGCCGGTGGTGCTTGTCCATGGTGGCTCGGACGAGACCAATAAGTTGGGGGAGGCGTTGGGGCATCCGCCGCGTTTTGTCACCTCGCCGAGTGGCTACACGAGCCGCTACACCGACCGGCGCACGCTGGAGTTGTTCATGATGGCGGCGGGCGGGGTGGTCAATAAGAGCCTGGTGGAGCGCTTGCAGGCGCGTGGGATCAATGCGGTGGGGGTGAGTGGGTTGGATGGGCGGATTCTGGCGGGCAAGCGCAAAGCGACCATCCGCATTGTTGAGGATGGCCGCCAGAAGATGTTGCGTGATGACTGGACGGGCACGATTGAGCATGTGAATAGTGGCTTGCTGCGCACGCTGCTCGATGCGGGCTATCTGCCGGTGGTCGCACCGCTGGCGTGCTCGGAGCGTGGCGAGGCGCTGAACGTGGACGGCGACCGCGCAGCGGCGGCCATCGCGGCCGCCTTGGGGGCCGATACGTTGTTGCTGCTCTCGAACGTACCAGGGTTGCTACGCGCCTTCCCCGACGAGTCTTCGCTCATTACCCGCATCCCGCGCAACGATGTCGAGTCCTACCTCAGTTTCGCCGAAGGGCGGATGAAGAAGAAGGTACTCGGTGCCCAAGAGGCGCTGGCCCAGGGGGTTGGGCAGGTCGTCTTGGGCGATGCGCGGGTCGCTGAATGTGTCACGCGGGCGTTGGCCGGGCATGGCACGGTAATTGGGTGACGGCTATAACCTCAAATTGACGCAAAGGCGCGAAGACGCAAAGGGTGCATTGTGTCACTCTGTTGAAGGCTTTGCGTCTTGGCACCAGAATTGAGTAGCCTCGCGATCTCCTAGCGCGTACAGAGGACAAAATAGCCCCGCGTATCGGCGTGGTAGTCGTAGGTTTGCTGCGCCGCCTGGAGGATCACCTGATAGCCAGGGGTGATCACCTGGAGATAGCCCATACCGGGTTGGGGGCAGCCCAGCGAACTATCGCCCCACTCCACCGCTGCGCCGCGTAGCACCGTGACAGCAGACGCATCCACCCCACTGCGCTGCGCGGCATCGGCAATGATCCTCTTCAGCAGATCCGCCGGCACCTCGCCAACAATTGGCGGAGCCGCCGGGGTGATGCGGGGCAGATCGGTGGGTAACGGGCGCACCGGCGGCTTGGTTGGGTCGGGTGGGGGTGGCATGGGGGTCTCCGTCGGGCTAGAGGTGGCGGTCGCGGTGGGGCTGGGGGTGGCCGTCGCGATGAGGCTGGGGGTGGCCGTCGCGATAGAGCTAGGCGTAGTGGTAGGAATTCTTGCCTGCGGACGAGATCCACATGCCGTGAGAGCCAGAGCCAGCAGAATCAGGAACAGAATGCGATGCATAGCGGGACTCCTCGTTTATGATTGATCCTTAGTAGGGGCGAAGCATCGCCCACCAACCGCGTTCGGGTGCCCCTGCTCCATGGCGGGCGATGCTTCGCCCCTCCGGGATGATCGGGGAACCCGGCATGGTACGGGCGACGCATCGCCCACCAACCGCGTTCGGGTGCCCCTGCTCCATGGCGGGCGATGCTTCGCCCCTCCGGGATGATCGGGGAACCCGGCCATGATGGGGGTTCTGTACCGATCAAACGCTGGCGCACCCGCCGAAGTTCCCCAAACGCCTATGCTATAATCTTTGCACAACCATTCGTACCCTTCGACACGCTCAGGGTACGTTTCGCAACCGCTCTCCCGACTATGAACATCCGTCCCCTGAGCGTGTCGAAGGGGTAAGAGTATCAATGCCGATGCAGACGCTCTCGATCTTCCTGCCAGTGCGCAACCAAGCCCCCACACTCGCGACCATGGTTGCCGAGTGTATGGCGGTCGCCAGCCAACATTGCCCCGACTATGAGATCATCGTGGTTGATGATGGAAGTGATGATGCGACGGGGCAACAGGCCGATCTGCTGGCAGCAAGCTACGACCCCGTGATGGTGCTGCATCTCTCCGAACCGCGTGGCTATGTGGCCGCGCTGCGGGCAGCGTGGGCGGTGGCGCGGGGGGAGTATCTGTGCGCCTACAACCCGTATGGCGCGGTGGGCATCAGCGAACTGCCGCGTCTGCTCACGATCCATCGCGATTATGCGGTGGTGTTGGGCTACCGTGGGCAACGCGCCACATCGCCACTCGCGCTCTTCTATGCCATCCTGGTGCG
The DNA here is from genome assembly GCF_004138135.1 of Candidatus Oscillochloris fontis. Classification (GTDB taxonomy): domain Bacteria; phylum Chloroflexota; class Chloroflexia; order Chloroflexales; family Chloroflexaceae; genus Oscillochloris; species Oscillochloris fontis. The sequence continues at coordinate 32,003 of NZ_RYFD01000043.1, forward strand.
GCTGCTCCTGGGTGCCGATCTGCCCGATCCAAGCCTGCGTTTCGCACTCTTCCGGCATGATCTGGCCGAATTCATCCCCGATCAGGTACCCGATGGGTTGGTTCATGGCGAGATCTATGCACGGGCGCAGCGAGCCGGGTTGGCCGTAACCCAGGTTGAGGTGCAGAGCCAGCGGGGGCAAGAGCCGTTGGCAAGCGCGGCGCTGTTTGAACTGATCACGTATTATCAACAGGGCGGGATTCAGCAGCGCATGAAACTCGGCGTGCTCCTCCTACTTGCCACCTTTTTCCTCTGGTTGGCCCGCCGTCGCCGCTGATTGCATACCGCTGCGTAACTGTTCACAGTTCTCCTAGCATCCCAGTTTTGACGCAAAGACGCAAAGGCGCAAAGCCTTCAAGGATATGCCCCCTCAAAACCTTTGCGCCTTTGCGTCAACCAGAGGTTTCTTTTACCCCAAGTGTGAACAGTTACACCACTGCACCTTTTTGCACTTCTCGGTCGTCAAATGGGAAGGTTCGTCTACTACTGAAGGAGAATGCTACTATGAGCCAGCCTGAAGACCTCAATAACCAGCCACAGCAGCCGGATCTGGGGAGTGAACTACGTGAGTTTGGGCATCAGATCGAGCAGGCGGTACGCACCGCGCTGGAGAGCGAGCGCACGCAGCAACTCCAGAAGGATATTATGAATGGCGTGAAGGAGATCGGCAGCCAAGTGCAATCGGCGCTCAAGGCGATTCAGGAGGATGACCGGCTGCGCGAATTGGCCGAGCGCGGCCAGCAGGCGCTCAACCAAGCCCAGCATAGCCAAGCGGCGCAGGATTTCCAGGAGGTGCTTGCACGAGGTATCACGCAACTCAACGAGCAGCTTTCGGCCTTTGTGACACGCTTGCAGAGCAGTACGCAGACTCCACCCACCACTGGCGAGACAACGCGCCTGGATGTTGAGGATGAGGATAAGCTCTAGTTGGGGCTACGCCCCAGACCTTATTTTTCTCGTATGTTGGCGGCTGCGCCGCCAACATACGAGAAAAATAATTCTTCGGGGGCGGCTTCGCCGCCCCCGAACCCCCACTGACCCTATACCCGCTCGATCTTGGCCCCTAACGCGCTGAGGCGCTCATCAATCCGCTCGTAGCCGCGATCAATCTGGCCGATGTTGTAGATCACGCTCTTGCCCTTGGCACACAGCGCAGCGGTGAGCAATGCCATCCCGGCACGAATGTCGGGGCTGGGCAGACCCTCCGGTTCACCGTAGAGTTGCGAGGGGCCGACCACCACCGCCCGGTGGGGGTCGCAGAGCACGATCTTGGCCCCCATGCCGATCAGGCGATCCGCGAAGAAGAGTCGGCTCTCGAACATCTTCTCGTGGATGAGTACTGTCCCTCGCGCCTGCGTGGCCACCACCAAGGCGGTACTGATCAGATCGGGGTTGAAACCGGGCCAAGGAGCCGAGTCGATCTTGGGAATGGCTCCATGCAGATCGTGATTGACCTCTAAATTTTGATCTCCGGGTACCACAATATCCTCACCCTCATCGCGCCACGTCACCCCCAAGCGCCCAAAGGCGATCCGACTCATGCGGTGGTCACGCGGGCGGGCACCGCAGATACGAAGTTCACTACGGGTGACGACCGCGAGGCCAATTAGCGACCCGACCTCCATGAAGTCGGGGCCAATCGTGAAGTCGGTGCCAGCCAGACTCGTGACGCCCTCGATCTCCAACAGGTTGGTGCCAACACCATTGATCCGTGCGCCCATCTGGTTGAGGCAGCGGCAGAGATCCTGGACGTGGGGTTCGGAGGCGGCATTGCCGATGGTGGTATGGCCATCGGCGAGAACCGCCGCCATCACCGCCTGCTCGGTACCAGTGACACTCATCTCATCAAGGAAGATGTCGGCTCCGCGCAGCCGATCCACACTGAGTATGTAGCTAGTGGGGGTCACTTCGAGAGAAGCGCCGAGAGCCGTGAGGGCGTGGAAGTGGGTGTCGAGGCGTCGCCGCCCGATCACATCACCGCCGGGACGGGGCAGCGTGACCGAGCCACGCCGAGCGAGGAGCGGGCCAGCCAGGAGCGGCGAGGTACGGATGCGGCGCGAGAGGCCGACATCGGGGTCAACCGTGGGGGTGATGGGGGTGGTGAAAGCGTAGGTATGGGCATCAAGACGCTCCACCAGCACACCGAGTTGTTCTAGCAAGGCCAGTTTGATGCGCACATCACCAATATCGGGGAGATTGCGCAACACCACGCGGCCACTAGTCAGGAGGGTGGCGGCGAGCAGTGGGAGTGCGGCATTCTTATTCCCCGCAGGGGTGATACTCCCACTGAGGCGCTGGCCACCTTCGATGACAAAACGTTCCATGAACACAACTCCTTATGGGCATAACGTCGTAGGGGCGAAGCATCGCCCACCATGTGATCCGGGGAACACAACTGAATTGGTGGGCGCGATGTTTCGCCCCTACTTCCCACGCGGCAAAATCGAGCGCACACGGCGTCCGAGTTGCTCGACAATCCCGCCACTGACCTCGCTCCCGCGCTCGCGGGCACTCGCAACCAGCGTCATCGCCCGTTCACGCCCGGTGCGCAACGCCTCATCGGTGATCTCCTTGAGGCGCACACCCGAAAGAAGTTCGCCACTTTCGAACCAGCGCCATGCGACCATCCCGGTGGAGTAGGTGCCGGCATAGGCGATAGCCACTTTAGGCACGATGCCCCAAACCGGAATGAGGCCGACCAGTGTGCGCGCCAATTGCCGCCAGACGAAGGCACCGCCCAATACCGGCAGCACCTCACGGATACGAGCCTGAAAATCCGGCGGTGCTCCATAGGCCAAGGCCAGTTTATAGACCAGCATCGCCTGGTTCTTGGTCAAGACCAACATATCGGCAGCAGCAAAAGGCAAGTTGAAGATCGGAACCTGTTCGGGCAGTGCCGAGGCGAGGGCGTAGGTGGCATTGCTGAAAGAGGTGGTATTGATGATCTGGCGTGCATAGCCGGAACGTAGCCCCGGCAAGCGACGTGCGGCGGCCATGTGCAATTCGCTAGGCAGACGCTCAAAGATTGCATCCGCGAGCAGATCGGCAGCCTGTGGCGCATCGGGATCGGGTAGCGCGATGGCATGGGCAGTACTCAGTGTGCGACTCGGATCGTCCAAGGCTAACGGAGCATTCTGCGCATAGGTGAGGATGATCACCGTGGGCATGGCCAGATCCGCCAAGAGTTTGAGCGCTGCCGCCGAGTGGGCCGAGATAGGCTCGCGGCTATCGAGCATGATCAGCAAGAGATCGGCCCGCCGTAGTGTTTCGCCCCGTTCGCCCCCCAGCCCGCCCCGGCGCAATTCGGCCAGAGTCGCAATGATCAACGGATTCAAGCCCACCGGCCCGTAGCGCTGGCCCTCGCTGCGGCTCAATAGCCCCACCGCACGCGCTAAGGCTGGCTGCTCGCCAAGGCAGGCGATCAAGACGGGGCGTTCGCTCTCTTCACGAATCGCCGCAACGTCTATCTCACGTAGCGTACTGAAGGCGGCACCCAAATCATTCCAGCTCGGCACGGAAAGCTCCTTTGGCAATGAGACTGGCTCTATGCAGATTATAGCATGCCCGCTGCAAACCACCCCTCCGAATATGGTATAATAGCAAGTAGCTATTGCCGGGTTGTGTAATGGTAGCACGACGGACTTTGAATCCGTCTGTTCAGGTTCGAATCCTGGCCCGGCAGCCATACGACCACTACCCCGTGGGATGGTCACCCGCACAGAATGCCAGCTATGGCAGTCAACCACGACGTTCTGAGTAGTTCACCATTCCCCACACTGGCATCTGTCTGGCCACCTTCTCAGCAGCGGAGCAGTGCTCCGCTGCATCTTCTTTAGTATCGCGGAGTAGAGATCAGCGATGGACGGTCGTTTGCTTGTGTTTAGCGGGAATGCCAACGAGGCACTGGCCCGTGAGATCGCCACCAATCTGCGCATCGGTCTAGGGCGAGCCATGGTTGGGCAGTTCAAGAATGGTGAGACGCGCGTCAAGCTCCAGGATAATGTGCGCGGCTGTGATGTCTTTGTCGTTCAGCCGACATGTTCACCGGTTGATCACCATTTGATGGAGTTGCTGCTGCTGATTGATGCCCTGCGACGGGCCTCAGCCGCCCGTGTGACGGCGGTGATTCCCTACTATGGCTACGCCAAGCAGGAGAAGAAGACCTCCGGGCGCGAGCCGATCTCGGCAAAACTAGTGGCCAACCTCATCCGTACTGCGGGTGCGGATCGGGTCTTGACGATGGATCTGCATGCCCCGGCTATCGAGGGCTTTTTTGATATTCCGGTTGATCACCTTCAGGCGGCGCAGCAACTGGCCGACTATATCCGTAGCCTGAACCTCATCAACCCGGTGGTGGTCTCGCCCGATACGGGTGGGGTGGGGCGCGCCAACCGCTTCCGCGAGCGGATCGGGGCGGGGTTGGCGATCATTGCCAAGCAGCGCCCAGAGCCAGATGTGGCGGAGGTGCTGGAGATGGTGGGGGATGTTGAGGGTAAGACGGCGATCATCGTTGATGATATGATCTCGACTGGTGGGACACTGGTCGAAGCAGCCCATGCACTGCTGGATCGCGGGGCGCGCAGTGTGTATGCGTGTGCCACCCACGGGGTCTTCGCGGCGGATGCGGTGCCGATCATCGGGCGCTCAGATCTGGTTGAGACGATTGTGACCAATACGATCCCGCAGACGGGGGATCTGGCCGAGGCTCGCATTCGTACTATTAGTGTGGCCCCGCTCTTTGCGGAGGCTATTATGCGTATCCATAAGGATCTGTCGTTAAGTGCGCTCTTCTCGTAATTGAGCGCCCTCAGCTACCGTTCCACGGCCCCGAGTGCCGATGTTGCATGTATGCACATCTCTACTTGGGGTCGTTGGCATGGCGGCTGAGTCTCGTGTAAGATGGGGCTTCAGACTCAACTCATCGTATGCGCTGCATACCCTCTGAGGTCTTGTCGTAGTGATAGGAGTGTCTTACCTTGTTGGAGGACCCAGAACCTAGTTTGCTGCTGATCGGTGTCGGCTTATGTCTTTTGATGTTGGCCTTCACCTCAGCAGTTGATGCCTCGTTCACTGCCATCAGTCGGCATCGTTTGAACCAGTTGCTCTCCGAAGGTGCCCCGCGTACCCGTCGCGCCGTCTCACGTCTGATTGACGACCCCTACCACTTCAAGTCCACGATCATCTTCCTCAATACGACCATCCTGATCACGGCGACGGTCTTTACCCTCCGCCTCACGATTGGTCTTCCGCCTTGGCAGCAGGCGCTTGATCTGGCCCTGTTGGTGCTGGCGGTGTTGATCATGAGCGAGGCACTCCCCAAAGCGCTCGCGATGCGCAATCCCGATGCGACGGTGATGGTTCTCGCACGCCCGCTGCGTCTGCTGGGGCAGATTCTCTGGCCGCTGATTGCGCTGGTCAATCTGATCACGGCCCCGCTCTTCCGCTTTGTGAGTGGCCACAACTCCTACCCCTCGCCGCTTGTCACGGAAGAGGAGTTGCGGTTGCTGGTCAATGTGGGAGAAGAAGAGGGTCTGATCGAGCATGACGAGCGTGAGATGATCGAAGGGGTGATCGCGTTCGGGAACACGCTGTTGCGCGAAATTATGGTGCCGCGTGTAGATATTGTGGCGCTAGAGGTTGATACGCCGCTGGAAACCGCGCTTGATGTGGTCATCAGTGCGGGTCACTCGCGCATCCCGGTCTATAACGAGACGGTCAATCAGATCGTGGGTATTCTGTATGCAAAGGATCTGATTCCGGCGCTGCGTGATGGAAAGCGGCATATGCCGATCAATACGCTGCTCCGTCCGGCTCATTTTGTGCCTGAGACGATGCGGGTGAATGCGTTGCTTGAGGATCTTCAGCAGCGCAAGGTGCATATGGCGATTATTGTTGATGAGTATGGAAATACCGCTGGCTTGGCGACGATTGAGGATCTGATTGAGCAGATTGTCGGCGAGATCCAGGATGAGTATGATACCGAAGATCCGTCCATCCAACCACTGGATGATGGGGTCTATATTGTTGATGGTCGCGTGGCGATTGATGATGTGAACTATCTGGCCGACCTCAAGTTATCCTCAGATAGCGCCGACCGTATCGGGGGGCTGGTGTACGAGCAACTAGGGCGCATCCCACGGGTGGGTGACGAGTTGCAGTTTGAGGAGGCAACCCTGACGGTCTTATCGGTCAAGGGCATACGCCCACAAAAACTACGGATTGTGCGCCGCTCCGCGACAGCGGATACTGCGGTGGAGGGCGCTCTGAGAGAGGGGGAGGTGTATGAGCCAACTTGACTACGCGACGCTACGCGCCGCAGCGCTAGAGGCACGCCAACGGGCTTACGCGCCCTATTCGCGCTTTTCAGTGGGAGCGGCGGTGTTGAGCGCCAGCGGGAGAATCTTCCTGGGGGGTAATATCGAGAATGCGGCCTATCCCATGACGATCTGTGCTGAGCGGGTGGCGCTGTTTAGTGCCTATGCCGCCGATGAGCGCGAGATAGTGGCTTTGGCAGTGGTGACGCCAACAAGCGACGTGGCCAGCCCGTGCGGGGCGTGTCGCCAGGTGATTGCCGAGTTGGCCCCGCAGGCGATGATCTTGTTGCTCAATCTGGAGGGGGCGGAGCGGATCGTGACGCCACGGGATCTGTTGCCGTTTGGCTTTGGCCCGCAGCAGCTTGCCGAATTGGGCTAAGCACCTAGGGAACTACGCCAAAAACGGCTGGTGATGCGGTGCATCGCCAGCCGTTGTCTTTATTAATGAGAATGGCACCTCCGAACACCCAGAGGAACTCACCTACCGTTGCTGCCTCTCGGCCCTGGCGGGGTTCAGTAAGTGTCTGCCGTTCTTCAGTGCCGTGGATCATTATACACGATTGGGTAGGGTTGTGGCAAATGTGGCGCAAATTGTAACTGTTCACTAGTCCGTAAATTAAGACCTCTTGTGTTCTATCGCCACGTCACTTAGACTGGTGGCATGAAAAAACAGCACCTCACC
>NZ_RYFD01000044.1 GCF_004138135.1 Candidatus Oscillochloris fontis
CGCTACGGGCGACGCAAGGAGCATGATCTGGCACGAAAGACCGTCTTTATCCGTACATACGTACTGCGTAAGGTGAGATAATCACTATAGAGGTCGAACAGTTCATCGTTTTTCATAGTTCAGATTGTAGCATATCCCTGATTTTCTGGGTGCGTAAGGTGAGTAACTATGTTGAGCAACTTTCTGGTGGCTTCAGGCGTTTAATAAATCGAAAGAGCATGGTATGATGCTACTTGATCCCTTTCATAACCACTTTTATACAAATGGTGTCGTGCATATACTCGGTGCTGGCTCATCGTTGAGTGGCAGCGTGAATAATATGAAGAAATTTTCTTGTCGCAATCTGGAAGCCTATATCGCCGATCATCCCGATCTTGCGCTGCCTCAGGATGTGCAGTATCTGCGGTTGATCGATCACGTGGCAAGTTGTGCGCGCTGTCAGCACGTGTTGCTCGATCAGGTGGCGGATCGCTTGGGTGCGCCGCTGGATCTTCAGCCGGTGGATTGTGATGCCTGTGATGAGGATTTGCCGGCCTATATTGATACCGAGTATGATGAGGGGACGCTGGCGGCAATTAAGTCCTATCCGCATGTCTGGTGGCATCTCTGGACGTGTCGTGAGTGTGCGTCGTCGTATCAGATGATTCTGGCGCTTCAGGCGGCGGAGGCAGCCGGTGAGTTGCCGCCGATTACGTTTGCGAGTCTCCTTACGCCGCAGCCGATTATTCCGCGTTTTGTCTTGCAGCGCTCGGTCTTTGTGCGCACCCTCGTGCCCCAGTTTGGGGTGATGTGGGGCGGTAAGCCGACTGAGACGGTTATTCATGATGATGACCACGCTGATTTTGAGGTGCGTGTGAGTGTTCGCCAGACGGCGGGGCGCTGGGCGGTGGTGGTTCTGGTTGATCCGCCGGTGGTGGGCCACGCGGTGGTGACAATCGGGGCGCATGTTTTCCGCGCTCCGTTTGATGCCCATGGCTGCGCGAGTCTGGAGCCGATTCCGCAGGAGTTGTTGACCAGTTCGGTCGGTGCGGATATGGTGGTGGGGGTTGAGCGGTGATTCTGATTACGGGTTGTGCCGGGTATATCGGGCGTGCCTTGGCGCGGGCGTTGCGCGCTGATGGCCTCGCGGTGCGCGGGATTGATCGCGATGCGGCGGGGCTGGCGGAGTTGGCTGATCTGGGGGTGGATGCGATAACCGCCGATGTGACGAATCGGGTGGTGTTGCGCTCTGCCTTGCAGGATGTGGAGGTGGTCTTTCATCTCGCTGGTTCGCCGTTGGGGACGCCCAAGGAGATTGTGCGCGGTAATGTGGATGCGGCGCAGGCGGTGGCTGAGGAGTGCGCTGGTCGCTCCTCGCTGCGGGCGCTGGTCTTTGCGAGTAGTGGCGCGCTCTACCCCAGTGGTGATGCATGGCTCACCGAGGATGTCGCGCCTGCTCCGGCGTTCCACTATGCCTACGCTAAGGCCGAAGCGGAACGGGTGTTGCTCGCTGCCGCCGCTTCCCAGGCGCTGCCGGTGCTGATTGCGCGCATTGCCGGGGTGTATGGCCCGCACGCTCCGGCGTTGATGATCGATCAGGTGCGCCAGGGTCGCTTTCCGCTGATTGGTGGCGGGATTGGTTTTGCCTCGTATATCCATATTGAGGATACGGTGGCGGCGCTGCGCGCACTGGCGGAATGTGGAACTCCTGGCCAGATCTATAACTTGGCCGATGATCGCCCGGTGCTGATCTGTGATTTTTATGCGGAACTGGCGCGGCTCTTGGGTGGCCCGCCGCCACGTTCATTCTCGCCTACACTGGCTCGCCTCATCCTGGGTGTGGTTACACGCCTCGCTCGTCTGCGCGGTCGCCCGTTGCCCTTGCCGCCCGATTTGGTGGATATGGCGGCGGTGTCGCATCGCATGGCCAACCGCCGTATGCACGCGGAGTTGGGTGTGTCGCTGCGCTATCCGTCGTATCGCGAGGGGTTGCCGACGTGTATCCCCCCGAACCCCCACCGGAGGTGATCCAGATTACATAGTGGTTGTGATCTGGTTCCCTTGAATGGCGCGATTCCTAATGTTATAATACACACGCTATCGGGATGTAGACACCCCCGATGAGGCTTCAGGACATGTGCAACGTCCTTGGGGCTGTGCCCCAAACCCCATTTTTGTTGTTGTTTGGCGGCGAAGCCGCCAAACAACAACAAAAAAGATCTTCGGGGGCGACGAAGCCGCCCCCGAACCCCCACCGGAGGTGACTTTGCACATTCCCTGGAGGGGGCTTTGTCCCTTCTTCGTGTACGGGGTCATTGGCTCACAGAGAGGCGGATTGGGCGTATGAGCGATAATCGCTGGCTCAAAAATAGTTTTGTCTATCTGATCATTCTTGTTGCGGCGCTCGCGCTCTTCTTTCAGTATTTTGGTCAGACCTCGAACCAGAATACGGAGACGGGTATTGCGGAGGTGATCACCGCCGCTAAGGCCGGGAATGTTGAGAGTATCGAGGCTCAGGCGGGCGATGAGCAGATCATCGTGACGTTTAGCGATAATACGACGGTGCGCTCGCGCATGGAGAGCGGCGATAGTATTATGTCGCTGTTGGCCGATTATGGCGTTGATCTCACCAAGAGTGATGGCAAGGAGTTGAAGGTAACGGTGAAGCCCGCTCCGGCATGGGGTGGCTTGCTGAGTATCTTCACGATTCTGTTGCCCACGATCCTGTTGATTGGCTTTTTTATCTTCTTCATGCGCCAAGCCCAGGGGAGCAATAATCAGGCGCTCTCCTTCGGCAAGAGCCGGGCGCGGATGTTCGCTGGCGATAAGCCGACGATTACCTTCGCGGATGTGGCTGGTCAGGAGGAGGCCAAGCAGGATCTCACCGAGATTGTGGAGTTCCTCAAATTCCCCGATAAGTTCGCCGCCCTCGGTGCGCGTATTCCGCGTGGTGTGCTGATGGTTGGCCCTCCCGGTACTGGTAAGACGCTGCTCTCACGCGCGGTTGCCGGTGAGGCCGGGGTGCCCTTCTTTAGTATCTCTGGCTCGGAGTTTGTGGAGATGTTTGTGGGTGTGGGTGCTTCCCGCGTCCGCGATCTCTTCGATCAGGCCAAGCGAAATGCCCCCTGTATCATCTTTATTGATGAGATTGATGCGGTGGGCCGTCAGCGCGGTGCTGGATTGGGTGGTTCCCACGATGAGCGCGAGCAGACCCTCAACCAGATCCTGGTCGAGATGGACGGCTTTGATACGAATACGAATGTGATCGTCGTCGCCGCCACGAACCGCCCCGATGTGCTCGATCCGGCGCTCATTCGCCCCGGTCGTTTCGACCGTCAGGTGGTGCTTGATGCGCCCGATGTGCGCGGGCGGATGGATATTCTCAAGGTGCATGTCAAGGGCAAGCCGCTCTCTGAGGATGTGAACCTCGAAATTATCGCCCGTCTGACCCCCGGTTTCTCTGGTGCCGATCTGATGAATGCGGTCAATGAGGCGGCGATCCTGGCGGCGCGCCGCTCCAAGAAGCGGATCGGGATGTCCGAGCTTCAGGATTCGATTGAGCGTGTGGCGTTGGGTGGCCCCGAACGGCGCTCGCGGGTGATGAGCGACCGCAAGAAGTTGGTGGTGGCCTACCACGAGGCGGGTCATGCGGTGGTGGCGGGTGCCTTGCCCCGCGCCAATAAGCTCCAGAAGGTGACGATCATCCCGCGTGGGCGCGCTGGTGGCTATAACCTCTTCCTCCCTGATGAGGATAACCTGGGCTTGCAGAGTATTGCCTACTTTAAGGCTGATATGACCGTCGCCCTCGGTGGCCGCGCCGCTGAAGAGATTGTCTTTGGCCCTGAAGAGGTGACGACGGGGGCCTCCGGCGATCTGGTGAGTGTCACCCGGACGGCCCGTTCGATGGTGACGCGCTATGGGATGAGTAACCAGCTTGGCCCGATTGTCTTTGGTGAGAAGGAGGAGTTGATCTTCCTTGGCCGTGAGATTAGTGAGCAGCGCAACTATGGTGATGCGGTGGCGCGCCAGATTGATGAGGAGGTACGGCGTCTCGCGGGTGAAGCCTATGAGACTGCGTTCCAGATTCTCATCACCAACCGCGCTGTGCTTGATGATATGGCCAATACGCTGCTGGAGTTTGAGAGCATTGAGGGTGAGCAACTGGCTGAGTTGCTGGGTCGGGTCAAGCGGCTGACGTTGGATATGCCGCGCCCGGTGAGTGGGACGAATCAGACGTCGTCGTTGGGGAGTTCCGACGCGATGTCGGCGTAAAAAATTCGGCCCTCACCCCCCCTGCCCCCCTCTCCCGCGTGCGGGAGAGGGGGGTATTGGTTGCAAATTTACCCCACATTATCTATCTGCGCCCGCTGCAAACTACCACTGAAATCCACGTAGACGCTCTTCCACTCGCTGAAGACATCGAGCATGGTTGGCCCGGCTTCGCGGTGGCCGTTGCCGGTGGCTTTGACGCCGCCAAAGGGCAGGTGGATCTCGGCACCGATTGTGGGCGCGTTGATGTAGACGATGCCGGCCTGGAGTGCCAGCATGGCGCGGTAGGCGGCGTTGATGTCGCGGGTGTAGATCGAGGCCGAGAGGCCATACGCAACATCGTTGGCCACGGCTATCGCCTCTTCCAAACTCGCCACTTCGATCACGCTCAACACCGGCCCGAAGATCTCCTCGCGGGCGATGCGCATCTGTGGGGTGACGCCGGTGAAGACGGTGGGTTGCACGAACCAGCCGTGGGCCAGATCGCCCTCGCTCATGCGCCCGCCGCCACACCGCAGTGTGGCGCCCTCCTGCTGGCCGAGTTCAATATAGCCCAGGACGCGCTGCATCTGTTTCTCGTTCACCAATGGCCCCATCTCGGTCGCTGGGTGTAGCCCGTTGCCCACCCGCAGGTGCTGGGCACGCTCGATGATGCGGGCAACCAGTGGTTCAGCTACGTCTTTATGCACGATCAGGCGGCTGGTGGCGGTGCAACGTTGCCCGGTGGTGCCAAAGGCGGCCCATACGACGCCTTGCATCACCAGATCCATGTCGGCGTCGGGCATGACGATGAGCGGGTTTTTGCCGCCCATCTCTAGGCTGACGCGCTTGATCTGCCTAGCCCCCAGTTCGTAGACGAGCCGCCCAGTGGTGGTGCTGCCAGTAAACGAGATGAGCGGTACGTCGGGGTGTTCGACGAGCGGTTGGCCCGCGCCGGGGCCGTAGCCGGTGACGATGTTGACCACGCCGGGGGGTAGGCCCGCTTCCATCAGCGCTTCGACCAGGTTGTAGGTGCTGACCGCCGCGTCTTCGCCGGGTTTGATCACCACGGTGTTGCCCGCCACCAGTGCGGGCAGCATCTTCCACGAGGCGATGGCCATGGGGAAGTTCCAGGGGGTGATCAGGCCCACGACCCCCAGCGGTTGGCGGATGCTCATCTGGAATTTGTTGGGCATCTCCGAGGGGGTGGTGACGCCGTGCATGCGCCGTCCTTCGCCCCCGGCATACTGGGCCATGCCAATCGCCTCGACAATATCGCCTCCGGCCTCAAAGAGGGGTTTGCCCATCTCGCGGGTCAGGTCGTGGCTGTAGCGCTCCTTGCGCGCCTCAAGGATTGTCGCCGCCCGCAATAGGATCTCACCACGGCGCGGAGCCGGAATCTGGCTCCACGTCGGGAAGGCGGCCTTCGCCGCTGCCACCGCCACATCAACATCCTCGGCGTTACTCTCCTGAAAGACCCCCACAATGTCGCGGGTATCAGCGGGATTGCGCCGCTCGAAGGTCTGGCCGCTGCGGCTGGGGAGAAACGTACCACCGATCAGATTCTGAAAGATACGCGGATTGGACATGGGTCTGCTCCTTGGTATAGTTGGGGCGAAGCATCGCCTACCATGTAGCCTTGGGAACCCGGACAGAATTGGTGGGCGATGCTTCGCCCCTACAAAAACGGCCAGAGGGGTGAGAGCAACAACTCCGAGGCGCGCGCCGCCCAGGAGCGCCGCGCCCAGACATGGGGCATGATCTCATCCGCATTGCTCAGATCGCAGTGGAAGATCGCCTCCATCGAGTGGGCCACATGGGTGTTGAAGATCTCCATATTCACCTCGTAGTTCCCGGCGAGGCTCAGCCGATCTAGGTTGGCGGTGCCGATCATTGACCAGATCGAGTCAATTGTCGCCGATTTGGCGTGAATCATCGCGCCTTGGTAGGCAAAGATGCGAATCCCATTGCGCAGGCAGAGATCAAAGGTATGACGCGCCAACCAGTCGGTGATGACGTGGTTGCTCTTCCATGGTACCAGCACGCGCACATCCACGCCGCGCCGCGCCGCCCGAATCAGAGCATTCAGAATGGCCTCGTCGGGAATAAAGTAGGCTTGGGTCATGAAGATGTGGCGCTGGGACTGCTCAATCGCCTCGATATAGATCGAGCGGATGGGGAAGATCATGCGGACGGGGTCGTTGCGGTAGGCGCGTAGCTCGGACGACCAGGATCGGGGTGGCATGGGGATTTTGGGCTGGCGTGCGGTACGGTTGACGTTCCAGAAGTCTACAAACGAGGCGCCCAGATCATCGGCTTCGGGGCCAACCAAGCGTAGATGGGTGTCGCGCCAATGTACGCGGTAGAGCTCGCCGATGTTGTAGCCGCCCACAAAGGCGATGCGATCATCCACCACCAGGATCTTGCGGTGGTCACGCCCATAGCGGCGGAAGTCGAAGATATGCCAGGGGCGGCGCCATGCGCGGTAGGGTAAGACGTGGACTGTGGGCGGGAAGCGGAAGAAGCGCGATGGCACCACCATGTTGGCGAAGGTATCGTAGATGAGGTAGACCTGCACCCCCGCTTGGGCCTTGCGGATGAGCGCCTGTTTGAAGCGTTCGCCGAGCTCATCGCCCTTCCAGATATAGGTTTCGAGGTAGATCGTCGTAGTGGCGGCCTCGATAGCCTCCAGCATAGCAGCGAAGAGCCGATAGCCCTCGCTATAGATCTGCACCTCGGTACACGAGACAATGGCGGGTGGGGGATGGAAATGGGGGAAGCCTTTGGGCGGCACACGGTTGCGCCGCACCTTCGCTTCTGCCATGAGCACAATGATGAGGAGAACTTGGAGCGTGAAGATGCCACCAAAGACCAGCAACGGTATGCGCCAGACCGTCACATCCACGGCTACTCCGCGAGGCGTTCGGTTAGCCACGCCTGAATCAGCCGCAACCCGTCCATGCTGATCGAGTGGCCAATCGGGTACTCCTGGTAGGTGTGGCGCTGCGCCAGCGCACTCAACATCTCCTGGGTGCGCCGGGCGGCATTGATCGGGATGACCTCGTCCACCGTACCGTGCATTTGCAGGATCGGTAACGTGGCTAACCCCGGTGGCAAGGGGGCATCCAACAAGCCCGGATCGAGGTAGCCGCTGATCGGGATGATCCCGGCGAATAGTTCCGGCTGCATAGCGGCGAGCGCAAAGCTCATGATCGCGCCCTGGCTGAAGCCGAGCAAGTAGGTGCGCTGCGGGTCGGTGCCGAGGCGGGTGGGCAGATCGGCCACGAACTTGGCCAGGACGCTGCGCGCCTGCGCACGGCTGGCCGCATCGGGCACGAGGTTGCCGGGGACGCCGCCCAGGTGGTACCAGGCAAACCCGAAGCCCAGGTTGAGGATGCCACGCGCACTGACAATATGCAGGCGGGGATCGAGATACTCGCCGAGTTCAAAGAGATCATGCTCGTTGCTGCCGTAGCCATGCAGCATGATCAGCAACGGCGCGGGGGTTGTACTCTCTACCTGTGGACGGCGCTCAATGGTGTGGATCTTTGTCATAGTTGGTTATGGGATGATCAACTCCTGGCCGACCCGCAAGGCATCGCCTTGAGCGGGCGTGAGGTTATTGGCCTGGAGAATGGCTTCGATTGAGACCCCAAACTGTTCGGCAATACTGCGCAGGCTATCCCCAGACGCGACGGTATAGGTACGGCCACCCGGCGGCGGTTCGGGGGTTGGCGTGGGAGGCTCCGGCGTCGGCGTGGGGGTTTCGGTGGGCGTCGGCGTGGGTAGCGGGGTGGCGGTTGCCGTCGGGGTCGCCGACGGGCGCGGGGTGAGGGTCGGCAGCACCGAGGGCAGTGGCGGTGGGGCATCGCTGCCATCGGGGGCCAGATCGGCAGGCACGACGACCGGCGCGCCCGAATGGGTACCGGGCAACAGGATGCTCACGTCGCCAATCCGAATCAGCGCCACATCACTCCGGCTGAGCGCCAGCACACTGAGCATGGCGAGAGCAAAGAGGGCGGCGGTGGCACTCAGAAGTTGGCGCTGATCTAAGCGGGGCGCAATAACGCGCAGCCCGATAGCCCCGAAGACGGGCAAGACCAGGGCCAAGAAGAGTAGGAGGTAGGCAAGTAGCTCAGACATAGCGCAGCCATTGTACCATGCTTGGCTACCGATCCACCAGATTGGCCACGGTAACACGATCCCCGCCGTCGCGCCCAGCCGCCGAGTGGAACCCGGTTACCAGCGGGTGGCCTTGCAAAACATCGCGCACCACTTGGCGCAAGGCTCCGGTGCCCTTGCCATGCAAGAGGCGGACTTGGGGTAATCCGGCCAGATAGGCATCGTTGAGGTAGCGATCCAGTTTGTCGGCCACATCATGGGCGCGCCAACCGCGCATGTCGAAGGTCATGGCGACATCATGCACAGGGGGCAGGTTGACGCTACGCGCCGCCGGGCTGTAGTCGCGCTGCGCGGGCTGGTTGGGGTTGGCCTTCTCGCGGCTCAGTTCGCGCAGGTCAACATTCATACGGAAGCCGCCGCACTGCACTGCCGCACTGCCCTCTGCGGTATCAATCGCGACGATCTCGCCCTTGAGGCCCACCGAGCGCACCATAACGGTATCGCCGGGTTGCAGCGGGCGCGGCGCGGTCGGGGCGGGTTGGGCCGGTTGGGCCGGGCGTGGCTTGATCTGTTTGGCCACCGCCGCTTTGGCTTGGCTACTCACCTCAGTCATGCGCTGCTCGGCCTGTTCGAGCCACTGGCGCGAGAGCGACACGCTGCGGAACTCGTCGCGCAGACGGCGCAGTTGCCCACGCACCTCGCGCAACTCATCCTCAAGCTCCTGGTGCGCGGCGGCGATCTCGGCCTCGCGTTGCGCTTCAAACTCGCGCAACTCCGCCGCGAGGCGGTCGCGGTACTTCTCACTATCGGCGCGTAGTTCCTCGGCGCGCCGGATCTCCGCCGCTGCCGCCTCGCGCTCCTGGTGTATCCCGGCCAGCAGATCCTCGATCTGGGCCGCCTCGCGGGTGATCGTGCTGCGTGCGCGCTCGACCAACTCCGAACTCAGCCCCAGACGACTGGCAATCGCCAAGGCGTTGGAGCGCCCTGGCAGGCCGATACTCAGGCGGTAGGTGGGGGCGAGCGTCTCAATATCAAACTCGACCGAGGCGTTTTGCACGCCGGGGGTGTTGTAGGCAAACGCCTTGAGTTCGGCATAGTGGGTGGTGGCCACCCCAAAGACCTCCAACTCCAACAGGCGCTCAATGATCGCCCGCGCCAACGCCGCCCCCTCCACCGGATCGGTTCCCGCGCCTAGCTCGTCCAACAAGACCAGCGCCAATGGAGGTTCGCTATTCAGCAGATCATAGTGATCAGCGTGCCACACCTCCGGGGCCACCTGTGGCTCCTCCAGCGCTCGCAAGACGCGGATGATATTGCTCATGTGCGAGGAGAAGGTACTGAGACTCTGCTCAATACTCTGCTCATCGCCAATATCGGCGAAGATATGCCCAAAGACCGGCATACGAGCGGGCAAACTAGCCGGAATCTGCAAACCAGCCTGCGCCATCAACACGAGCAGGCCGGTAGTTTTGAGGGCGACCGTCTTCCCGCCGGTATTTGGCCCGGTAATCAGCAGCAGGCGGAAGTCGCCCCCCAACCAGATCGAGGTCGGCACGACAGTGCGCGAGTCGAGCAGGGGATGGCGCGCTTCAGTGAGGAAGAGCGGGGCATCGGCACCCGCCGCAGCCTCCACGATCTCTGGGCGCACCGCACGCAGGGCGCAGGAGTAGCGGGCACACGCCAGCGCCAGATCGATCACCGCGAGCGCCTCCACGGCGGCCACGATCAGCGGTGCGCTCGTCGCCACCATCTGCGAGAGCGCGGCCAGGATACGCTGCACCTCCTCGGCCTCCGCCGATTGCAGTTCGCGCCAGCGGTTGTTCAGTTCCAGCACCGCCATCGGCTCGATATAGAGCGTCGCCCCACTACTCGACTGATCATGCACGAGGCCGCGCACATCCTTGCGGTGGCTGGCCTTCACCGGGATCACATAGCGCCCATTGCGTACCGTAATGATCGGTTCCTGGAGCGCACTAGCATAGGACGACGAGCTAATCAGGTGTTGCAACTTCTCTTGCAGACGCCCAAAGGCAACCCGCACCTCGCGGCGTAGATGCGCCAATTCGCTACTGGCGCTATCGAGCACCGCACCATCCTCGCCAATCGCGCCGATGATCTCGGCTTCCAGATGCGGCAGCGTGGGCAAGAAGGTGGCCTGTTCGATCAGCCGAGGAAAGAGCGTGGGATCGAGACGTACCAACCGCGCACGCAGCGCATGGGTAGCGGTGAGGGTAGCGGCAACCTCCAAGAGACTCTGGCCATCCAGGATACCGCCGCGCTCGGCGTGGCGGGCGGCCCGGCGCACATCACGCGCCCCACCAATCGAGAGATCCGGCAACGTATCAATCAGAGTACGCGCCTCGCCGGTGAGCGCTTGGCGTTGGCGTACCTCAGCAATATCGGTGCTTGGTAGGAGCGCCAGCGCCAACTCGCGTGAGGCGGAGAAGGCGGTATGGCGGGCTAACTGCTCGCGGATCTTGGGGAATTCGAGTGTGTGCAGGGTTTGGGATGCAATTGGCATAGGAGTCTCTTGTATTGCTGATTGTGGCGGCTGTGCCGCGTTCGTAGGAGCGCGTCGCGACGCGCCCCTACGCCGCGTTCGTAGGGGCGCGTCGCGACGCGCTCCTACAAACCATAACATAGCTACCCCGCTTCCCCATCCATCGGGCGGCTGATCCGCTACTGGGCCATAAAGATGATCTGAGCCGCATCTGGGAGGATCGGATCAAGAATTGAGTAGACCAAACCCAACAGATCGCGGGCAAAATATTGCAGCACTAGCGAGGTCGCCACCGAATCGCCCAACCAGCGCATGATCGGGAAATCAATGCGGGCACCACCGCGCACAATCATCATGTTGTAGAGCACCGCTGCAAAGGTACCAATAATGAACGTACCCAGGATCATGCCCAAGAACATGCCCCCAGCATGATCGAGGTGCCGAAAGCCACCAGGGAGTTGCGCATAGCGGAAGGTGTACAATCCAGCGGCGGAGAGCGCCAGGAAGCCAAAGAACAAGACGAGAGTGAAGCCAATATACTGGCCCACAAAGCGATCCGCACTAAAGGTCTTAACCAACCACAGACCCATTGCGGTGTAGTAGAGGCTGGCCAATACCAGGCTCAGGTAGAGAGTCACGAGCAGAACTGTCAGCCGGATCATGCCCTGGAAATAGCCAGCGACGAGGCTGCCAACAAAGAGCAGCAGGAAGAGGATATCTATAATATTCATGGATGCCTCCAGACGTGCGTGCAAGTGCCGAAAGAGTGTAGCGATTATAGCATAGGCCCATGCAGTGAGACTAACAATTAGCTCTCTACTGTCCCCTGCTCATCTTTTGGTTGCTCCTCTTCCTCACGGAAGATACGTTCAATTGCGGCGCGACTGAGGGCGCGGTAGATATTGCGCAAGGCCAGTTCGCTATTGGCGGGAGGTACGCCATAGCGCCGGATGAGCGCTAGTTCCACTTCGGGGGCAACGATATGCGGCACAACCGTGTGCAACTCTGGGCCGGGTTCATCAAAGGTGGCGATCTGATCGGCCAGGGTGGGTACTGGATCAACGCGGGCAATCGGGGTTTTGACTGGCCCGGTGGCTTCGGCGCGCCGCGCCCGCAGTGCGGCGATGATCTGCTCCTTCGTTCGCCCACGCAGTTCAAAGATCAGGAACGGATCTTCATCGAAACGCTCACCCAACAAAAAGTAGACCGCCGCAATATGCTTGCACGGGTTGGCGAAATCGGGGCAGGAGCAACTCGTCTCCAGATCGCCCGAACGGGTTGGAAAGAGGGCCACGCGAGCGGCGGCGAAGGCTTCTTCGATCTCATGCGGCATCTCACCGGCCAGCAGTTTAGCGGTGAAGAGCGCCTGCTCGGCCATCGCTTTGATCGCGTGACGCCACTGGGCATCGGTGAGCGGCGCGATGGAGAGCGTGACTTTGTAGGGGGTGCGTTGGCTACCCTGCACCCGCGCCGTCACCCGACCGGGTGTGATGTCAATATTGAGCACTGCGCCATTGCGGGCATAGTTACGCCCACGGGTCAGGCGGGTACCATACCCGAAGCCCTCCAGAATCTCGATCCACCGCTTGGCCCACCACGATTCGCCAAAGTCACCGCGCTGGCTCTTGGCGCGGATGCCATTGGCCGGGATGCGCGGGCGGCGCTCTGGGCGGCGTTCTGGGCGACGCTCTATGCGGCGCTCCGGCTTGTTCTCGTTGGTTCTAGCGCCTCTGCGTCGAGACATTCGCTACCCTTCCTACTCGGCCTCTTCACCATTGTCTTGAAGGGGCAAAGCATCGCCCTAAGCCAGCCACTCTTCCCCTACCACATGGCGGACGATGCTTTGCCCCTACTCGGCCTCGCGGCGCAACGCCACGAGTTCGCGCAACTGATCGGTGCTCAACTCGGTCAGCCAGGCTTCACCCGCCCCCAAGACCTGCGCCGCGAGAGCGCGTTTGCCCTCGATCATCTCATCAATCTTCTCTTCAAGCGTACCACTAGAGACAAACTTATGCACCTGGACGTTGCGCGTCTGGCCAATGCGGAAGGATCGGTCGGTGGCCTGATCCTCCACCGCCGGGTTCCACCAGCGATCAAAGTGGAAGACGTGCGAGGCCCGCGTGAGGTTGAGGCCGACCCCACCAGCTTTGAGCGAGAGAATGAAGATCGGCGGCCCCTCTGGGGCTTGGAAGCGGCGGACCATTCCATCACGCGATTTGGGCGGGGTGCCACCATGCAGGAAGAGCACCTCTTGGCCTAAGCGCTGGTTTAAGTGGGCCTGAAGCAGCGTCCCCATCTCGGCAAACTGGGTGAAGATGAGGGCGCGATCTTCAGCCGCGATCACCTCTTCCAACATCTCGTCCAGGCGCGCCAGTTTGCCTGAGCGCTCGGCCAACTTGGAGCCATCCTTGAGGAAGTGGGCCGGGTGGTTGCAGATCTGTTTGAGTTTGGTGAGCATCGCCAGCACCAAGCCGCGCCGACGGCTCTGCGCGGCTTCACTATCGGCATCGGCGATCTCGCTCAGCGCCTCGCGCACCGTCGCCTCGTAGAGCGTGGCCTGCTCCTGGGTCAGCGGCACAAAGACCCGCATCTCCAACTTCTCCGGCAGGTCACTGATGATGCTGCGGTCGGTTTTGAGGCGGCGCAGAATGAATGGCGCGGTGAGGTGGCGCAACTGCGCGGCAACCTCCGCATCGCCGGTGCGCTCGATGGGGCGGGCGAAATTGCGCCGGAACTCGGTCTCGCCGCCCAGGTAGCCGGGGTTGAGGAAGGCCATGATGCTCCACAACTCAGACAGGCGGTTCTCGACCGGAGTGCCGGTGAGGGCTACCCGCGCCTCGGCGCGGATGGCACGCGCCGACTGCGCCTGGCGGGTATCACTATTCTTGATGTTCTGGGCCTCATCGAGGATGGCCATGCGCCAATCGAGCGCCGTCAGGCTCTCGCGGTCGCGGGCCAGCAGGGGGTAACTGGTGATCACCACATCGTGGGCGGCGGCCACCTGTTCCAACTCATCACCCCGGTGGCGCTCGGCACCTTGGTGGAGATGCACGCGCAGTGAGGGGGCAAAGCGCGCTAACTCGCGCTGCCAGTTGCCCATTACTGAGGTCGGGCAGACCAGCAGGGTCGGGCCGGCCTTGGGGGCGATACGGCGATCATGCAGGAGCAGCGCAATCGCCTCGGCGGTCTTGCCAAGGCCCATATCATCAGCCAGACATGCGCCCATCCCAAAGCGGCGCATAAAGGCCATCCAGGCCAGACCGCGCAACTGGTAGGGGCGCAGGGTACCCTGAAAATCGGCGGGCTGCGGGAGTTGTTCGATGGTCTCGGTATTGGCGAGCGCACGCAGCAGATCGCCCAGATCTCCTTCAGCATCCACGCCACCAAAGGCGAGGCCGGGCGGCAGATCATCGGCCACCCCAGCCAGCCCCATGCGCAGCAGTTCGGCCATGGTCAACTCGCCGCCGCCCTTGGCAAAGAGATCGAGCGCCTTGCGGGTCTGATCGGGATCGAGCACCACCCACTCACCACGCACCTGCACGAGCGGTTGCTTGAGCGCCACGAGGCGTTCAAATTCGGCCTGATCAATCGGCTCCTCGCCCACACTCAATTCCCAGCGGAAATCAATCATGCTCTGGAAACTGAGCCGACTCGGCCCACGTCCATTTTGGCGCTTCATCTTGCGCGGCGTTGCCTTGGCACGCGCCTTGAGCCGCCCCGCATCACCCCACCACGCAGGCACCAGTACACCAAAACCGCTCTGTTCGAGCAGCGGGGCACCATCCTTGAGGAAGGCGAATGCCTCCTCAATACTTAGGCTGGCATGGTCGGGAGCCTTATCGCGCAGACTACGCTCAATCGCCGGAACCAGCCGAGCGGCAAAGGCGAGCGCCCGCAGCATACGTTCCTGGGGATGCGTAAAGCGGCGATCCAGATAGATAAAATGCTGGCCGCGCTCGCGCCAGATCTGGGTCGCCGGAACCAGCAGGCTGGGATCATCAATCGCCTGGAGCATATAGCGCAGCGCCCACGGCGAATAGGCATCACTCGGAGCCTCAAGGCGGAAGGTGATGCGGAAGGTCTCATCCCCGGCCACTTGTTCCTGGCCCGCCCACGCATTCCAGGCACGAAAGAGTTCATCCGCCTCGCGGCCACGCAGATGGAGACTAGAATCGCGATCAAGCAGCGCCACCATCCAAGCCGCGCCGGGCGAAGGCGGTAAGCTGCGCCATGCTGCGAGTTGCGCCGAGGCTGCCGGGTCATTGATTGCCACTTGGCGAACCAGCGCATCCACACTTGCCGTCAGGAAGGCATCGAGCAACATACGCGGAGCCGGAGCCGCCTCCAGGCTATCGGTCACAGCGCGACAGAGCGGGGGCATCGCGCTGCGCAACGCGGCGATCTTACGCGCCAGCGCAGGCACGGGACGCGGCTCCCAGCATGCCCGCAGGCCACCACCATCACGGATGAGCGCGGGGAGGATCTGCTGCCCAGCGACCAGTTCCACCGCCAGGAGCGCGGCGACGCGCCACACGCGCAGATCTGCCCCGAAGCCATGATCGGAGACCGGCGGCAAGAGCAACTCCAACGCCTGAGATGGCGTTAAGAGCAGGCCACGCACGCGCCAGGGCGCAAGCGTCGGCTGCCCAGCGGGAATTTCGGCACCGGCTTGGCGCAACTCGCGCAGTGGTAAGGGCTGCCCCAGCACCGACGGGAGCCAGATCGTGCGCTCGGCAAAGGGCGGAATGCGCGCACTCGCCAGCAGATCGGCCACGCGCACCTGAAGCGCGTCGGTATGGGCTTGGGCCGGATGCGGTGGATGACCGGGACGACGACGATGACGCGACCGACGCGGCATCCGTTCCGCCAATTCCCCCCAGACAAAGAGACGGCCCTCAGCGGGCAGCCAGGTGCCGTGCAACACGGCGGGTGGGGCTGCAATCGACATACATCTGTTTCATACTACGAGCTTCCGAGAAGCGTGAAGCTTCCCGAAAGCTAACGACGAGCTTCCGAGAAGCATGAAGCTTCCCGGAAGCTCCATCAGCGACATCCTACGGGCGCGGATCAAGCACCAACTGGACATCCAGCAACTCGTTGTTGCGCAAAACACTCAGGGTGATCGTATCACCCACCTGGTAGTCGGCGTCCAGATAACCGACCAGATCATCATTACTGGCCACGGGTTTACCGCCAATCGCCAGAATAACATCGCCATCAACCGGGATCTGCGAACCATTGTAGCGTTCGAGGCGTTCACCTACCACAAGCCCAGCGCGCGATGCAGGGCTGTTGGGTTGTACGCTGGTGATGAGGACACCCTTGGTACTCTCGATCCCAAAGCGTTGGGCGATCAGAGCATCAAGCGCAAACATACTGATCCCCATCCATGGGTGATCATAGCGCCCCGTGCTGATCAGTGCCGGAACCACCTTAGCCAGCGTCGCCGAAGGCACCGCATAGCCGACACCTTCAAACGTACTACTCCCCAAACTTACCGCAATCGCGGTATTCACCCCGATCACCTCGCCATTGATGTTGAGCAAGGGGCCACCCGAATTGCCCGGATTGATCGCCGCATCGGTCTGGATGATATTGGGGATACTGAAGCGGCCAATCTCACGGCTCGGCCCACTAAGGCTGCGCCCCAGGCCACTAACCACACCCACCGTGAGCGTATTCTGCTCACCGAAGGGATTACCAATCGCCACCGCCGTCTGGCCGACCATAACACTACGCGAATCAGCGAGCACCAGCGGCGCGACACCGGGGGGCAATTCGGCCACCTTGATCACCGCTAGGTCGCTATCGGGGTCGGTACCGATGAGACGCGCCATGCTCGTACTACCATCATAGAAACGCACTTGGAGCGTATCGGCACCATCCACGACATGATTATTGGTGACAATATAGCCCTGATCATCATACAGAAAGCCGGAGCCTTGCGCACTCGGCCCATCCGGGAACATGCCCAGTGGCGGGTGGCCTTCGGGCAAATCGGCACTCGGCGCACTCACCACCTCAATACTCACCACCGCCGGGCTGGCACGCTGATAGATCGCGGTGAGCAACTGCTCCTGAGTACGCAACGCCGACCCCAGCGCCGGATCGAGGGGCAGCGGGGTCGGGATACTCGGCAGCGGTACATCGGTGGGTTGCGGACCACGCGGGGTCGCCGTCGCGAAGAGCGCAGGCGCGGAGGTAGCCTGCATCGCAGCCACCTCGGTCTGGATCGCAGCGATAGTTGGCTCCGTACCGTTCGCAGCGGGGGCCACGCTACAACCAACCAGGGCGAATATGGTGAGCAATACCAAGAAAGGGCGCATAGGGATACCTATCGCAAAGTGGATGACATCCATGTTCGTGCATGAGCGTTGGCTTCGACAAGCTCAGCCAATGCTCATGCACGAATAGCGTTGGCTGAGCTTGTCGAAGCCAACCACACCATCGCCACTTACCACTGGAAATACATCTAAAACTTCCGCACATCAAACCAGAGCCGTGGCAAGCGCGCCAGTTTCTCTTGGAAGGTCAGGTAGGCACGGCGACTATACGAGTCGTAGTTATTGGCCACCAGATTATCCAAAATCCCACGATAGACCTGTGCCGCTGCCGCCACTGAGAAACGGCTATCCTGAGGGAGCAGGCCAATCCCGGCCCAACTCTCGTCATACAACTGGTAGGTACGCTCAACTTGGAAGCGCATCATGGCCCGGAACCGATCATCATAGACTCGGTTGAGGATGTCATCGTAACTCAGGTCAAAGCGCTCCAGATCCTCCAAGGGCAAATAGACCCGCCCGCGCTTCACATCCTCGCCCACATCGCGCAGAATGTTGGTCATCTGCAAGGCCACACCGAGCTTAATCGCATAAGGTGCGGCCCCAGGGGCAGCCCCCGTCACCTGCATACTGATCAGGCCCACCACCGAGGCGACACGATAGCAATAGAGCCACAGATCGGCAAAACTGGTATAGCGATTGATTGTCAGATCCATCGCCATGCCCGCCAGCAACTCATCAACCCACGCCGATGAGAGATTGTAGGCAGTCCGGGTATCGTGCCAGGCCAACAACACCGGGTCATCGGCAATCATCTGGGGCGAACGCACCCGCTGCACCCACTCGGCCAGCGCCCGCACCGGGTCATCGGTGGCCGAATCGACCGTATCGTCGGTGACGCGGCAGAAGGCATAGAAGGCACGCACGGCGCGCCGTTTGGGGAGCGGCAAAAACTGGGTACTGAGAAAGAAGCTCTTAGAATGCTCGCGGATGACCTGATCGCAGTAGCGATACGCCTCGGCGATGCGCTGGGGGGGGTGGGGTGGACGCTCATCAGCCCCAACCAGCGGCGGCAGTTCGGTTAGGTGAAAGAGAAGGGCAAGTTGCTCTTCAGCGGGCAGTGGATGGACTATTGATGAGACCCCTGGTCGCATACCCTCTGCCTCCTGCTAAAGCGGTTACCTCATCTTACCTGCCACTCAGAATATCTGCCACTGCATCCACAACCTCTTGGGCATCACGCCCCAAGAAGGTACCCGGCATGCGATTCGTCAGTTGCGGATTCATATTAAAGGCGCGCCCCCCATAGCCAAAGGCCGGGGTGGGAGAAGCCATCGCCAGTACCGAGCGCCCAACTTCGAGCAACTGGATCGCGGTCTCGGTGGTCGAGGCAGCCATACAGACCAGATCGGGCTGGAGTTGGCGGATCGTCTCGATCAGATCGCGCATCGGAACTTCAGAACCGAGATAGACCACCTGCCAGCCGTGGCGCACCAGGAAGACCGCGATCATCAGGGCGCCCAAGTCGTGCTGCTCGCTCGGCGCACACCCGATCATCACCAACCCGCGCCCATCGGTAATGTTGTAGGTGTTAAATAGCCCCGACAACTTACGCCGGATGAACTGGGTCGCAAAATGTTCGGCGGTGACACTAATTTTACCACTATGCCACTGCTCACCGATCTCGATCATCATCGGCTGCACCAGCTTGAGGAAGACATCCTCCAGCGGGTAGATCGCAAACGCCTCACCCAGGATCTGTTCGGCCCGCGTGGCATCAAAGTCAATCAGCGCCGCATACAACCGGCTATTCAGGCGATCCCAGGTGTGCGGCTCGGTGTCTACCGCCGTATTCAACCAGCCCAGGCTCGACTCGGTGCCGTCGGTCATCAGTGCAATCGCTTGGCTGATCGTCAACCCCTCGGCGGTACGGTCACGCAGCCAGCGAATAGTGGCAATATCGCGCTCCGAATAGAGCCGGTGACCGCCTTCGGTGCGTTGTGGGCGTGGCACTCCGTAGCGACGCTCCCAGGCCCGAAAGGTATCGGCGGGAACCCCCGTCTCTTGAGCCACCGCCTTCGTATTATAACGCGGCTTGTCAGAGAATTGGGCCAAAAAATGCTGCTGTGCCATGCCGGTTACTTTCCCCACAAACTGCGGTCAGAGCCAATTGCTTAGGTTCCAGAGCGTGCTACAATGATACTCGCATTGTACCACGATGCACAAATTGTGTCAATGTAATGCACATACATCTTGCGCATTCTAATGCGCTAAACGCTGTTTCAGCCCTGAGCGGGGCGGGTTCATATGGTGCATCATGCACAGGATTGCACACCGTTCTGTCAGCGGGGACGACTCGGCACTCTCTCTTATGCGCGCACTGATTACCGGCATCAATGGGTTTGTTGGCGGCCACCTCGCCGAATATCTGCTCCAGATAGGCGGCTGGGAGGTTTGGGGGATCGACCGTTCATCCAGTTTGAATCTGGCCAGCCTGCACGGGCAGGTGCGGATTATCCAAGCGGATCTCTCCGATGCTGCGGCGACGGCCCAGGCGTTGCGCACAGTTCGCCCGGAGGTAATCTTCCACTTGGCCGGGCAGGCGGCGGTGCCCGAATCGTTCCGTGATCCAGCGGCGACTTTGGCGACCAATACGCTGGGGGCGCTGCATATCTTCTTGGCACTCATTGCCGAGCAGATCGCCGCCCGTGTGGTGGTGGTGGGCACCAGCGAGGAGTATGGCCAGATCCGCGCTGCGGATCTGCCCCTGCGCGAAGATGCGCCCCTGCGCCCCACCAGCCCCTATGGGGTGAGCAAGGTGGCTCAGAGTATGCTCGCACTGCAATACCACCTCAGCCACCAACTCGATCTGGTGCGGGTGCGCCCGTTTACCCATATTGGCCCGCGCCAGACTGACCGCTTCGTGACGGCGGCGTTTGCCCGTCAGATCGCCCGGATTGAGTTGGGGCACCAGGAGCCGATCATGCGGGTGGGGAATTTGAGTGCGGCGCGCGATTTTACCGATGTGCGCGATATTGTGCGTGGGTATGTCCTGCTGGCCCAGCACGGTCAGGCCGGCGAGGTCTATAATTTGGGCAGCGGGCGGGCGATCATGATCCGCGACATCCTCGATCAGTTCCGCGCCCAAAGCCAGATCCAGATCGCGGTTGAGACTGACCCCAACTTGATGCGCCCGGTTGATATTCCGCTGATTACCTGTGATGCGCGTAAACTGCATGCCGCCACTGGCTGGCAGCCGCACTATTCAATTGAAACGACGCTAACCGATATTCTCAATTCCTGGCGCGAACACGAACGCACCAATCACGCATAAGGGAGATCCATGAAAGCCGTTATCCTCGTCGGGGGCCTCGGTACACGCCTGCGCCCCCTCACATGTAACACGCCCAAACCGATGATCCCGCTGGTCAACCAGCCCTTCATCGAGTCGATGCTGCTGCGTCTGCGCGACCAGGGCATTGATGAGGTGGTGCTGGCGGTGCAATATCTGGCCGACCGTTTTATCGCCGCGCTCGGTGATGGATCGCGCCTGAATATGAAGCTGCATATCATCGAGGAGCCGGAGCCACGCGGTACCGCCGGTGCGGTCAAGAATGTGGAGCATCTGCTTGATGACACGACCTTTGTCTTTAATGGCGATGTGATGACCGACCTCGATCTTCAGGCGATGCTGGCTTACCACCGCGAGAAGCAGAGTAAGGTGACGATCTCGCTCACCCCGGTGGATGATCCGACGCAGTTTGGGCTGGTGGAGATGGGGCGGGACAACCGGGTCAGCCGCTTCCTGGAGAAGCCGCGTGCCGAGGATATTACGACCAACATGATCAATGCTGGTACCTACATTATCGAGCCAGAAGTGCTGCGCTACGTGCCCCCGGCGCAGTTCTATATGTTCGAGCGTGGCCTCTTCCCGGTCATCCTCCAGACCGGCGACCCCATGTTTGGCTTTCCCTCCCGCGCCTACTGGACCGACATCGGGAAGCCGCAGACCTACCTCGATGTGCATCACGACATCCTGATCGGTAAGGTACGCTACACCTTCCAAGGCCAACAGATCGCAGATCGGGTCTGGCTCGAAGGCGACGCCGACATTCACCCCTCGGCGCAGGTGGTGGGGCCACTGGTGATCGGGCATGGCGTGAGCATCGGGCGCGGGGCGCGCATCATCGGCCCCTCGGTGATCGGCCCCAACTGTACGATTGGCCCTGAGGTCTCCCTCGAAGGGGTGGTACTCTGGGAGGGCAACCAGATCGCCGAGGGCGCGGTGCTGCGCAACTGTGTCTTGGGCCGCAACAACCAGATCGGCCCGAAGACCCAGATCAGCGACGGGGCGATCATTAGTGACGAGTGCAGCCTCGGCGGCGAGAATCGCCTCGAACGCGGCATTCGGATTTGGCCCGGTACCCAATTGGGGGAACAGGCGATTTCGTTTTAAGGTATTCCGTAGGGGCAAAGCATTGCCCCCTAGGTGGTCGGGGCATACCATCATCGTTGGTGGGCAATGCTTCGCCCCTACAAGAAGATCTCTATGCCCATCACACTCAAAACAGCCAAGCAGATCGCCCTCTTACGTGAAGCTGGTCAACTGGTACGTGCCACCTTCGATCTGCTGCGCGACCATGTTCGCCCCGGCGTGAGCACCGCCGAACTGGACGCTATCGCCGAGGAGTTTATTCGCAGCCACGGGGCCGATCCGGTCTACAAGGGCTATGTTCCCGCCGGGCGGCGCGGGCCGTCCAAGA
Source organism: Candidatus Oscillochloris fontis (assembly GCF_004138135.1). Classification (GTDB taxonomy): domain Bacteria; phylum Chloroflexota; class Chloroflexia; order Chloroflexales; family Chloroflexaceae; genus Oscillochloris; species Oscillochloris fontis. The sequence goes on from NZ_RYFD01000044.1 coordinate 21,894, forward strand.
TTCCACCCTTTCCGGGCACCATCTGCGCCTCGGTCAATGATGTCATTTGCCACGGCATCCCCAGCAAGAAGGAGCGCCTGCGCCAAGGCGATGTGATCGGGGTGGATATTGGTCTGCGCCTGAATGGCTGGATCGGCGATGCCTGCGAGACCTACCCGGTGGGCGATGTGGATGATGCGAACCATCATCTGATCGAGGTCACCAAGCAGTGTCTGGCACTGGGGATCGAACAGGCCCACGCTGGCAACACCCTACGCAAGATCGGCGCGGTGATCCAGCAGCATGCCGAGGCGAATGGCTTTTCGGTGGTACGCGAGTATACCGGCCACGGGCTGGGCCGTAACTTGCACGAAGATCCCTCGGTGCTCCACTATGATGATCCGCGCAACACCCAGAAGATCATGGTGGGGATGGTCTTCACGATTGAGCCAATGGTGAATGCTGGGATTGCCACGACCAAGCTTGATCGCGATGGCTGGACAGTGCGCACCGGCGATGGGCGGCGCTCGGTGCAGTTTGAGCATACCCTGGCGATTACCGAGGATGGGCCGATCATTTTGACCGCGTAAAGAGATTGGGACATTGCGTAGGGGCGCGTCGCGACGCGCCCTACATCAAACAGGAACCCCCCATGAGCGAAGAACTACCACCCGAATTTGATCTGGTAGATGCGTTACTGGCTGGTGATCACGAGGGTGCCCGCGAGATTGCTCGCGCCCTCCACCAGCGCGGTTTGGACTACGCCACGATCAACGAAGCCTTGCAGGAATATCCGCATCTGGAAGAGGCACTCTGGGCGGTGCTGAGCGAGGTTGTGCCGCTCTCACGGCGGGCAGCCAAACGCCGCGCCATCCGTGCCGCCGAAGAGCGCGATTGGGGCGAGTGGCAGGCGGGGAAGAAGAAGCTCTAAACGATGTACCGACACCCATTCTTGTTTTTACTGGGGGCCATCGAGGGGTTGTTACTCGCCCGTTTGGTGGCGCGGCTCTTGGCGGCCCGCCCCGATAGCCCCGCCTTTAACCTGCTCTTCAACCTCACCACACCACTGGTTGCGCCACTGGAGCTGCTCGATCAGTATCAACCACGCTTCGGGGCGGTACTGGAGCTTTCGACGCTGGTGGTGGGGGTGGGGGTTGCGTTACTCGCGGGGCTGGTGAAGGTGATCGCGAACAGTAGGTACCGTCAGGCATCCTAGAAATGCGCCCCCCTCTCCTGTGAGCGCAGCCCACGGGAGAGGGGTTGGGGGTGAGGGCCGATCATCCCCAATACAGTGGAGACTCGCATGATCCAACTCCTCCCCAACGGCCTCACCGAAATCATCTGGGTTCTGCTGGCCCTGATGGGGATCGCGCTCCTGATCGCGATCATCGGTCTGGTGCTCATCTTCCGCAAGATCCGTGATCTGGATGTGCCGGAGGATGCCGACTTCTTCACCACCATGCACTACATCCCGGTCATGCTGGTCATCTTGCTCGATCTGCTCGACTTTGGCCTCGATATTTTGGCCGCGCCGGTCAGTTGGATTGTGCTGGATCGCATGGGGCTGCGCGGCTTACGCAACAAAGCTGCTATCGAAGCGCTCATCCCGCTCACTCAGCCCATCCCGGTCTTTACGCTGGGGTGGATGGCGGCGCGGCTCTTGAAGCTGGGGGATGAGTAGGGGCGAAGCATCGCCCGCCAACCTCGTTCGGGTTCCCCTGCTTCATGGCAGGCGATGCTTCGCCCCTACGCGATGATCGGGGAACCCAGCCATGATGGGGGTTCCTTTGCGCCTTGGCGTCACACATCAGTATACCCCTCCAAAAAGCGCTTCACCGCCATCAGGAAGGCATCGCCCTGCGCACCATCCAGCACGCGGTGGTCGAAGGTGAGCGCGAGGTAGCACATGGGCCTGATGGCCAGCGCATCCTGGCCATCCTGGCTCACCACCAGCGGGCGCTTGGTGATCGCGCCGATGCCCAAAATACCCGCCTGGGGCTGGGCGATGATCGGGGTGGCCAAGAGGCTGCCGGTGCTGCCGTGGTTGGTGATCGTGAAGGTGCCACCCTGGGTCTCGGCGGGTGCAAGCCGCCGGGTGCGGGCACGTTCGCTCAGATCGTTGATCGCCCGCGCTAGACCGAATAGATTCTTCTCCTCGGCGTGGCGCACGACTGGTACCAGTAGCCCATCGTCGAGTGCCACCGCCATGCCCAGGTGCATGTGGGGGTAGTGGAAGATGCCCTCTGGAGTAAAGCGGGCGTTGAGTTGGCGCACCGTGCGCAACCCCACCACCGCCGCTTGGAAGAAGTAGGCTGTGTAGGTCAGGCGCACCCCTTGGGCGGCGAAGGCAGCCTGGTTGGCGTTGCGATGCTGCACCACCCGGCTCAGATCCACCTCGAAGATCGTCGTGGCCTGTGGGGCGCTCCGTACCGAGTGCTCCATGTGCGCGGCAATCGCCTGCCGCATCGGGCTGAGCGGGACGAGATCGCCCGTTTCGCGCTGCGCCGTCGGTGCCACCACCTGCACAGGGATGCTGGGCAATGATGGAGCCGGAACAGGTAGCACCTGGTCGCGCTGCTCCAAAAAGGCCAGCACATCACGCTTGGTGATCCGCCCGCCCTGGCCGGTACCCACCAACTGGGCCGCATCAAGCTGGTGTACCTCTAGCATCCGCGCCACCACTGGCGAGAGAAAGCGCCGCTCCGGGGCACTGGGCGGGGTGGGCGTGACGCGCTCGGCATCGCCATCCCCAATGTGGGCCAGTACCGTACCGACCAACACCGTTTGGCCAACCGGAACCAGAATGTCGAGCAGGCGGCCAGAGATTGGTGCGGGTACCTCGGTGTCCACCTTGTCGGTGACAACATCCAACAGTGGCTCGTACTTCTGCACCAGATCGCCCGGTTGCTTATACCAACGCGCCACCGTACCTTGGGTGACACTCTCACCGAGTTGGGGCATTTTGATCTCTGTGTTCATCGCCACCTCTGATGTGTGTGGAGGGGGGAGGGAGACGCAAGATTTTGCGAGACGCAAGATTTTGCGAGACGCAAGATTTTGCGAGACGCAAGATTTTGCGTCTCTAAAACTCGCCCGCAAAATGGCATGCCGCCCAATGCCCTTTGCGCTTCTCGGCAAATTCTGGGTCTTGCTCGCTACAGATCGGGCGCGCGATCCAGCAGCGCGGGTGGAAGCGGCAACCTGTGGGTGGGTTGATCGGGCTGGGGACATCGCCCTGCAAGACGATCCGCTCGCGCCGGGCGGTCGGGTCGGGGTTGGGGATGGCCGAGATGAGTGCCTTGGTGTAGGGGTGGAGTGGCTCGCGGAAGAGATCTTCACGGCTGGCCAGTTCGACCATCTTGCCCAAGTACATCACGCCCACGCGGTCGGAGATGTGCTCAACCACACTTAGGTTGTGGGCAATGAAGAGGTAGGTTAGCCCAAATTCGCGTTGCAGGTTGCGCAGCAGATTGAGCACCTGGGATTGGATCGAGACATCGAGCGCACTCACTGGCTCGTCACAGACGATCAGCTTGGGTTCCATAATCAGAGCGCGGGCGATGCCGATGCGCTGGCGCTGGCCGCCGGAGAACTCGTGAGGGAAGCGGTTGGTCTGGCTGGAGTGTAGTCCGACCTTCGCCAACACCTCGCGCACACGCTCCTGGCGCTCCTTGGGCGTGCCGATACCATGGATCACCAAGCCCTCGGCGACACTCTCGCCCACGGTGATGCGCGGATCAAGTGAGGCATACGGGTCTTGAAAGACGATCTGCATATCGCGGCGTAGCGACTTCATCTGGCGACTACTCGCCTTGAGGACATCCTTGCCCTCAAAGAGCACCTCGCCCGATGTAGCCTGCTCCAAACGCAGAATCGTGCGCCCGGTGGTGGTTTTGCCACAGCCACTCTCGCCCACCAAGCCCAGCGTCTCCCCTTTGCGCACATGAAAATTCACCCCATCAACCGCCTTAACCGTAGCCACCGTATGGCGTAGGAGGCCACCCTTGATCGGGAAATATTTCTTCAGGTTATTGACTTCCAGCAGATGCTCACCATTCGCTACAGCCATACTGCATCACCTCTTCTCGACATAGAGCCAGCAACGTACCCGCCGCCCATCGGCAAACTCCAGCATAGCTGGATCGTTCTCACACGCCGCAAAACGGTGGCTACAGCGTGAAGCAAAGCGGCAGCCGGTAGGCGGATTGATCAGACTGGGCACAGTACCCGGAATGACCTCCAACTCATCGCGCACCTGCCCCAGCATGGGCATCGAATTAAGCAAGCCCTGGGTGTAGGGATGTTTAGGGTCGGCAAAGAGCGCACGCACACTGGCATATTCCACAATCTGCCCCGCATACATCACGGCGACACTATCGGCCATTTCGGCCACCACACCCATGTCGTGGGTAATCAGGATGATCGAGGTATTGATCTTCTCGCGCAGCGCACGCATCAGATCGAGGATCTGGGCCTGGATGGTGACATCGAGCGCCGTCGTTGGCTCGTCGGCGATCAGCAACTCCGGGTTGCAGGCAAGCGCCATGGCAATCATGACGCGCTGGCACTGGCCACCAGAGAGTTCGTGGGGATACTGTCGCATGCGTCGGTTGGGATCGGGCAAGCCAACCATCGAGAGCAGTTCGCGGCAACGCCCATTGGCCTCTTCGCCCTTCAGCCCCTGGTGGATCTCCAACGTCTCGATGATCTGATCACCAACCCGAAAGACCGGATTGAGCGCGGTAGTGGGTTGCTGGAAGATCATAGAGATGCGGTTGCCACGAATATGACGCATCTCCTCGTCATTCAGCGTCAGCAGATCCACCCCATCAAAAAAGACCGTCCCCGCCACCACGCGCCCCGGTCGGCTCACCAGGCGCAGGATCGAGAGCGAGGTGACACTCTTACCGGAACCACTCTCACCCACAATACCGAGCGTCTCGCCCCGATGCAACACAAGATCAATCCCATCAACCGCCTGAACCACCCCCTCCTCGGTAAAGAAGTGGGTCTTGAGACCCGTGACGCGCAGAATCTCCTGGGTTGGTTCGGCTGAACGGTGCGGTGCGGTCGTCACAAAGGCTCTCCTTTAAGCACGCTGGTGCGGATCGAGTGCATCACGCAGGCCATCGCCAATATAGTTGACCGCCATCGAACAGAGCAGGATAGGCAGAGTTGGGATGAGTGGCATCCAGGGGTGTTGGAACATAAAACTCTGGGCAAAGTTGACCATATTGCCCCAGGTGGGGGTCGGATCTTGGATGCCAAAACCCAGCACACTGATCGCCGATTCGGCCACCAGGAAGGAATTCACATTCAGGGTGAAATCAACGATCATCGGTGGCAGTGCATTGGGAAAGACATGGCGCGCCATAATACGAGCATTAGAAGCGCCCAGGGCACGCGAGGATTCGATATAGACATTCTCGCGGACTGAAAGCACCATCCCGCGCATCAGGCGGCATGTGCTGGTCCAACCGAGCAGCGCCAGCACCACAATGATCATAAAGATGATACGTGACTCACGTTCGGTGACAGCAAACGACCATGCCATAAACGCATTGAGAAAGCCAGGAATAGGGATGGCATTGATATTCTGCACCGCCACGGCGGAGAGAATGAGCAGGATGGGTAGGGTGGGGAAACTAGCAACCACCTCTAGGGTGCGGCTGATCGCAATATCAACCCAACCACCGAAGTAGCCTGCCAACATGCCCAGTACGATTCCAATGGTTGAAGCGATGACCGTTGAAAAGATCGCCGTACCAAGCGAGGTTCGCGAGGCATACAGCAAGCGGGTGAAATAATCCCGTCCGAGATGGTCGGTACCAAGCAGATGGAAGTCGCCATCACGATCCACACTCAACGGCGGCAAGGTGGTAGCGAAGATACGTGGAGCATCACGGGGGTAGGGGGCGATGAACGGGGCCAAGATTGCCAACAGTAAGAAGAAGCCGAGCACCCCAATCGAGATCATCGCGATCTTATGCTTGCGAAAGCGGCGCAGCACAATCGCCATTTGGCTCTCAGAGGGGCGCTTATCGGCCTCATCATTGGGAAGTGCCGTGGTGGTGGTTGCCATACACCCCTCCTACGAGATCCTGATACGCGGATCAACGATGGTATAGAGAATATCGGTGATCAGGATGCCCAAGAGGAGCAAGATCACATTGACAAACAGAATCGCCATAGCCACATTGTAGTCATTGCGTCCGAGCGCATCAATAAAGAGGCGTCCGATACCAGGCCAGTTGAAGACCGCTTCGGTGATCAGCGCACCGCCGAAGATGGTCGCCAACACCCCGGCCAGCAGCGTCACAAAGGGAATGAGCGAGTTACGCAGGGCATGTTTGAGAATAACCACCTGCTCACGCACCCCTTTGGCACGGGCGGTACGGACATAATCTTGTTGCAGCACCTCTAACATACTGCCACGCACAAAGCGGCTCCAACCGGCCAGATTGATGATGGTGAGCACCCCACACGGCATCAACACGCGCAAGAAGCGGTCGAGGAACGAACCCGCCTCGACCATTCCAATCAGGGGGATGGTGTAGTCACGCACGCCAACCGCATCACCGGGCGGCAAATAGGGTAAGCCAGCGCGTTGTGGCAGTACCGAGAAGAGCAGAATGAAGAAGATACCAAAGACAAAACTAGGCACTGAAGTCCCAATAAAGGCTATCGTAGTAGCAATATAGTCAAAACGCGAATACTGTTTGACGGCTGAATAGACCCCTAACGGCACCCCTAACAGAATAGCCAGCACAATCGAGCCACCCATGAGGTACAGGGTATAGGGCAAGCGCGACCAGATCAGATCGGTGACGGGACGGCCACGCAACATCACCTGACTATCACCAAAATCGCCAAAGACCACCCCACGGCTCACCTTACGCCCTTCGAGATCGGCCAACGTGACCGTCTTTTCACAACCCTCTTCAACAATTTCAACCCGTCCATCGGGGTAGCGCAGGCGCACTTGGCCGGGAGTAGCACAGCCAACCACCCAATCCGCACCCACTGAGCCGAAGATCGGCCCCTTGGGCCAACCAACTAGCCAACGGCTAAAGCGAACGGGCATCGCGAGATCAAGTTCAAAGCGCTGCATCACGCGCTGAATATCTGATTCGCGGATACGATTGGCACCACTATTCTGGCGCTCAGCGAGCAACACATCAATCGGGCCACCCGGTTGCACATAGAGCAAACCATACGAGAGCATGGCAGCAACAATCGTCACAAGGATCATTTGGAAGAGGCGTCGGATCAGAAAGGTTGTCATCGCAGTCGTGCCTTTAGCATCCCGTAGGGGCGCAGCCGCGCCCACATCCAGTGGAGGTTTGGGGGTGACTTGCCCATTGACACTACGTTTAGGGCTACCGCCCTAAAACCCATGGTTGGGGCTGCGCCCCAGAGCCTCTTTTTCTCGTATGTTGGCGGCTTCGCCGCCAACATACGAGAAAACAGCGTTCTTCGGGGGCGGCAAGCCGCCCACAAAGATCATCCTACTTGACGAAGAGGTTCATATCAACGTGCTCCCAGGTCGGGCTGGCAATCGTAAAGCCCTGCACCTCACCGGCCTCAGCGGCCTTAAGCACCGTCTCAACCTCAGCACCGGCCCCTAAGGTCTCGGTGCCCAACACGTCCACCTCACCGGTCAGCAACTGCGCCACGGCCTGCTGGGTGTCGGCGATGAACTTGATCACGATCTTCTTCACCTTCGGCTCACCACCGTAGTAGTTGGGGTTGGCGACAAAGGTCATGCTCTGACCCTTCTCCCAGCTCTCCAACACGTAGGGTCCGATGCTGAGCGGATCTTCGGTGATCTCCAACACGCTCTCCCACTCACTGGCAGGCACATCAGCCAGCGTGCGGCCATCGGCCAGAACCTGGTGCGAAGGATACGCGCCCAGAGCATAGATCATGTACTCTGGCCACTGCACACCCGGCAGGTAGGTGATGGTGTACGCGGAGTCGCTGGTGAACTCCACATCCTGACGCGACTCACAGACGCTCAGACTGACCGAACCCGACTCAGGATCGCAGTCAATCTTCTGCGCCAACTCGAAGTCGGCCGCCTTGAGTGGCTCACCATCTTCCCACTTGATGTCATCCTTGTAGGTGAAGGTGACCGCCAACTGCTTCATCGTGACCGTACCACTCTCGTAGGTGACGGTCTCGCCCGCAGCGTTGACGATCTCGACACCGGGGGCCAACTCGGCCGCTTCGCCAGCGGTGGTCCAAACCATATCACCAGCGGTGACTTCGACCTCATTGTTGACCGCGCCACCATTCTCCAGCGTCGGCAACTCGGTCAGCGCCTTGGGCTGGTAGTCGTAGCTATAGCTGGTGAAGGCCCAACCCTGCCCACCGTTATTGCCCGTCAGGTAGCCAGCCACACGCTGCACCGCCGAGCTCTCAATGACGGTCCACATCGAGGCAGGCTCCTGGGTCAGACCGATAACGACCGTATCGCCATCGCTGACTTCCCACTCCTCGACATTCCCGGTCTGATACTCGGTCGGATCGGGCTTGAAGTTGCTCAGACGGTTGGTAGCAGCAGCAGCCTCACTGCGGTTAAACAGGGGCAAGCTCACCATATCCTTGGTGAATTCCTGCTGGAAGATGCCATACTGCTTGACACGTTCCTCGGTATCGAGGGTATTGTTGGCGGCAACAATCGCAGTACTTGCGGTCTGGTTGCACCAACCCATGTAGTTCTGGCCTTCCCAGTTGTTGCTGGGCAGAGGAATCTGGTTACAGGCATAGAGCGTATTGCCCTTGGGATCAGTCTCACCGACCCAGGCATACGCACCCAACTCAAAGTCGCGGCGGGCCAAGCCTGTGCTACTGCCGAACCACCACGAGCCAGGGGCATAGGTGGGGATAATCTGGATGCCACAGGCGGACATCTGCTGAATGAAGACCGCCGACCACGTCTGGCGGAACTGGGCGTTGGTGGTGGTGAAGCTCAGCGAGAGTGGTTCGCCATCAGCGTTCTCACGCACCGAGGCACCCTCTGGCAACGTCCAACCAGCCTCATCGAGCAACGCTGCACCCTTAGTAACATCGAAGGGGTAGGTCGTGATGCCCTCAGTCGCAGCGGCCCAATGGCCTTGGGGAAGGTTGGTATCCATAACCAATGCCAACTGCTCTTCCTCGCTCAACCAAGGATAGACCGAGGAGATCAGTTCGGGGCGGTTAGTGCAGTAGGCCATTGCCTGACGCACCTTGGGATCACTCAGGATGGGGTGGGGGGTGCTAAAGGCTTCGCCAGCTACACCTGCACCGGGATCTGCATTGGGATCAGTGGTTGCCTCAACTACCACAGTCTGGATTTCGGGGGCCGTCGTCTGCACGACAACCACCGTCTCTTTGATCGGAGCGGCTGCCGGGGCACCGCCACACGCCGCCAGCACCGGGGTGAGTAACCCCAGCGTCATCAACTTTGCAATCGAGCGTTTGGAGAACATAGTCATCGTTGTTCGATCCTCCTTGACACAAACACAGATTCCGTCAACGTACCGCATGGAACACCGGCACCATGAGGAAGGCCGATGGGTGGAGAGGTATACCCGACGATCACCTTCATTCCCAACGTATGTGGGAATGGAGGGTACTAGATTGCTGCGATGTAATCACGTAGGGTATAGATGAAAAAGTATACGGTGGAATAGTAGCGGTGTCAAATTTTCTAGGCAACAAAGTATGGACATTTATGGCATTACAGAGGCGTAACACCGAGGTTGATCTCCATACAATGATGGCGCTTGATGAGCGCAATATAAGCGATTTAATGCAGTAACGCGGTGAGGTCGCTTGTCGTTCCAAGCACAGCATTGCAATTTAACAGATTGGTAGAGATGGCACGAGAGATGCTATAATGCTCTAAAGACTCTCAACGGCGAACCGCTGTTACCAACACTGTTGCCAGGAGCATCACTGTGTCTGCTCCATCCCTGCCCATGACTGCAAAACTGGCCCAGTGCCTAAGCGCTCTCTGTGCGCAACCCACCGGTACTGGTCAGCTTGACGACCTCCGGGCAGGCGCGGAGATGGTGGCTGTCCAGTTACGTAGCATTGGGATGCACGTGCGTATGCTGAGCCATGAGGGTGCCCCGCTGGTGGTTGGCTACCGCCCCGGACGTAGCCCTCGCACCCTCTTGCTCTACCACCACTACGATACCGCCCCGCCCGGCCCCTGGCGCGATTGGTCGCACGAGCCGTTTCAACTCGCCGAACGGAGCGGGTACCTCTTTGGACGTGGGGTGGTCGCTGGTAAAGGGCCACTGGCCGCCCACATTCAAGCCCTGCACACGCTCATTCAAGAGGATGGCGATCTACCATGTGGGGTACGCATCGTCGTCGAGGGCCACGGCATCAGCGGGAGTTCACACCTCACAGAACTCCTCAACACCCACCGCGATCTCTTCCAGGCTGATGCGTGTCTGGCCAGTCAGGGTGAACGTGATTCCCATGGCGCTCCGCTCTGTTATAGCGGGGCCAAGGGCTGGCTTCAGGTGCGCTTGCACGTCCAGGGTGGTCCCTACCCATTGCACGCCGGGATGGCCTCTATTCTGCGCAATCCGCTCTGGCGGCTCACATGGGCGCTTGGCTCGATCAAGGGTGATGATGAGGATATTCGTATCGAGGGCTTCTATGATAGCGTCGAAGGCCCTTCGCGAGCCGAAAACGCGCTGCTGCGCCTCATCCGCATTGATGAGGCGGGCCGTCTGCAAGCGTGGCAGAGTAAGGAGTTTCTCTTTGGGATGAGTGGTGCGGCACTGGTACGCGCCGAAACGACTCTGCCAACCTGCAACCTGAGCGCGATCTGTTGCGAGCCACATACCGATCTGGCCTTCATTCCCGCAACCGCCTCGGCAATTATTGATTTTCAGTTGGTGCCCAACCAACGCCCAGAGGTGGTCTTCGATCTCCTCTGTCGGTACCTAAACGAACGTGGCTTCAACGATGTTCTCGTCGAACGAATGCCCGGTGGCTATCCGCCGGCTCACCAACCCCCCGATACCCCCTTCGTCCAACAAGTAGCCGACGCCGGCGCGGCACTCTATGGCAGCCCACTCCATACCGTCCCGACTGGCCCGCTCACCATCCCACTCCACATCTTCGCCGAACACCTCGCGATCCCCATCGCCTCGGTAGGTATGAACCGCCCCGATAGTGCCATCTATGGCCCCGATGAGCATGCGCCGCTGGAGGATCTGACTCGCCACGCCGCGCTGTTGAGTGAGTTGATGCTGCGGTTTGCCTAACCTGGCCTTGTGGGGGCTTCGCCTAGCATCCCGGTTTTGACGCAAAGTTTTCAACAAAATCTTTGCGTCTCTGCGCCTTTGCGTCAATGCGAGGATTCTGTTTACCCCAAGTGTGAACAGGTACCTAACCTGATTGGTTTGACGGGCTGTGTCACGGATGCTATGATGCCGCCCTATCAGCCGTTGGTGTAGAAAGGGGCAGGGTTGCCGCGTATGGATCAAGAGCAGGTTGTTCTCTTCCGCCAGATCTACTGGAATATTGATCACACAATTGGCCCAGCCTTCCTCTACGGGATCATCCTGATTACTTCCATTGTGATGACGTGGGGCATCTTGCGCGATATTGCCCGTTGGCGCAAGGGCCGCCCTGAGGCACGCATCGGCCAGATCCCCACCCGTGCGTTGGAGTTCTTCGCCCAACTCTTCGGCCAGAAGAAGGTGCTGCGCGACCGTCGCCCCGGTATGATGCACGCGCTGATCTTTTTCGGTTTCCTCACGCTCTTCATCGGTACCGATGTAATTGCGGTGGAAGAGGATTTTACCATTCCGCTGATGGGTGAGGATGCCGGACGCATTCTGGTGGGCGGCTTCTACCAGAGTTTTGAACTGATCCTCGATACGCTCGGCCTCGCGTTTGTGGCCGGGTTGATCTGGGCCACCTGGCGCCGCTATCGCACCCGCCCCGACCGCCTCGATAATCGGCGTACCGATGGCTGGGTGTTGGGGGTGTTGCTCTTCCTCGGTATGGGTGGCTTTTTGGTCGAGGGGCTGCGCATTGCCAACCAGCAGTTCAATGGCCTGTGGGTCTATGAGCAGAGTTGGGCGCGACTCTCCTATGTTGGGTTTACCCTAGCAACAATCTTCCGCGCTATTGGTTTGGGTGAAGGGAGTGCAGTGGGCCTGGGGATTCATCAGGTACTCTGGTACACCCACGCCACCGCCACCTTTGCCTTCATCGCCACCTTGCCCTTCAGCAAGTTCCGCCACATCTTCTACACCCCACTCAATACCTTCTTCCGCGACACCAGCCCCAAGGGGGCGCTCGATGTGATCCCCGATCTGGAGGCCGAGATCGAGAAGGACGAGCCGCGTTTGGGTGTGGCCACGCTGGGCGATCTGACCTGGAAGCGGCGCATGGATTTCGATGCCTGTATGCGCTGTGGTCGCTGTCAGAGTGTCTGCCCCGCCCACGCCAGTGGTGCGCCACTCTCGCCCAAGTACATCATCTCCAAACTGGCCGATCTTCAACGCAGTGAGCCGATCCACTTTAGGGATGGTACGGTCAAGTTGCTGGCCGATCTTGAACCCGCCGAAGATTCGAAGCTGGATATTGAGACCCTGCCGCTCTATGGCAACCTCTTCAGCGAGCACGAACTGTGGGCCTGTACCACCTGTTACGCCTGTGTCCACGAGTGTCCGGCGATGATCGAGCATGTGGACGATATTGTGGATATGCGCCGCAATCTGACCATGATCGCCAGCGATGTACCCCAGGGCGTCAAGCGCGTCCTCGAAGGCATCGAGCGCCAGGGCAACCCGTGGCGCTTGCCCGCCCGTGAGCGCACCGCCTGGGCCGATGGCCTCGATGTGCCGGTGATGGCCGAGAAGGAAGAGGCCGAGGTGCTCTACTGGGTTGGCTGTGCCCCCAGTTATGACGAGCGCTCCAAGCGGGTGGCGCGCGCCATGGTGCAACTGCTCCAGGCCGCCGGGGTGGACTTCGCCATCCTGGGTGAAGAAGAGACCTGTAACGGCGACCCGGCGCGGCGTATGGGCGAGGAGATGCTCTTCCAGGCTCAGGCCCAGCAGAATATCGAGACCATGAAGCAGTACACGTTTAAGCAACTTGTGACGACGTGCCCGCACTGCTACAACACCTTCAAGAATGAGTACCCGCAACTGGGCGGAGGGGCCGGAGTGGATTACGAGGTGATCCACCACACCGAGATGCTGGCCGGGCTGATCAAGGCGGGCAAACTCAAGCCGGTGCGCGAGCTTGATGCGAAGGTGGTCTACCACGATCCCTGCTACATCGGGCGCTATAACGATGTCTACGCGGCCCCCCGCAGCGCCCTGCGTGCCATCCCCGGCATTACGCTGCTCGAAGCGCCGGAGCGCAACCGCGAACGCGCCATGTGTTGTGGCGGCGGCGGCGGTAATGTCTGGTTGGAGGGCGAGGGCGAGCGTGACATCAACGCCATCCGCCTCGATCAACTCACCACCGATGAGCCAGATACGTTAGCGCTGGCGTGCCCCTTCTGTATGGTGATGTTTGAGGACGCAGCCAAGAATAGTGGCCGCGATGAGACCCTCAAACGCCGCGATATTGCCGAACTCTTGCTGGATGCGATAACGCCAGCACAGAGCTGAGTGGCAGAGGAGGCTTCGCCGCCTCCGAAGAACTTTTTTTCGCTCATTTTGGCGGCTTCGCCGCCAAAATGAGCGAAAAAAGCAGGTCTGGGGCGCTGCCCCAACAGTGGGTTTGAGGGCGGCAGCCCTAAACTTCATGCCTATGCGGTGCAGCCGTTTACGCCGGAAAAGTTGCTCATTGGTAATACGATGTTGTATAGTACGAGGAATGACACATATAACCATCAAGATCACGATCTATGAATGAAGCGCCCGTAGACAGATCCGGCCCACGTAGCGACCATGACCTCTGGGCCGACCAACCGCCTAACCTTGGAGCCAGCATGATCGGCCCACACCACATCACTATTTTGTTGGTGGATGACGAGCCTAGTGTACGCAACCTTCTGGTGCGTATCCTCCGCCGCGAAGGCTACCAGATCGTTGATGCCGCTGATGGACTCGAAGCCCTTGACCTCTTCGCTACTTCCTCAGATCACCCCATCCACTTGTTGATCACCGATCTTGACATGCCGCGCCTCGGTGGCATTGAACTCGCCCGTCATCTACGGGACACCAATCGGGTGCAACGGGTCATTTTTATGACCGGCGATACAAATCGGATCGGCCCCCACACGCCCGAACATCATGCGCTGTTGCAGAAGCCGTTTCATCCCCACGTCCTGACCCAAATGGTCAATCAGGTGTTAGCCCAGCAGTAGTATCCCGCACCTACTCGCTATACACCTCCGGCTTGAGAACGCCAATATAGGGCAGATTGCGGTAGCGCTCGGCATAATCTAGCCCATAACCCACCACAAACTCATTGGGTATGTCAAAGCCCAAATACTCCACCGGCACATCGGCGGTGCGGCGCTCTGGCTTGTTGAGCAGGGTACAGATGCGCAGGCTAGCCGGGTTGCGGCGTAAGAGTTGGCTGCGCAGGTAGGCGAGAGTCAGGCCACTATCAATAATATCCTCAACGATCAGTACGTGGCGACCAGCAATGTCGGTCTCTAGATCCTTGAGCATCCGCACCACCCCACTCGACTGGGTGCTTTCGCCATAACTGGCCACCGCAATAAAGTCGAAGGTGAGCGGCAGATCGATCGTCCGCACCAGATCCATCATGAACATGGAGCAGCCCTTTAGCACCCCGACCAACAACAGATCACTACGCGCACCATAATCGGACGTGATCTGGGCACCCAAAACCTGCACCCGTTCCTGAATCTGCTTCTCATCAATCAGCACCTTGGCAATATCCGCCTGCATGATCACGCTACTCCTCTTGTACACATCCAATCCAGATATGATCCGTATCCGTTGTCACCTGAGCCGCAGTGCGCAGGCCAACAACCCATAGAATCTCCTCACCACGCACCAAAAGTGGCCACGCATCACGCAGATGTTGGGCGATCTTGCGATCCACAAAGAAATCTTGCAAGCGCCGACTGCCCACACCCCCAGCAGGACGGAAGCGGTCGCCGGGGCGACGGCCACGTAAGGCCAGCCCCGCCGCCAGCCGGGTGGGCAGCGCCAACCACCACTGGCTCGATGTCGCTGGTGGGGTGGTGCGTAGCTCACAGGCCCAGCCCGCGCCGAGATCATAACGCCCCGGCAGGCTCAGATCGAGCCATGGCACAAGCAATTGCGGCACTGTGGCGGCAGGGCAAGATCGCCCAACAACCCAGATTCGCGCTCGTGTTGGGGCATAGCTCAGACGCAGCCCCTGGGCCAGATCGAGTTGGGGCGGAGCGCCAGCATCAAGGCAGGCGCGCGCCGCTTCGACTTGGGCGAAGCTCAGTTCTGCGACCCCCAAGCCACTCGCGGCCCGCCGCAACGCATAGCGCCGCAACGCCGGGTGCAACTCGCGCCACACCGTCAGATCGATCTCGATCTGGGTCGGGGCGACCGCAACCAAGCGCGGCCAGATCTGATCGAGCATGGTTTGAATATAGGCATAATCCTCCGCACAGATCTGGGCCGTCCGGCTGAGGGCGGCCACAATCTGGGGATTGTCGCGGGACAGAACGGGCATGATCTGGTGGCGCACGCGGCTACGCGCATAGTGAGGGGAACGGTTACTCGGATCATCCGCCGGTTCGAGGTGCTGCGCGGCGCAATAGGCCACAATCTCGGCGCGAGTAGTGGTGAGCAACGGGCGGATCAGATCAGCCCCCAGCGCCGCTGTAGCCCCGATCTGCCACGCATGCCACGCCACATGATCGCGCATCCCGCGTAGCCCCGCCGGGCCAGCCCCACGCAATGCGTGAAGCAACACCGTCTCAGCCTGGTCATCGGCGGTGTGCGCCACCGCCAAGGCGTGAACCTGCTGCTGCTGCGCGATCTCGCTGAGGAAGGCGTAGCGCGCCTGGCGGGAGGCGGCCATCTTCCCGCGCCGCAAGCGCCGCGCCAGATCGGGGCCATCCACCTGCCCCAGGGTGATGGAGAGACCCCACGCGGCACACAACCGCGCCACGGCCTCCGCCTCCGCCGCCGATTGCGCGCCACGAAACCCATGATCAAGATGCGCAACATGCAATGCGGGGCCACCTTGGGCGTGCAGCCGGAGTAACACATGCAGCAGGCAGAGCGAATCGGGGCCGCCCGAAACTGCGACCAACACCCGACAATGAGGATCAAAGAGCCGCTGGGACTGCAAGAAGGTGTGTACCCGGTTGAGCAGCAGATCGTCCATACAACAAAAAAGAGTGTTGAGTGTTGAGCCTTGTATTACTCAACACCCAACACCCATAGACTGGTGCCGAAGGCGGGATTCGAACCCGCGACCTAACGATTATGAGCCGTTTGCTCTACCACTGAGCTACCTCGGCGAACGAGCTATATACTACCATGGCGGGGCCGGATGCGTCAAATTTTATCAGCAACGTAACTATTCACACTTGGGGTAAAGGAAGCTTCTGATTGACGCAAAGGCGCGAAGACGCAAAGGGTTGTTGCAGGCTTTGCGCCTT
>NZ_RYFD01000045.1 GCF_004138135.1 Candidatus Oscillochloris fontis
TTCACCGGCAGCCTGCTCACCTACAGCGTGAGTGGGCGCATCACCACCAGCAGCGGCACGGCCATCAGCGGCGTTACGGTCTCGGACGGGACGCGCACGGCGACGACGGATAGCAGCGGGAACTACTCATTGACCGGCGTCCCGGCGGGGAGCTACACGCTGACGCCGACGAAGAGTGGCTACAGCTTCAGCCCCAGTAGCCTCAGCATCAGTGTTAGTGGCAATCTGATCGGCCAGGACTTTACTGCTACGTCATTCAATACTGGCGGCACATGGACTTTTATCTTGTATCTCGACGGCGACACAAAGGGCATAGATGGTGGATTCGTCGCTCTATTCCTCAGTGATGCAATTCAACGGCTTGAGAAAACCCCGAATGCTCAAGTGCGTGTGGTTGCCTTGATTGACGGGCCGGGTAATAACGATACATTCCGCGTTACCTATACCCCGCAGGCCCAGCAGCAAGCCGTCGGCGAAAAGCCCATGGACGACCCGGCGACCCTGATTGAGTTTGTCCAACAGGCCCAGAAGGATTTCCCCGCCGATCATTACTACCTTGCTATCGCCGATCACGCCAACGGCGTCCAAGGGATTGCCTGGGACACGACCACCGCAACTGATCGTAGTGCGCTTCTCACCCCTGCGAAGCTGCGCCAAGCATTGAACACCATCACGAATAACGGCGCACATCCCATAGATGTCATCCACTTTGATGGGTGTTCCTTCGGGCTCCTCGAAGATGCCGCCATGACCCGAGGGTTCGCACGGTATGTCGTCGCCTCAGAAAATATCGTGTGGGGCATGTTTCCCTATGAGCGCTACCGTGCAGCGGTCGGATCAATCACGACACCCGCCGATCTTGCTAAATCAATCGTGGAACAATATGCACAGACAGTTAGCTTATATCCCTACACCATCAGTGCAATGGATATGAGCCGTTTCGACACGGTGTTGACAAAGCTCAACAGCTTTGCCGATAGTCTGGCCACCTACGCGAGTAGCAGTACGGCGAACCGCGACTCCCTTACCACACTTCGCACAGCGAGCCAGAAGTTTGACTCGGGCGGGCTTCCTTATCTGACCATCAATAATGACGATTCCTATGTCGATCTGGTTGACTTTGCACAGCGGGCCAAGCAAGCAATCACCAGCAACGGTGTGCCAACAGCGGCGGATGATCTGATCACTGCAATCACAGGGAATCAGCCTTTTGTTTTCGCCGAAAAGCACCAGAGTGGATCCTTCGAGAATGAAGACCTTCAATATAGCTGGAGCTTAGATGGGGCACATGGGGTCAGTATCTACTATCCACCACGGAATGCGGGGACAACCCTTGGTGACTACGTCAGTGGGGCAATCTTCCCTGAGTTCACCCCCCTCAGCCGTTGGACGAACTATCTCGCGGCGGCGGTGCCACCGCTCGCGCCTGGCGACCCGCCGCCGAACGACGTAATGCAGCCACTCGCGCCGCTGTTGCCTCCGATCCGATATTCGGTCTACCTGCCCATAATTCGCAAGTAGCCATACCTACCCAGGATCGGCCAGTTCTAGCTGATCTGATCGGATTGCGGGCTTCCTTCCTAAAGATTCTTATCGTGTTGAACCATGAGACCAAAGGAGTCCAAACCATGAATCGCACCACCGCCTACCGCGCCCTGCCTCGCGTCTTGGTACTCATGCTGATGACGCTACTGCTCGCGCCACTCAGCAGATGGGCTAATCTGTTGTCGACTACCTCCGTCGCGGCGCAGCCCACTTCAGCTTCACTCCAAGCCATTGCTGACGGATTCGATTTTCCCGTCGGCGACGCGAACGGTGGTGGCTGGGGATTCTGGCACGGCTTTGAGTATTATGGAGCCGTCGCCGCTGGCTCGTATCACGCCGGAGAAGACTGGTGGCGAAACTCGGGCAGCGCCTATCAGCCGGTGTATGCTATCGGCAATGGCGTCGTTCGGTACGCATCCGGGAGCTACCCCGGCAATGTGGTCATTATTGAACACAGTTTATCGAATGGCGAAACGTGGTATTCGATGTATGGCCATGTGTATGCCGACGTCTCAGTTGGCCAGAGCGTGAGCCGTCGCCAGAAGATCGCGACGATCCATGACCAGGGCGGCAACTCACATCTGCATTTCGAGATCCGCAACTTCTATATCCGAGACGAAGTGAATGGATCACAGTCGGCATGTGGCAACCACCGCAACTACCCGCCCGGCCCCGGCTACTGGCCTCTGCCACGGTGTAATGGGAACTGGTCAGGGCGGCCTGCGGACAAGGGCTGGGTCAACCCGTCGCAGTTCATCAACGCGCGCCGCACACTGAACACCATCGCCGTCGGTCAGGGCAGCAGTCGTCAAGAAACCTTCCAGCGTGCCTATGACGCCACCAGGCAGGGCACCACATCCAACCTTACTTACGGCACGGCAACCAACAATGCATACATCTATAACGGGCTCGTGCGCCAGGACTTCAGCAGCGGCGTCTCGTTGATCCATGATGAGGGCGCAGACAATCCGATCTATAGCATCCCAGCGTACCCAATCTACGGGGCGATCAAGAGTTACTGGGAGGCGAATCTCTGGCTTGGTGCGCCAACCACCAACCAGTTTCGCAATAGCGTCGGGCAGCAGGAGCAGCACTTCCGCGCTGGCTTAGTGCTGAGCGGTGGCGCACTATCCAACACGTGGTCGAATAAATGGCAGACCGCCCAGGATTGCGCCAGCCGCGGCCTGTGGCGACTCGAAGTGATCAACCTGTTGGATCTGGGCAACTCGCCCTGGCCCCCGAACCAAAACTCGTCCGCTGGCCCCTCGACTGTGGTCTGCCTAAGTACAAGCAAGAGCGGCTATGCCTTCTTCTATGACGTCGGCGCTGGCCCAGCCGCCGTGGCCCAGGGGATCGAGGCCGACCACTGGATGGCACGCCTGTCCGGCGAGATCAGCGGAATCCCCTCAAACCTCATCTTCCCCGCACGGGCGGCCTGTGATGATGGCTGCACTATTCAGATCACAAGCGCAAACGCCTCGTGGCTAACCCAGCGTATCGTTAGCTGGCGCGACCAAGCGGCTTCCTCTCTTAATCCCCTCGTCGGGGTGCGAAATGGCGACCGGGTCAATGTCACATGGTACGAGCACGCCGGCCTTGCCCGTGCTTGGCTCAAGATTGGCCCGACTGCCATGATGGTGCCGCCGATGGCGGCTACATGTGATGCCTCTATCGCCATCGCCGACAATGCGCCCATGATCCGCACGCCAGCGACGACGCTGACGATCAATGCCCCCGGTGCGGCGGAGATGAAGGTTGGGCATCTTGCAGATCTGAGCGACGCCATCTGGCAGCCCTATGCCGCCACCATACCGCTTCAGCTTGCGTCGAGTAGTAGCGTGATCACCCAGACCGTCTATGCTCAGTTCCGTGATAGCACGGCGGAGCCGTTGTGCCAGGGTGGCATGCTGTCTACTGATGTTGTCCTCGACCCACTGCCGCCGACCGGTACCGTAGCCATCGCGGATAACAATGCCATCTTGGTCACACTGCAACTGGCCGCAAGCGACCAGCCCGATGGCAGCGGGATTGAGTCGGTAGCGATCATGCCCATCGAACCGGGTCAGCCAGCTATCGATCCGACAACTCTACCAGATGTGGCATGGCAGGCGTATAGCTCAAGCGTCAGCATTCCTAAGCCGATGAGCTACGATGTCACTCAGGGGGCAACGACTAACCTGACCTATCAGGTTTGGTTCCGCGATGCCGTCGGCAACATCGCTGCGCCACTCACCGTCACCGTGCCCTACGTTGCGCCCCTCGCACCCACGTACAATGTCTACTTACCGCTGATCCGTCGTTAACGAGTCGTTTGGATAGGCAGCATGCATGATGATGGTGAGATAGCCACACCCGTGGGAACCATCTATGCACTGAGCGGAATGATTGAGCCACTGAGGCACTGATCCTGGTGGCTCGCTTCCCGCAGTCTCTAAAGCTGGTGGGTTTCCGTGGCTACAGGCAAGCACTCTATGAAAAGGCTTGCCTGTAGGCGCGTCACCTGCTATACTGATTGTACAATTGTACAAATATCAAAAAGACGATCACGTTATTATGGATATTATTGTGGATACGTCAGTGCTTTTAGCGGTGATTACGTATGAGCCAACGCGGACTCGGTTAATCGAATTGACGACCGATGCCCACTTGCTCACACCGGCTTCGGTTCCATGGGAAATGGGAAATGCGTTTTCGGCAATGCCGAAACGTAAACGGGCGACTCTCGATCAGGTACGCCAAGCATGGCATGCCTATCAACAGATCCCGCTTCGTTTCCTTGAGGTGGATATGGAACACGCACTTCGTCTTGCGGATCAGCAGAGTATCTATGCCTATGATGCATACGTTATCGTCTGTGCGATCCAACACAAAAGCGCATTGATCACATTAGACGGGGGCTTGCGGCAGGCAGCGATCCAAGCAGGTGTGACAATCATCGAGGTCGTATGATGAAAGAGTACACGTATTCTGAAGCCCGTCAACGACTTGCCGAACTGCTCGACCTTGCCCAACGAGAAGGTGCTGTGCGGATTCGTCGTCGTGATGGAAGCGTATTTATGATCTCCCAGATTGCGGATATGCACGCGCCGTTAGATGTACCAGGGGTTGATTTACGCATGACCCGGAATGAAATCCTTGATGTGATCCGTGACGGGCGAAAATTCACCTAGTAGTCTGTCAAGCCTAGGTTAAATAAAAGCCAGCGTTCTGGTATCCTACCAGCGGTGTCAATCCTTTTGCTTGTGGGAGGAAGCCGCAGATGCCGAAGAAACTATTGTTAGCGCGAAAAAGCCTTGGGATGCGGCGCGGGGCTACGACACGCTCAGCCAGCGGCGCGGTGGCTGAGCGTGTCGTAGCCTCAGGGAGTACGGGTAAGAATATCACAACCGGCAAAGGACTTTAGAGGTGCTGCACTCGGCACCGCAAGCGCATACCCAATCGCCGCCTTCAGATCCATCTGGATGCCCTCGGCCCAGGCCAGTGCGAACGTGTTCTGTTCGAGGTAGGTACCCAAATTGATAATCCGTTGGGCAATGCTAGGGATAGCCATGGGTGGTGGATGCATACCCTTCGTGGTTCGTAGCGCCGAGGCCGCCGCACACAACCGCAGCGCCCGTTCATACTGCACGTTTGCCAGAGCCACATCGGCCAAACTCTCAAACGCATACGCCATCCGCAAGCTATTCCCAAGTTGTTGGAACAAGGACAAACTCTGACTCAGATAGGTCTGCGCTTGGGCATAATCACCTTGTAGAAGCGCGAGGCTTCCCATACTACTCAGGGTATCCGCAATACCATGCTGATTATTGAGTTCTTGGTTAATCGCCAAACTCTCACGAAAGCGGTTCAATGCCTGGTCATAATTGACGGGATCAGCGGCATATTCTACATCGCCTAGATTATTGAGGGCGATCACAATCGCCGGTTTCTTCCCAATGTGGCGGCGTAATGCGAGGCTTTCACGGTGCCAGTGGGCGGCACGCGAAAAATCGCCCATTGCCTCAGCGACCAGACCGAGCGAATTGAGCGCTTCAACAATTCCTTGGGCATCATCAAGGCTCCGCCAGATCGCCAAACTCTCTTGTGCCAAGGCTTCTGCATCACGTAAAAAGCCGCGTGCCCATTGAAGACCCGCCAGTTCATCCAAGGCTTTGGCCAACGTGCGGGCTGCAAGCTCTTCACGCTGTGCCAAGATCCGGCGCAACCAATTTCCGCCCTCCTCTAGATGTCCGCCCCAATACCAAAAAAGCTCAAGGTTGGCACACAGATGCAGGCTCTGCTCTAGTTGCCCATGCTGCAACATCCATTCGAGGGCGACGCGCACATTCGCGAGTTCTTGTTCGATGCGTTGATGCCAGAATGATTGTTGATCACCATGCAAGTATCTATTCGCATTTGCAACGAGATCGACATAAACCGTCGCATGAATCTGAGCGATCAGATCGTGCTCATTCAAGGTGATCAACTGTTGCCATGCATACTCGCGTACCGTCGCCCGCATGCGATAGCGGGTGGGTATCTGCTCCTCAGAGCGAGCGGTAAGAAGATGGTGATTCAGCAAGGTCTCAAGGTGATGGCGTAAATGCGCACCATGCGCCGCATCCTGATCAACGTTGAGCATCAATTGGTGCAACTCATCAAAGGTACAGCCGCCACTAAAGACCGCCATCCGCGCCAAGAGACGTTGAACCGGCGCTTCAAGCAGCCGATAACTCCAGGTAAGCGTTGCGGTCAGAGTCTGCTGACGCGGATGGGCATCACGCGCACCATGGCTCAAGAGATCAAGTGCGACCTGCTCATGCAGAGTCGAATTCCCGATCAATTGGAGGCGTAATTCCTGGGGACTCAGATGCCGGATGCGTGCAGCGGCTAGTTCAATAGCCAGCGGCATACCGATCAAAATAGCGCAAATATGGGCAACATCGCGGCAATTCGCAGGCGTCAACACAAAGTCGGGCCGGACGGCATGCGCCCGCTCACAAAAGAGTTGGATTGCGGGGTAGTCCGGTAGCATTTCACATGCTGGTAATGGGTTCAGGGGGGGAGTTACGAGGGGATGCACATGAAAGACATGTTCGCCAGAGAGCCCTAACGCCACACGACTCGTCACCAAGAGATGCAGATGTGGGCAACTATCGAGTACCCCAAGCAATTGCGGGGCGACAGGTAAAAGGTGCTCAAAATTATCCACAACCAACAACACCTTATGCGCAGCCAAATGGTTTGTGAGGCATGCCATCCACGACTGCTCGCCACCAACCTTGAGGCCCAGCGTAGTGCCAATCGTATCGAAGAGCAGATCGGGGGTATGCAGATCCGCGAGGGCAATAAAAGCCACCCCTGCGGGAAAGAACGCGCTGCTCTGCGCAGCGATCTGAAGCGCCAGCCGCGTCTTTCCACAACCCGCTGGCCCGGTGATGGTCAGCAGTTGGTGGCGCTGAACATGATCGAGGAGCAGTGCCACCTCACTCGTGCGTCCGAGCAAGGCAGTACGAGGATGGGGTAAGGGCGGGCATTGAAGCGGAGTGAGCGTACTCGCATGCAGCAGAGGCGTTATGGGCAGATTGATGAAAAGCTGTGGAAAGCGTTGATAAGCGACTAATAATTCATCAAAGGGAAAAAGTGAAGAGACGTTACTAAAGAGATCTGGCCAACGAAAGAGCCAGATCAGTTCGGCGGCTTCAACCGCCTGACAGCGCTCATTCGCCCGTAAACCTTCAGTAAGCGCCAGAATCAGGGCATGAATCACATTCGCCTTCGCTTTAAGTGGACGATCAAGGCGAGTCGTAAAGTGATTCTCGAACATATTCTCAGAGAACTCTCCTCCTTGTAAATACCTTTCCATACGGGCGGTCACACCATTAACCGAGAGATCGCTGCGGTCAAGCAGTTGGCGTACCAGGACTGAGACCCGAAGCTTATCGGGATGTGCTGGCTTCGGCATGACTTCTACCTAGTGATCGAAGATATGGTTAGCAGTAGATCGTCAAAACTCCGTCAATTCTGACGCAACACGGCGACGCGCTTAGTGTACCATCAAGGTGATGCGTGTTTCAAGTAGCAAGAGTCTAGCATATGGCAAAGGTGATTTTCTTTGCTGCTCTCTTCATCATCAGTGAAGCAGAGACTCTTTGGAATGATCATAATTTTGATTGTCTATGTATACATTTGATACAAGGAGTTATCTCAACCTATGTCTCAATCTACACTCCGCTTCTCTCTGAATCGATCCGTTCGCTTGACCTTTGTATTCCTCGTTTTCCTATTCCTTCTCGCGATAGCATTGCCAACACGTTCAGTATTTGCTATAACAGATGGAGGTTTAGATACTACTTTTCTTCCTGAAGTGAAAGGATTATCGAATGGAATAATAAATACATCTGCTATTCAGCCTGACGGAAAAATCATCATAGGTGGTAGTTTTTATACTGTCAATGGTGTTGATCGTAGATATTATATTGCACGTCTAAATGTAAATGGTAGTCTTGATACCTCTTTTTCACCTTTATTTAATGGTGTAATTAATGCTGTATTCATTCAAAAGGACGAAAAAATACTTGTAAGTGGTTCGTTTAATCAAGTAAATGGCTTTTCTCGATCCTATTTAGTGCGAATAAATAGTGATGGAAGTTTGGATGATACTTTTAATGTGACACTAAGCTACTCTTCTTCAGGCGTATCTATAGTAGAACAACCGGATGGGAAAATATTGATAGCCGGTGAATTTGTAACTGTAAATGGTGCTTCTGCGCGGTATATTGCACGCTTAAATGAAAATGGAAGTTTGGATGCAAGTTTCAATACAGGTTCCGGGCCAAGTAGTCTACTAAAAGGAGCTATTTTTGATAGTATTAATGAAAAAATAGTTATTTATGGTAACTTTACACAATATAACAATACGCCACGCACGTATGTAGCGCGGCTTAATCTTGATGGGAGCCTTGATCCCTCCTTTGCCCCCGGATTAGACGCCTATGTTGAGACGTTACTTGTACAACCAGATGGTAAACTGATTATTGGTGGCCAGTTTTCAACCGTTAATATTACGAGCAGACCAAATATTGCGCGTTTCAATGCGGATGGAAATTTAGATAGTACATTTGATCCCGGCACCGGGATGCGACTGACATATGGCCCTGGCATAGTATCTAGCCTAGCGCTGCAACCCGATGGAAAAATACTCGTTGGTGGACTTTTTAGTAAGATCAATGGCGTCAATACTCCTTGTATGGCACGACTCAATGCGAATGGTAGTCTCGACAATAGTTTCTCTATAGGAACTGGTCTGAATGATTGTTATTATGAACAGCGTTATTTATTTTTTAATACGGGTAAGATACTATTGACAGGTCCTTTTACAACTATCAATGGTATCTCACGACCCTACATTGCTCGGTTAAACAATACGCTGCCTGGTTATAGCTCTAATCCTGATCTGAATAGCACGATCAATGTTGGCACGGCTCCTATAGGTGGCTCAGTGAGTAGTACGATGCAGATAAGTGAGATTGGTAGCGCGATGCTCAATGTGACTGGATATAGCCTCAGTGGAGCGCATGCGGGTGATTTTTCACTGCAACCAGCTAGTTTGAGCATTGCTGATGGTGGTTCCGTCCAGAATGTGGGGGTGATTTGTACTCCGCATGCGATGGGAAGCCGTACTGCGACCCTCACTATCAACCATAATGGGGTTGGTGGCCCTGCATCCTATACGCTTATCTGTACCGGAACTGAGGCACGGGTCTATTTGCCAGTGGTGATCAGGTAGCAATTAAGCCCCCAAGCTTCCCGGAAGCTTGGGGGCTGCGATCCCTCCCCTACATCCGAAACACCCCAAACGTGGTCTTCTCGCTCGGCGCATTCCCGGCGGCGGCGAGGCCCAGTGCCAACACCATACGTGTGTCGGCGGGATCGATCACTCCATCGTCCCACAGGCGGGCGCTGGAGTAGTAGGGGCTGCCTTCGCGCTCGTACTTCTCCAAAATGGGGGCCTTGAAGTCCTCTTGCTCCTCGACGCTCATGTCTTTGCCCTTGGCGATCAGGTTGTCGCGGCGCACGGTGAGCAACACGTTGGCCGCCTGCGGGCCGCCCATCACGCTGATGCGGGCGTTGGGCCACATCCAGAGTTGGCGCGGCTGGTAGGCGCGCCCGCACATGCCGTAGTTCCCTGCTCCGAATGATCCGCCGATGATCACCGTAAACTTGGGGACGCTCGCGCAGCTTACCGCTGTCACCAGCTTTGCGCCGTCTTTGGCGATGCCGCCATTCTCGTACTGCCGCCCGACCATGAAGCCGGTGATGTTCTGCAAGAAGAGCAGCGGGATGTTGCGCGCGCAGCAGAGTTCGATGAAGTGCGCGCCCTTCAGGGCGCTCTCGCTGAAGAGGATGCCGTTGTTGGCCAGGATGCCGACCGGCATGCCCATGATGCGCGCAAAGCCGCACACCAGGGTGGTGCCGTAGCGGGCCTTGAATTCGTGCAGGTGGCTGCCATCCACTAGGCGGGCGATGACTTCGCGCACGTCGTAGGATTTGCGCGTGTCACGCGGCAACACGCCGTAGATCTCGTGCGGATCGTAGTGCGGCGCTTCGGGCGCGGCGATCTCCCAGGGTGGGGTTGGCTTGCGCCCCAGGTTGGAGACGATGTCGCGCACAATCGCCAATGCCTCGCGGTCATTCTCGGCGAAGTGGTCGGCGACGCCGGAGATGCGGGTGTGTACGTCGGCTCCGCCCAGATCCTCGGCGCTGACCTCTTCGCCGGTGGCGGCCTTCACCAAGGGCGGGCCGCCTAGGAAGATCGTGCCGTTGCCCTTCACAATCACCACCTCGTCCGACATGGCCGGGACATACGCTCCCCCCGCTGTACACGAGCCCATCACTGCCGCGATCTGCGGGATGCCACGGGCCGACATCTGGGCCTGGTTGTAGAAGATGCGCCCGAAGTGGTCGCGGTCGGGGAAGACCTCGTCCTGCATGGGCAGGAAGGCTCCACCGCTGTCTACGAGGTAGATGCAGGGCAGGTTGTTCTCTAGGGCGATCTCTTGGGCACGCAGGTGCTTCTTCACCGTCAGTGGGTAGTAGGTGCCGCCCTTGACGGTGGCGTCGTTGGCGACGATGATGCACTCGCGGCCATTGACGCGCCCGATGCCCGTCACCATGCCCGCACCGGGCACCTCGTCGGGGTAGACGTTGTATGCGGCAAGCGCACCGATCTCCAAGAAGGCGCTGCCCTCATCGAGCAGGGTGTCAATGCGCTCGCGAGCCAGCAGTTTACCGCGCTCGGTGTGGCGCGCTCGTGCTTCACTACTGCCCCCCAACGCCGCCTGGGCGCGCAGCATACGCAACTCTTCGGCTAGGGCGCGGTGGTGATCGGCGTTGGCGAGGAATTCCTCGCCATGGGTGTTGATGTGGCTGTGGATGAGTGACATAGTCCTTCTTTGGTCTACTAGATTGACGCTTTAAGCTGCTCGGCAGCCCGTTTGGTCATCCCAGGGACGGCGGCGATCTCTTCAATACTGGCTTGGCGAATACCATCGAGTGAGCCAAAGGCTTTGAGCAGCGCCTTCTTGCGCTTTGGTCCGATGCCCGGAATCTCTTCCAGGGGCGAGGCGAAGGCGGCTTTGCTGCGCAGTTTGCGGTGGTAGGTGATGGCGAAGCGGTGGGCCTCTTCATCTATGCGCTGCACCAACCCCAAGGCTTTGCTGTCACGCGGCAGGACGATCAGATCCTCGCGTTCGGCACAGACGAGATCGAAGCGGTTGCGGTCTACCCCTTTGGCCACGCCCACCACCGGGATCTGTTCGAGGTTGAGCCGCCCCAGCGCCTCGCGGGCGGCGTTGAGTTGGCCACGCCCACCGTCAATCAACACGAGGTCGGGTAGATCGGCCCAGGTGCTGCCATCTTCCGTCGTGGCACGCTTGAAGCGGCGGCTGATCACCTCGTGGATCGAGGCGACATCGTTGGCCCCTTCAACCGTCTTGATCTTGAAGCGCCGGTAGGCGCTGGTTTTGGGTTCACCACGTTCAAAGACGACCATGCTGGCGACATTCTGTTGGCCTTGGGTGTTGGAAATATCATAACATTCAATTCGTTGCGGCATTTCAGCCAGATCGAGCAGTTCGCGCAACTCGGTCAGCCCGGCAACGGCGCGTTGTTCGCTGTTGAGCCACTGGGTACGGAGTTCTTGCAACTTCTGGCGTGCATTCTGTTCGGCCAGTTCGACCAGTTGGCGCTTCTCGCCACGCCGTGGGACGCCGATCTCAACCCGGTGGCCACTCTTCTGCGCCATCCATGCGGCGATGATCATCGGTTCTTCCACATGTTCGGCCAGCAGCAGGTTGGGCGGAATGTTGGGCGCACGTTCATAGAACTGGGTCAGGAACGAGGCCAGCAGATCGGCATCGCTCTCGTCCTCGGTGCCCTGGAGGGTGAAGGGTTCGGCGTTGATCAGCTTGCCGCCACGCACAAAGAGTACCTGCACCACCGCGCTGCCATCTTCACGCGCAAAGGCGATCACATCCTGATCGGTATCCACAGTGCGCAACACCTGCTGGCGCTCCATAATCTTCTCAATATCCTGAATGCGGTCGCGCAGATAGGCGGCACGTTCAAAATTGAGATCTTCCGCCGCCTGGTGCATCTGCTGGCGCAGATCGCGCACCACCTGATCGCTCTTGCCATCCAAAAAGCGGCAGACCGCATCTATCGCTTGGCGGTAGGTGGCTGGTGCAACCAGATCGGGTACGCACGGCCCCAGACAGCGCCGGATCTGGTAGTAGGTGCAGGGCCGCCCCTTGCGGCGATGTTCGTTGAACCAGCTATCCGAGCAGTTGTAGGAAGGGCGAAAGCCGAAGAGGCGGTTGAGCAGATCGAGCGTCTTATAGACCGAGCCAGCACTGGCGTAGGGGCCAAAGTAGCGCGCTCCGTCATCGAGGACGCTGCGGGTGGAGAAGATGCGCGGCCATTCGTCCTGCACCGTCACCTTAATGAAGGGGTAGCTCTTATCGTCCTTGAGCAGAATATTGTAGGGCGGGCGATGCTGCTTGATCAGGTTCATCTCCAGCAGCAAGGCTTCCAGTTCGCTCTGGGTGACAATGATCTCAAAATCGGCGATCAGGCGCACGAGGCGGCGGTTCTTACCGCTCATCCCCTTGGGCGAGCCGAAATAGGAACGCATACGGTCGCGCAGGCGTTTACTCTTGCCCACATAGAGCAAGCGTCCATCCTCACCGCGCCACAAATAAACCCCCGGTGCTTCGGGGACGGCGCGTAGGCGCTCGGTAAAGGCGGCGGGGTCAGTGATGGCAGTAGTGGAGAGATCCATAGGATAGAACTACAAAACAACTTAAGGAATCTGTTCACCACGTTCGACCAAGATCTCGATCATCAGCGCAATTGCCTCACGAATATTCGCAATGGCCTCGACCCGACTGCGGCCCTGGCTGATACAACCGGGTAATGATGGAACTTCTGCTACAAACCACCCATCTTCACCGGGATAGATTACGACTTGCCGAGGAGCATAGTTGCTATCCATCATCAAAGATTCCTTTCGTCTAACCAAATGGTTGCCCCCCAGGGAGTGGTGCAGGGCAATAATAGTGTACCGCATACGCGGGGAAAACGCATCTCTCATCCACTTCTCACAAGAGCTTAAAACATTTTTTATGCGCTGGGTGCATAGTAGGGGCGAAGCATCGCCCGCCATGGATCAGGGGAACCCGAACGAGGTTGGCGGGCGATGCTTCGCCCCTACTTGGGTATCTGCAAGCAAACCATGAACAGGAACCAGCCTATGGAACGCACCCACAATACTGGCTACTACATCGCCATCGTAGCCGTGATTCTGGCCATCATCATCAGCATTGTTGGCGGAGCGATTGCCGGGGGAGCCGCAGCCTATTACGTGGTACAACGCAACCTGAGTAGCCAAACCGTCAGTTCACCAACAATCACGGTGGCTCCGGTGGCGATGCAGAACAGCAGCCAGACAGCCCCGGTTGTGAGTAGCAGTTCGGAGGCGATGGTCAATGCCGTGCAGCAGGTCGCCCCAGCAGTAGTGACGGTACTCAGCATGAGCCGCCAGGGGAACGGCAGCGGTAGCGGGGTGATCATCAGCGAGCAGGGCTACATCCTCACCAACAACCATGTGGTGGAAAATGCCCGCAGCCTCGCGGTGGTGCTGAATGACGGCACCCGGCGCGATGCCACCTTGATCGGTACCGACGCCATGAACGACATTGCGATCATCCAGATCGAGGGTGATCTACCCGCCGTGGCCCAGATCGGTGACGCGGCGGCACTCCAACCGGGCGAGCAGGTCTTGGCGATTGGCAGCCCGTTGGGCGACTTCCGCAACACCGTGACGGCGGGGGTGGTAAGTGCGCTGAACCGCTCGGTAGGTTCGATGGAGGGGCTGATCCAGACCGATACGGCGATCAATAGTGGTAACAGTGGTGGGCCGCTGATCAACCTGCGCGGCGAGGTGGTGGGCATCAACACCCTGGTGGTGCGTAACGATCAGTTCGCCTTCGGGGCGGCCCCGGTGGAGGGCTTGGGCTTTGCGGTACCGAGCAACATCTTCCGGGGGGTGGCCGATCAGTTGATCGCCACTGGCAACGTGAGCTACCCCTTCCTGGGAGTGAGCTACATCACGATTGACGGGAGCGTAGCGGTAGAGTTGGATCTCCCGGTGCAGAGCGGGGCACTCATCTACAGTAGCCAGGGTGGGCCAGCGGTGCAACCGGGAACCGCAGCGGCGCGCGCCGGGCTACGTGAGGGCGACATCATCACCGCGATAGATGGCGTGGCGATTGACGGCAACACCTCGCTGCGCCAATTGCTGCTCCAATACCAGCCGGGCGACACCGTCACCCTGACGATTCTGCGCGATGGTGACCAACGTGAGGTGCAGGTGACATTGGGCGAGCGAGAAATATAACGGTGTTGGTTGCAGAAGCCAGCGTAGCTGGGGCTTCTGCAACCAACACCGGGACAATTTTGAGCGCCCGCAGGCGGCTGTCAGCCGCTTGTCACGCATTTTTCAGAGTCATGGTATAATCCCTCCCGGCCACCCCGGCGTGGCCGCTCTACCAAGCTCGTAGAATACGGAGGGACGTATTGAGGTCTATGCGTACCTACTTGCGCTGGTCACGGCTGTTGCTGGGGTTATTGCTCAGCACCATGCTCCTCAGCACCACGGCGACCTACGCAGCCGGTTCGGCCAACTCAGAACAACGCCCCTTCGCTGCCAGCTTGCTTGAGCACAATGGCGTGCCGGGCATGGCGGACAGGATCGCCCCAACTTCTAGCTCTACTGCGGCGGCTAACACTGCTGCACCCGCAACTGACCCCTACGCGATTGCTCCCACCTTCCGCATCCGCGCCACCCGCCAAGGTATGGTGGGCGGGCGTACTGCCAACGGGTACATTATCCCCCCCAAGGCGCGTTTCGTTTCGCTCCCATGCCGCTGCGTGCTCTCTAGCAAGGGCGGCAACGAGTACCAAGTACGCATCACCTACCGAGGGCGGAGCACCGTTGTGCCGGTGTATGATGTTGGCCCCTACAGTGCGCGTGATGACTACTGGAACCCGCAACGCACCGGCTACCCCGATCTTGAGTGGGGTTGGCCGATGGATCATGCCGCCTACTACGAGGGCTATAACGGTGGCCAGGCCGACAAGGGCTATGTGCGCTTCCCGACCGCGATGGATGTGGGGGATGGGGCGTGGATTGATGATCTAGGCATTGTGGGCGATCAGGCCGAAGTTGAGGTGACGATGCTCTGGATGGGCCAAGATCCACTGGCCGGGCCACCCCAGCGCGACCCGAACCAGCCAGAGATCCTCGTAGACGAACTGGGCGGCGATTTCTGGCACAACAGCCCCGATCTGGGCAGCAGTCCGGTAGGCTGTGGGTATGGGCGCCACGCCTACCAGACGCGCAGCGTCAACAACCCCAGCCAGAGTAGCCAGGTGGTGCGCTGGCAACCCAATCTGCCCAGCGAGGGTGAGTACGATCTCTACGTCCATGTGCCGATCTGCCCCAGCAAACGTGCGCCAACCACCTCAGCGCGCTACCTCATCCAGCACCGCGATGCCGCGCTGGAGGTCCTGGTTGATCAGAGCACCCAGACCAGTTGGGTCTACCTGGGGCGCTACCCGTTTAGTGCCGGTAGCAACGGGTTTATCCAGTTGGGTGATGTGACGAGTGAGAGTGGTAAGGCGATCTGGCTTGATCAGGCGCGTTGGGTGCGCGTGAATTAATAAATTTCTCCTCTGTTGGCGGCGAAGCCGCCAACAGAGGAGAAATTTATTCTTCGGGGGTGGCGAAGCCGCCCCCGAACCCCACCTAATCCTCACTCCGCTCCTGGATCACATAGAGCAACTCAAGCAGAATATTCTTGACACTCTCACGATCTGAAGCCACGCAGGGCAGCACCTTAACCTGGGGAGGTTGGCGCAGTGCCAAGCGCAACTCATCGGGAGACCAGGCATTCGGGCGATCCTGCTTATTTGCTGCGATCACATACGGTGTATCGCGATACGAGACGAAGAAATCAATGATCCGGTTCGTCTCGCGGAATGTCTCCGGGCGCGTGCTATCGACCAGGATCACCAGACCGAGCATACCCTCGGAGAGGATCTCCCACATAAAGTCGAACCGCTTCTGGCCAGGAGTGCCAAACAGGTGCAACACCAGATCATCAGCGATAGCGATACGACCGAAGTCCATCGCCACCGTCGTCTCTTTCTTGATCATCTTGGTGTCATCGGTCGCACGTCGTTCAGTCGAGACGACTTCGATCTCGCTGATAGCCTTGATGAACTCGGTCTTGCCGGCGTTCACCGCCCCACTGATGACCATTTTTACCGTCTGCACACCAGCCCTCCGCTACGTCCGCTACGGTGCTGTGCCCTGGCTGAGCAACATCGGCTACATGCCACGAATACGATTGATGATGCGGTTCACCAGGCTCTTCTTTACCCTTGGCGCTTCCGCTACGGCGCCACGCGACCCTGCCACCGGGCGCGGCTTCTTCATCACATCCACCAGACCTGCCGTTAGGAACCCATAGACAATCCGGCAGACATCGAAATCACTCAACGACGTCTTCTGCGCAATCTCGGCAAGGCTATCCTTACCATTGATACGAGCGAAGACCCGCCACTCCTCAGGGGCCAACTTGACCCCCTTGGCCTTTTCGCCCGGCTGATCGATGAACTTCACAATCATATCGGTAGAGGCGATGCGATCCTTAATTCGCCCCCACTCATCGATCCGCCGCACGCCCTCCATAATCAAGTTCTCCACCGATATCGGAGTCGGTATCGTCGGAGCATTCGGGTCAGGGCGTTGGTTCTGCTCGAAGCGGAACTCCCCTTCAGGCCAACCGAAGAGACCATAGACCGACTCTTCGGTGTGGGTCAAGAGCGTACTCTGAAGTTGATCCTGGGCGATCAATTGCTGATCAAGGATGACCTGGGTCAGCGTTGTCCCCTTCC
Organism: Candidatus Oscillochloris fontis; assembly: GCF_004138135.1. GTDB lineage: Bacteria > Chloroflexota > Chloroflexia > Chloroflexales > Chloroflexaceae > Oscillochloris > Oscillochloris fontis. The sequence goes on from NZ_RYFD01000045.1 coordinate 17,047, forward strand.
CGCCATTGGCCAGGGCTTGGCGGGCAGTTCCCAGTTGGGCCTCATTGAGCAGGCCCAAGCGCACCAACAACTCCGGTTGTTCATCTTCGGGCTTCCGCGAAGCCAATACCAGCTTGCCCTTATCGAAGAAGAGCAGGGCCGTCTCCTGCTCATGCGTCAGGTGCAGGCCGCCGGTCTTATAGCCGCGATCGACCAGATAGAGAAAGTCGGAGAGGCCGAAGTCTCGGATATTGCCAACCAGGGCCATTGCAATCCTCCGTAGGAGGCTCTTCTACGAATAGGTGGCGTCAAGGGTGCATAGGGCCACCCCATCGTCCGACAGAGACTAGGTGGAGAGAGCGAACTCGGCTTCCGGTCGGGCCAGCAAGGGATCGCTCACACCGTCGGCGGCGAGAACCGGAACTAGTGCAGCAACCGCAGCGGCGATCATCGCATCATCCGGCTCACGGGTGGTCAGGTACTGAGTTGCCAGGGTGGGCGCAAGCAGGCGGCGCACCCAGGGCCGATGGTAGTGAGCAGCAGTGAACCGCAGGAACTCAAGTGCGACCGCCGCCACTAAGGGAATAAGAACGATGCGGGCGATGATACGCTGCCAAAGTGGCAGGCCACTGACTGCGAGAAAGATGACAAAGCCGATCAGCGCTGTCACCACCAGAAAGCTCGTGCCACAGCGTGGATGGATGCGGCTGAAACTGCGAACCGACTCGACCGTCAACGGAGCACCGGCCTCATAGGCATTGATCGTTTTGTGTTCAGCCCCGTGGTAGCCAAAGACGCGCTGGATGTCCCGTAAGCGACTAATGGCGTAGATATAGCCGATCACTAAGCTCAGGTTGATCAAGCCTTCGATCACCTCACGGAGAAGCACGTTCGCCCCCATCTGGCTCGCTTGGTTCGCAATCAGCGAGGGAAGGATGACGAAGATTCCTACACCAATCAGCAACGTCACCCCAAAGATCGCCGCTTGGGCTAACGGAGAGAGATCGCCCTCTTCCTCCGTAACCGCCACTTGGGCCGAAAAGTCGAGTGCTTGCTTGCCAATCGAGAAGGCATCACCAAGACCCACCAATCCACGAATGATTGGGAGGCGCATCCATGCTGGACGCTGGGCGACCGGGATGGGGATATGCTTGAAGGCCAGTTCCCCATCAGGACGATGCACCGCGACCGTCGCCATGCGACGGCCTCGCATCATCACCCCTTCGAGGACGGCTTGGCCGCCATAGGCAAATCGCTCGTTGTCCATGAAATCCCGTTGCTGAGATGAAAGCCTTCTGGCTCTATCATACCATGTTCAATGGCATTACGACAATAGTACCTGATCCAACGATCCAGAGCGTAACCCATTTACTGGTCGTTCCCTCGTTGTTCGGGTGCATCACGGCGGGCCAAGGTGGTGGCCGCAGCGCGTACCCCTGTCACGAGGCTGGAGATACGGATGATCGGTGTCACCACGCGCTCTGCCATAAAGGCCGTGGTCTGGGTGGCGGTGCTGGCGCTATCGCGCACATTGTTGGTCAGGCTGCGGGTACTATCGAGTACCTCATTCAGCTTGATCATGGCATCATCCACCTTGGGCAAGACATTGTTTTTGGCCAACTTGTTGAGCTGGTTGATGGCGAAGAGAACGGCGAAGAGGATCGCGACCATCAGGATCGCGCTGATCAACTGAAAGACCGATACCACCACGATGACAATGTCGCGGGTGCCAGCGCGAAATTCTGCTGGGGCAAAAGCCGCCCCGACGACGAAGGCGAGCAGCAGCGCGGTGAGCGTCCCAACGCCAATTCCTACCCACTTTAACACAGGCTCGCTCCTCTGCGTGTGGCCACATACCGATGCAGCCAACAGCGTCTATCCAGTATTGGTGAGGGAATTTGAGGCCGTATAAACAGGGCGATTATATCACACTCGTAGACGTGAGACAAAAATGAGAAGTAGCCACGCGAGCAGTACCGATTCGAGGATGGGCACTCCGGCGGGCGTGGGTAGGGTGAGTGGGAAGCGCAGGCCGAGGCCGTAGACGATCAGGCAGCCCACAACTGCCGCTAACCAGAAGATGGGGATTTGACGCCATGCGCGGCCAAGCAGGACGTGCGCCAGGGCGGCGCAGGCGGTGGCGGTGAGCAGGATGAGGATAACGGCAGGTGGAATCATGGAGCCTCCGGGCGGGCAATCGTGCCCCCGCCGATCACCCGCTCGCCTGCGTAGAGTACCGCCGCTTGGCCGGGGCTGATCGCCCGTATGGGGCTTTGGAGTTGGATGTGCAGCCGCCCGCCGGGATGGGGTGTGACTGTGGCGGGCGCGGGTGTGCCATGGGCGCGTACCTGAACCTCGCAGGTAAAGGGCGACTCTGGCCATGTAGCGGCGACGCTACTGGCGGCTTCGACCCAAAACTCGTGGCGCAGCAGCGCTTCGGCGGGGCCGACAACGAGGGTGTTGCGGGCGGTGTCGAGGCCAGTGACATAGAGTGGGGTTGCAGCGTAGATACCTAGCCCCCGGCGTTGGCCGATGGTGTAGAGTGGTAGCCCCTGGTGTTGCCCCACCTCACGCCCGTGCTGATCCACAATCGGGCCGGGGACGAGGCTGGCGGGGGCTGCGTCACGCAGGAGTTGGCGGTAGTCGCCCGCCGGGACAAAGCAGATGTCCTGGCTCTCTGGGCGATCCGCGCTCTCAAGGTCGCGTGCGGCGGCCATTGTGCGCACTTCGCTCTTCTGGTATTCACCCAAGGGAAAGAGGAGGTGCGCAAGTTCGGCTTGGCCAAGCATATAGAGGACGTAAGATTGATCTTTGTTGCGATCAGCCGCCCGCAGCAGTTCATACTGGTTCGCGTCGGTGACACGCCGCCGCACATAGTGGCCAGTGGCAACATAGTCGTAGCCGAGTTGGCTGGCGCGGGCCAGCAGGGCACGGAATTTAAGCTCGCGGTTGCAGGCGATGCAGGGGTTGGGGGTGTAGCCATGGCTATAGGCATGCACGAAGGCATCAACCACGGCGCGCCGAAATTCGCGCTGGTAGTTGAAGACGTAGTAGGGGATGCCGAGTTGGTTACAGACCTGCCGCGCACTGGCGGTCATTTCGAGTGAGCAGCAGAGGCTCTCGGCCAAGTGATCGTCGTCACCTTCCCACAGGTGCATGGTAACACCGACCACCGTGTGGCCCTGTTCGTGGAGGAGTGCGGCGGTGAGCGAGCTATCTACGCCCCCGCTCATTGCGACCATGATCGTTGCCATGGGGGCATTATAGCAGGTTGGCCGGGATGAGGATTGACCGCAGAGGACGCAGAGGGAAGACACTCGGCTTCATCCTCTGCGCTCCTTGGCGTCCTCTGCGGTTAAATCTCCCCCGCGCACGCGGGCACCAATGCTACGCGCACGCGGCTGGCTCCGGCGGCGTGGAGCGCATCGGCCACCTGTTGGCACTGGTTGCTGTGGGCCAGTGCGATCATCACGCCGCCCCAGCCGGCCCCGGAGAGCTTGGCCCCTAATGCCCCGGCTTGGCGGGCCGCCTGCACGAGGCGATCAAGTTCGGGGGAGGAGATGCCGAGTTCTTCGAGCAGGGTTTGGTTGGTGTTCATGATCTGGCCCAGAGCGGCCAGATCGCCAGCGGCAAGGGCCGCACGGGCCTGGGTGGCGACATCCGCCACTGCATCGAAACGCGCCTCGTAGGTGGGAGGATCGGCCTGCCAGCGTTTGCGTAGCGCACCCACGGGCCGGTGGGTGGCACTGCGCACCCCGGTATCGCCGATGACGAGGGTGAGTGGGGTGGCCACGTGGATCGGCGCGATCAGGGGCGGGGCGTCGGGGCGGCGCTGGAACCAGATCGCCTGCTCGTAGGCGATGACGGTGTTGTCAATCCCGCTGGGGGTGCCGTGGTAGCGCCCCTCGCTGGCATAGACGAGTGCCGAGACCTCGGCGGGGGGCAGGTTATGCCCCAGCGCCTGCGCAACCGCCCGCACAAGGGCCGCGCCAATCGCCGCGCCGCTGCCCATACCCCCGGCGATGGGGATGTCGGAACGGAGGGTGATGCTCAGATCGGGAGCCACCGCACCCAAGTGCTCCAAGACCGTGGCCGCCAGTTCGCTCAGCGGGTGCTGGGGATGAGTGCTGAAGCTCCAGGTTTCGTCCAGGTCGGGGGCGACAAAGTGCAGCCCCGTTCCGGGTGCGGTCGGGGTGGCCACAGCATAGGCGCGGACATCGCCCAGGGGCAGTGCAATTGCTGGGCGGTTGTAGACGACGGCATGTTCACCACAAAGGATGATCTTGGCCGGGGCGGAGGTTGTGATCATCGCCGCACTACTCCCACTCAATCGTCGCTGGTGGCTTGGAGGAGATGTCGTACACGACCCGGTTGACCCCACTGATCTCGTTGACGATGCGACTACTGACGCGCGCCAGAAGATCGTAGGGCAAGCGTGCCCAATCGGCGGTCATGTAGTCTTCGGTGGTGATGGCGCGGATGGCGATGGTGTCAGCATAGGTGCGCCCGTCACCCATGACGCCGACGCTCTGCACCGGCAGGAGCACAGCGAAGGCTTGCTGGGTGGCGCGGTAGAATCCGGCGGTGCGCAACTCTTCGAGGAAGATCGCGTCGGCGCGGCGCAGGGTTTCGAGGCGCGGCCAACTGACCGGGCCGATGATGCGCACGGCGAGGCCGGGGCCGGGGAAGGGATGGCGCCAGACCCACTCTTCGGGCAGGCCGAGTTCGAGTCCCGCTGCGCGCACTTCATCCTTGAACATATAGCGCAGCGGCTCCACCAACTGCATCTGCATATCGGCGGGCAGCCCGCCCACATTATGGTGGGTCTTGATCGTCACGCCCTTCTTGCGGTCGGGGGCGCTACTCTCGATCACATCGGGGTAGAGGGTGCCCTGAGCCAAGAACTGGGCATCATCGAGGGCGCGGGCTTCACGTTCAAAGATGCGGATGAACTTTTCACCGATGATCTTGCGCTTCTGTTCGGGGTCGGCCACATTCTCTAGGGCGCTGAGGAACTCCTCGCGGGCATCTACCGCAATCAGGGGGATGTGGAAATGCTCGCGGAAAGTGGCGATCACCTGCTCGGCTTCCGCGAGGCGCAGCAGGCCGTTATCCACAAAGACACAGGTGAGGCGCTCGCCGATGGCGCGGTGGATGATCAGCGCGGCGACGGCCGAGTCCACCCCACCAGAGAGGGCACAGATGACACGCCCCTCTGCGCCCACCTTCTCGCGCACGCGCTCGACCGCATCGGCGACAAAGTTGGCCGGTTGCCAGGAGGAATCGGCCCCACAGATGGTATGCAGGAAGTTGGCGAGAATATGCTTGCCATGAACCGTATGCACCACCTCCGGGTGGAACTGGACACCATACCAGTGGCGCTCATCATCGCCCATGGCGGCGAAGGGCGTGGAAGGGTTGGAAGCCAGAGTACGGAAACCGGGTGGCAGCGCATCAATGCGGTCGCCGTGGCTCATCCAGACCATCTGGTTAAGGGGGGTATTGGCAAAGAGGGGATGCTCGCCGGTGAGGGCGACATCAGCCGGGCCAAACTCACGGTCTTCGGGGCTAAGCACAACGCCACCGAGGGCGTAGCTGATCAACTGCATACCATAACAGATCCCCAAGACAGGCAAGCCCGACGTGGGCAACCAGGCGGGCATCTGGGGGGCACCGGGCTCATAGACACTGGCGGGGCCACCAGAGAGGATGACCCCCAGCGGATTGAGCGCCCGCACCTGTTCTTCGGAAACATCGTGGGGCAAAAGTTCGCTATAGACGCCCAACTCGCGCACGCGGCGCACGATCAACTGGGCAGTCTGGGAACCAAAATCAAGTACGGGAATAGCGTGGGACATAAGCTCCTCATAACATTCGTATAGGGCAAGGAAGATGTGCTTCCTTGCCCTATCAATAATACCTGATTCTTGGTGATCTGCCGATGGGGAGGCTTCGCCTCACAGGGCATGTGCAACGTTCTTGGGGCTGCGCCCCAGACCCGCTTTTTTCTCATACGTTGGCGGCGAAGCCGCCAACGTATGAGAAAAAAAAGTTCTTTGGGGGAGGCTTCGCCTCCTCCAATCTCCACCCCTTGGGAATGATCAATTTGAACGAGCTAAGCGCATCTTGGGTTGGCTGAAACTCAGCACATGATCAGCTTCGCGCTCAGCCATTTCAATCTGCTGGGCATCATGTTCAAAATCGGGCGTCATCACCACCGAGTTATCGCCCCCAAAAGCGTTTGATTCATAGCCATCGGCATTCCAATCATTGTGCCACTCACTCCCATTATGCAAGTAGCGATACTGGAACGAGCAACCGGCATCAAGTTCTAGTGTGACCATCCAGCCAGTCTCGGTTTGACGCATAGGGGTGGCATGGTTATCCCAATGGTTGAAATCGCCGACCAGATAGATCGTATCCGCCCAGATAGCAGACGGCAGTGCGAACGTCACCCGTACCTTTCCGGGTGGGCCGGGCATCTTGGTGATCATGACGGCAGCGCTCCTTTGAGGCCACATGGTGCCAACGCCCTTGTTGGCAGTATTTGGCGGAATTATAGCACACTGCCTTTACGATATGAAGTACTTTTTAACGTTTGGGATTAAACACATAAATGATCACCTCACCATTGCCGAAGCTGATTGGAGTAGCGATTTGGGCAAACTTTGCGAGGCTCTCAGGCGTGTAGTTGGCCTGTTCAAGATCGCCAACATAGACATAGCGTACCGCATACTGATCAAGCAAGCGGCGCGTCTCAGCTAGGTCATTACTGGTATAGATGCGGTAGACATCACTACAGCGCGGGCCGAGCTGGGCCGCAGCGGCGGGATCGCCCCCGCGCCACTGGCTCTCGTGGCCGGCCCAGCCGAGGATGGTGGGCAACCCGGTGGCCGCCGATACTCCGGCGTAGCCTTCGGGGTTGTAGGAGCCACCACAGCTTGGCGGGTGATCATAGAGCAGCACCTCGGTCATGTTGATGACCTCGATGGCCTCAACAAGCACACTTCCAGGCGCGGCATTATACCGCAACCACGTGATAGCCTCGGCTTCGGCGGTGCTCTGTTCACGCGGGGTTGGCGCATTGAGGTCGCGGGGTTGGCCCAACTGCATGTCGCGCAGCACCAGCACGGGGTAGACACTAGCCCCAACCAGGAAGATCGCGCTGAGCGCCGCAGCGGCAATCCCCGCCACGCGGCGTAGGCCGGTGCTGCGCACGAGGATGTACCAGAGGGCGAAGGGGGTGAGCGTGCCCCAGAGCAACCAGACTTGGTAATAGAACTTGAAGATGGTATTGAAGCGCGCCGACCAGCCTTCAAAGACATCGCGGATGTAGATGATCTCGGTGCCGAAGATGATCGCACAGCCCAGCGTCGTGAGGAGCAACGCAAAACGCTGCGCCGGATCGTGGGGATGATCGAGGGCAATGCTGAAGGCCAGCACTCCCAGACCAAAGACGGCCAGTAGCGGGAAGCCGAGCAGTAGGCCCGCGAGCAGCAGCACTGGTGGCAACCAGCGCACGATCCAGGGGGTAGCGGGTTGGGGCACGAGATAGACCAGGGTGAGGATGGGAACCGCGAAGAGGCCGAAGATGATCAGGAAGGCGTGCAGACCGCTGCGGGTGGCGGGGTAGAGACCGATAATGCTGGAGATCTTGCTCAGAATCGGCAGGTTGATCAGCGGATCGGCCCCACCGACAAGCGAGCGGAAGGTGAGGTAGAAGGGCAGGAAGAGCAGGAAACTCAGCAGCACCACCAGCCCCAGATGGCGGGCGTAGGTGCGCCAGGGGAAGGGTGACGTATTTTCAGACAGCGAAGCTTCTTCTTGACGCAAAGGCGCGAAGACGCCAAGGTTAGGTTTGGTTACGTTACTCAGTTCTGGAGAGCGAAGATCAGATATTGAAGGCTTTGCGGCTTTGCGGCTTTGCGTCAGAATCGGGGTTCTAGGGGCAGTACGGTACGCAAGCAGCATAGCCCCGGCGTAGAGCAACAGATAGGTGGGCAGATCCCAACTGTTGATCGCGTAGAGGCTGCCCAGGACGAGGCCACTGAGCAGCAACGTGAGCATACGCGAAGCACCAGTATCTTCTTCGCTGCGCCGCACACTCGCCGCCAGCGCCATAGCGAGCAACCCAAACGGGAGCGCCATCACATGCGGGTGCATGTCACCCAGGCGAAAGCTGAAGAAGGGGAACTCGGTGATCGCATAGCGCAACTCCTCGCGGGGTGGATCTTCATTCCGCAGGGTGTAGCGATCCCAGAGCGAGCGCGAAGGCCACCACCAGTTGAACGCGCCGGGCGCAGCCATGTCGCGGCGTTCCCAGCCACTCAGGTCGCCAAACTCGCCGGTGGGCGCGGGGGGGGAGAGTTCGATCTCCGCTGCACCGCCGAGCACTTGGCCCGCCGCCGCCACCAACTGCGGGCCATCGAGCACCACGGCGCGCTCGTCACCCAGGAGCACCTGGATCGCCCCCGACTGATTGCCCGCGACCAGCACCAACACAGCACCGAGCACCCCGGCGAGCCAACTCGGCCAGCCATGCCCGCCGGCCATGCCGATCATACAGCGCACCAACCCGACCACCCCCTGGGCGGTGAGGGCCACAATCAGGGCCAGGGCCAGGTTGTAGGCCATACTGGGAGCCAAGCCACTCAGTTGGGCCATCACCGCCATCAGCAGGTAGCCGAAGTAGTAGTAGTTGATGCTATAACCCGCCAGCCAGGGATCGAGGGGTGGGAACGTGGGGCTGCGCTGGATGGCATTGAAGAAGGCGAAATCCATTGCCCGCTCGGTACCCCAAGGGGTCGGATCGTAGCTACGCATCCAGATGAAGGCGAGCAGCGCCAACAGGAAGATCGCCTCATAGCCAAGCAGGTTGGTGCGGGTGGGCAGGGGTTGGGTGGGAGTATGACGCCAAAGCCAGATACCGAAACCACCCAAGAGCAGGATGCAGATGATCAGTAAGGGCAACCCAAAGCGCCCCAACCCCAGCATTGCCAGCAACCAGGCCACGTAGCCCAGCAGCAACAAACCAAGTGGCTTGGCAAAGGGGTAACCGGCATCGGGGAGGTGGCCGAAGAGCAGGCGCGTGTATGGAAGCCCCAGCAAACCCACAACTTGGGCCACCAACCACCAGATCAGAATTGCAGTAGACATCTCCAGCCTTTTGTACCAGCAGTTGAGTGACAATACCTCACAGCATTAAAGAGTAAGTCGTGTTCGTGAAGATATTTTAGCTTGTAGGGCAGTGATGATTTTCTCCATCTCTACATTGGGTGTTACTTGAAGCCCTAAACAGGTGGCTATTCCCTTCGCATTCGTGCTTGATCTAGAATTTAATCTCAAACGATATTGTTTTTCTTCTTTCACTAAAGAATATGAATGGAATTGCATAGAGTCTCCCAGCTTGGCATGTTCAACATGTGAGAAAGAAAAATTTCTTCTCATATAATCTAACAATGGTTCTTGGAGTACTAAAACTACATGCTTGCCTAAATGCTCAAACGTTTCGGTCTTGTGATGCAACTGAACGAGGATTGTCTTTGCTGTCATCTTCCAGTTTATACCATACGGCTTGTTCACATCAGCACCATGAGCATCACCTACACCAACCTCTTGCAAAAATCGTTGGCGATGTGGCCAGAGCGTACCAGTGGTATCTAATGCCTGCAATTCTATGCCCACAAAATCAACTACTATGCCATTTCGTACAGAAGTTAATACATAATCAATACTTCCACCCGGAACGTCTACCTCAGCAATGTTGTGTAACTCGTTTCCTGGCTCATGAAGAGTTAATAAGTGAATACAGTCCATGAATATCTGCTTAAGCTCTAAAAATCGGTGTGGGCAGATGATCATACCTACACCTTCTTTAGCTCCATGATTGACAGTACAGGTTCCAATTGCAATCTCAGGTTGGCTTTTTCGAATTTTTATACATCTTTTTTCAAGGTATGGGCAGTATTGTTGCTCTACAAGGCTTTCCCAGTCTTCATTGGCTTTGAAGGTTGGCACACCAAATAATTCAAATACATTACTCATAATAGTGTATTGCTCCTTCTATACGCATAATCGAGGTATTCCTGCGCTATATCAATTCCTATTGATTTACGGAAAAGCTGTTTAGCAACAACATTTGTTGTTCCTGTCCCGCAAAAAGGATCGAGTACCACTCCTGCTAATGGGCAAGTAGCTAGGATTGGTATTTTACATAGATCTTCAGGATAAGCTGCATAATGAGCCTCACGACCTTGAGTGTCTTCGGGGATGATTTCCCAAACATCACCCGGCTTACTGCCATTAGGGTGGTATTTTAGGAAATAGAATCCTTTCTGCTGTAATTCTTTTGCACGACCTGACAGTTTTGTAGATTCAGAATGTGTTGTTCGTTGTTGGTTTCTGATAACCATACGGAAATCGGAAATCTCACCATTTGCAACTTGTTCCAAAACGTTATTCAATGCGAGAAAAGCCGTTTCTTTTTCTGTCTGTGATAGAGACGTAGAAAGCTGAATCTGACGCTTATAGCGTACACCTGTCACACCAGTTGCTGAAACTACGGCTCCATTTTTAATCTGTGCCAGCCGAGGTTTTGAACGAATCGCGTGATCATCATAATAGTACCCCTTATTTTGCTTGACAAAGTGAAAGATATACTCATGAACATTGCGTAGCTTGTCTTGCGTATTGTCAGGGCCTTTGATCTTGTTCCAAATAACATCATTTCGCAGAATCCAACCCTGACGATCTATCATCGCAATGGCTATGCGCCAAGGTAGACCGATAAGTCCTTTTGAAAGATACGTGTCTCCGATATTTAACCAGAATGATCCTGTTTTTTTTAGAATTCGTTTTATCTCGATAAATACTAACAATAATTTATCAATATACTCCTCGAAATTTTCTTCTAGTCCAATACCACCGTTCATATATTCACGCTTATGCCAATAAGGGGGACTTGTCATACACATATCTATACTCTCACAGGGTAACTGCTTAAGAACATCCAAAGAGTCTCCTTGAATATAGAGAGGTTGATAGTCGCTTCCTTCCAAGTATTGATGTACCTGCTCTCTGATTGGGATCACGGAAGTGTGTTCCTTACTTGCAAACGTATGTACTTATATAAGTATACCATGCCCATCTCCCTACTCCTCAACCTCATAGTGCAGATCGGTAATGATCTGCACTGCCTGATTCACCCATGGCCCAGATGGGTCTAACTCTAGGTAGACGAGTAGCTCAGAGAGCGCCAGATCGCGCTCCTGGCGCTGCACAAAGACGAGGCCCAAAAAGTAGTGCGGGTCGGCAAGATCGGGGTTGATACTGATCGCTTGCAAGAAGGCCATCTCGGCTTTACCAATCTCTCCCCAATCCAGCAATGCGGTGCCCAGTTTGTTCCAGTTCTCGGCGGTTGGGTTGGTCTGCGCCGCTGCGGTGTAGACCGCTTCGGCTTCAGTATAGCGCGCCAGATCGCTCAGGATGTCGCCGTAGAGGTGCTGAAGGCCGGTATCGTCGGGGTTGGCATGTGCCGCCGGAGCAAGGATGCGTACCGCATCTTCGAGCCGCCCCTGGTTGCGGTACGCATCGGCCAGCCCAAAGGCGGTCGGGCCATCGGTGGGGTTGTCGGCGAGGGCGCGTTCTAGCCCCTCAATATCGTGGCTGTTGGCGTCTGGCGCGGCAGGGGCTACCGGGCGACTCACCGGGGCTGGGTAGGCGTAGCTCTGCGGGATGCCCGCCACGTGGTAGATCTGAACCCCGTCAGTGTCGTAGATGCGGTGCAGGTAGTTGCCTTCGAGTTGTTCAAACTTGGCCAATCCTTCGGGTGGGTAGAAGGCGCGCTCGACCCCGCCGATGTAGATGTAGTTGACCCGGTAGGTGGCCAAGAAGCGCAGGGCATCATCAATGCTGGTGGTGGTGTAGAAGTTGCTCAATGCCGCGTCGCGCATCCCGGTCAGGCTGGGGTCGCGCTGTTCATTCTCGTGTAGCGCACTGATCACGGTGGGGAGACCGGTGTTGGCGGCGATGCGTATCCCGTAGGCGCGGTAGAACCAGAGGTTGGATTGCACTACTATCGGGGTACCACGTATCTCGCGGTTGATCCAGTCAATCGCCGCCGCGTCGCCACGCAGATCAACCGTGACCCGCTCCGCTCCGCCGACGCAACCCCCAAAAGCGCGGCAGTCATAGTCAAAGCTGGCCTCGCGCAAGAAGGCTAGGCCATCCAGGGTTGGCCCGCTCTGTACCGCAAAGCGGTTGGCGACCCGCGAGGGGATGGCGGCCACCGGGTAGGCCAGGGCCAGCAGCCCTAGCCCGGCCAACCCGATCAGGGCGGCGGTTTGGGCATATTTCCCCCCCATGCGGCGCAATGCCCGCATCCCGGTTGGCAGGCTGGCGGCAGCGGCGAGGGCGAAGAGTACCCAGGCTTGCATGCCGAACTTGAAGACGGTGTTCATGCGCTGCCAGTCGCCGCCATCCAGGTGGTCGCGGATGTAGATGAGTTCCACCCCTAGCGAGACGGCCCAGCCCAGCCATGCCAGGAGCAGTGCGTACCAGGTGCCGCTGCGGATCGGACGCCGGAGCAGCACCGCGCTGCTGAAGATGATCAGCATGAGCAGCGCCACGCGCAGTGCTAGATCGGGGCGCAGGATGGCGATGAAGAGGCTGATCAGCCCCAGAGCGATCAGGATGCCACGTATGGTAGCACCGGCATCTTGCCGGTCGGTGGGTAACTCTTCAGACTTGGGGTAAAGAAAGCGTCTGATTGACGCCAAGGCGCGAAGACGCAAAGGTTTAGTTGCAGGCTTTGCGCCTTCGCGTCTTCGCGTCAAAATCGGGAGGCTAGGAGCAATGTGTATAGTTGCGAGGCTACGCCACACGGCCCCGATCAGCGCGGGGATCAGGATGGCCATGGGGATGCCAAAGACGATCAGGTAGTCGGGGAGGCTGGTTCCGGCTTCCCCCGCCACCCAACCAATCCCGCGCACAAAGGCGAAGTAGCGCTCAAAGAAGGGCGCGTAGAGCAGCATCCCACCCACGGCGATCATGATCGCCGTGCCTCCGGCCACCACGATGCCCCGCCATCCCGCCTTGCGCCGCCATGCCCCACCCACCAGCACTAGCCCCGTGAGCAATGCATAGGTCGGGAAGTCCCACGAGTTGGTGACGGCCAGTGCGCCTAGGGCGAGGCTGAGGAGGAGCATTTGTAACTGTTCACTCTTGGAGTAAAAGAAACCTCGTGTTGACGCAAAGGCGCAAAGACGCAAAGATTTTGTTGCAGGCTTTGCGTCTTTGCGTCTTTGCGTCAAACCCTGGAGGCTAGGAGAAGTATGAACAATTACTCTATCAGTACAAAAGAGTAGCTCATACCCCAATGCGATCACCAACAGCGTGATCGGCAGCGCGATCAGGTGGGCGTGCAGATCGGCGAAGAGGAATGAAAAGAAGGGAAACTCGTTGATCGTGAAGGGGATGACCCGACTCGGCCCGATGTACCAGTCGCCCAGGCGCTCGCCCAGCCCCGCCAGCCCCCCGGCGGCGAGGGCGCGGCTCACCGCCCCCCACCCCGCCGACCATCCCGACTCGAAGATCGCGCTCAGGTTGCCCGCTACCGCCACCAAGCCTGCACCGACCAGCCCATAACGGGTACGCCCGGTTAGGCGGGTGACGATACTAAAAGCGGCACTCAAGGTCAGCCCAAAGAGGGTGGCGAGTGCTAGATTAAAGCCGATGGCCGGGGCGATGCCGCTGATTTTGATCGGTAACGAGACAAGGTAGAGGCCGTAGTAGTAGTAGTTGATGTAGCCATCGCTGAAGAAGGGATCGTAGGGTGGCATGGTTGGGCTGCGTAGGATGGCGTTCAGGAAGCCAAACTCCATCGGTTTCTCGCCACCCCAGATCGGGTGCCACAGATCGGGGTTGAGTGCGCGTATCCATACCATTACGCCAAACCCGGCCAGGAAGATCAGTTCGCTACGCCACACGCCCGCCCAATGGTTGCGCAAATTCCCATAGATGGGAATTAGGCCGCCCTGGCGAACGATCAGCCAAGTGTTGAGGATGACCACCAACACCAACCCGAAGCTCACCCCCCAGACGTTGTAGCGCCACAGCCCCAGGCTGGTCGGCAGCCAGATCGCCCAGCCCAGTAGCAGCCAGCCGATCAGGCGCGCCCAGCCCCAACCCGCGTCGCGGCTGCGCGCAAAGATGATCTGGGCCAGTGGCAGGCCGAGCAGCGCCAGCGTATACCAGAGGCCCAGCCAGAGTAGCGTGGCCAGCCATGAATTGCCCGCCACCCATTGATTCCACGCATATTCATTGACTTCGGGCTGCTCATTGACTGGCGTTTGCAGCAGCAATGGCGGTGCAGTCCGCAGCGTGGGGATCGCCAACGGTACATCGCTGGTCAACATCTGCGGCTGGCCGGGGCGCACCACCTGATAGATGCGCGTCTGTCCGGCACTAAAGGCCAGCACCAGATCGCCCTGCGCGACCAGGGTTTCAAACTTGGCTAAGCCCTCGGCGCTGTAGGTGCTGCGCTCCACCCCACCCACATAGAGGTAGGTGACGCCATAGCGCTGGAGCCAGTCGAGTGCTTGCATCGGATCGGGCGTGTTGTAGATCTCGGCAATGATCGTCTGGCGGTTAGCAATCACCGGGTTGGCCTGCATCACCATGCGCTGCTGGATCTGGTGCCACTCCCAGCCGAGCAGCGTGGGGAGGCCGGTGAAACTAGAAATCCGCCCCGCCCATTGGTACGAGGGCAGATGGGCCTCCAGTAGCACCGGCGTTCCCTGTACCGACTCTTGCAGCCAGCGGATCGCGGCAGCGTCCTCATCCAGCGAATAGGTGGGGCCAGCCGTTACCGCGTTCACACTTGGTAAAAAGGCAGCCCCATCGAGACCGTGCGGCGCATCCCCGTTCCAGCGGTCGGCGAGGCGGGCGGGGGTGGCGGTGAGCGGGTAGACCAACGCGGCGGTCACGAGCAGGCCGATGCTGCTGCGCACCACCCAGCGCGCCCAGGGGCGGGGGCGTAGTGGTTTGCCCAGCGACTGAAGTCGCGGGCTAAGCCCGCGAAGCCCGCCTACGCGGGCTGGGGTTAGCCCGCGTAGGCGGGCTTTGTAGCGTCTAGCCGGGGGCTTCAGCCCCACGGCAATGGTACGTAAAACTCCCCCGGTAGGCACCGGCCAGTGCCACAGATGCGGCAGCGCCACTGCCGCGCTCAGCGCGAAGAGCGTCCAGGTGTGCAGGCCAAACTTGAAGACCGTATTCATGCGCCCGACATCGCCCTTGATCACGACCAGATCCACGAGCACCAGCAGCCCCAGTGCGGCGGTGGCCCACAGGATGGGGATCTGGCTCAGAACGGGCAGGCGCAGCAAGTACCAGAGCAGCACCACACCCACGCTCAGCATGGGCAGGGTGAGCGCCAGCGCGGGCCAGTGAAAGAGGCTCCCGGCAATCGCGATCCCCCCCAGAGCGACTCCGAACCCTAGTGCAAAGCCCGTTCCCACCAGACGGCGCAGCAGCAGTAATCCGGCCAGCGCGATCAGCACGAGCCAAAGGCCATAGAGTTGCAGTAGTTCCCAGAGTGGCGTGCGCGCCACCTTCGTCAGCGCCTGGATCAGACTCGGCGCACTCTCGTCTAAGAGCGGCTGCAAGCCGGAAGATTCGGTGACAAAAGCGCTCGTGAAGGGTAGGAAGAGCAGATTGCCGAGCAGCGGGAAGGCCACGGCCACCGCCACCCCGCGCAGACTCGCGGCGAAGCGCGAGTGGCCTGCCGCCCGCCCGCTGCGCCACGTGGCCCACCCGACGGTCAGTGCGGTCAACCCGACAAAGGTCGGGTAATCCCAGGTGTTGGTGGCGCGGATCGCCCCGGCGAGCAGCGCCGCCAGCCCCAGAACTGCTATGGCACCAAGACGCAAAGGTTTTCTTGCAGGCTTTGCGTCTCTGCGTCTTGGCGTCAAAATCTGGAGGCTAGGCGCAGGGTAAATAGCTCCCCCCTGGGCCACGATCCACGCCACCCCCAGACCCAACAGCGTCAGACTGAGCGGCATCACCATGAGGTGCGGGTGCAGATCGGCAAACAGGAAGGTGAAGAAGGGGAACTCGTTCACCGTGCCCTCGACAATCCGCGTGGCATCCCAGAAGGCCCATTCGGGACGCCCCTTGGCCACCTGTTCGGCTGCGTAGCCATTCAGGTACCAGAGCGCCTGGGCCAAGTTGCCGAGGATGAGCAGTAGCGGCGGAGCAAGCAGCGCCGAGATCAGCGCGCGGCGCTGGGGGGTGTGACAGAGCATTGGCATGCGGTTACGCATCCTCTTGTGCCCCGGTTTTTGACCGCAGAGGAACGCAGAGGAAGAACCACAAGGAGCGCGAAACCCATCCCTCTGCGTTCCTCTGTATCCTCTGCGGTTGAGAGGTGTGCGACTAGCCACCAAGTTATACACCACCCCCCAAGCCCCCAGCGCCGTCAGCCCAAACAGGGTCGCAATCGCCAGATTGAAGCCCACGCTGGGCAGCACGCCACTCAGATGCACCAGCGCACCCACCAGCACAAAACCAAAGTAGTAGTAGTTGATATAGCCCCCGGCGTGCCAGGGATCATAGGGCGGGAAGGCCGCACTCTTCAGCACCGCCGTCAGGTAGGCCAGATCCATCGGCTTCTCGCCGCCGCGTGCCGGGTGGCCGAGATCGGGGTTGAACCAGCGCAGCACCAGACCCAGCAGCACAAAGGCCACGAAGATCCCCTGGGCGCTGAGTAGCATGGCCCGGTTGGCGCGGGCAAAATCGCGTAGGGCGGCGCGGCTACGCCACGCCACGAACGCCCCCAGCCCCAGCAGCGGTGCCGCACACAGCCAGAGCGTCGCGGGCGTAAAGGCCAGCGGCAGCAGGGGCAGGCGGTCGGTGGCGGTGCGCCCGGCCATACCGGGCAGGCCGGTGCCATTGTCGAGGCTCCCAAGCAGCCACGCCAGATAGGCCACGAGTAACAGGCCAAGGATCTTGGCCAGACTAAAGCCCCGGTCGGGGAGGCGCGGGAAGAGGTGGAAGAGCAGCGCGAAGGTGGCCAGGCCGAGCAATTCTAACACTACAAACCATGTGAGCGGAGCCAGATTGGCCAGCCAGCCCTGCGCAAAGAGCTGCGACCACGTCCCGGCGTTGGTGTAGCGTTCCCACTGGGTTGGTGTGAAGCGCAGCGCCGTCGGGTTACGATCCGCAATCTGGGTCGGCGACTTATAGACCTCGCTCCACAGCACCGAGGCGGTGATCAATCTTTCAGCACGTTCACGCGAATAGGCATAGGTCTTTTTGAAGATCAGCACACGGGGATGATCATAGACACTAAACGCCTCTTCGGCGATCTGATCGGGAATCTTGAGACCCAGGATCGTCGGGTAGGACGTAATATCGGCCACCAACTCAAAGCCGAGATCGCCATTGAAGAGGCTCTGGTAATAGTTCATCAGCGCCGGGTAGCGCATACGCAAGCGGGCGGTACTCGCATAGACCCGGTTACTGGTGAGGGTGATATAGTCGGCCTGATCGAGATGATCGAGCAGCCCTTCCTGATAAAAGCCCTCGTTGTTATAGAAACCCGTATACTTCTGCGGCTCATCCTCAGCATACGGAGCCGACTCGATCCCAAAGAGCGAGATCCCCCAGCCGGTATTGGTGGTCTGAAGGGGCAACGGATCATCCCAGATCTCGGCCATCACCTGCGAACCGGGCGCGGCGTGGTCGGTCAGCCAGCGCGCCGCGATCACCCGGCTATGGGGCTGGGTATAGATCCGCGAGAAGGCATACGCCCACCCCAACGTTGCCAACAGCACCGCAATCACCAGCAGGCGCGGCCAGAAGCGTCTGAGGCTGAAGGCATCCCAGAGCCACAGCATCAACCCGGCGGCAAAGATCGTCAACGAACCATAGATCGGCAAGAAGTAGCGCATCGTACTGGCATACTGCCCGCCCAGCCACGCGAAGTAAAAACCGATCCAGACAAAGAGTACCCAGGCGGCGGGTAACTGTTCACCCTTGGGAGAAAGAAAACTTCTGATTGACGCCAAGACGCCAAGACGCCAAGGTTTTATTGCAGGCTTTGCGCCTTGGCGTCTTGGCGTCAAAATCGAGATGCTAGGAGAAGTGTGAACAGCGCCCCGTACCGCCCCCAGCCCAAACCCCACCCACCCCAACCAGGCCACAATCCCCAGCGCCGGTCCCATGCCCCAGAGCACGATATTGCTCCAGGCGAAGAGATAGGCCGGACGCCCCACCCACTGCTGGCCGGGCGGAAAATCAATCTCACCCGTCATCAGGTGTTGAACTTCGCGGATATTCTTGACGAAACGCGGATCGAGGCGCACGTCGAAGAAGCCCATCCCGCGCAGCCGATCCAGTTCCACAATCCGCTCCCCGACCATCTCTGGTGAAGCGGGCAAGGAGCCACTAAAGGCATCGGGCGCAAAGGTGCGGAAACTGAGCAACGTGAGCATACCCGCGAGGATGAGTAGCGGCAACTTCTGGGTGAAGAAGAACCAGACCTGATCGGCCCAGCCCGCACGCGGCTGGCTGGTGCGCAGCGCCACCAACGCCGCGATCATCGCCGTCAGACCCAGGCTGGCCAGGGTGATGCGGTTGGCCATCGCCACCCCAATTGTCAGGCCGAGCACGAGGTAGCAGACGAGGCCGCCACCCTGGGCGATCCGCACCGCCCAATAGAGCGCCAGCGTGGCGAAGAAGGTCGAGAAGATCGGATCAACAAAGAAGTGCGTCTGCTGAATCGGCATGACCGCCAGCGCCAGACATGCCGCCGCCAACAGCCCCAGACGATCATCCCGCAGACGCTGCCCGATCAGAAAGACGAGCAGGATCGTCCCCAGATCAAAGAGCAGCGCCACTGCACGCCCGACCTTATTGATCTGGCCATACGCCGTCAGATTGACGCCATCGGGGTTAAAGATTGCGATCAGCGGGGTCAGTTTGGGGATCGCCCGTTCAGGATTATCCACCAGTGGGCCAAGATCGGTCTGGATCTGGGAGGAATAGGCGACCGCATCCAGCACACGCGGCGGGCCATTGAGCGCGGGGACTTGCAGGGGCAGAATCGGGCCAGCCGGGCCATCATTGGGGGTCAGCGCCACCGCAGCGAGGCGGGTGACATAGATCGGGAACGGGCCATAGACATAGAACGAGAACTGCTCGTAGTTACGCGGATTGAGCGGCGAACGCGCCGAATCATACACCTCGCTGAGACTCGACGGCAAGCGCACCGTCGCAGCCACATTGGTAAAGAAGCGCTCATCGGGATGCTGGCCCGTATCAGAATCCCAATCCGGCAGGCTCAGGCTACGGAAGTAGGCCGCCACCAGCAGAATAACGAGCAACAACGCCCAGACAAGTGTATGCGTGCGAACAGATGCAGCCGTTCGAGAAAGCGTTGGTGGTGCCTGCACAGACGATCCCGCTCCTTGTGTCGTTCAGATACTCCAGCGCCGGGGTGGAGGTGACAAGGAGATAATACCACAGCAGAAGTGGGTATTTTCGTGATATACCCACCGAAATGATCCTATCACCATCCCTCTGCGCACCTCTGCGTCCTCTGCGGTACACCAAATCAACCGCAGAGGACACAGAGGTGCGCAGAGGTTTTTTCGTGATACCCAGTGGAAGAAATCGCCGAAGCTCGCCATGCTATACTTCGGCTAGGACGCAAAATGACCAAGCAGTCTGGGGCGAAGAGATGTCGGTGAAGAGACAGTGAGACTATTGTTATTACGGCCTACGAGCCAGATCCAGGCCAGTGGGACGCAGATTTTAAGAGGAGGCGTCTATGATGTGTGTAATCTGCCGCCAGAGCGAAACTGAACCCGGTACGACAACGGTAACGCTGACTCGTAACAAGCTCACGTTTGTGGTGCGCGATGTACCGGCGCGTGTCTGTCCTAATTGTGGTGAGGCGTATATTGAAGAGGAAGCTGCAACCCGGTTGCTGGCCACCGCAGAGCAACTGGCGCAATCCGGCGCACAGGTAGATGTTCGTGAGTATCTGGCGGCCTAGCCCGGTTTGTGTCAAAATCGGGTAGACCAGCCTCCCGTTTTGACGCAAAGGCGCAGCGACGCAAAGGGTTTTGGTTTAGAGTTTTATCTTTGCGCCCTTGCGTCCTTGCGTCAAAACGAGAGGCTCCTTGTTTGACGCCAAGGCGCAGCGGCGCGCTGCATTCGAAAAGCTCAGCCACCGCGCCGCTGGCTGAGCCTGTCGAAGCCATGCGGCGCGACCCTACCTTCGGGCATGTGGAGGAGCATGTCGGGTCGCGCCCTCCAGAATGATCCTATCACCATCCCTCTGCGTACCTCTGCGTCCTCTGCGGTTGATCTGGTGTACCGCAGAGGACGCAGAGGTGCGCAGAGGACGAACATCGGGGCGCATCACGTTGCCTTCCCCCTACTCCTCATCCTCCGCCTCGCTCCGCCCCATCCGGTACTTGATGTCGTAGTTGATGATGAAGTCTAGCTCTTCGTCACTGAAGCCGTAGTGGCTGGCTAGGACGCGGTCTATTTCGTCTATGATGGGTTTGGATTGTGCGCCGTAAAATTCGGCGTATTCGATGCGATCTCCATCCCGCGTCTGGATCGTCTTGCGTATGGCATTTGCTGTTAGGTCGGACAATAGTGATTGTCCTAACTTGGCAAGATGAGAGTCTGACAACATACTAGGCGCAATTGGGAACCCCGATACTAAGGTATCACTAAGATGGAAGCAATCACCGTAGGCAATAAAATAGGCATAGAATAGGTTACTGTTCAGAATTGCGCTGGCAGCCTGGGCTACCTCCTTTGTCTGAAAGTAAAGATAGCGCCCATGCGCTGGTGCGCCTACAATTCCATTTTTTGCGTAGTATGGTAAACCCAATGTGGATTTAATCCAGTATTGGGTAGCTTCTTGGTAGAAAATATAATGATCTTTTTGTTGTTGAGCAAGCACGCTCTTTATGGTCTGTGTGCCTTTTGTTTTGAGCTTGCGGAAAAGTGATTCCTGAACATTATTCATGTATTTCGGGAGAAGATCAGGGTAGAGTGTAGCACCCTGAATTTGAGCGTATTCAAGTACGTCGAAAATATATGGACGAAAATGACTTGACCAACGATGATATTTTGTAACGAATAGGGGGTTGTGCTAGTACATAAACTTTAAAAATCGCCTATCGTTGTATTTTTCTACGAATAGGTGATGCACGTATGCC
>NZ_RYFD01000046.1 GCF_004138135.1 Candidatus Oscillochloris fontis
GGTGAGGTGCTGTTTTTTCATGCCACCAGTCTAAGTGACGTGGCGATAGAACACAAGAGGTCTTAATTTACGGACTATTTAGTAATATCACCTTGTGCAATTGCATGTTCGGCTTGCTGTAGGAATTCCGTTTCATTCATTGTAGTTCGACCTTTCTTACCTAGAAGTTGAGATCCATAGTCTACCCTAATATACACAAACTACGTCGGTAGTCAAGGCTGACGCACCCAAAATGTGCTAACAATCGGTTACCGATATTCACCCGTCCTGATCGTCCAAGATCGCCAGGGCCAGCCATGGGGGCATCAACCTCGATGTTATGGAGCATGAAGGGGCCAATTTGGAGATCGGCATGGGCACCAGTAAGGACGGAGGTGGCACTCGTAAAACTCTGGCCATTACGGGTGATGCTGGTTGCCGTATCGTGGTAGAGGCCGATGCAGGTGGCTACATCGCGGCCCAGGGTGAGTGCCCCGTTTGAGCCGGTGTCAATCGTGGCGAGGGGTAATGCGTGGCGGCGCTCGGCGCAGATGAGTTCGAGGTTGGCGAGAGCCGGGAAGTGCTCGGCAAAATGGAGAGGTAGAATTGTCCCGTGTGGACCCGGTGCGGGTGGCTCAATATCTGGGTGGCCTAGGTTGATGCATGAATTGACATAATCAATGTATAACGTTAATTGAGAAAGGACATTATAGCCCAACACTAGATCAACCTTGAAGGGTGCCCGACTGAGATCCATCGCTACTGCATAGAGGTTGCGCAAGCTCAGATCGCCCAGACGCAGCCAGGGTAACACCGTCTCGGTAAAGGGGACACTATCGCTGGCGGCGTCGCGGCCTAGCGCAAAATCACCCAGGCGCAGATCAAGGCGACGGGCCAAGCCGAGATCAATTGCCGAAGGATCAGTACCGGTATCGAGTAGTACGGTTAAGGGATGCCCGCCCGGCCCTGCGGCTATGCAGCGCAGAACCTGGGGCATCAGTAGGAGCGGCAGATTGGCCTCACCACTGGCCGGGAAGATGATGCGGGTTGTGTCGTCGAGCATGTGATCATGATACCATAGAGAAGAGTTTTATACAGGAGTAACGATGATGAGCCATGATCCAGCGGGTTTACGCACAGCAGTCCGTCGCCAAGACCGAGCCGTACAGGATGATGCCTGGATTACTGCGATGTTGAGTCAGGCTCCGGTCGCGTATCTGGCGATGGCGAATGCCGAACAGCCCTTTATCAACAGTAATCTCTTTGTCTATGATCCAACCCGTTCGGCGATCTACTTCCACACTGCCCGCGATGGACGCACACGCACGACGATTGAGGCCAATCCACGCATATGCCTGAGTGTGGGTGAGATGGGGCGCTTACTTCCTGCTGCCACTGCGCTGGAGTTTAGTGTCGAGTATGCCGGTGTCACGGTCTTTGGTACAGCGCATGTAGTGATTGATACCGAGGAAGCGGCCTATGCGCTGCAACTGCTGCTTGACAAATATTTTCCACACCTACATCCCGGCCACGATTACCGCCCAATCATGGCTCAGGAGTTGGAATACACGAGTGTCTACCGTATAGATATTGAAGAGTGGAGTGGAAAGCGCAAAACGGTGGCTGGTGATCCACAGGGAGCCTTCTTCTACCCCTATAATGGCGAAGAATCGATAACCTAGATTCTTTGACATTTCGTTCTCAGCGCAGTATAGTTTCAACGGTCTTTACAATCTGCCACGAGCTACAGGAGGCTTTCCGATGGCGAAGAAGTGGGTCTACCTTTTCCGTGAGGGTGACGCGTCGATGCGTGATCTCCTTGGCGGGAAGGGCGCAGGCGTGGCCGAAATGACGCGTACTGGTGTACCGGTACCCCCTGGGTTTACGATTACCACCGAGGCGTGTAACGCCTACTACGAGAGCGATAAGCAGTTTCCTGAAGGGATGTGGGATCAGGTGCTGGTGGCGCTCAAAGAGGTTGAAAAACAGACCGGTAAGAATTTTGGTGATCCGAGCAATCCGCTCTTGGTGTCGGTACGTTCGGGAGCCAAGTTCTCCATGCCCGGCATGATGGACACGGTGCTCAACCTAGGCTTGAATCAGTCCACCCGCGAGGGGTTGGCGAAACTTACCGATAATCCACGCTTTGCCGCTGATGCCTATCGCCGCTTCATCCAACTCTTTGGCAAGATTGTGTTGGGAGTCGAGGGGGATCGTTTTGAGCATTTGATGGAAGTGGCGAAGGGCCATGGCGAGCGCCTCGATACTGATCTGAGCGCGGAAGAGTTGCTGGCGATTGCTGAGCAGTTCAAGCAGGTGATCAAGGATGATGTGGGGATCGAGTTCCCCGAAGAGCCACTTGATCAGTTGCGCGCTGCGATTGGAGCGGTCTTTAGCTCCTGGAATGGCCGCCGTGCGATTGATTATCGCCGTATCAATAAGATTGCCGACAACTTGGGCACGGCAGTGAATGTCCAGTCCATGGTCTTCGGGAATATGGGTGATGATAGCGCCACTGGCGTGGCCTTCACCCGCAGCCCCAGCACCGGCGAGGCTGAGATCTTCGGTGAGTATCTGGTGAATGCCCAGGGCGAGGATGTGGTCGCGGGTGTGCGCACGCCTCAGCCGATCTCGAAACTCAAGGATACGATGCCAGAGGTCTATGAGCAGTTCCATACGATTGCCAAGCAGCTTGAGGCGCACTACAAGGATGTGCAGGACGTTGAGTTCACCATCGAGCGCGGCAAGTTGTGGATGTTGCAGACCCGTAATGGCAAGCGGACGGCGGCCTCTGCGCTGAAGATTGCGGTTGATCTGGTGCGTGAGGGTGTGATTGACAAGGCAACGGCGGTGCAGCGTATCGAGCCACACACTCTTGACCAGTTGCTCCACCCCATGATTGACCCGGCGGCGCGTGTAACGGCGACGGTGCTCACCACGGGTCTGCCCGCCTCGCCAGGTGCCGCGAGCGGCACGGCGGTCTTCGATCCCGATGAGGCCGAGCACATGGCCGCTGAGGGGCATAAGGTCATCCTGATCCGTGTCGAGACGGCCCCGGAGGACTTCCACGGCATGGTGGCAGCCCAGGCCATCCTGACCGCTCGTGGTGGCATGACCAGCCACGCGGCGGTGGTGGCGCGTGGTATGGGTAAGCCGTGTGTGGCGGGTGCCGGTGATCTGCGCGTCAGCTATGCCGATCAGTCGGTCTCGGTGGGTGAGCAGAAGATCGCCAAGGGCGACTGGGTCACGCTGGATGGCAGTACCGGCGAGGTCTTCGTCGGCAAGATGCCCACGGTGGAGCCGGAGCTTTCGGGCGATTTTGCCGAGTTTATCGCCTGGGCCGATGAGTTCCGCACACTTGGGGTGCGCGCCAATGCCGACATCCCGCGTGACGCCAAGGTGGCGCGGGCCTTCGGTGCCGAGGGCATCGGGCTGTGCCGCACCGAGCACATGTTCTTCGAGGGTGATCGTATTGATGCTGTGCGCGAGATGATCCTCGCCGATACGCTCGAAGATCGCCGCGCCGCGCTGGCCAAGATCGAGCCGCTCCAGCAGGGCGACTTCGAGGGGCTTTTCCGTGAGATGGCCGGCCTGCCGGTGACCATTCGTACCCTCGACCCACCGCTGCACGAGTTCCTGCCCCACGAGGATCACGAGATCGAGGCGCTGGCCGCCAAACTGGGGGTCGAGTTCGCCAAGGTCAAGTCGCGGGTCGAGAATCTGCGTGAGGCCAACCCGATGCTCGGTTTCCGTGGCTGCCGTTTGGGGATCATCTACCCAGAGATCACCGAGATGCAGGCCAACGCGATCTTCAAGGCGGCGGTGGCGGTCAAGGCCGAGGGGGTTGATGTCCATCCTGAGGTCATGATCCCGCTGGTGAGCAACATCACCGAGTTGAAGATCCAGGAAGAACTGGTACGCAAGGTGGCCGCCGAGGTCTTTGCGGCGGCGGGGGTCGAGATCCCCTACTTGGTCGGCACGATGATCGAGTTGCCGCGTGCGGCGCTCACCGCCGACGAGATCGCCCAGACGGCAGAGTTCTTCAGCTTTGGCACCAACGACCTGACCCAGACCACGTTGGGGCTGAGCCGCGACGATGCGGGGCGCTTCTTGCCCGCGTATGTCGAGAAGAAGCTGATGCCCGACGATCCTTTCCAGTCCATTGATCAGCGTGGTGTGGGCCAGTTGGTGCAGATTGGCACTGAGCGTGGCCGCAGCACCCGCCCCAACCTCAAGGTGGGCATCTGTGGTGAGCATGGTGGCGACCCGGCGAGTGTCGAGTTTTTCCACCGTGCGGGTCTGAGCTATGTCAGTTGCTCGCCCTACCGCGTGCCGATTGCGCGCCTCGCGGCTGCTCAGGCAGCCCTGGGGGATGGCAAGCGGGATAAATAAGGCTTGTTCCGTAACTGTTCACACTTGGGGTAAAAGAAACCTCGTGTTGACGCAAAGGCGCGAAGACGCAAAGGGTTGTTGCAGGCTTTGCGTCTCTGCGTCTTTGCGTCAAAACCTGGAGGCTAGGAGAAGTGTGAACAGTTACCTCGTTCCGTGCGCAGGGGCGCGTCGCGACGCGCCCCATGTTATGTTCGTGGGGGCGCGTCGCGACGCGCCCCTACATGTTCTATCTATGCACTCCATCCTTGCTGCCACACTTGCTCACGCCGCCCATACCCCGCAGCGCACCTGCCTGATCTGGCAGGGTCAGCCGATCAGCTATGCCGAGTTGGTGGCGGCGGCCCGCACGTGGGCCGTCTTCTACCGTGCTCTCGGTCTGGTGCCGGGGGATCGCGTGGGTCTCTATTTGGGCAACACACCCGCGTTTCTAGCCGCCTACCTCGGTACGCACATGGCTGGGGGTGCAGCGGTATTGATCAACACCCAGTACCGCCAGATCGAACTCGAACATATCCTTACTGATAGTGAACCGCATATCGCCGTCGGTGATGCAACGACGGCCCCCGAACTGCGCATTATGCTGGGCAAACTGCGCCAAGCCGGGCAGGCGATCACCCAGATCACCAGCGACGGTTCGCGTTTTGGCATGCCGGTGCAGGAGCGCGGGCCGCTCGATCTGCCATTGCCGCAACCCGACGATCTGGCTATTTTGGCCTATACCTCTGGCACTACCGGGCGATCCAAGGGGGCGATGCTCACCCACGCCAACCTCGTGGCGAATAGTCGGGCGGTGCTGGACGCATGGCAGTGGACGGAGCGTGATCATCTGTTGCTCACATTGCCGCTCTTCCACATTCATGGTTTGGGGGTGGGCGTGCATGGCAGTTTGCTGGCCGGAGCTAGTTTTGATCTGCGGCCCCAGTTTGAGCCGGACGCGGTTCTATTTGCCCTGGCCAGTGGCACGGTGAGTATGTTCTTTGGTGTCCCGACCATGTATGGGCGTTTGCTTCAGGTGGCAAGTGGTGCCGAATATGCCGCAGTCCGCAGCGCCATCAGGCAGCGCATGCGCCTCTTCGTCTCCGGCTCGGCGGCGCTACCGCCGCAGATCTTCCACACCTTCCGCGATCTCTTCGGCCATACCATCCTCGAACGCTACGGCATGACCGAGACGATCATGAATCTGACTAACCCCTACCAGGGCGAACGGCGGGCGGGCACGGTGGGGATGCCCTTCCCCGGCCAGGCGGCGCGCATCGTGGATGTGCGTAGCCGCGAGGTTCTTCCCGACGGCGAGGTGGGCGAGATCCAGGTACGCGGGCCACACGTCTGCGCGGGCTATTGGCGCAACCCCCATGCCACTGCCGAGGTCTTCGGGGCGGATGGCTGGTTCAGTACCGGCGACCTAGGGCGGCGCGAGGCCGATGGCTACTTCGTGATTACTGGGCGCGCCAGGGAGTTGATCATCAGCGGCGGCTACAACATCTACCCGCGTGAGGTGGAAGAGCGCCTACTCAGCCACCCGGCGGTGCTGGAGTGTGCGGTGCGTGGCCTGCCCGACCCCGATTTTGGTGAGCAGGTGGCAGCGTGGATTGTGCCTAGTACCTTCCCGCTCGATGCTGTGGCGAGCGCCGCGCTGAGTAGCGAACTGATCACCTTCTGCCGAGCCGGATTGGCGGCCTACAAACGCCCGCGCCAGATCTTCTTTGTGGCCGCGCTGCCGCGTAATGCGCTGGGGAAGGTGCAGAAGCATCTGCTTACGAGAAGTCCTGGGAGCGAGGGCGTCCCGCCCTCAGCGGATACGAGGGCGAGACGCCCTCGCTCCCAGGCTTAACAAAAGCCTGGGGAAAACTGCAATGTGGCACGCTGGCTTCGACAAGTTCAGCTTCGGCAGGCTCAGCCAGCGCCAGCGACCGCGCCGCTGGCTTCGACAAGCTCAGCCAGCGGTGCGGTAGGAGATGTGCTATGCTCGATCTGACGTCATTACGCAACGCGATAACCGCCCTCCGTGATAGCATTGAAGTTGTCACGAACGCGGAATGGTTTGATCAACAATCAGCGAAGATCCAGCAGACCCTTATAAGTGGAGTGATTCAGAGCTTCGAGTTTGTCTATGAACTGAGTATCAAAATGCTGAGACGACAGCTTGATCTCGAATCGGCTAGCCCCAACGAGGTGGATCAGAGTAGCTTCCGCGATCTGCTGCGCTTAGCGGCGAGTAGAGGCTTGATCACTGATCCGCAAGCCTGGTTTGAGCATCGCTATATGCGCAACCTGACTGCCCACACCTACGATCAGGCCAAGGCGCAGCAGGTCTATCAGCATGCACTCGGCTTTCTTGCTGATGCACAAGCGTTGCTCACCCAATTGGAGTCGCGTCATGCTGCCGCAGATAGAGATTGAACCCCAGCACTGGGAGATCGTGCGCACGATTCTGCATACCCATATTCCTCACTATGAGGTATGGGCATTTGGTTCACGGGCACGCAGGCAGGCCCAGCGCTTCTCTGATCTCGACTTGGCGATTATCACTACAACCCCGCTCCCTTTACGGGTGTATGCCACTCTGGTCGAGGATTTTATCGATTCGGATCTGCCATGGCGTGTGGATGTACTCGACTGGGCGAGCATCACCCCCGCATTTCAGGCGATCATTGTGCAGGATCATGTGGTGGTGCAGCAGGGGGGGAATTGATCTTCAGAGTCTTGTATGCTATAATCTAGACAGACTAGACAGGAGGACGTGATGGCACGTACATGGCAACTCCAAGAAGCCAAAAACAAGTTCAGTGAAGTTGTGGATGCGGCGCTGATTCATGGCCCCCAAATCATCACCAAGCATGGGGTTGAGACGGTGATCGTACTCTCCTATACCGAATATCGTTCAATGCTGCTGCGCCAAAAACCACTCGCGGCCTTTTTTCGCGAATCACCACTTGTTGCGTATGATCTCGATCTTACTCGTGATACCAGTCCGTTGCGCACTGATATTTCGCTATGAACTATATTCTTGATACCAATATTATCTCGGAACTGATCGCGAAACAACCCAATCCACATGTTATTGACTGGATTGATCAGTGTGATCCACAAACCGTATACTTGACCGTCATCACCATCGGGGAGCTACGCAAAGGGATCGAAAAGTTACCAGCCTCAACCCGGAAAGCAACCCTCACCGATTGGCTTGCAACAGATTTACTCCTTCGATTTGAGGGTCGTATTCTTGCCCTAACGACCGAGGTGATGTTGGTATGGGGGGAACTTACGGGTGCCTTAGAACTTCGGGGCACACCGATAGCCGCAATTGACTCGCTGATTGCGGCGATTGCTCTTCATGGAGGGTACACCTTGGTAACCCGTAATGAACGTGATTTCCGCTATACAGGTATTCCGGTCATTAATCCCTGGAACGCTGCATAACCCGCCTCAAACCGCCTCGCGTTCGGTAAAACAATCCCACACAAACTGCACCCCTAACCCCAGCACTGCCGTATCCACCAGCGCCTCGATCATCACCGGGCGCAGGCCGAAGACGGGCGTGGTGACAAAGGCGAGGCCGCTGGCGATCAGGAAGAGCAGGCAGATCAGCCCTTCTTGGAGGCGTTGGTTACGGCTGAGGGTGGCACTGACAACCGCGTAGCCACTTACGGCGGCACCGAGCACCCCACCAAGTGCCGCGCCCAAACGCCAGATCTGCGATTCCTCGCCGGAGAGCACCGCGATCAGTGCGATCAGCCCCGGCGCGACGAAGTGCATCGAGGCCGCATAGGCGACCCGTCGCCGCGCCGGGGTGGACATCCATAGCTCATACTTCATCTGCACCACGACCCACCAGAGGCCCAGCAGGGTGAAGGCGATTCCGGCAAGGGTGGCGTAGAAGTCGGCCATGGAGTACTCCTATTCCCAGTTCCAATCCTTAAACTTATCGCGCAGTTGGGTCTTGAGGAACTTGCCGGTAGAGGTACGCGGGATCTCCGCGACAAAGACAAAGGCATCGGGAATCCAGAACTTGGCGACCTTCGGCTCCAAGAAGGCGTGTAACTCTTCGGAGGTGACACTGGCCCCCTCTTTGAGCACGATAGCCGCCAGGGGGCGTTCGTCCCAGCGCGGATGGGCCACGGCAATCACCGCCGCCTCGCGCACCGCCGGGTGGCCCAT
Source organism: Candidatus Oscillochloris fontis (assembly GCF_004138135.1). Classification (GTDB taxonomy): domain Bacteria; phylum Chloroflexota; class Chloroflexia; order Chloroflexales; family Chloroflexaceae; genus Oscillochloris; species Oscillochloris fontis. The sequence continues at coordinate 8,530 of NZ_RYFD01000046.1, forward strand.
GAGGGTATTTTCCAGATCGAGTGAACTGATCCACTCACCGCCCGACTTGATCAGATCCTTGGTGCGATCCGTGATCTTGACATACCCATCCGGGTCAATCGTTACCACATCGCCGGTACGGAACCAGCCGTCGCGGCTCCAGCGATCCTTCTCGCTCTCCAGCTTGAAGTAGCTTTCGGCAACCCACGGCCCGCGCACTTCAAGTTCTCCCATCGTCTTGCCATCCCACGGTGCTGCGCCGCCCTCGTGGGCTGCGCGTACCTCAACAAAGGGTACCGAAACCCCCTGGGTGGCGCGTAGCGCGTAGAGGGTATCCGCGTCGGCGCTGGTGGCCTCTTGCAGCTTGGGGCGCGAGACCGTGCCAAGCGGGCTGATTTCGGTCATGCCCCAGGCATGCACCACCTTCAGGTTGTGTTGATCGAAGGCACGGATCATCGCCTCGGGTGCGGCGGCCCCACCCACCACCATCTCCATGGGTTGCAGATTCCAGCGCTGCGGTTCCTTTTGCAGCGCCTGAAGCACCCCCATCCAGATCGTGGGTACCCCGGCGGTCTTGGTCACCTGTTCTGATTCATAGAGATCGAGCAGACTGACCGGATCGAGGAAGGGGCCGGGCATAGCGATCTTGCAGCCGATTATCACCCCGGTAAAGGGCAGACCCCATGCGTTGACGTGGAACATCGGTACGACCGGGGTCAGGGTATCATGTTGATTAAGATTAAGCGCATCGGGTAGCGCCGAGCAGAGCGAGTGGAGGATGGTGGAGCGGTGCGAATAGACCACACCCTTGGGCTTGCCGGTCGTACCTGAGGTATAGCACATCCCCAAGGGGGTGTTCTCATCAAGATCGAGGTACTGGAACTTGCCCTCGGCAGTAGCCAGGAAATCCTCGTAGCTCGTCAGCCCCTCAGGGACGGGCTGGCCACTCAGCGGCACCACCAGCACCTTCTCGACCTTGATATGATCCTTGATCGCCTCATAGAGCTTGAGCAATACATCATCAACGATCAGGAAACGATCTTCGGCGTGGTTGATGATATAGATAATATCGCTCGGATGCAGGCGCAGATTGAGCGTATGCAGCACACCACCTGCCACGGGGACGCCAAAATAGGCTTCGAGGTGGGCATAGGTATTCCAACTCAGGGTTGCGACGCGATCACCCGGTTGCAAGCCTGCCTTTTGGAGCGCCTCGGCAAGCGCCCGTGAGCGGCGGTAGAAATCGGCGTAGGTGTAGCGGTGCAGCGACTTGTCGGGCATACGGGTAACGATTTCGCTCTTAGGGAAGAGCGTACCAGCCCGTTCCAGCAGATGGTTCAGGGTCAGGGGGAAGCCCATCATCGTTGATCGCATGAAGTTCTCCACTATTCCGCAGCAGCGCGGGTCTTCTCACTTCTCCACTCCAGTGGGGGTTCGGGGGCGGCGCAGCCGCCTCCGAAGATCTTTTTTGTTGATGTTTGGCGGCATAGCCGCCAAACATCAACAAACATTAGGGTTTGGGGCGCAGCCCCACAGATTATGCACCAGCCGAAAGGATATAGGTATCATAGCAAGAGTAGTGTGGGGGAGTCAAATCTATATAGTATAGTAGAGGAATTGATTCACCAAACCAGTGCTGCGCTTGGTACAATATCTCTAACTATTTCTCTACGTTCTAGGAGCGCCGCTATGAGCGAACACATCCACCAACCAATAGGAGAACTTCAATCCTCCTATTTGCATGCACTCGTCGCCGGTAGCGGACGTGAGGCGGATCGGGTGGTGACCGCAGCACTTGATCTTGCCGTGACACCGCAGCAGATCTACCTCGATATTTTCCAGCCCACGGCCTACCAGATCGGGCAACTCTGGCAGCGTAACAAGGTGAGTGTGGCCCAGGAGCACCTAGCCACCGCGATTGTTGAGCGTCAGATGGGCGAAATGCACCCAATGTTTCGGCCCAAACAGCCGCGTTCGCACACGATGGTGCTGGGGTGTGTCCCCGATGAGTGGCACCGGGTCGGTTTGCGGATGGTGGCGGACTTCTTCGAGGCTGATGGCTGGGACGTACACTATCTGGGGGCGAATGTACCGGTGAAGGATTTGGTCGGATTGGCGCGCGAGAGTCATGCTGATCTGGTTGGTCTTTCGGCGGAGATGATCTTCAATGTGCCGAGGGTCTCCGAATTTGTCCAGGCGCTCGATCAGGCTGGGCTGAGTGGTATTCCGATTATTGCTGGGGGCATGCCGTTCATTGTGCAGCACGATCTTGCGCAAGCGCTGAATCTGCGTGGGAGTGCGCCAAATGCGGAGCAAGCGGTGCGTTTGGCCCACGAGATTGTGGGCACGAGATCAAGCCCGCCGAGCCCCTTGATGTTGGCGGCAACCGTGCTGGCACTACGGGCCAATAGTGAGAAGATCTTGGCCGAGGCGTTGGAACGTTCGCAGGTTGCCGGGGATACCGAGATCGCGCTGATCCACGCCGGGTACCAGTATGTGTTACGGATGCTCGATGCAGCCTTGGTGGCGGGCAGCCCGGAACTTCTGGATGGCCAGATTTCGTGGGCCAACGACCGCCAGCCCCATGATGGCATTGCGCCAGAGCAACTGTTTGAGCGCTTGATTCGGATGGCTGACACGTTGCGCGAGACCTTGCCTAGCCCGCACGGTGCGATTGCGGCCAGTTATGTGGATCGCTTGGTTGCGCAGCAGCAGGTGTATTTGGCGGGGTAGGGGCGAAGCATTGCCCCCCAATGTATTATGGGTTTAGCCAGTGATTCTGAGGGGGCAATGCTTCGCCCCTACAGTTCAACCGGCAACACGATCCGTGCTCGCGTCCCTTGACCGGGGCTACTCTGAAACTCCAGCTTCCCGCCGTGGCGCTCGATGATTCCTCGGCTGATCGCGATGCCTAGGCCGGTTCCCGAACCGACTGGGCGGGTGGTGAAGAATGGTTCACCGAGGTGCGCCAGTGTGGCGGCGTCCATGCCCACACCTGTATCCACCACACAGATCTCGACCTGCTGATCCAAAAGCCGACTGCTGATCTGCACCTCGCCGCTATGCTGAATAGCCTGGATGGCGTTGGTGAGCAGGTTGAGTACCACCTGGTTGATCTGGCTGGGGTTGCAGACCACCTGCGGCAACTGACCATACTCCTCGTGAATCTTGATCCCCACCGGGGCGCTCGAACGAGCAATGCGTACCGTACTCATCAGCCCGCTATTCAGATCGGCAGCGAGGGTGCCCGTCTCGTCGGGGCGGGCGAAGCTGCGCAGCGCTTTGACAATCGTGGCAATGCGCGTGACCCCCTCGCGGCTTTCGGGGAGGATGTCGTCTAGGTCGGCCCAGATCTGTTCGGCTTCGGCGTGCATGTCGAGATCGTGCTGCTGATGAGCCAGATCGGGGTGGTTGGCGAGGAGATCATGGTAGGCTTGGTGAAGTTGACGTAATGTATTAAGACTACTATCGAGAAACTCCAGATTATTGGCCACAAACGCCAGCGGGGTATTCACCTCATGGGCCACCCCAGCCACCAGTTGGCCGAGGGCACGCATCTTCTCCGAGCGCACCAATTGCACCTGGGTCTCTTTGAGCGCAGCGTGGGTTCGTTCAAGTTGGAGCAGGGCACCTTCGAGTTGTTGGTTTGTTGCGGACAACTGACTCGCGAGCGAGAGCGCGGCATCGAGGGGCCGCCCGATCAGCGCGACACCGGGCGATGATTCGGGGCTAGAACGCCAAGCCCAGGCCGTATAGGTCACCAGGATAGGTGCAGCACCGGGGTTGGGGTGGTTGAGCTCCCAATCATAGGTGATGCCCTCAAGTAGCGTCTCTTGTACGAGGAGCGTGGCCTTCTCTTGGCTAAAGGCATCCACGACACTCGCAAAGGGCTGGTTGATTAACGCCGTAGCTGGGCGGGCAAAGAGTGCTTCGGCGGCTGGATTGAGGTGGACAAAACAGCCCTCGGTATCGAGCAGGAGGAAGGGCAGGCGAGTTTGGGCAAGTGCGCTATCAATCAGTGCTGTACTCATAGTTCCGCAGGTGGTGAGGGCGTTCGGGTTGGGGTGAGACGCGGACCCAAGCGCATCGCCGCCAACCAGCCACGATAGAAGAGCACCAGATCGCCCATCAACTCGGGCAGCAGCATGCGGGCTTCTTCGCTATAGGCAGCCGCCCGGACAACTGGTGCATCGGTGGTGCAGCGGTTCAATCCAGAGAGGTGAATCTCAACCACATCACGTGGCGTAGCCCAGACTGAACCAAGATGCTCACTCAGGGTATGTAACTGATCTGAGACATGCGACACGCTGCCGTGGGCACGCACATTGAGCGCATCCTCCAGAATTGTGGCATAGGTTGTGACCATCTCAGCGAAGCGGGTGGGCATACGTTGGGCGAGGCGCTGATTATCGGCGGGTGGCCCGGCAAAGAACGAGAGTTGTGAGGCGGTTGGGCTTGGTTCAGAGCGAATCCGTTCCCATTCGGCAAAGAGCGTGTCGGTGTTGCCTTCAACTAGGGCATCAAGGGTGCGCTGAATCTCGCTGATCTGATCGCGGGCTTCGGTAGCCGCATTGGCCGCCCGGTGCAGCACCGACGGATCAAGGAAGCCTACCTGATAGCTATGCACCGCTTCATCAAGCTGGTGGCGCAACTGCTGAATATCCCACGGTTTGGGGATAAAACCACGTACATTACCAAGATTGAGCGCATCAACCAACGCTGAGACATCCGTATAGCCAGAGATCAGGATGCCAACGGCTTGCGGGCGCAGATCGCGCGCCTTCTCTAAGAGTTGCACCCCCGACAGATCGGGCATGCGTTGATCGGTCAGAATAACTGCAATTGGCTCACGCGCAATGACCTCCAACGCCTCCTCAGCCGTCGTCGCCGTAAAGACGGTGAAGCGGTCGCGCAGGCTGCGTACTAAGCTCCGGGTGATCGCTGGTTCGTCATCAACCACAAGAATCGCAGGGCGTCCCTGCGTCGTTGGTTCGCCGGATTTGAGAGTTGTCATGACAAACTGCTACTTTCTATGTACCCGAAAGTACGCGCTACAAATTCCTGCCACGACCTGCCCCAGGTTGAGGAATCAAACATCATTATAGCGCATACTCTTTGAGTAGGGGCGCAGCCCCAAGGACTTTGCCCATGCCCTGGTTACATGCTGCCCCCTACTTGCGCGTTAGTTTATTTTACGCTATAGTAAAAATTGGATCAGTGCAAAGTCTGAGCAATGGTTACAAGCCTCTTGAGGAGGATGGCATGGCATCACGCCGGCGCGAAAAGCTGCACGGCCTAGCGATCTCGGATGTGGCGATCAACCAGCCGGTCTTCATTACCATGATCATGCTGGCGATCATCACCTTTGGTGTCCTGGCCTTTCGCACGACCCCTGTTAATCTGTTGCCCGATATTGATGTTCCGATTGTCGCTGTAACGGTTACTTACCCTGGCGCTGGCCCGGAGAGTGTGGCCGATCAGGTGGTTATTCCGCTTGAGGACGCCCTGAACACGCTCGAAGGGCTTGATCATATCACCTCGCAATCTAACGATGGGTTCGGGGTGATTATTCTGGAGTTTGCGAGTGGCATCAACACTGAACGCGCCGAGCAGGATGTGCGCGAGAAGGTGAATGGGGTGATGCCTTCGCTGCCGCAGGATGTGCGTGATCCAGTTTTCCAACGCTATGATCCTAATTCGGCCCCGATCATGCAGGTGGCGGTTTCGGGTCTAGCGGGGCAAAGTTCGCTCGAACTGCGCCAGATGTTGGAGAATGAGATTGTACCGTTGCTCCAACGCGCCGGTGGGGTGGGTAATATTGTCATCCGTGGTGGTGATACGCGCCAGATCAATGTCCTGATGGATCTGAGTAAGTTGCAGGCGTATGGCATTCTGCCCTCGCAGATCACCCGCGCTCTTCAGCAGGCCAACGCCAACCTCGGTCTTGGTACGATCACCCAGGGCAACCAGGAGATCAGCCTGCGTGCTCCGAGCCTCCTTCAGACCCCCGAAGATATTGGGCGCATCCTGATCACTGGTACGAGCTACCGGGTTGCGGATGTGGCGACGATAGAGGATGGGGTGGCCGATACGATCAGCTTCTCGCGCCTGAATGGCAGTGATGCGATCATTCTCTCGATTCTGAAGCAGTCGGGTACCAATACGGTACAGGTGGCCGATAATGTGCATGAGGTGCTAGAGCGAACCTTCGCTACGCATCCCGATCTGACCTATACCATCCCGCGTGATGAGTCGCTCACAGTGCGCGATTCGGTCAATAGCTCGATTGAGGAGTTGGTGCTGGCCTCGGTCGCAGCCTTCTTGGTGGTGTGGGCCTTCTTCGGCAATCTACGCAGTACGGTGATCACCATGATTGGTCTGCCGATCATTCTGATCGGAACCTTCATCTTTATGCCCTTCTTCGGCATCACGATCAACATGATCAGCTTGCTGGCACTCTCGCTATGTGTCGGTCTGGTGATTGATGATGCGATTGTGGTGCGTGAAAATATCTTCCGCCATCTGGAACGGGGTGACAGTGCGCGGGTGGCGGCATCCAAAGGTACGTGGGAGGTCGGTCTTTCGGTGTTGGCTATGACCCTGACGATTGTGGCGGTCTTTGTTCCAGTCACATTTGCCGAGGGTACCGCCGGGATTGTTTTCCGCTCCTTCGGTCTGATCGTGGCGATTGCGATTATGCTTTCGCTGGCCGAAGCCTTTACCTTCGCCCCGATGATGTCGGCGAACCTCTTCCCGAACATGAAGGCGAAGGCGAAGAAGCACAAGGGGCCACACCACGATGTCGTGCCTGACCTGACATTTGTTGAGGCCGACGCCGAATTGAGCGAGCGCGATGCGGGCCTGATCGAGGAAGCCCACGAAGATCCGGGTCGTATGGGGCTGATCTATGGCAATATGCTGGACTGGAGCCTCAAGTCGCTCACCAACCGCTTGATCGTGATCGGGATTGCGGTTGGGGTTCTGGTGCTGAGCGCCTGGATTGCGAGTGGCCTGAAGTTCTCCTTCTTCCCCGAACAGGATACCCACGAGTTTCTGGTGGGTTTTGAGTTGCCAGCGGGTACGGCGCTTGATGAGACCAATCGCTTGGCGCTTCAGGCTGAAGAGATCATGCGTGCTGATCCTTCAATTAAGACAGTGATTAGCACGGTGGGTTTTAGCGGTAATCCCGAACGTGCCGAGTTTGCGGTCAAACTGACTAAGGACGATCCTACTTTGGTGGTGCAGGAGCGGTTGCGCGAGCAACTCACCTTCTTGCCGCGTATTGCCTTCAGCGTCCCTAGTTTCCAGCCGACTAGCACCGGTATTACTGGGCGTGAATTGCAGGTTAGTTTGCAGACCACGCGCCCGCTGCATGAATTGGCTCCGGTGGTTGCTGCGGTGCAGGGCGCAATGGAGTCAGTCGAGGGCTTGGTTGATGTTGATTCCAACTACACGACCGGCAAGCCCGAACTTCAGTTCATTGCTGATCCGGCACGAATTGGTAATATCGGCATTACGAACGATGACATTGCAACCTCGGTGCGTGCCTTGATCAACGGGAGCCGTGCCACGGTGCTGCGCCAGAATGGGGTGGATACCGATATTGTGGTGCGCCTGCGCCCCGATGACCGCGATAGTGTGCAGGATCTGAGCGCGATTACCATTCCGACCCGCTCCGGCTCGGTACCGCTCAGTTCGTTGGGGACGGTCAATCTGGACTCTAGCCCGACGACGATCCGCCGTTACGACCGGCTGAATCAGTTGTTGGTGGGAGCCAATCTGGAGGGAACCAATCTGACCGATGCCTCAAATGATCTTGAGCAGAGGATTGTTGCCCTGGGCATTCCGGCGGACATTGTGGTCAGTTATCAGGGAACACTTCAGCAGACGACCGAGGGTTTCGATTCGCTGATCCTGGCGATGCTGCTCTCGGTGCTCTTCGTCTATATGGTGCTGGCCTCGCAGTTCGGTTCGTTTACCCAGCCACTGGTGATCATGATGGCGATGCCCTTCAGCTTCATCGGAGCCTTTCTGGCGCTGCGGATTGCCAATATTGACCTCGACATCACCGGGATGATCGGTCTGATTATGCTCCTCGGTGTGGTGGTGAAGAACTCGATCCTGTTGGTGGACTTCACCAACCGTCTGCGCCGGGTGGGGATCGAACGCCACCAAGCGCTGCGTTTGGCGGGGGCGATCCGGTTGCGCCCGATCATTATGACCTCAGCCTCGTTGGTGGCGGGGGCGATTCCCACTGCGATGGGCCTGCACATCTTTGGGGGTGGCGAGGGTAGCGAGTTCCGACGCGGTTTGGCCTGGGTGATCATTGGTGGGATTACCACCTCCACCCTGCTGACTCTGCTGGTGGTGCCGACGGTCTATAGTTTGCTTGACTCGGCGGTGGGCCGCTTTATGGGTCTGTTTACGCGCAATCAGTCGGTAGCCCCGACACCGGTTTCAACCCCCGCACCGGCTCCCGAGCCAGAAGTGGCGGAAGAGGAACCAGTAGCCAAGCCTGATCCAGCGACACCAGTTGGCGCGGATGCGTAGTTGAACGATGAACATATCAGGTATCAAAGGAATATCTATGCGTAAGAAGAATATCCTCGCCACCGCCACGCTTATCCTCGTGCTGAGTGGCTGTGCGGCCAACGAAACGCCTGCGGCTGTTCCGACCACTTTGGTGCCGACGATGGTATTGGCTGGAGGTAGTAGCGATCAGTCACCGACATCATCTGTCGAGGCGAGTGGCCCAGTGGCGGCACCCACCAGTGCGGCCCCTGCAATTAGTGCGGGGGTGAGCGCAACTGGTGAGGTGGCGGCGCGGCAGATTGCCGATCTCGGCTTCCGCGTTCCGGGCACGGTTGATCAGGTCTTGGTCGAAGAGGGTTCGGTGGTGACCGAAGGCCAAGAGTTGGCGCGTCTTGACACCCGCGAACTCGATCTGCAAGTGGCGCAGGCCGAGGCGCAACTGGCTTCAGCGCAGGCCAACTACCAGCGCGTGATTGACGGTGCGACCCCGCAGCAGATCGCGGCGGCGCGGGCACAGGTAGCCCAGGCATCGGCGGGGTTGCGTCAGACTCAGGGCGCGGTGACGGATGACGACATTGCGGCTGCCGAGGCCAACTTGCAGCAGGCGGTGGCGCGGCAGGCCGATATTCTCGCCGGGCCGAAGGCGACCGACATGCAGCAGGCGCAAGCGGCGGTGCAGCAGGCGCAGGCCAACCTCGACATTCAGCGCACCAACCTCTCGGCGGGTAAGGAGCGCGCTCGTTTGCAGATGGAGTCGGCGGCGAATGTGCTGCGTAACGCCCAGGATGCCTACTCGCGCATCTACTGGAGCAACCGCGAACTTGAGGACAAGGGGCGTGATGTGCCTCAGGCGCTGAAGGATCAGGAGGCCCAGGCGCAGCGCGGTGTGGAGGATGCTGGAATCGGTTTTGAGAATGCGCGGTTGGCCTATGAGCAGTCCATCCAGAACGAGATGGACGGGATCTTGGCGGCAGAGGGCCAACTCGCCCAGGCACAAGCCTCGCTCCAGAAGTTGCTTGATGGGGCGACCACCGATCAGCGGGCGGCGGCGGCAGCAGCAGTGGCACAAGCCCAAGCTACCCTCAACAAACTGAAGGGCGACCAGCGGGCAGGTCAGCTTGCTCAGGCCCAGGCTGGACTTGCGGCGGCGCAGGCGAACCTGAACCAGATCACCGCTGACCCCACCGAGGCGACGGTGGCCGGTGCGCTCGCGCAGGTGCGCGCTGCCGAAGCAAGCCGCGATGCGGCCAAACTCAACCGCGATAAGGCATCGCTCCTTGCTCCCTTTGCCGGTATTGTCTCGATTGTTAATATTGATCCCGGCGACCTCGCGAGTGGTGCGGGTATGATGGTCATTCAGGTGGTGGATGTCAGCGAATTGCGCATTGAGGTCAACATTAGCGACACCGATGTAGCCAAGGTGCATGAGGGCCAGACGGCTACGATTGAAGTAGATGCCATCCCTGGGCGCAGCTTCACCGGCACGGTAGACTATGTGGCTCCGACGGCGACGCTGAGCGGTACGATTCGTACCTACGCGGTACGAATTGTGCTGGATAGCCAAGAGGGATTGCGGGCGGGGATGAGTGCGCGGGTGACGATAAAGGTCTAACGCGGGGGTTTGGAGTAGAAAGGTAGGTAGCCTGATGACGAGCAGTTTGCGCGAACGCCGTCGCCAACGTCTATGTGACGAGATCTTGGAGGCGGCTCAAAGCCTGATTGCCGAACGGGGCTATGCCGCCATGTCTATGGAGGATTTAGCCGCACAGGTCGGCATCTCCAAACCAACGCTCTATAGCCACTTCTCAACCAAAGAGGATCTCGTCGTTGCGATGGCGACCTTAGCGATGGAACGGCTCTTCTCGGCGGTGGACGATGGAGATCCGCCCCGTCGCTCGCCATTAGCGCGGCTGACCGATCTACTCCGCACGGGGGTGCAAGTTCAACTGGATCGCCAAGTAACGGCGATGCACCTCTGGATGCCAGAGATTGTGCAGATGATGAAGAGTCGCGAGGAGTCGCTTGCTCAACTATGCCGGATTGATGCGGTTGTCGTTGATCTGGTGCGGCAAGCTCAGGCCCATGGTGAGATTGCCGATGGCTTAGATGAACCGAGTGTGGTGCGCATCTTCTATGCGCTCTTCATGTCACCCAACGTCGCCCGCCTCAGTCTGGTTGATACGCCCGATCCGGATACGATGCCAGAGGCGGTCGCACGCTTCTTCCTCCGTGGGGTAGCTTCGGGGAAGAACATGTAGGAGGCGCGTCGCGACGCGCCCCTACGGACGCCATCGTGTGGTATCATAGGCACCTCATTCGCCCGCTGATGTTTGGTAGGATCATGGCTCTACGTTTCCGCGATCATCTCGCTACGAGTGTCGCGCTTCTTCATGCAATGGCCGCCCACGCCGAGGCGGTTGATGCGATCACCGATCAGATTGTTGCTGCGCTCTTGGCGGGGCAGACGCTCTTTACCTGTGGCAATGGGGGCAGTGCCACCGATGCCATGCACCTTGCCGAAGAGTTGGTGGGGCGTTACCGTGTCTCGCGGCGGCCTTTTCCGGCGATCTGCTTGAATAGCGATGTTGGTGCGATTACCTGTATCGCCAATGACTTCGGCTATGAGCAGGTCTTTGCGCGTCAACTTCAGGCGCTCGCCCGCCCCGGTGATCTGTTGATCATCTTCAGCACCAGTGGTAACTCGCCCAATATCCTAGCTGCCCTCCACACCGCCCGCACCTGTGGCGTAACCAGCATTGCTATGCTAGGAAAAGGTGGTGGTCATGCAAGCCAACTTGCGGATCATACGCTGGTGGTGCCGAGCAATGAGAGTGCGCGCATCCAAGAGGTGCATACGCTCCTGCTGCACACCATCTGTGAAGCGTTGGAACAGCAAGTGGTTGGTTGAAGTAGTCCGCCACCCGTTCATGTCCTTTGGTCACCTGATCGTTTGTGAGGAGCATACCTGTGGATCGTATTCTTGTGACGGAAAAGATCGCTGAAGAGGGTCTGGATGTCCTGCGGCGCAATGCCCAAGTAGATGTCAACCTGACGCTGGACAAGGCTGGCCTACTGGCCGTCATTGGGGAGTATGACGCGCTGGTGGTGCGTTCTGCGACCAAGGTAACGGCGGAGGTGATCGCGGCGGGCAGCAAACTGCGGGTGATTGGTCGTGCTGGTACCGGGGTGGATAATATTGATGTCGAGGCTGCGACCCAGCGCGGGATTATCGTGGTCAATGCGCCGGCCTCGAACAATATCGCGGTGGCTGAGTTGACGATTGGTCTCATCCTCAGCATGGCGCGCAGTATTCCCCAGGCGCATGCCTCGCTCCAGGCGGGCAAGTGGGAGCGCACCAAGTTTTCGGGTTGGGAAGTGCGGGGCAAGACGCTGGGCCTCGTCGGCTTGGGCCGTATCGGCTCCGAAGTTGCCCACCGCGCTCGCGCCATGGAGATGAGCATCCTCGCCTTCGATCCGGTGGTCTCCTTCGACCGCGCCGAGCAGATGGGGGTGGAGTTGGTGACGATGGATGAGTTGGTGCAGCGCGCTGACATCATTTCGATCCACGTTCCGTTGACCGATGGCACACGCAATCTCTTCAGTGCCGCCCGCATCGCCCAGATGAAGGCCGGGTCGTTCCTGATCAATGCCTCACGCGGTGGGATTGTTGATGAGGCTGCGCTGGTTGAGGCGATCAATGCCGGGCGCATGGGTGGTGCCGCACTGGATGTCTTCAATACAGAGCCGCCCGCCGCTGATAACCCGGTGATTGGTCATCCCAAGATTATTACTGTACCCCACATTGGGGCCTCGACCGCCGAAGCGCAGACCTCAGCGGGCACCGAGGTCTCCGAGGGAGTGGCCACCGCGCTCAGTGGGGCAACGCCGCGCTACGCCGTCAATGCGCCCTTCGTCGCCCCCGAGTCGTGGGCGGTGCTTCAGCCCTACCTCAGCTTGGCGCGCAACATGGGGTCGCTGATCATGCAGATGATCCAGGAGCCGGTGCGCAGCTACGAGTTGGAGTATTGTGGCGAATTGGCCGATGTGGATACCCAGCCGGTGCGTTTGGCGGTTCTCGAAGGGCTGCTCTCGGCCAATAGCTCCGAGCGTGTCACCCCGGTCAATGCCCCGGTGATCGCCCGCAACCGTGGGATGCGCATCAGCGAGCGCACCATGCCCGATGCTGAGAACTATGCGGGTCTGCTGGTGATCAAAGTCCAGACCGCCAATAACTCGCATACCTTCAGCGGCAGTGTGCTGCGTGGTGAACCGCACATCGTTCAGGCCGACGGCTACTTCGTGGACTTCGTGCCCCAGGGCTCGTTGCTCATCACCTACCACCGCGACCGCCCCGGCATGATTGGGCGTGTCGGTACGCTGTTGGGTGAGAACGATGTCAACATTTCGGGTATGTATGTGGGGCGACTCTCGCCGCGTGATCGTGCTATGATGGTCTTAACGCTCGACGAGCCAGCCTCGGACGCAGTGCTGGATCTGGTGCGGGCGCTCGATGATATTGATCAAGCCTACTGTGTCACACTCTAGTGTGTAAACTCACCTCCGGTGGGGGTTCGGGGGCGGCGTAGCCGCCCATTGACGCTACCGCTAGGGCTACCGCTGGGGCTGCGCCCCAGACCCGTTTTTTTCTCTTCTTTTGGCGGCGAAGCCGCCAAAAGAAGAGAAAAAAAGTTCTTCGGGGGAAACTTTTCCTCCCCCGAACCCCCACTACCGCCTATGCCACGCGATACACTCTTCGTCCGCCTCGCTAATTATTGGGCCGTTCCCCTCGTTGTCGCTAGTCTGCTGGTCGTTCTGTTGGGGACACTCTATCCCTTCACGATGCAGTGGGAATTGATCTCCAACGCCGACAAATCAGAAGTTCTGCGTACCTTTCTCTTTCGGCGTAGCGGCGGCGGGGATATCGTTGATAATGTGCTCCTCTTTATTCCGCTGGGTTTTGGCTTGGCGAGTGCCAAACTGGTTCGGCGCATCCCGGCATGGCCGCTACTGGTGATGCTTGCCTGCACCGGTCTCTCCACGAGTGTCGAGTTCTTGCAGATCGCGTTGCCCTCGCGTGCGCCAACTGCGATGGACGTGCTCACCAATACCCTCGGTGGTGGGTTGGGTGTGTTCGCCTTCCTCGTCGCGCAACTGCTCTGCTTCCAGCGGCTCAGCTTCGCCTTTGTGGTGAGTGTCGCAACGGTGGGGCTGTTTGCTCTGACTATCCCGCTCCAGCGAACGGCGCGCTTGACCAACTGGGAATATCCCTTCACGCTCAATCTGGGCAGCCAAGAGCAGAAGTGGCGTGCGTGGACGGGCACTATCCGCACGTTGGCCTTCAGCCCGGTGGCAGCCAGCCCTGAAGAATTGCAGGTGCTGACGAGTCAGCCCACTGCTGATCCGAGTTATCCCTGGAACGCGCATTATGATCTGGCGGCTAGTAATCCGCTAGAGGATCAGACCGGGACGCAGGCGAGTTTTAGTCCGCTGCGCATGGCAGCGATCAATGCGGGGCCAGAGGGCGTACAGTTCGGGGTGGGGCAGGCGCTGACGATCAATTCGGATGGCTTGGCTCCCATTATCTCCCCGATCCAGGTTGCCGACCAGATCACCATGGTGATCGCGCTCACCCCTGGCAAACGCGATCAATACGGCCAGATCATGCGCATCGGTGATGCCGAAAACTACCTCAACCTGATGCTGACCCAGCGCGGGGGCGATCTGATCGTGCAACTGCGTACCCCAGCCACCGGCGAGCATACGGATCGCATGATCTCGCTGGTCTTGGATCATGTCTTTGATCAACCTGGAGCGCAGGTTATTGGTCTGAGGTACCAACGTGGTGTGCTTCAGGCCGCCATCAACGGCACGTTGCGTCCGGAGCGGCTCGACATCACTCCGGCTATGGCCTTCTTCTCACTCATGCTGCCCTTTAAGGCCAACAACGTGCTGACTCGTTACGACTGGTTCCCGACCCTGTACGCTCTGCTCTACGCGACGATGTTGTTTGTGCCAGTGGGCCTCGCCAGCGCGCTGTGGGCATCACCACGCTGGCACCTGTCCCTGCGGCGCTTGTTGGAACTCAGCTTAGCACTGTTGGCGGTTGGTGCCTATGCATGGCTCACCAACTACGCCGGGGGCCACTGGTCCTCGCCGGAGTTGGCATTGTTCCAGGTTGGGGTGGCCCTAACGACAGCAGGGATCAGCGGCGTTATGATCGGGCGTGATCCGCCCGCATAACCACCACCCCGCCTAATCCCAACATCACCAGCGTACAGGTGAGCATTGCTGCCACCATAAACGGTGGCCCGTAGCTGGTGAGGAGCAGGCCAATTAGGGCAGGGAGTACCATCCCGCCACTGTTGCCGAGACCCATGGACATCCCCGCGAGGCCACTGTTGCCTTGCGAGAGCCGGTTGATCAGCGCGATGGTCGTGGGGAAGACCGGGCCACAGGCTAACCCGAAGAGCAACGCGCCAGCAAAGGAGCCTGCGGGGGTACCTACACTCAGCATGAGGAGTCCGGCACCAGCGACCAAGCCGCTCAAGGCCATCAGCAAGAGGTGATGCGCACTCAGCCGCATGCCCAAGCCCGCCGCGAGTAGACGCCCGCCACTCAAGGCTAACCAGAAGGCCGAAGCCACCAGCGTGGCTTCGCTGAGCGCCATCCCCGTACTCTTCTGCATATAGAACGTCACCCAGCCACTAAAACCAACCTCCGTTCCGGTGTAGATCATCAATACGAGGCCCAATAGCCATACCGGCCAGGCTTTGCCCGCATGCTGCGGGCCAGTTCTCTGATTCTGGGTCGCTGCCGCCCCGCTGTGTTGCGCAACACGTGGGATAAAAGGGGCCAACCCGATCAAGATGACACCCCCGATCCAGATCGCGGCTTGCGGGCGATCAAGGCGTGCCCCGATCTGCCCAACGATCAACGGGCCGAGGATAGCGCCCAAGCCAAAAAAGAGGTTGACTCCGTTGAGTGCGGTGGCGCTGTGCTGTTGGAAGATCCGTGCAATCAGGATGTTGCCCGCGCCGATAATCCCACCAAAGCCAATTCCACTCAGTCCAGAGGCGATCAGTAAGAGGGCCAGATTGGGTGCCACGGTGATCCCCAACATGCCTACGCCCATCAAGCCCATCCCCAGCGCCTGGACTCCGGCAAGGCCAAAGCGGCTACTCAGTGGGCCTAGTTGGGCTTGCATGAGGACGACTCCCGCCGAGAAGCAGGTAAAGATCCAACTCAGTAGTGCTAACTCGGTGCCGGTTCGTTCGGCTAACCAACCGAGATTTGGCCCTAAACTGGCTAGGGCGATCCCG
The DNA here is from genome assembly GCF_004138135.1 of Candidatus Oscillochloris fontis. GTDB lineage: Bacteria > Chloroflexota > Chloroflexia > Chloroflexales > Chloroflexaceae > Oscillochloris > Oscillochloris fontis. The sequence continues at coordinate 24,360 of NZ_RYFD01000046.1, forward strand.
GCACCTAAAAAAGCTGCGCAGGAGAGGATAAGGGTGGTGGTGTGTTGGTTTTTCTCGCTGCGCATTCCTGCGATGGCCATGATTACTCCATTCTTCGCATTTCGATGTTGACAGGCGCAAAGACTTCTTGTGCATGTGTCATCAGAATCTTTGCGTCTTTGCGTCAAAGAAAGACAACCACATGGTATCATCTCCGCAAGAAGAGATCGCACGGCTATATGAAGGTGATCCCTATGTCTGATGTACGCTATTGTCCTGCATGTGGTGCGCAAGTTAGCGCAAATGAACGCTTCTGTGGTGTCTGTGGCTCACGAATGGAGGTACCGCCAGCAGCCCCAACGGTACCCGTCGGAGGTGGACCGACACAGGTGTTGCCGCCTGAACCGGCGGGGACAGCATTTGGTGTTCCGCCAAGCTCAACGGTGCTGCCTGCTAAACGCGGGCTGCCGGTATGGGCAATCGTGCTGGCCGTGGTGGGTGGATTGGTGGTGGTGGGCTGTATGGCGATCTTTGGCCTAGTCTCGATCTTCGGTGATCAGATCAGCAGTACGCCAACCACGCGGCCTACAAGTGGCAGTGGAGCCGGTGGGATTGTACCGCCTCCGCTGCGCCCAAGTAGCGAACCTACAGATCTCCCGACTGCCACAGCAGCTAATATCACCGGTGGCATTGTGGGTGTGATCAGTGCTGATGCCTCGGTGGTGCGTACCGCTGAGGCCGCTACAGCCCAAGCTGCCAGCGCAGCGGCGCAGGTTGAAGCTGAAGTCGCCACCCTGATTGCCTCGGCCAAGCTGATCTTTAGCGATGCGTTTGTGGATAACCGCAATGCATGGTTCACCGGCGTCTTTGAGGAGATCGAGACCGACAAGATTGAGGATGGGGTCTTTAAAGTACAGTGGTCGGCACGCGGCACCTCCTACGAACTGTATGAGGTACGCAAGTTCACCAACTTTATTGTCGAGGTGGACTGTCTGGTCTATCAGGGTGGTGGCGACGGTAGTTGTAGCCTCGTCTTTGATCAGGAGAACGACGTGGGCTTCTATAAGTATGAGGTCTTCGATGACTACTACCGGCTCTTTGTGGTTGGATCGAGTGGCGATCCGATCATGCTCAGTGAGGGCGATCCGGTTGGGATTGTTAAGGCCGGTGATGTTAACCGCCTGCGTGTGATCCGCCAAGGTGCCCAGATCCGTATCTTCCTTAACGGGACACTCCTCGATACTCTGAGTGATAGTACCTACCAGGGCGGCAAGATTGGAGTCTCGACCAACTGCTACAACGATGCTGGTGGGGTTGAGATCTGGTTTGATAACTTCTCGATCTGGGAGTTGCCATAATCTTGTTTGTTATTGTTTGGCGGCTTCGCCGCCAAACAATAACAAACAAGGGTGACAAACGCTCCTAATTAGGAAACCAACACGCTTAACGGTGCTTCGAGCAGCCGCTTCAACTCCTTCAGGAAGGTTGCCGCCACTACCCCATCCACCACGCGATGATCGGCACTTAACGTAACGCTCATCACCTGTCCGATCACGATCTGGTCGTTGCGCACCACTGGCACTTTGCGCACCGCTGCTACCGCCAACGATGCCGCTTGGGGTGGGGTAATGATCGAGCCAAATTCGCTGATCCCATACATCCCCAGGCTCGTTACTTGGAAGGTCGCGCCTTCAAGCTCGTGCTGCTTGATCTTGCCCTCGCGGGCGCGATGGGCCATCGTGTGGATCTCGTGGCTCACCACGCTCAGCGGCTTGCTGTCGGCCTCGCGTACCACCGGGGCCACCAGCCCATCAGCGAGGGCCACCGCCACCCCGATGTTGATTGTCGGGTGGGTGAGGATGTGTGGCTGGCCGTTCGCGTCGCTCTGGTAACTGGTGTTGAGTGCCGGAACAGCCCGTAGTGCGAGGGCGGCGGCCTTCACCACCATGTCGTTGAGCGAGACCTTCACGCCACTGGCGCGAATCTCTTCGCGTAGCGCAACTGCCGCGTCCATGGCGATCTCCATGGTGAGGTACATGTGCGGTACCCCCGGCTTGCTCGTGCTCATCGTGCGCGCAATCGCCTGACGCATGCGGGACATCGGAACACCCGCGTTGTTCACTGCACTCTGGGGCGGATCATCTGGGGCGGTGAATGGTTCCACATCGCGTTTAACGATCCGTCCATCCGGGCCACTGCCGCTCATTTGGTGCAGATCAATCCCCTTCTGCTGGGCGATCTGGCGGGCGACGGGTGAGGCTTTGATACGTTCGTGGTTCACGCCGTTGGGCGGTGGGGTAGACGGGGGCCCTGGTGTAGGTGGTGTAGCCACGACAAGTGCCGGTGTTGCTGGTGCAGGTGACGCGGGCTGCACAAACTCGCCCTCGCCAATATAGGCGATCACCGTCCCGATGGGCACCGTCTGGCCCACGGGCACCACAATCTGCTGGAGTTTCCCCGCATCAAATGACTCAAGCTCCATCGTCGCTTTGTCGGTCTCGATCTCGGCGATAATTTCGCCCACCGCGACTAGCTCCCCGATCTGTTTCAGCCAGCGCCCCACGGTTCCCTCAGACATGGTATCGGAGAGGCGGGGCATGGTTACTTCAGGCATACCAGACTCCTTATTTCAGAATGCTCCGTATCGCATGCACGAGGCTATGGGCGCTCGGCTTGGCTGCGGCGGAGAGATCTTTTGCATACGGCAGTGGCACTTCCAAGCCGGCCACGCGCTTGACAGGTGCATCGAGATAATCGAACGCCTCCTCCTGGATGGTCGCGGCAATTTCAGCCGTCACCCCGTAGGAGTACCAATCTTCGGCGATGACCACAGCGTGGTTGGTGCGCTTGACCGACTCGATGATCGTGGGGCGGTCGAGCGGGCGTAGCGAGCGCAGATCCACCACCTCGACACTGATTCCTTCGGCGTCTAACTGTTGCGCCACCTGAAGCGCCACGGCGGTCATGCGCGAGTAGGAGATGACCGTCACATCACGCCCGTGGCGTTTAACCTCGGCCTTGCCAATCGGGATGACATAATCGTCGTCGGGAACCTCGCCCTTGGTATCGTAGAGCGCGAGGCTCTCAATAAAGATCACTGGGTCATCATCGCGGATGGCGGCGCGCAGGAGGCCACGCGCATCATAAGGGTTGGCGGGAGCCACCACTTTGAGACCGGGGCAGTAGGCGAACCAGTTCTCGAAGCTCTGCGAGTGGGTAGCGGCGAGCTGGCCGGTGCCGCCCGATGGAGTACGGATCACCATGGGTACGCGGGCCTGACCGCCGAACATATAGTGGATCTTCGAGGCGTGGTTGACCACCTGATCAATTGCCACTAGCATAAAGTTGATCGTCATAATCTCGACAACTGGACGCATGCCGAGCATCGCCGCGCCAATCGCCACACCCACAAAACCCTCTTCGGCGATGGGGGTGTCAACCACCCGACGCGGGCCAAACTGATCGAGCAAGCCCTCGGTAATACGGTAGGAACCTTGGAAGAGACCGATCTCTTCACCCATCAGCACGACCTGTTCATCACGCGCAAGTTCTTGACCCAGGGTGCGATTGAGCGCTTGGCGATAGGTTAGAATTGACATAACTACTCCTCACCCCGATTAATCCGCACCGCCCGTAGCGCATCGTCGGCAGCGGGCGTATTGGCAACCGGGGTGGCATACATAAAGGTATAGAGGTCAGCAGCTTGCGGATCGGGGCTAGTCGTAGCGAAGTCTATCGCCGCCTGCACCTCGGCATCAATCTGCTGGGCGGTGGTATCGAGAAAAGCTTGATCGGCAATCTGCTGATCGAGCAGACGGGTCGCAAAGCTGGTGATCGGATCAAACTTCTCGCGACCCCGCCGGACGGCCCCCGCATCGCGGTAGCGGTCGGCATCAATCACCGAATGGCCACGAAAGCGGAACGAGACCACATCAAGGATCGCGGGTTCGTGATCCTGCTCGGCCTTCTGGCGCAGACGGCGCACCGCATCGCGCACGGCAATCACATCGGTGCCATCCACCCGTTCACCGTGGATACGGAACGAGGCTCCCTTCTTGGCCAGATTTGGCTCGGAGGAACCGCGCTCAACGGCGGTACCCATACCATAGCCATTATTCACGATAAAGAAGATCACCGGCAACTGCCACAACTTAGCCAAGTTGAGTGACTCATAGAACGCGCCGATATTCGTCGTTGCGTCGCCCATTTGGGCGATCACCACCCCCGGACGGCCCTGGTACTTGAGCGCATAGGCCGCACCGACTGCGAGGGGTACTTGGCCACCCACAATCGCATAGCCACCCATAAAGTGGCGCTCGGCATCAAAGAGGTGCATCGAGCCACCGCGCCCACCAGAAACCCCAGTCTCCTTACCGAAGAGCTCAGCCATCACGCGCTTGGGATCAGCACCACGGGCCAGGATATACCCATGCTCGCGGTAATTGGTGAAGACATAATCATCGGGCGTAAGCGCCGCATTCAGACCCACAATCGTGGCCTCTTCACCCAGATTGAGGTGGCAATAGCCACCGATCTTGGCCTTGACATACATCTCGCTAGTACGTTCCTCAAAGCGGCGCAACAGGAGCATCTGAGCGTAGTAGTGGCGCAGATCGCTAGGAGCCTCGTGCTCCAGACTGATCATGTGGCTACGCGGCTTATTGACCGTTGTACGCATTGGTATGCCTTTCTCCTGAAATATACATCGTGAATATTATCACAAATAATTAAAAACAATAAAAAAGAACCACTCGGAGACAGTATACCAGAAAGGTATTGCCAATGGGGGCTTCGACAGGCTCAGCCAGCAGGGCATGGGCAAAGCCACCTCCGGTGGGGGTTCGGGGTCGGCGTAGCCGCCAAAACACAACAAAAATGAGAGTTTAGGGCGCAGCCCCAAGGACTTTGCCCATGTCCTAGCTCAGCTAGTGTAAAGGATTTTACTATGTGCAACATATCGGATGCTATGTTTCACAAAAGATTGATCGGTACAAATGTTCTATATAGATCGGGTATTCTACATTACAAATGGGGTTGTTTCTCGATCTGTACGATAAAAACCGCCAAAATGATGATCAGACTGCCAACGATCTGGATCACGCTCATACGTTCGTCTAGGAAAATATACGCCTGTACCGCCGTCATGGCCGGTTCGAGCGTTGCCAGTAGGTTGGCGATACTGGCTGAGAGGTAGTTCATGGAAGTGTTGTAGAGACCAAAGCCGAGCAGTGTGGGGATGATCGCCAACATAAGCAGGATCAACCAGCCATTTAGGGGCAGATCGGGCCACAGCCGGGCATAGGAACCAGTGCTGCCTGGCATTCCGGGCCAGAGATTGAAGATTGTGATCCAGATTGCGCCTAGTGCGAATGAGTAGAAGAGCGCGTTCCAGGTGTTGATCTGGCGCTTGGCACTCTCTTTCCCCATAAGAGTGTAGATTGCAAAGATTACCCCGGAGAGAATGCCGGTGATCACGCCTAGGGGGTTAAGGTGCCAGATCGTCCCGTTGTAGGCGTTGGAGACCATCACACAGCCCGCGAGGCTGAGCAGAATGGCGATCCCCTTGATGATTCCCAGGCGCTCTTTGAAGATCCAGATCGCAAAGATCGCGGTGAATCCGGCTGAACTGTAGACCAGGACAGTAGCAACCGCTGCACCGTTGGCCTGTACCGAGAGTGCCCAAAGTGTGTTAAGTAGCGCAAGCACAAATCCGTACCAACCATAGAAACTGAGGTTAATAGGCTTGATCCGCAATAATGTTCTATTAACGAACAGGAGTACGGGAAGTAGTGCCACGCAAACCAACAGGTTGCGCCAGAGTGCTAGTACAAATGCGGGGATATGGTAGGTGACGATTAGATGGCTCATAAAGACACCGGTTGTAGACCAGACGGTAATCCCTATCAGTGCGGTGAGGTAGCCTTTTGCCTGGGGTGACACGAGTGTGGTTCTTTCTAATTTGCTCTATCCTTCAGAAGTTGCCCATGCTATAATTGACGCAGTGCGGCACAGCCTTGACTATTCCTCACACGCAGTTATGACAGCAGCCATTGTAACCGAGAGCCTGAGTAAACAGTATGGTTCACGCATAGCCGTGAATGACCTGAGTATGCAGGTGGAACGCGGTACGGTTTTTGGTTTGCTAGGGCCAAATGGGGCGGGTAAGACGACGACCATTGCGATGTTGCTGGGCTTGGTGCGGCCCACCTCCGGCCACGCCACGTTGCTCGGTACGCCACTTGTTGGCCCACAATTCGCCACCGTATTACGTAAAGTTGGTGCGATGATCGAGACTCCTGCGATCTACCCGTACCTGAGCGGTGCAGAGAACCTGTTGGTGATTGCCCGCGCCGGAGGGATTGATCGCAAGCGAGTGGCAGCAGTGCTGCAAATCGTGGGGCTGCATGAACGCGCCAACGATGCTGCACGTACCTACTCACAGGGGATGCGCCAGCGGCTCGCAATCGGGGCGGCCTTGCTACCTGATCCAGAACTGATCATCCTAGATGAGCCAACCAACGGCCTCGATCCCTCCGGGATGGTCGAAATTCGCGAACTGATCCGCAGCTTGGCCGCCGAGGGGCGCACGATCCTGCTGTGTAGCCACCTGCTCCACGAGGTTGAACATCTCTGCCAGCAGGTCGCTATTCTGAAGGAGGGCCGTTTGATCGCCCAGGGTACGGTGGCGGAACTCTTACAGCGTGAGCAGGGTATTCGGCTGCGCGTCGAAGGCGACCCCGCCCCAGCCATCGGACTGCTACACGCGCTCCCCTGGGTCGCGGGCGTTACGCAGGAGGATACGGTCATCTATGTAGATGCTCCTAGCCAGCGGGTGGGCGAACTGAATAGCTACTTGACTCGTCATGACATCGCGGTAGTTGAAATCGGGCTGCGCGAACGCTCACTTGAAGCCTTCTTCCTTGAGGTGACTGGTGATCACTGAGCTTGGCAATCTGATCGCGGCGGAGTGGCTCAAGCTGCGCCGCCGCCCAATGGCATGGATTTTGTTGGCCACCTTCCTTGGCTTGCTGCTGTTTTACCTCGCAACCTGGGCTATGGTTGTGGCACTCCACGAAGGAACGCTGAGTGGAGGAACGACCCGCATCATGCTGCTTAGCGAACCGCAGATTGATGAACTCAAGCGCCAATTGAGCTTCCCTGGTATCTTCGGGGCGGTGCTGGGGCAGGTGAATAGTACCGGCGGGATCTGCGCGATCATTCTGGCAGCCGGCTTTGTCGGTAGTGAGTATGGCTGGGGAACCTTCCGCCTGCTCCTCACCCGTGCGCCCCACCGTGGCTTCTATCTAGTCGCCAAGCTCCTGACGCTGTTGCTGGGGCTGCTAGGGGCGATTCTCGTGGCCCTACTCCTGGGCAGCCTAATCGCTATGGTCTGTCAGGCCAGCCTCGGTCTCTCCAGTACCTTACACTTCCGTGCTCTGCTGCTGCTCCCCCTGGGGGTAGCTCGTTCACTCTTAGTTATTCTGCCTTATGTCATGTTGACCATCACCAGTTCCATCTTCGGGCGCTCGGTGCTGGCCGGAGTCGGCGGCGGCCTGATGTTTCTGGCGCTCGATATGAGTGCTGGATCGATCAACACGCTGGCCGGGGTTGATCCACTGGTGCAGATGCTAGTTAATCTGCTGCTTCAGCCCAACATTAACACCCTGATCGTCATGAACAGCCAACTCTTTGGGTTGGATCAAAGCCTCCTCGTCGGTGGCCTCGACCTCAGCCACTTGCCCTCGCCGCTGCATGCCACCCTCGTTATCCTCGTCTACTCCGGCGGCTTCTTCTGGACCGCCTACCGTCTACTGCTCCGCCGCGATGTCGCCGGAGCGTTGTGAAGGCGTTGGAGCGCTGATCTGCGCTGTGGCGCTCGGATTTATTGAAGGGAAACATTATGACAAGCAGCGTTGCTTTCGATACGGTTGCCCTCGACCGTGCCCTGCGCACACTTCAACAGCAGAAGCAGATTTGGGAAGTGCTGGCGGTTGATAAGAAGATCGAGATGCTGTTGGAGACGCGCTACCTCCTGGGCCACTACGCGGCAGAATGGGTGCGGCGCTCGATTGAAGCTAAGGGGCTAGAAGCGAATTCACCCTGGATCGGCGAGGAGTGGGTCACTGGCCCATGGGCGATTGCCGAGGTCATCAACGGCTATATCGAGACCCTCAAGGCGATTGCTGAGGGTCGTCTGCCGCACCTGCCGCGCATCCGTACCCGCCCCGATGGGCAGGTGATGGTACAGGTCTTCCCACGTACCATCTACGATCATCTGATCCTCAACGGGATTACGGCGGATGTCTGGATGCAACCCGATGTCACCGAAGAGACACTCTACAACGAGATCGGCACGCTCTACCGCAAAGCAACTCACGAGGGAGTGGTGGTGCTGGTGCTGGGTGCGGGGAATCTGAACAGTATCCCGCCGTTAGACGTGCTCTACCACATGATTGTGCGTGGCCATGTAGTCATGCTGAAGATGAACCCGGTCAACGACTACCTTGATCCGCTGATCGAGGCAATCTTTGCGCCCTTCATCCGGACTGGATTCTTGCGCGTGGTGTCGGGGGGAGCCGAGATTGGCGAATACCTGACCCAGCACCCCGATGTGGACGAGATCCACCTGACGGGGAGCGCACGTACCCATGACGCGATTGTTTATGGGACGGGGCCAGAGGGAGAGACGCGGCGGCGGCGCAACGAGCCGCTGATCACCAAACCGATGACGAGCGAGTTGGGGGGCGTCGGGCCACTGATTGTGCTACCGGGGCGTTGGAGTGCAGCGGACATTCGCTACCACGCTGAGCATGCGGTGACGATGAAGCTACACAACAATGGCTTTAACTGTGTGGCCAGCCAGTTGATCGTACTAGCAGACTGTTGGGAACAAAAAGACGAGTTTATGGCGGCGGTGCGCCAAGTAATGCGCGAACTGCCCCAGCGCCCCGCCTACTACCCCGGTGCCGCCGAGCGCCAACGCGCCGCCGTCGCGGCCCACCCACATGCCGAGACCTTCGGTGGTGCGGTGCCGCGCACCCTGATCGCCAACATCGACCCGACCCAGGATGACTACTGCTTCCAGAACGAACTCTTTGGCCCCGTCTTTGCCCAAACCAGCTTGCCGGGGCATGATGCGGCTACGTTCCTGCGCAACGCGGTCGAGTTCTGTAACACACGACTGATGGGCACCCTGGGGGCTTCCATTATTGGACATCCAAATACATTACGCAAACTTAGCTCGGTACTTGATCAAGCCATCGCCGATCTTCACTACGGAGCAATTGGGGTGAACATCTGGGCTGCCGCCGCCTTCCTGATTGCCGAGGGCACCTGGGGTGCTTTCCCCGGCCACACCGAAGACGATATCCAGAGCGGGGTCGGCGTAGTACGCAACGCGCTCATGCTAGATCGGCCCCAAAAGACTGTCGTGCGCGGCTCGTTCTACCCCTTCCCACGCAGTTGGCAGCATGGCGACCTCAGCATCTCGCCCAAGCCGCCCTGGTTTGTGACGAACCGTACCGCATGCCGTACCGCCCGGCTTGTCACGGCCTTAGCCGTTGACCCCCACCTGCTACGGTTGCCGCCGATCTTTGCGCTGGCACTGCGGGGGTGAAGAAGGAGAGACGCTGCTTCGCCTCTCCATTTGTTGATCCGCCTATCACAGAGTAACTGACTTCGGGTATACTACCGACATCACCCGAGACCATCTCCAATCCGCATCGTTCGGGATCGTGTAGCATACTTTAAGGAGCAAGGCCTTATGGGGAAAGAGACCCTGACCGTCACCGATAACCGTACCGGTAAAATCTATGAGTTGCCAATCGAGCACGGGACAATCCGTGCAACTGATTTGCGCCAGATCAAGGCCGAAACTGACGACTTTGGGCTGATGTCATACGACCCAGCCTACATGAATACCGCCGAATGCAAGAGCACTATTACCTATATTGATGGCGATAAGGGCATCTTGGAGTATCGAGGCTACCCGATTGAGCAGTTGGCTGAGCATAGCAACTACCTAGAGGTCGCCTACCTGTTGATCTATGGTGATCTGCCCAACCAAGAGCGTCTGGCTTGGTGGCGCAACCGGATTAGCCGCCACACCTTCATCCACAACAACCTCGTCGAGTTGATCCAAGCATTCCGCTACGACGCCCACCCGATGGGCATTCTGATCAGTTGTGTGTCGGCGATGTCCACTCTCTTCCCTGATGCAAAGAATGTGGATGATCCGGCAGTACGCGAGAAGCAGATCTGGCGCATCATTGGCCAAGTACCCACGATTGCCGCCTACGCCTACCGCAACCGCATTGGTCGCCCCTTCAACCAGCCCGACAACTCGCTCAGCTACACCGCGAACCTGCTCTACATGATGGACTACATGAACCAGCGGGACTACGAGGTCAATCCGGTGCTGGCCAAGGCGCTCGATGTGCTCTTCATCCTGCATGCCGACCACGAGCAGAACTGTTCGACTGCGACCATGCGCGGGGTAGGATCGAGCCGGGTTGATCCCTACTCGGCCCTCTCGGCGGCAACGGCAGCGCTCTATGGGCCACTGCACGGCGGAGCCAACGAGGCGGTGCTGCGTATGCTCCAGCAGATCGGCAACGTCAAGAATGTCCCCGACTTTATTGATCGGGTCAAGAAGGGCGAAGGCCGCCTGATGGGCTTCGGGCATCGCGTTTATAAGAACTACGATCCACGTGCGAAGATCATCCGCAAGGTGGCCTACGAGGTCTTTGAGGCAACCGATAGCAACCCGCTGTTGGAGATCGCGGTTGAGCTTGAGCGCATCGCCTTACAGGACGAGTACTTCATTGCACGCAAGCTCTACCCGAACGTAGACTTCTACAGCGGTCTGATTTACCAAGCACTCGGCTTCCCCATGGAGTACTTCCCGTTCCTGTTCGCCATTCCGCGTGCAGCGGGCTGGCTCACGCAGTGGCTTGAGATGCTCGATGACCCAGAGCAGAAGATCATGCGCCCGCGCCAGGTCTACCTCGGTGCAAGCCAGCGGGATTATGTACCGCTAGAGCAACGTTAGGTTATGTAAAGTAGAGACGCAAAATCTTGCGTCTCTACAGATGCAAAATCTTGCGCCTCTACAGATGCAAAATCTTGCGCCTCTACAGATGCAAAATCTTGCGCCTCTACAGATGCAAAATCTTGCGCCTCTACAGATGCAAAATCTTGCGCCTCTACAGATGCAAA
>NZ_RYFD01000047.1 GCF_004138135.1 Candidatus Oscillochloris fontis
CCGGGTCGTGAAACACCGCAGCGCCGATCCTACTGGCGGAGCATCCGCTGGGAACCTAGGTCCACGCACCCCCACCAAAACAGCAAACCGGCCCGCGACATTCGTCGCGGGCCGGTTTGCTGTTTTGGTGCGTGTAGGGGCGAAGCATCGCCTACCATGGACACCCACCCCCGTGGGGCATCCGCAGGCGATGCTTCGTTCCTACGGGATGTTCCGTAGGTATGTGGCGGCGAAGCCCGCCACACACCACCAACACATTTCTACCGGCTGGGCCGTGGCTCCCAACTGCGCTTCAAGAGCGGCCATGCGTGCCACAGGTACTCGATCCCTGATACCAGCGTCCATGTGACGGCGAGAGCCATGGCGAGCCACCAGAGGCTGAGCAGCCCCACCAGGGGCGGCACTTGCGCGAGGATGCCGCCCGCCTCCGCGTTGGCCGCCAGTAGCCGCCAGATGATCGCGACCACCTGAATGACTAGCTTCTGTTTGCCGAGTTTACCCGCAGAGATGACGGTGCCTTCGGCGGCGGCAAAGGAGCGGAGGCCGGAGATGACAAACTCGCGGATGACGATGATAAAGGCGACCCAACTGGAGATCATGCCTGCCTCAACCATGGGGAGTAGTGCCCCAGCAACAAAGATCTTATCGCTGATGGTGTCGAGGAAGATGCCTAAGGGTGAGACGACGTTCAGTTTGCGGGCGATTTTGCCGTCGGCCATGTCGCTGAGTGCCATGATGAAGAGCAGCAGAATCGCCCAGAGATAGAAACTGGGCCGGTTGGCAAGAATCAGCCACACCAGGAGTGGCGTGGTGATAATCCGAAAGAGACCTAAGAGGTTGGGGAGGCTGCGTACACTGAAGAACATATGGGTGCTGTTCCTGTTCTACTTGAGACCGAAATAGCGGGATTGTGCTCCCGCCTTGGGAGCCGTTGACGCATAGTAGCGCGGTCGGTCGGTGGCGTAGACCACCAGCGCACCCGCTGGGAGGGTGTCACGCAGGATGCTCGCGTTAAGTGCGGGGGCGGCTTCGCGTGGGATGGCGAGGCTGTGGGGGAGCGGCTGGCTTGGATCAAGGGTGTAGCGCCCCAGCGGGCTGCGGAATTCTAGTTCACCGAGATCAAGCTCAAGCGGGTAGGCGGAGTCGCTCATGTTGTAGGCGATGATGCTCAGTGCGCCACCGCTGCCGCCTACCACGGCCAAGCGTAAGCCGGGGCATTGCGCACGATCACATGGGTGCCCGTAGACGGTACCCTGCCGAGGCGTATGCGCGGCCAGCATCTGCCATGCGTAGTAGGCGGGTTTGAGCGCGTAGCCGCTCTCATAGACGCCCCATAGTCCCCATGCGGGCATGTTGCTGGTGTTGTAGATCTGGTCTTGCACGTTCCAGACCAGCAGGGCGGCGAGGCCGTGGTTCATTCCGCTGATGACGAAGATGGGGAGCGAACGCCAGTCGTCATTCTTGTAGCTCAGTTCGCCAAACTCGGTGAGCCAGATCTGTTTGCCACTCGTGGCGGTTGCGTTGACTAAGCGATCTATGGCGGCGGTGAAGCCCGCCTCGAACGGGGCGGCGGCATAGTAGTGGAAGTCGTACACATCCAGCAGTGGGCTGAGGCCAGGGGTATGATGCGCGATCAGCAGTTCTTCCACGAAGCTATCCGGGCCGAAGAGCGCCACCCGGTTCGCGAGACCCACCTCGGCAAGGCGGGTGCGCAGCAGGCTGTAGGGGCGCACCAGACGGCTGGCGTCTATACCCTCCAGTTCGTTGGGGCCACCCACATAGGTGATGTTGCTGAAGTATAGTCCCGATCCATCCATGCCGTAGAGGTGGCGTAGCAGATCAATGATCAGCGTGACCCATTCTTCCTCGTGGGCGGGATCGGGGAAGGCGATGGCCGGTTGGCGTTCGGTATTGCGGTAGGTGGGCGCCTCGGCGGAGAGCCAGGGTGGGAGTGACCAGATCGTGAGCATCACCTGGGTGTTGTTGCGGTAGTGCAGCGCGAGGTTGGCATAGAGCACGTGCATGGCCGGGGTGTCCCAGTCATAACCGTCAGGTGTAGGGGCAAACCAACTCACGTCTATGAACTTGCGCACGAGGGGCATGTCGAGCGTATTCAGGCGAGGATTGACGTAATGTGTGGTGTCATACGCAGGATTGGCCCCCGCCGCCTGGTTCGGCCCACTCCAGAGCAAATTGCTGTCATCTTCGGCCCCCAGGCCAACAAAGGGGCCATTGAGTGTGAGATGGCGCTCGTGATCAACCAGTATCACCGCCGGTAAGGATTGGGCGGCAACTGGCTGAAGCGTGAGGAGGGCGAAGAGAAGGAGGAGCAGGGCCGGGCGCATGACGCGGCGTTGGATCATGGTGATCGCTCCAGTATGCTCGGATTGCGCCAAAATGATACCATGGATCGCTATAATGGTGAGGAAGCAAATTGCTGTTGTGAGGTACCTGTTCACACTTGGGGTAAGAGAAACGTTATTGTTCACGCGAAGGCGCGAAGGTTTTTAACCCCAAGTGTGAATAGGTACGTTGTAAGGAATTGAGCCTGTGGGAATGAGCGCTGATCAGACGAGTATGCTCATTGCGGCAGCGATGGCGCTCGGTGCCATTTTTCTGTTGCTGCTGCTCTTCATCTTCTTACGCCGTTCGCCGCATATCCAGAGCATCGGGACAGCCTATCTGGTTGCCACCAGCATGCTGGGTATGACCATGCTGCTTGATGCGGTGGGCGTGATAGGCCGCACTTGGCCGTATGAGTTCTTGTTGACGATCTTGGTGCTCTTATGGGGTTATGTGATCTTCGATCTGATCGAGGATCTGCTCTTTGAACGTACCTTGCGCCATCAGGGTGTGGCGATACCCCAGTTAGTGCGCGATATTCTGCGTGGGGTCACGCTCTTGGCGCTGCTACTGGTTGCGATCAACCGCTTTTTTGGCGTACCCTTCAGTTCCCTGATTATCTCCTCTACGGTGCTTTCGGCGGTTGTCGGTTTAGCCCTTCAGGATCTGCTCAAGGATGTGGTCGCTGGTATTGCACTTCAGATTGAAAAGCCGTTTGCGCCCGGTGATTGGATCGAGTTTGAAGGCCAGAATACGTGCATTATCGAGATGAATTGGCGTGCTACCCGGGCGGTGAATGCGAATAATACCCATCTGATTGTGCCCAATGCAACGATGGCGGCAGCCAATGTGCGCAATTATTCGATTATTTCGCCGTTGCATGCGATCAATATTGCGATGGTGTTAGCTCCTGAGCATCCGCCGCATGCGGTCAAGGAGGTTTTGCTTACTGCGACCTATGCAGTGGAGCAGGTATTGCGTGATCCGCCAGCAACGGTGCGTTTGAACGGCTATGGCGAGTATAGTTTGACCTATGATGTCCGATTCTGGGTTAGCAACTTCGATCAGGCGATTGAGGTTCGGGATGCGGTGATGACGAGTATCTGGCACCATATTCGCCAGGCCGAGTTCCGTCTGCCCACGCCCCTGCGCGATGTCTATCTACACGATACTGAGGAACGGCTTCAGGCTCAGGTTGCCTTGCGTCAGGGCGATACCCAGGCTGGATCGCCGGAGCGACCATGAGCAACCCACCTGATCATGCCATCCGCTGGCCCCGGTTTTGCCGTCACTGTGGCCAGCCATTACCGCCGGGGCGGCCACGTTTTTGTATCGAGTGTGGCGGGGATGTCACCCCGCATGATCTCCCGCTGCCTGCGGCTACCATGCCCGCGCCTGCGATTGCGCCACCGAGCACACCGGCTTCGCGGCGCAGTGCGCCTACAGTGCGCCTGGGCAATGCTGGGGTCGAGCAGAGTGTGATCGGGGGCACGGTGCGCCTGCCTACCTCCGGGGCGGTGCCGCCGGGCCTATGGGTGCTTGACGAGCCACCCGGTGCGGATGTGGTGTTGGCGATCTATGCGCCGCTGCGGGCGGTGGTGGGGGGCTGGAGTGGCCTCGTTGGTAAGGGCTGGACTCTCGATGGCAGTGAGGATCGCCCCGATGGGCGCGCTATCTTCCGCTTTAGTGCCGAGATTGAATGGTTCCCGGCACGCGGTTGCGGGGCCGGGCTGCGGTTACGGGTCCGCATCGGGGCGGAGTCACGCGGGAAGGAGGGGCGTGAACGGCGCGGTTTCCGCTACATGGCGCACCACGATTCGCCCATGACGCTGCTCGCGGCGCAGTGGTACGCACCGGATGGCCTGCCCATGCCAATGCAACCCGTCCCCCAGATCCAGATCATGGCACCACCTCGGGTTCCCCGGATCTCGGACTATGATGAGCAGGTGGTGACGATGGTGGCCTCTGAAGCCCAGATCTGGGCCAGTAAGAGCCAGGTTGCGGGCCTCTACCGGCTGGCGAGTGCGAGCATCCAGAGCGGGATGAGTAACCCCATGCAGGCGCAAACTCCCGGTGGGCGCGGGATCATTCTGCTGCCGGTGGGGCGCTTGGAGAACCAACTGCGCGGAATCATTCCACAGAGCATCATCGGCTTTGGGCCGGGTGATCGCTTTCGGGTGCGGATGGAACGTCCGTATAGTTGCGATCTGGCGGCGTGGAACCGCCAACTGAAGAAGATTCGGGTTGAGGCGCAGGATCTGGGGATGCCCATGGAGTCTGAACCGGTGGCGGAGTGGTGGTTGGATCGGAATGGCTACGACGGCCTGATCTTGACCAAGGCTCAGTCGCGCTATGCGGCTGAGCGGGCGGTGATTGCGTTTCGGCGTAGCCAGATTGTGCGGATTACAGCGTAGGGGTTCCCCTCGCATCCTGGTTTTGACGCAAAGACGCCAAGGCGCAAAGCCTTTGATAAATGTGGCGTGGTAACTGTTCACACTTCTCCTAGGTTCCAGTTTTTGACGCAAAGACGCAGAGGCGCAAAGCCTGCAACAAAACCTTTGCGTCTTTGCGCCTTGGCGTCAACATGAGGAGCTACATTACAGCGCCAACTTCACGGCTGGATCGCCGAGCAGCGCGTAGTTGCGCGCATCGTTGCGGGCCATCCAGAGCCGCGAGAGGACGGATG
Source organism: Candidatus Oscillochloris fontis (assembly GCF_004138135.1). Lineage (GTDB taxonomy): Bacteria > Chloroflexota > Chloroflexia > Chloroflexales > Chloroflexaceae > Oscillochloris > Oscillochloris fontis. Next base: position 5,030 of record NZ_RYFD01000047.1, read on the forward strand.
GCTCGACCGTGGCCCCGTAGGTGATCGCTTCGAGCTCTTCGGTCAGAGTCATCGAACGCGCACCTTGAATGACATTGAACTGGTCGGTGGCGCTGCCGGCGGGCTTGCCCTGTAACAAGCGCCCTAGCACATCCTGGAAGGGCTGGACTTGGCGGGTGGTTCCGGCCTCAGTTCCGCTGAAGGAGTAGGTCCAGGCGCGTTCCACATGGCCCAACACGGCCAAGGCACCCTTGGTGAGCAGGCGCTGGGGTAGTTGGGCGATGAAGGGGAAGGGCGCGATCACCGGGCGCTTCTTGTTGGCATCGAAGATGAACTCGTCCTGGTGGGGGCAGCCCGCGCCGTAACAAGCAAAGAGGAACGCGATCATACCTTCCACGTTGGCCTTGCTCAGGCCATCGAGATCCTCACCGGCCATCCAGTGATCGCGCTTGATGCTCCCGAAGCCACCAAAATCGGCGGTTACGAGGGCACCCTGGTGCATCACCAGTTTGTTATCGCTGAGGGGCAACCCGATGCCGTGGCTGGCGGTGAAGAGCAACGCCGGGGACTTAGTGGCGGTGAGCAACTTCTCCAGGTTGCTGCGCGTCGCCTGCTCGGCCAGATAGACGGTTTGCGTGACGCCCTTCTCAACCGCGATCTTACTGGTCTTGCTCCAGTCCACAAGCGGCACAATCAATTCATCGGCACTGCGGATGGTGGAGGTATCCTCCTCGTGGCGAGTGCCAAAGAAGGCGATCTCCTTACTGAGCTGTGAGGCGGCATCTTTGCGCTGTTCCCAGGCCACCACACGCTCGGCGTAGGTCTTGTAGTCATCGAGGCGGTGCTGGCCGGTCGCATCGCTAAAGATGAGGCGACCCACACCCCAGAAGATATCGAGTTCATACTGGAAGTTGAGCGGGATAAAGACCTTATCATCGGCATTGATCGGGCCGGGGCGGGCGACAATCATCAGGTAGAAGGGGACACCACGGGTGGGGTCAACTGGCCCCTGGGCGACACCGTGGCGGGCCAGCCACGCATTGACGCGCTCACCGGGGCGCACGAGCAGCACCGGGGGCACCTCGTTGGGCGCAGTGGCGAGCGTCTTCTTGCCGCCATCGCTATGGCGGTTGAGCCACGCGCCACAGTTGGCATCACTGGACTGGAAATCATAGTCGAGCTTGGTGTAGCCCATCTGCTGCATGCGGTGGCGGATGAGCGGCCAGAGATTCTTGAGCACCTCCACGCTCTCTAAGGCATTCACCACCACTGCCCAGCGCGCCTGCTCGACCTTATCCTGATCGGCATCGGCGACGGTACCGAAGTGGCCGCCACTGGCATCAATCTGCTTGTTCTTGTAGAGATTCTTCATCTCATCGGGTTCAGGTTCGAGACCCTGAGCCAGCCGCGCAGCGGTCGCAGCGTCAATTTTGAGCAGCGGTTGGCCGGTATTGCCATCAATCCCGTTGGGGTAGAGTTCTTCGCTGCCTTCACTAGCCCCGGTATTGATAAAGACCAGCGGTGCCTTATAGCCACCCTCTTCGACCGGGGCCGCAGCCTTCGCCGTCGCTGTGACTGGTTCCACCGCAGCATCCTCGGTGGCGTTCTCTGACTCATCAACGCCCAGCAGGGCTTGGAGACGTTCGGCCAGACTATTAACCTGATCGCGGATCATCAACAGATCGGCATAGATCGCCATCATACTATCGCCGCCTTCGGCGGAACTGCCCAGGCGGGCACTGGCGCGCACATTGCTCATCTTCTTACCTCCGGCAGCCTTGGGAGCCTCCTGAACAACCGTCTCGGTCACCACTCCATCAACCACAAACGCGACCATATTCTGGCGTGCGAGTAACAGGTAGGGCATATGGCAATAGCCCGATCCATCGGGGTTATCCTTGGCCCAATCGGTGCCCCAGCTATTGCGGACGATGAAGTAGCCCCCGCCGGGCGCGGTAGCATCGCTACGGTAGCCAACGACGCACATCGCGTGGCCACCCGCCTGGCGTTCACCGGGGAGCGGGAAGCGCAGGCGACCGAGCAGGGTGCCCTGGGTCGAACCGCTCCAATGTTCATAGATCGGCATGCCGATCATGACGGGCTTGCCCTGGGCAAGTTGGGCTTGGATCTGGGCCACGCCCGCGCTACCCTTGGCGGGGATCTGGGTGAAACCGGTAATGCGGCGGCGGCGCGCCTCGGTATAGGCCGGTTCAGGTGGCTTGGGGCCACCGGGTTGGCTGTTATCCGGCTCAGCATGGTAGGGCCAGGTGGTTTCGGTACAGATACCTTCACTCTGGAGCAACTGGACGGCCAGCGCCGGATTGGTGCCCACATCGCCGGGGATACCGTCCTTCTCTTTGCAGAGGTAGTAGAGGAACTGCTCCGAGAGATCGGTGGGGTCATCACCGAGAATCTGCATGATCGAGGCCAGACTGAAGGCCACACAGGTATTGCGTTTGCCCTGATGGTGTGGGGGCGAGATACTCTTCTGCTTGGTGAGCGGTTCAACCGCATCGGGCAGATCAACCACCGTCGCAAAGGAACTGGCCTCCACATCGGTAAGGCCATCCATCAGCAGACCCGCCCCGACCTCAATATCGGCGGGGATGGAGAAGGGGGTATCGGCGGGCAGTGTCGCCCGCACCGTATCAGCGAGCGCCTTGACCTGAGCCTCGTCCATGCCCAGGGCTACGGCGAGCGCCTTGCGTCCACTTCCATACTGGTGGTTACTGGAGCGGACAACACTATGAAACTCTTCGGCGGACGTGATCCAGAACTGGTCGGCCAGCTTTTTGCAGAGCGCTTCATCGAACCCGGCAATCGTATTGAGCGGCGTGAGCGTGTGCTCGGACATGTCCCCTCCTTCAGCATCCCGGTTCTGACGCAAAGACGCCAAGACGCAAAGCCTTCAAGATATGCCCCCATTAAAACCTTTGCGTCCTTGCGCCTTTGCGTCAACGAAAGGCTTTGTTTCACCTAGAGATGATCGAGAATGCCCCGAATCAGGGCAGAAAAGCGTGGTTTCGCGGCTTCGCCGGCCGCCAGAACCTCGGCGTGGTTGGCAGGTGTACCATCGGGCAGGGCCAAGTTGGTGATCAGTGAGAAACCGAGCACCTGCATCCCGCCATGGACCGCCACAATCACTTCGGGAGCGGTGGACATACCGACGGCATCGGCCCCCCAGCCTTGCAACATCCGGAGTTCCGCCGCGCTCTCGAAGGCCGGGCCGGAGAGCATACAATAGACCCCTTCGCGCAGGGGTGTTCCTTGGCTCGCGGCCACTGCCTGCGCGATGGGCACCAGATCATTATCGAAGGCTCCGACCATGGCGGGGAAGCGCGGACCGAGGCGATCATCATTGGAACCGCGTAAGGGGTGGTGCCCGGCCAGACCCGGCAGAAAGATCTGGTCGCGGATGCGCATAATATCGCCGACCTGCCACTCAGGGCGCAGCCCCCCGGCCGCATTGGTGATGATCAGCGTCGTGCAGCCGATAGCCTGGAGTACCCGTACCGGGAAGGCCACCTGCTGCATCGAATAGCCCTCATAAAAGTGGAAACGCCCGCGCAAGGTAGCGACGGGCTGACCGGCGAGCAGGCCAATTGCCAGTTCGCCACGGTGGCCGGGCACCTTGGGGGCGTGGAAACCAGGGATGCTGGAGTAGGGAATGACCACCGCCTCATCGAGGTCATCGGCCAAGGCACCCAACCCCGAACCAAGGATCAGACCGACCCGTGGTGTGACGCGCATCTGGCCTACGATCATGTCACGCGCTTGGGTGATCAGATCGTAGATCGATCCTTCTTGCATAATTTAGATCCTACTGAGCAACTCGCGCTTCTTTGATTCAAACTCCTCAGGCGAAAGGATACCACGTTCACGCAGCATCGCCAACTCTTCAAGCATCCCCTGGATCTCGCCAGGTGCTGACGCACGTGGTTGGGCTGCGGGGTAATTCTGGGGATCGAGGTAGCCATAGCCACGCTCATGGTTATGTTTGGCGTCCAACATCGCCTTCTTAAACTCAAGCGGATCTTCAATCCGATCCATAACATTCACGCCATCATCGGAGGCGGTAAGGATTTCGACCGTACCAAAGTTCATCATCCGCCCGATCAGGCTTTGGCGCAGTTCAACATCGTTGATCTTCTCCAACGATGAATCGATCACGCGCTTATTGATGATACCACGTACCTGGATCACGCGGCGGTCGGTAATCACATACTGCTCAGTATTCCAGCGCAGATAATCAATAAAGCCACTGATCATCACAATAATACTGATCGAGACACACATCAACAGAATAAGGCTGCTGGGGGTGAGGCTTCCAACAATCGGGGTCAGGTTATCCTTAAAGGCCCAATTGGAGGTGACCCCTGCGGCGACCAAGAGCGCAATCAGCGACAATTCGGCCAAAATATTGGCAATAAGGACAAAGAGGTGTTGTCGGGCGATGTACAGGATCTGCTCTCCACGTCCGAGCAGTTGGTCGAGATAGGCCATAACAAGACTCCTTTATTCGCCACGCATCACATCATGCAGGAACGCGACTGACTTCAGATCACGTTCAAGTATATGCCGCAGGTAGGCATGTAAGAGGGTTTCGACCTCGGTGCGCACCGTTGCGGAGAGGTGCAGGTGTTCAATGCTACTCATAGGTTGGGTTTGCAGGTAGCGTAAGAGACGAAAGGCAGGGCCACCCATCGGCAAGGCGCGTGGATCGGATCGTTGATCATTGGGACAGAGCACCCCACCCACAACAGGGCTAAAGCGATTGGCCTCTTCGGTGAGCAACGTGCCACACTGGGCACAGTGGTGCAGATGTGGGCGGTAGCCCGCGATCTGGAGTAGGCGTAATTCAAAAGAACGTAACACCAAATCTGGATTGATACTCAGATCAAGTGCTGCGAACGTCTCGATAAGCAGTTGGAAGATGAGGCGACTCTCTTCACCCTCCTCGGTCAAGGTATCATAGAGATCGGCGACATAATAGGCACAACTAAGGCGAGTAATATCGCTGCGCAGTGCTGTAAAGGGATTCACCGCTTGGCTTTGGGTCATGATATCAAGATTACGCCCCACCGCCAGCAAGAGACTAACGTGGGTAAAGAGTTCGATATGCCCAGCGAGGCGACTGGTTGTTTTGCGCACGCCTTTTGCAACCACCCGCACCTTGCCATTGGGGGTTGCTATCAGGAGCAAGCGATCAGCTTCGGCCATATCGCTACGGCGAAGGATCAGCGCCTCAGTTCGATAAACGCGCTCACGCATACCATTTTTTGTATCGTTCGATCATATTTGGGGGGGATGGTACCCAAAAACCCACAGTTGGGGCTGCGTCCCAGATATTCTTGTTTCGCTCATTGTGGCGGCGAAGCCGCCACAATGAGCGAAACAAAGAGTTCTTCGTGGGAGGCTTAACTTCATACGCATGGGAGGGTATCACCGTCTCGGAAGATCATAGCACCAAAAAATTATGGCAATGACCCTATTATAGCCATTGCCATAGGCATAATCAAGCCGGGGGAATGTGGGGTTAGCTAAGGAGTGCCTAAGAGACCGCTTATGTTGTTGGTGCCTTACGGCGCAGTTTACGCCAGCCCCAGCGACCCAACCAGAGCAGCGGTAACCAGACTGGTGTCCAGATGAGTAGGACAATCCCGAGTTCGAGCAACCCCTGGCCAAAACCGACGAGATCGGCGAGGGCTTGGCGGGCGATGCGCAGGGGTTGCCAGCCATCTTCGGGCACAATCACCGGCTGGGGCGGCACGGGGCGCAGGTCTACACTGATGGTCGCCATGGCCACGCTATCCTTGAGGTACTTCATGCGACCCTGGATGACCTCAATCTGGCCTTGGACATCGGTGAGGGCGGCATTGACCTGGATGGCATCTTCAACATCGGTGGCTTGGTTGAGCAGATCGAGCAGGCGGTCGCGGGTGGCTTCGAGGTTGCGCAGGCGCGATTCGAGATCGACAAACTCTTCGGTGACATCTTCGCCGCCGAGGCTGCGCGAGAGGATTTTAGTGGCGAGTCCTTCCACATCGCTAATGATGGCGCTGTATTGGGCTGTGGGAACACGCACAGTGATCGAGGCGGTCTGGTATTCGCCACTGCCACTAGTTTGGACACTGACCACATAGCCACCAAGTTGCTCCACCCGCGCACGGATACTCGTCTCAGCATCACTAACCTTCGGCACTTCAATCGAGAGATAGGCGGTCTTGATCACCATACGTTGGCTGGCGGGCTGATCGGAGGCATTCGGTTGGCGCGCCGCCGCGTCCTCTTCGGCATAGGATTCAAGCGCGGCAGGCGCACCGGGAGCGACACCACCCGTATTGGTCATGGTATCTGCCGCGACGGTAGCCATAGGGAGTGGGGCTTCAGCGCTTTGTGTGCCGCCACACGCCGTGAGGAGCAGGGTGGCGAGAAGGGCGAGGGTCAGGAGTTTGAGGGTACGCATGGTCGTTCTCCGGGCTAGAGGATTTCTATATAGAGAACGCTGGGGGCGGGGGGAATGTTCCAGCTTCGCATGAGGCATGACAAAAGCTCAGGGGCTTGACGCCACCTGAGCCTTTGGAAGATTGGCTCCCCGACGTGGATTCGAACCACGAACCCTCTGATTAACAGTCAGATGCTCTACCGTTGAGCTATCGGGGATTATGTTTCCTGCGCAACGCGGCGCAGTATAGCATAGACTCGCGGATCGTGCAAATTTGGCGTGGCGGCGCGGCATGACCGCGATCCCACGCCACTTCTATGATCCGTTATCCAGTTCGGCGCGAATGGCTGCCGCAGCGATGCGTAGTTGGCGGCTGCGATCTTCAAGCGTGTTGGCCATCAGACGGGCCGCCGAGAGTTGGGCGGCGCGGGCAGCGGCAGTAGCCCCGGCGGGTACCTGCTCGGTTTCAAGCCGACGTACCGCTTGGTGGGCGCGCTCAATGCGTGGTTTGAGGGCGTTGATGCGGGTCGTAAGCTTCTCAAGACGGCTGATATAGTAGGACGTATCCATAGAAAAGCATTTCTCCAAAAGATAACCCCACCACATTCGCCGTGATGGGGCCGGGATTGTAGCGCCGACGGTGTGACTTCTGCGCCGCCCTCTTTCTGTGGTCAGTATACCATATGCCAGCAACTCATCAGCGCCTTTAGAGAAATCCTACCTGGGAGCGAGGGCGTCTTGCCCATGTTGCCATGGTTCATGGAATGATGCCCTCGCTCCCAAATTCTCCAGCGGTATCTAGGGGGCGGCGGGTATCTGTTTGGCTAGGCTTTCGGCTACCTTTGCGATCAATATCCCAGGTGTGAAGGGCTTCTGGAGGAAGAGATTCTCACTCCTGATGGTGTCAGTTATGGTAAAGGCTTCCTCGTTATAGCCCGACATCAGGAGGATACTGATATGCGGATGACTCAGACGGATTCGTTCGGCAAGTTGAATTCCGTTGATCCCGCCTGGCATAATGATGTCGGTCAGGAGTAGGTCAATGCGATCCTGGTATTCGGCACAAACGCGGAGTGCTGCGGTGCCGTTCGCTGCCGTGATGACCTTCAGGCCATGACTGCGGAGGATCTGTTCGGTTAATTGGCGCACCCGTTCATCATCTTCAACCAATAACACGACAGCGTTGAGGTAGGTAATCTGATGCGGTGATACAGGTGATATTCGTTGTGGATGTTCGTGGACAACTGGTATGTAGACGGAGAAACAGGTACCCTGACCGAGTACGCTCTGAAAGCGAATGATTCCACCACTCTGTTGCACAATACCATGAACGGTCGCAAGGCCCAACCCGGTGCCTTTGCCACGCGGTTTGGTGGTAAAAAATGGCTCGAAGATGTGCTCACGGATATGCGCATCAATCCCGCTGCCCGTGTCGCTGATGCTTAAGAGGACGTAATTGCCCGTGGGGAGATCATGATCAAATTCAACTTCGATATGGACATTTTCGGTGATGATCGCAAGTTCGCCGCCCTGTGGCATCGCGTCACGGGCATTGATACAGAGATTGAGGATCACTTGCTCGATTTGGCTGGGGTCAGCACGAATGGTGTTGAGGTTGGGGTCTAGTTGGGTATGTAGATTGATATCCTCACCGATCAGACGGCGCAGCATCTTTTCGATGGGAATAATGATCTCGTTTAGGTTGATTTGGATCGGTTGAAGGATCTGACGACGGCTGAAGGCGAGGAGTTGACGGGTAAGTGCTGAGGCGCGCATACCAGCTTGGTAGATCTGATCGAGTCCTTGCCGGATATCGGGTTTGAGATCCGGCTCGTGCATGATCAGGTCACATTCACCCATGATTACCGTAAGAATATTGTTGAAGTCGTGAGAGACTCCACCTGCGAGCCGCCCTACCGCTTCCATCTTCTGGGCCTGTCGTAACTGATCTTCGGCGCGTAGGCGTTCGGCGAGTTCAGTACGGATGGCTTCGTAGAGGCGTGCATTCTCAAGCGCAATCGCGGCTTGGGCGGCAAATGCGTTGGCGATACGTGCATGTTCGGGGCTGTAGAAGTTTGGTTCGTATTTATCAATAGTGATCATTCCGATCAGTCGTTCACCAAAGATCAGCGGCACCCCCATCCAACTCCGGATCGGATCGTTGCGGTAAGGCTCCTCGTTGAAGCAACTATATGCTTGGGGGGCATCATCGAGAATGACCGTTGCTTGCCGACGGGCGACCTCGGCATTTGGCCCTGGCCCATGGAGTGGGAAGGTCTCCCCGATCAACTCTTCGAGCTTGGCCAATCCGTATGCCCCGATGATCTCGACGTGATCGTCACGCACCAATTGGACGGTTGAGCTGTCGTAGGGCACAACGGCGCGCAGTTCCTGGAGAATGCGGTTGAGGAGTTGGTGCAGATCGAGGGTGGAATTGAGCGCAATGGCGGTGCGATAGAGCGTCTCGGCCTCGCGGCGGCGCATGTCTGCGTTCTCGATAGATGTGCGGAGGCGCGTAACAGTATGATCGAGGGTGTCGGCTAAGGCACCGATCTCATCGTGGCTAGTGGTCGTAATCGGGGTTTGGAGGTCGCCCGACCCGACCCGTTCAGCAGCCATTGCTAAGGCGCGCATCGGGCGCACAATACTGCGGGTGAGCAGGTAACTGATCACAAGCCCGACGATGAGGAGGACGATGGTTAAGATGACATTGACGAGAATTGATTGTCGAATAGGGGCAAGTATCTGTTCAACTGGACGATCATAGATCACAATCCATGCGCTACTCCGTTGATCGGGAAACCGTAGTGTCGCGTAGTTACTAAACATATTGCGGTAATCAGGCGGGTCAATCAAGGTTCCTTGGTATTGATTGAGGATTTCAATCCCGCTTTGTGGGCGATCATCGCGCAGATTGCCTTCACCACCGAGGATGTAGTTGCCATTTTGATCCGTGATGAAGGTCTGCGTACCTTGTTCGGGTTCAATAAGCAGGTTGAATATCGATTCTGCTGAAGTATCAAGGATGATCTGGCCAATGTTTGTTCCCGATTGGGCATAGATAGCCGAACTAAAACGGACGATTGGCCCCATTTCACTCTGATTTGTATTGGGTATCGGTTGAGTAAATGTCCAGCTATAGATATGTGGAATATCGCGCACTTGGCTCAGATCACTTGGTGGTAACGCTTCGGCGGCTGGGAGGTAGCTTGTGTTGGGAATGAGGGTTGCTTGCCCATCCTGTATTCCCACACAGAGGCGGTAGGCACCGACATGATCAACGACACATACTCCCTGATAGCGCGATCCAGAACGGGACAAGAGGCGCATGAAGCGCTGGGTAATCTCGTCCCCCCGGTTGTTATTGGTCATAAAGGTGGCTATTGCCGGATCGCGGGTAAGAAAGAGGAGATCGTTACGGATCTCATTGAGTAACCCCTGGGTGACAGCAATACGCGCATTGGTGAGATTGCGTTGCTCATCACGGGTATAGGAGAGCAGCATCTCGCTGGCACTATATTGGGTATATGCCGAGACAAGCGTTAGGGCTACGAGCAGCACTGCGCTAAATCCAAGCATGAGTTTGTATTGCAGCCGAGACTTGATCCGTGCCAACATGATCTAGTATTGCTCCAACAGGGAAGGACGAAGGATGATATGTTTAAGTTTAGTATACGTTGAGATGCCTTCTCTCTACAAGCAGCTTCATGCAGATCCCTAATCATTGACGACGGGCCATTGAGAGTGCTATGCTACCCTCGCGCTCATCGCCCAATACATACAAGAACGACAAACAGGAGTATCTATGGCGAAGGCAGGGATCGTCTATGTCGGTACTGATGATGGCCTGGTAACCTACAGTGATCCTGGATTGACCGGGCGCTGGCGGCGGATCGGGCATACGCTGGTGGAGCGGACTGTTCATGGCATTATTGCTGCGGATGGTGATGATGCAGCGTTGGTGGTGATTGTGAGTTTGGATGCGGGTGAAGCGCTGATCAGTTTGGATGCGGCTCAGACATGGGGGCCAGCACCTGACGCAGAGGCTGAGGCTCTGCAAGCTTTACGCCAGACATCGCGTCCGTTGATTGCAACTGCCCAGGGTATGGCGCAATGGACAGGTTCACATCCGCCTGCTCCGGGTGCTCGGGCGTTGGCGATGTTGGCAGGCAAACAGGAGACGTTATTGGCGGCGATTGCGGAGGGAACACAGTTGTTGCGTAGCGATGATGGTGGGGCGCATTGGCACCCCGTTCAGTTGGCAACACCGCTTCAGGGAGCGATCACGGTCTTTGCGCCTTCTAGTTATCATATGGACACCTGCTGGGCTGGTACTGATGCAGGGCAGATCCTGCGCTCTGATGATCGCGGCCAGTCGTGGGTAGAAGTGGCGCAGGAATCCAAGTCGATCCACGCGATGGTGGTGATGCAGATTCGCTGAGGGCATAACAGTTCATATTGCGCCAAGCATTCCGATCTGGACGCAAAGACGCAGAGGCGCAAAGATATTAAGAGTATGCGCAATCGCACCCTTTGTGTCTTCGCGCCATTGCCTGCTGGTAGATCGTCTCGATCTGACACGCAGCTTGTTCCCATGAGAAATCGCTGACGGCGCGAGCGCGGCCTTGCGTGGCGAGGTGGTACGCCAACTCGCGATCTTCGAGGGCAAGTTCGAGCTTTGCGGCGAGGTCTTCGGCGCTGCCCAACTGGGCATAAATACCACAATCGCCGAGGATCTCGCGGCTCACTGGAGTCTCGAAGGCAACCACTGGTAGTCCCATCGCCATATAGTTACTGATCTTACCATTGCCTTCGGTGAGGCTCATCTTGGGTGCCACGGCCACATCGCCAAGGGCGAGGTAGCTATGGAGATCGCGGTAGATGATGCGACCGGGAAGGGTGACATGATCACCCACCCCCAGCGAGGCGGCGTAGGTGCGGTAGCTATGTGGGTCGGGGTGGCCCATAATCAGGAAGTGGACATCGGGGCGGCGGCGCACGAGAAGGGCGGCCGCTTCGATGAGGACGTTGGTGCCCTGGTAGGGGGCGAGTAGCCCGATGTAGGTGATGACATGCCGCCCCGCTGGGATACCGAGTTGGGCGCGGAGTTCCATGCGCTGGGCTTGCCACGCCGGTGATCGATCATAGGGGCGGAAGCGGTCGGTATCCACACTATCGGTCACAGCATAGATGCGTTCGTGGGGCACAATACCCGCCTGGCGCAGTTGATTGGCCGCGTTGTGGGTACTGGTCATGATCGCATCGGCCTTACGGTTGATCAAATGTTCGATCTCGACGAGGAGGCGGTAGAGCGGGTTCTGCTTACGCACAAAGCCGTGGTCGAGCATTTCGCTGGTCATGCTGCCCTGATAATCGAGGATCAGCGGGGCATGGAAGAGTGTGCGCAGGGGCAACCCAATTGCGGCGGCCTCGTGGGTGTGGGCGTGGATGATCGTCGGGCGTTCCTTGAGCGCAACGCGCAGAGCGCGCCAACTGAGGCCCACATCCAGGTAGAGTTTGTGGCGCGACGAACCCACCACGGCACGCTTGATCCATGGCACATCCCAGGAGCGCCGGATGTCCAGACCGGGCATATTATCGCCATTGTGGTAGGTGGCGAGGATGAGCCGGTGGCCGCGTTTTTGCAGTGCCCGCGATTCTTCCCAGATGCGTACATGGTTACCATAATCGGAGAAGAAGCTGGTGGAGGCCAGCATCAGAATAGTATGTTTCATACATCACACGGCACAAGATCAGCCTGTGGCGTCTACTTCTCAAACGCGAGGTGGACGACTACTCCCAATGCCACCGGGAGATCACCGGCGACGACCCGCGCATAGTCGTAGTCGTCGTAGGGCAGGCTAAACTTCGCGATGAACTCTTCGGGAGTATGTTCAGGGTTAAAGACGAAGAAGATGCTACCATACTCACCATAGTAGGGCACCTTGACTTCGCTATACTGTTCGTCTATCGTCTCGGCAGCGTTGTAGACCCCATAGGCCCACGAGACCCCATTGCCGCTCACCTCGATCCAGATTGCCCGCTCGCCCAGGTTGGCGGCGATCTGTTGCGCTAAGGCGCGTTCGGCAAAATAGCCCGGATCTTCCCAGATCACCACCCAGTCGGCGACCATCGGCATCACCAGAAAGTGGCGTATCCGCTTGGCCGGGATCATGATGCGCGGGTCGAGATCGGTGGGGGCACGATCAACATGGGCGAAGCCACGCGCAACCATCTGCCGTATCAGTTCGTTGACGACGGCATGGTGATCAGGGTGCTCAACATAGATGGCGCCACTATTGTTCATCGTGGCTATTGTACGTCAGCCCCCCAGAGGATGCAAACCCATGTCAATTGGCACTCTTTTCTCATGAGTGCTAAAATGGCTCTTGACAAAACCCCATCCCTTGAGTACTATAGTGAGCGGTTAGCACTCCTTTCTGTAGAGTGCTAACGAATTTCTCAGAGAGTTACCTGTCTTGAATGGAGGAATAGCAGCTATGGCGGATTTCCGTATTCGGCCGCTCGGTGATCGTGTTGTGCTCAAGCCGGCTGAGCGCGAAGAGAAGACCCGGAGTGGTATCTTCCTGCCCGACACGGCCAGCAAGGAGCGCCCCATGGAGGGCACCATCGTCGCTGCCGGTGAGGGTCGCCGCGATGAGAGCGGGAAGCTCATCCCCATGTTGGTTCAGGCTGGCGACAAGGTCATCTTCGCCAAGTACAGTGGCACCGAAGTCAAGATTGACGATGTCGAGTACCTGATCTTGGCCGAGAAGGATATTCTGGGCATCATTCAGGACTAAACCAGGTGTAGCACCATAATTGTTGGTGCGCCCTGTTGATAGTATCCCTTCCTACGAAAGTTATTTGGAGGATAGATAGCTCTATGGCTAAGCAGATCTGTTTCAACGAAGAGGCCCGTCGTTCGCTCAAGCGCGGCGTAGATATGGTCGCCGATGCAGTAAAGACCACCCTTGGCCCGCGTGGTCGCAACGTGGCGATTGACAAGAAGTTCGGATCGCCCACGGTGACCCACGACGGCGTTACCGTCGCCAAGGAGATCGAGCTTCAGGACCCCTTCGAGAACATGGGTGCCCAGTTGCTCAAGGAGGCCGCCACCAAGACCAACGATGTCGCCGGTGATGGTACCACCACCGCGACCGTATTGGCCCAGGCGATTGTCACCGAGGGTCTCAAGGTGGTTGCCGCTGGTGCTAACGCGATGCTGCTCAAGCGTGGCCTCGACCGTGGCGCTGAGGCGCTCGTCGCTGCCATTCGTGCCAGCGCCACCCCCGTGCGCGACCGCGCCGACATTGCTCACGTCGCCACCAACTCGGCTGCTGACAGCGAGATTGGTGAGCTGATCGCTGAGGTGATGGAGAAGGTCGGTAAGGACGGCGTCATCACGGTTGAGGAGTCCAAGGGTGTGGCCTTCGAGAAGGAGTACACCGAGGGCATGCAGATTGATCGTGGCTACATCTCCGGCTACATGGTCACCAATGTTGACCGCCAGGAGTCTGAGCTGGACGATCCAATGATCCTGATCACCGACAAGAAGATCAGCAGCATCCAGGAGATCCTGCCGGTGCTGGAGAAGGTGCTTCAGGTCACCAAGAACTTTGTGATCGTGGCTGAGGATGTTGATGGTGAGGCGCTGGCGACCCTGGTGGTCAACAAGCTGCGCGGCACGATCAATGTGCTGGCCGTCAAGGCTCCCGGCTTCGGCGACCGCCGCAAGGCGATGTTGCAGGATATCGCTATCCTGACTGGCGGCACCGTGATATCCGAGGAGATTGGCCGCAAGCTCGACAGCGCGACCATCGAGGATCTGGGCCGTGCCCGCAAGGTTGTCTCGACCAAGGACGACACCACCTTTGTTGAGGGCAAGGGCGATGAGGCGGCTATCCACGCCCGCATCGATCAGATCCGTGCTCAGATCGAGACGACCACCAGCGACTTCGACCGCGAGAAGCTCCAGGAGCGCCTGGCCAAGCTGGCCGGTGGCGTGGCGGTGATCAAGGTCGGCGCGGCCACCGAGCCGGAGCTGAAGGAGAAGAAGCACCGCGTGGAGGACGCCCTGAGCGCCACCCGTGCCGCCGTCGAGGAGGGCATCGTCCCCGGTGGTGGTGTGAGCTTGGTCAACGCCATCAGCGCGCTGGACAACGTCAAGGTTGCTCACGAGGACGAGAAGGTTGGTCTGACCATCCTGCGCCGCGCCCTTGAGGAGCCGCTACGCATCCTGGCCCGCAACGCGGGCGAGGAGGGCTCGGTCATCATCGCGACGGTTCGCCGTATGCAGGCCGAGAGCGGCGACAACACCCTGGGCTACAACGTGCTGACCGGCGAGTACGGCAGCATGATCGAGCAGGGCATCATTGACCCGGTCAAGGTGACGCGCAGCGCGGTACAGAACGCCGTTTCGATTGCCGGGATGATCCTGACCACCGAGGCGCTGATCACCGACCTGCCAGAGGAGAAGTCGGGTGCCCCGGCGATGCCGGGCGGCGGCATGGGCGGGATGGACTTCTAGTTCTTCTGCGTTCATTCCTGCACCCCTCGTTCCCCTTGTGGGAGCGGGGGGTGTGGTGTTTTGTGGGGGGGCGTCTGTGTCGCCTCCGAAGATCTTGTTTGATGTTTGGGGCGTAGCCCCATAGAAAATCCCATCAATCAATGAATCCTCCTTCGCATGAGAATCTGGAGATCAGCCTAACCCGAACTGCTACGGGGTATGCGCTTACGCTGCGTCTGATGGAACGTAACCTGAGCCGTGGCCCTTTTCCGGTTAGTGTGGGGCAGGATGCGGATCTTGAGTCGCTCTTTGCATCTGAAGCGGGGCAGGCGTTGCGTGAGTTCTATGCAGCCGCCACCGGGTCTGGTAACGATCTGCATGTGCGCTTGCTGGTGCCGCCCGATCTGCACAGACTGCACTGGGAAGAACGGCTCCTATCACCGGTGACGCAAAAGCCCATGGCCTGTAGTGGCGACCAGTGGCTCTCGCGCTACCTGAGTGGTGAGGGGTATCGGAGCGTATCGCTACGGCCCAAGGGCGATCTGCGTGCCCTGATTGCGGTGGCCGCACCCACTCCAACGCCAAGATTCCCACTCGGTGTTATTGATGCGGATAAGCAGATCGCTCAGGTTGTGGCGGCTTTAGACCAGATACCCCATACCATCCTTGGTGATTCCGAAAACTCGCGCACAACGTGGGATCGTCTCGCGGATGCCCTGCGCGATGGCTATGACATCCTCTACCTTGTGGCGCATGGGAAGCTCATCAATGGTGAACCTATCCTGTACCTCGTTGATGCGAACAATGCTGCTGTTCCATGTCGAGGTAGCCAACTCGCTGATCTACTGGAAAGCCTTGGTGTGCGTGTGCCACGTCTCGTCATCCTCGCTAGTTGCGAGAGTGCGGGTGATGGCTACAGCGATGCACTAGCAGCGCTTGGCCCACGTCTCGTCCGTGCGGGGGTGCCTGCGGTGCTGGCGATGCAGGGTACATTCAGTATGGCGAGTAACCAGCGTTTCGTGGGGGTCTTTTTTCGGGAACTTCTGCGCGATGGCCTCATTGCCCGTGCGGTGAATATGGCGCGTCAGGCGATTCAGGATCACCATGATTGGTGGATGCCAGTACTCTATACGCATCTTCCCCACGGAGTACTCTGGGAGGTGGAGGCAGCGCTTCCTTCTCCATCGGTGAGACAGACTGAACCTGCGCCGCTCGTCTTTATGAGCTATAACCGCTTTGATGATGAGTTTGAAGGTGGGGCGATCACGCGCTTGCGGGCGGAACTGGCCCGCACACTTCAGTTCCTCAGCGGCGAGACGATCACGATCTTTCAGGATACCGATGCAATCCGCTTGGGGCAGAACATTCAGCAGCGGGTGGATGATGCGCTTGCGCGTGCGCTGCTCTTCATCCCGATCATCACGCCGGGCTACCTGAAGAGTGCGGCGTGTCGGGCGGAGTTGCAGGCATTTCTTCAGCGTGAGCAGCAGTTGGGGCGCAACGATCTGATCTTGCCCATCGCGTATCAACGGGTTGCGCGCTTTGATGCACTTGTGGCGGGCGATCCGTTGCTGGCACACCTAGCGCAACGCCTGATGCTGGATTGGCATCAACTCCGTGGCCTCCCCTTTACGGAGCCACGGGTACGTAGTGAGTTGGAACGGGTTGCCGAGCAGATTATCAGCCTGCGCGATGCGCTGGGGCCGGTGTGAGGTAACTATTCACACTTGGGGTGGAAAGCCTTAGGCTCACGCGAAGGCGCGAAGGTTTGGGTCTAGGCTCACGCGAAGGCGCGAAGGCGCGAAGGTTTTGGTATAGGCTTTGCGCCTTCGCGTCTTTGCGTCAAAACGGTCTAAGCAGTATTGGGCGGGTCACGACGCGCCCCTACAGCAACGCTGCGACCTGCTCGGTTTCGTATTGGTTGTCGAGTTGCGCGAAGAGCTGTTGGGCTGCCAGCAGTTGCTCGCGGCCGCGTTCAGCTTCGCCCACCTGCTGGAAGAAGCGGCCTAGCTCCTTGTGCAGGAGCGCCATGTCGCGGCGGCGCTGGCGGGTGCTGAGTTGGGTGAAGGTTGCGGCGATCCGTGTGTGGGCCGCTTCATATTGCCCCGCCCGCCATGCCACCCGCACCATACCCAGTTGGGCCTTGCCCCAGAACCTGGGATCATCGAGGTTGGTGTAGATCTCCAGTGCCCGTGTGAAGTGCGCTGCCGCCTGGGTATCGTCATGTGGCTCGGCGCACCAGCCTAGCCCGATGTGCGCCCGTGCCTCTAGGCGGAGGTAGGTCATGTCGAGTGCCGTCGTCAACGCCGCCGTGAAGGATTGGGCCGCCTGCTCCCTATCGCCCGCGAGGAGGGCCGTTTCACCGATGTCGAATGCTACTAACCCGGCATCAAGGAGGCGACCGAGACGCACATACTGTTCCTGGCTTTGGCGTTGCAGATCAAGCGCCTCGCTGTAGCGCTGCTGCGCTTGGTAGATCAACCCCATCTTACTCAGCGTATAGGTGTCGCGCTCATACAACTCCTGCTCGTGCGCGATCTGGCGCGCCTCGGTGCAGCAGTCCAGCGCGGCCTCAAACTGGCCCCAGTCGTGGTAGGCGGCCTCTAGATTGAGCCATAGGTTCAGAACATTGTGCGGTTTGCCCAGGCTGGCATAGCGCTCGCGGCTCTCGCTGAGGATGCGGATCGCCTCGGCGTAGCTTCCCTGGGCATGGTGCAGCCTCCCGATGTCCTGGATGACACTGGCGACATCGGCCTGTTGATCAAGCGCCACAAAGCGCTGGCGGGCCTCTTCATAATGGGCCAGTGCCTCGCTAAATTGACCGGCAATGCGGTAGGTGTCACCCATGTAATCCCACAACCAGGCAACATTCTGTGGGCGCTCCATCTGGGTATAGATCTCGCGGCTCTGGCGCAGGTAGTCGAGTGCCTGCGGGAAATCGCCGCGTAGTTCATAAACCCATCCAATGTCGCATAAGGTACTCGCCGCGCTTACTTGGTTATCTAGTGTGCGATAGCGATCTAGTGCCTCCTGGTCATAACCCAAGGCTGTGTCGGCCTGTTCCCAATGCCGAGCGTTGATACCTAAATGGTATGTAAGATTTGCGATGTTGATCAGGCGTTCAAGTTGTATATAGAGATCGCGGCTCTGAATAAAGTGTTGCTCAGCTTGGGCAAAGTTGCGCTGATCGCGATAGATCATGCCTATCTCCCAGAGGGTATTGGCGACTGCTGCGCGTTGATCGAGATCGCGGTAGCGTTGCAGTGCCTCTTGGTAGCAGGCAATAGCTTGCTCAAATTTGTTCCAAAGCCGATAGGTCGATCCCAGATGTTTGTAGATCTCGGCCACATCCTGGGGCTGGTTCAAGTGCGTAAAGGCATCGCGGCTATGGGTGAAGTAGGCTATCGCCCGTGCATACTGGCCCTGATCACGGTAGACAGCGCCCAGGTTACGCTCAATTGCGGCCATAAAGTCGGGTATGTCCCGCTCGATGGAGAGTTTTAGGGCCTCTTCATAACAGCCGATGACCTGCTCAATTTTGCCCCAACTCTCGTAGACAAAGGCGAGATCTGCCAGTGAAGTAATCACATCATGGAAATACCCTAGTGCCCGGTTCTCTTCGCGGCTGCGACTGATGAACTCCACCGCTCGTGCGTAGTCGCCCTGGGCATAGGCGGTCTGGCCGATGGCCAACAGGATATCGGCGACCTGCCCGCGTTGCCCGAGTTGCTCGTAGCGTTGCTGGGCTTCGGCATAGTGCTGTAAGGTGAGATCATACTTATTCCATAGTCGGTAGATCTGGCCTAGTTGCTGCCAGAGGCTCGCCACACTCGATGGATGGTCGAGTTGGCTATAGCGCTCACGAGCTTGGGTCAGGTAGGTAATCGCCTGGGCATAGTCGCCCTTTTCCTGATAGAGAAATCCCAAATTCCAGAGCGTATTCGCTATACTCCGGGGCTGATCGAGCAGTTCGTAGCGGCGCTGGGCCTCGCTATAGTGGCGGATGGCCTCGTCGTACTTGCCCCAGTTGCGGTAGACCGAGCCTAAATCCGACCAGAGTGAGGCAATGTTACTCGGCAGGTCTAGTTGGGTTACGATCTCTAGGCTGCGGTTAAAATAGGTGACTGCCTGGGCATACTCACCCTTCTCGTCGTACAACCAACCCAACCCATCAAGCACTTTGGCGCTTTCGGCGGGCAACCCCAGCGCATCGTAATGCCGCCGCGCCTCGTGGAAGCATTCGCTGGCCTGATCAAACTTGCGCCATCTCTTGTAGGCCCAGGCCAGAAAGTGCCACAGATTGGCAACCTGACTGGGCTGATCAAGCTGGGCATAGAGGTCGCGGCTCTGCTCAAAGTAGGCTACTGCCTGGGCATAGTTGCCTTGGGCTTGGGCAGTGCGTCCAATATCGCGCAGCAGCCCCGCCACGCTATCGTGTTGGCCGAGGGCGGCATAACGCTCGCGGGCTTGGGCATAGTAGTCGAGTGCCAACTCGAATTTGCCCCAGAGGTGGTGGGCAATGCCGAGGTTCCAGAGCGATTGGGCAACCAGAATGGGGCGATCCAGGGCTAGGTAACGCTCGTAGGCTTCGGTATAGCTGGCCACAGCACTGGCTTGGTCGCCCCGGATACGCTGGAGCATCCCCTGCGAGGTAGCCAGATTAGCCAACTTCTCCTGCGCATCCAGTTCAATGTAGCGCACCCGCGCTTCGGCATAGTGAGCCAGTGCGGCATCGGGTTTGGCGTTCCAGCCATAGGTATCGCCAAGCATCCGCCAGAGTTCAGCCACCGCCGTGGCCTGCCCCGCTGCCTGGTAGCGGTCGCGGCTCTGCTCTAGGTAGTGGATGGCCTGGGTATACTCACCCTTCTGGCGGTAGGTGAGTCCCAGATCGGAGAGGATGTCGGCGGCCTGCCCGTCGTTACGCAACTCATCGGCGAGGCGCAGCGCGGCCTGGTAGGCGTGAAAGGCATCCTCAAACTTGCTCATATCACGGTAGGCTTTGGCCAACATCCGCCACGCACCAACCAAACGATCCGGTTCGCTCTTCTCTTTGGCCAGATCGCATGCCTGCTGGAAGTAGCGGATCGCCTGTGGGTATTTGGCCTGCTTCTGGTAGGTCTCACCCAGCGCCTGCAACAAATCAAGTTGAATACCGGGGGTTGTGTGCAGATCGTACTGTAAGCCGCGTTCTAGCAGGCTAATCGCCTGCGCAAAACTACCCTGGATGCGGTAGGCATGGCCAAGCTGCACGATACAGCGCAGGATCGTCTTCTGCTCACCAATCTGCTCGGCCAGGTTCAGGGCAGCTTGAAGGCGCTCAATCGCCTGATCATACTGTCCCAACTCGGCATCGCACATGCCATGGTAGGCCAGCGCCAGCGCCGTCCAGGTTGGATAGTGGTCAATGCGCGGGTGCTGCGCCGGCAGGCTGAGGCTGAAGCGAGTCGGATCGGTGGTGGTGGTAGTAGCCGGCGCGGACGGTGCAGGTGTATCGGACAGACTCTGCATCACCGCGATGATGCGCTGGGCGATGCGTTCAATCTCACTGCGCACTTCCGGGTCGTTCAGGCTGCGCTTGCGGAAGGGCTGCCAGTTGACCCCCATGCGCTGGGCGAGTTCGCGTACCAGCAGGTCGCTCATCTCTGGAGCCTGCTCTGGATGTTCGCGCAGCGTATCGAGATCCTCCACCGGGTGGTAGTAGATCCAGATGATCAGATCGTTGCGACCGAGTTGGCGTTCGCGGTTGAGGAAGAGCGCAATATCGCGGCGGCATGCCTCACTGGTAAAATAGTTTGGTGTAATAATCGGCACCAGGATCATCACCTCACGCAGCGAGCGGCTAATCCGCTCCTGAATGGGCTGCCCCAGATCCACCCCCGTACCCTCCTGAAAGATCTCCACCTCCTCACCGCTATGGAAACGCAAGGCGCGCCGCAACTCCTCACGAAACTGCGAGAGTGCGCCGGTCTCGTAGGCATCATCAAAGGAGGTGTAGCTCATAAAGACCAGCGGCTTACTCGTCACACTCGTAGCCACAGCCGGTTGCTGCTCGCCGTTGCACAACGGTGCGGCCAGCGCATAGGTATCACAGAGCGTGCGGGCGGCATCATAGGCCAGCGTAAAGGCATTGCGTGCCGCGTCGTAGTTAGCATAGGGCCACTGCATACGTAGATGCCCCAGGGTCAGTGCGAAGAGGTAACGCTGTGGGCGGGGCAGATCGAGCATACCCAGATCCGCCTCCAGGATGGCACACGCCTTCGCACTATCGCCACGCGCCAGCGCGATACAGCAGCGATCCAGGTCATAGAGATTCATCGTATTGACCGGCACCGTCCAACTAATCAGTTGGGTCAGTTGCTGGGCATAGCGATAATTCCGATCATAGAGTGCCTCAGCAATATACTTAAAGAGCAGTTGCACCCCGACATGCTCATCGGCCTGAATATGGTGGTAGAGATACTCCTTGGTGAGCATCTGCCACTCCTCACTCCTCCGCCCCGCACTATCGGTATCCTGAGCCACCTGCTGGGTGAGGTAATACTCAGCAGCGCGGTGGTGCAGTGATTCGTAAATATCAGGGACGCGGTTCTTCAGGCTACGCAAGATATAGTCACGCACCAGATCGTGGAGCATAAACCCAGCCCCAGCGCGGCGCACGAAAGAGTAGCGGATCAGGCGGGCATACTGCTTCTGGGACAAGCCACCCGCACCAACCAAAGCCAGCAGCCGCTCATAAGTGAAAGAGGTGAGCACCGCAGCGGCCCAGATCGAGAGCCGTTCAGCGGGCGGTACCTGATTAAGCAGGCGCTCCGTGACGTGATCCACGATCTGGAGGCGCTGCTCATGGGTCGTGAGTGGCCCGGTCGGGAGATCATCACGAAAGAGCGCCAGCGCCTCCTCGGTACTGCTGGTACGTTCGGCTGCATCAACCGCCAACCCGACCGCCAATGGCCAACCGTGGGTGAAGTCAAAGATGCGCTCGGCCAGATTGATGTCTGGCAGATTGCGCTTCTGAAGGTAATCGGCCACCTCTGGTTGGGTAAAGGGGCGCAGTTCAAAGAAATAGGTGATATTGCGCCACGAACCATCGAAGCGATCATAGAGCGACTGACGGCCCGCCAGCACAATCACGCGCTCGATATTCAACTGGGCCAAGAAGGTATCGCGAATCGCCGGATCAAAACTATCCACCTTCTCATAGGTATCGAACATCAGGACAAAGAGATTATCCCCACACACAAGTTCGAGCGCATCAGAGAAGGCCACAACCAGCAGCGGTTCGGGCTGCATAAAAAACTCAGCATCATCAAGATTACCGAGGGTACGGAAGAGCCACTCGCGCTTATCCTTGGGAGTTTTGCCATAGCCATCGGGCATCGCTTGTAGCGCATGCTCTTCAGCAGCGGAGAGCGGAAGGGCGTTGCGGTCAGTGGAATGCACATAGGCCAACGCCACCTGGGTTGGTGCCTGAGGCATCGTCGTCTGCGGCGGCGCATAACCACCCGCCAACTGTTCGCGGCGCACGCGATCTTCCAATTGTTTATAGCGTTGGTAGGCCGTATCGAAGCCCGCAAAGGGATGCGACTGCATCACCTGTTGGAAGCGCGTCTGCGAAAAGTGGCCACGGATACGGCGCATCAGATCGATCAAATCAGTGATGCTATCGCCACCCTCCAACTGGGCATCAACATAGACATACTCGATCTTCTCAGCCTGACAGATAGCCTCAAACTCGCGTAGCAGCGTCGTCTTGCCAATTCCACCCTGGCCGTGGATACTAAAGACCCACTTCTCCTCCGTTTCGTTACTCTCAGGATGCGCGAGCGCACGTAATGTTTGGAGGAACTGCGCCGTCTCCTCCTTCCGCCCGGTGAAGAGATTGCGGCGACGCTGCTGCATCTGGGTGGCAAGGCGGCGATCTTTCTTGGCGGGTTTATCACTCATGAGGGGGCACCTCCATGAAGTTCAGTTAGGGTGGAGTGTGGGGGGGGAAGTTGCTCTGAGTTTGTAAATAGTCTACATGTTAGTATAGTGTATTTATGCAGTTATTGTGTCCCATATACACAATCTTGTAGCATAGCTATTGAACACCACCACCTGGATTGGGCGTAGCGATCACCTCCCGGTGATGGCGGGTCTTGGGCGTTGAGGGATGTGGAGGGGGATGATAGTTTGTGGCTTTTCTGCATCCCACGTTCACTGTGCGGAATCGGGGGCGTTTTAGGTGCTGCTACCTGTAATTTCAGCCAGTGCTTCATCTGGCGTAAGGACACGCACAACCGAAGCCGCTCGTTCGCGCTGTTCGCGGTCGAGTGAGACCAGGGTGCAGCCATAATGTCGAGCCACCGCAACGTAGATAGCATCGGCACCACGCAGCGCCCGGTCGGCGGCGAGGTTGGCAGCTTCCTGCGCTAGTGTGTCATTGAGCGGGATGAGTTGGACATGTTTGAAGGCGGTGATCGCCTGGGCGATCATCCGCCCACGAATTGGATCACGCCGCGTTCGACTGACTGTTGCCGCAACTTCGGCCAAAAGCAAGTTTGGTACGATGATCTGGTATTTCTGTTGATCGAGTACTTGCAGAAGATCGCGACAAACCACATAGAACGGGCTTGTTGGGTCTGCGTCGCGTGCGAAGATGTTCGCATCAAGAGTATACATTACTCATTAACCTTGCCTTCAAGTAGATCTGCACGATGCTGACGATCAATATCAAGCTGCTCGCTCATACTCGGTGAGACCGGGCCAAGCTTAGCAAAGTGGGCGCGAATTTCGGCGAGTATGGCGCGAGGATCAGGCTGATTGTTTATAGGTGTAGGTTGCTCTTGCGCAAGGTCTTGCACCACCTGAGCCACAAGCCGCGCCTGGGTGGTACGATCAAGACGCCTGATGATCATAAGAGCTTGATCATAGTCAGTTGTCACTGTCTGAGTTGACACTGTCATAATGGCACCTCCCGTTGAAAATCATTGGGCTATCGTCTATACTGGAGTATAGCACGTCTATTCGGTTTCAGCGCATCTAATCCGTCACATCCTCACTTCTTCCGCAACCGATACTGGCCTGCATTCACCTTCTTCAACTCAAAGAGATCCGTGTGCGCTTGGAGTAGTAAAGTCAGGCGCGAATGGCCGTATTGTTTGGATGTGAATTTCGGGTCAATCTGCTTGAGTTGTTGGCCAATCGTAGACATCGTCATCCAGCCATTCTCTTTGGGAGCCTGTTGCCACGCTTGTTCCAAGAGCGTGCGTATCCTACTTGGAGCCGCCTTCTTTGTCGGTTTGGGGGGCGTAGTTGGAGCACTGGGTGTCGCTTGTGTTGGTGTGGGCTGTGTCCGTAGTACCATCATGTGCGAAGGGTTCTGGCTGTCTGGTTCGAGCCTGAAGAGATCATTCCGCTGCTTAATCAGTTGGGCGAATTTGGCATGGCCGTAGCCTTCAGGCTTAAGATGGGGATGGAGTTGCTTGATCGCGTTGATGAAATTTGAGAGTGAAACCGTACCGCGTACTCGCTGTACTTCTTCCCACACCGCGATGAGGATCGGTTCGATGCTGCTCATCTCTTTTGGCTGACTCACGCTTGGTTGTGGGGAACCTACTTTGGTTGCGGTTGGGCTAACTGTGGTCTGCTTGGGTGGCGCAATGGCGGGCGTGGGATCGGCTTTGGCAGGTGGCGGCGCAACGGCGGGCGCGGGGGTGGTTTTGGCAGGTGGTGGCGGCGCAACGGCGGGCGCGGGGGTGGTTTTGGCAGGTGGTGGCGGCGCAACGGCGGGCGCGGGGGTGGCTTTGGTTGGTGCGGGTGATTCCGTCAGATCTTCCAAGGAGATAAAGACGTTACTCATCTGCACCAGCGAAGGCAACGTCTGAGTACGACCAATCAGCACGACGGTGCGTTGGGCGGCGCGCAGGCGGTGGATAAGTGGTGTGTAGTCGCTGTCACTGGCAACAAGACAGAAACAATCAATCGCATGGCTGTGCAGCAAATCCATTGCATCAATAGTTAAGAGAATGTCGGTCGCATTTTTGCCCGTTGTGGTCGGCTCATGGTGAATCGGTTGGATGGCGTAGCGTGCAATGGGGTCAATCCAACTCCGCGTACTGCCTATCGTCCAGTTGGCATAGACGCGGCGTACCCGTACATCACCAAACTCTTTTGCTTTGGCCACGACCTGGGCGGCCACACTGGAGGCGCAGTTCTCGCCGTCTATGAGCAGTGCCACTGATGGTTGGGCAACATTTGGCGTTGCTGATTGAGGTGGAGTGTCGGGTTGTGTATTGAGCGGCGCTGTATCCGATGATGGTGGTTCTGCTGGATCGCTAGGTTGTGGATTGAGCGACGGTTCATCCGTCTGGCCAAGGGTGCGTAACACCATCTCGTAGGGATTTGTCAACCAGCGGCTTAACCAGTGCTCAGATTCAGATGGGTTGGTAAGACTCATAGGTGA
Organism: Candidatus Oscillochloris fontis; assembly: GCF_004138135.1. Lineage (GTDB taxonomy): Bacteria > Chloroflexota > Chloroflexia > Chloroflexales > Chloroflexaceae > Oscillochloris > Oscillochloris fontis. The sequence continues at coordinate 30,407 of NZ_RYFD01000047.1, forward strand.
AGATGTTGGTTTGTCTGAACGTGCATACCCTATCCATGATACGCAAGATTTGTTGATACGTTTCATTCATCTTGGGGTTGGGACTGCCCTGAGTTTGTCCAAAGGTGTATCCCACAAACGAGCTAGAACTTAGAACCAAAACAGGCTAAAATAGAGTATATCTAGAACAAGGAGGAGCTATGACACCACCGATAATGTGGACTGCCGTCTTTGAGCAGACTGATGATGGCTGGTTTGTGGCTTGGATTGAAGAACTTCCAGGGGCTATTACCCAGGGTGAAACGCTGGACGAAGCACGTGAGAATTTGCAGGAGGCTGCTGCGATGGTGCTTGAAGCTCGGCGCGAACTAGCAATCCAAGAGACACAGGGGCATATTGTCGTTCGTGAACCCTTTGTCTGGGCGCCAGTATGAAATGTACTGATCTGCTGCGCCACTTACGCAAACATGGGTGCGAACTGTATCGTGAAGGGGCTAAACACTCGCTTATGCGAAATATGACCAATAATCGGGTTGCTGCGGTACCGCGACATACCGAGATTAAAGAACCAACTGAATGCTAACTGTTCACACTTCTCCTAGCTTCCAGATTTTGACGCCAAGACGCAGAGGCGCAAAGCCTGCAACAAAACCTTTGCGTCCTTGCGCCTTTGCGTCAATACGAGATTTCTTTTACCCCAAGTGTGAATAGTCCGTAAATTAAGTTTCCAGGTCTTTTTGCGACATAGCACTACCCACCCGCTCACCTTGAACGCCCGCAACGGG
>NZ_RYFD01000089.1 GCF_004138135.1 Candidatus Oscillochloris fontis
GTCGTCGAGGAGCCGGCCGCCCCGGTTGTCGTCGAGGAGCCTGCCGCCCCGGTTGTCGTCGAGGAGCCTGCCGCCCCGGTTGTCGTCGAGGAGCCTGCCGCCCCCGTCGTCGTCGAGGAGCCGGTTGCCCCGGTCAGTGGTGTGACGATCACCCACATCGAGTACGACCCACCCGGACGGGATCTGGATGGCGAGTATGTGCTAATCTGGAACAACAGCGAGACCCCGGTGAAGATGAATGGCTGGACGTTGAGTGATAACGACGGCAAGCACACCTTCACCTTCCGCAACTACACCCTCGCGCCAAATGCCGAGATCAAGGTCTGGTCGAAGCGAGGCAAGACCGGTGGTGGTAACTTCTACTGGAGCAACCGCACCGCGATCTGGAACAACGATGGTGACACCGGCACCCTCAAGGATGCCGACGGCAATGTCATCAGCACCTACAGCTACAGCGGTAAGAAGAAGAACTAAGTCCTTCTTGGTAACGACGAACGGCTCGTGCTGGAACTAGCACGAGCCGTTTGTCGTTACGAAAACGTAAGAAATAGACGACGTGTAAGCATTGCGATACAGCGCACACGTCGTGTATCATAAGACATGAGAGCAGCATATACCTACGAGAACCCGTATGACCCAACAGAACCTGATCGGCACCACACTTGGCCGCTTCGAGATTATCTCCGAGTTGGGGCGGGGTGGCATGGCGGTTGTCTACAAAGCCCACCAAGCCGACCTTGATCGGATCGTAGCCCTCAAGATTCTCCCACCCGATCTGACCCACGATACCAGCTATATTGCCCGCTTCCGCCAAGAGGCGCGGAGTGTTGCGCGCTTGGAACATCCCCACATTATGCCAATCTATGACGTGGGGGAGAGCAATGGCATTCACTACATTGCCATGAAGTTCATCCAGGGTCTCACACTCAAAGACGTGATGCAAGAAGAAGGTGCAATGCCGGTGCGCCGGGCGGCGGAAATCCTCGCCCAAGTCGGTGATGCGCTCGACTATGCGCATCGTCAGGGCGTTATCCACCGTGATATTAAGCCCTCCAACGTCATGCTCACCGATGAGGGTTGGGCCTACCTGACCGACTTTGGGTTGGCACGCGGCACTGGCAACACCACCAGCGGCCTCACCATGGCCGGAACTGTGATGGGTACCCCGGAGTATATGTCACCCGAACAGGCGCAGGGATTACCCACGGTTGGCCCACCGACCGACATCTATGCCTTGGGCGTCGTGCTCTATGAACTACTCACCGGCACCTTCCCGTTCCATGCCGAAACCCCAATGGCGATGTTAGCTGCGCGGCTCCTCCAAGCCCCCATCCCACCGCGTGATGTACGCGGCGATCTGCCCAGCGCCGTTGAAGATGTGGTGATGCGCGCCCTAGCCCGCAAACCAGAGGCGCGCTTTGCCAGTGCCGCCGAAATGGTCGCCGCGCTGCGTAGTGCAGCCGGCATTGGAACAGGAACCAGTGCCCAACCACCACTCACCCCCGGTACCGGGATGCCCGCAATTGGTGAGACGATTGTTACCCATACTGCCGGGGGTTCCACGCCACCCTACGTCAAACCCCAGATCCCTACACCACCACCGCAACCACGGGGGCAGGCGGCGTCCCTATCACCCTTACCCAATCTACCAACCCCACCACCGACCCCGCCGACGGTAGTACCGGGTGGAGCCGGTTACACACCCGGCGCTGCGACCACCACCAACAAGCCCAAAACCGGCCTCTTCATCGGTATTGGGGCCGCGCTGGTGGTAGTACTGCTCCTCATCGGTGGCGCGGTGGTGGTACTGAGTCCCAAACCAACGATAAACCCTACCCCTGTGCCAACCAGTGCTGCCATCGCGGCGCTGATCAGCCAGAGCGACACCGATCTTGCGGCTGGGGATCTTGAGGCCGCCCTCGCTGGCTACCAGCAAGTACTTGACACGGCACCCGGCAATCTCGCCGCCCTCCAGGGGATTGCCATCATTGATAATCTACGCGCCGACTGGCAGATGGCCGAGGCCAGCGCCCACGAACTCGTCAACGCGGCAACCAGCGATGATCCGACAGCGGCGCTCGGTTTGGCCCTCCTTGCCGATGCAATCGTTTCGCAAGGAGCCACCGATGAAGCTGAAGCCACCATCGAAGAGGCCCTTGCACTTGATGATGGCCTGTCACTCGCCTACGCCATCCGCTCAACCATCACCGCCAGTCAGGCTGCCGACCTCAACGACACCACCATGATGGATACGGCCCTCGAAGAAGCTGATACGGCGATTGATGTATTAGATAGCGAAACCAGCGTGATCGAGGCGCTCACCTATAATGCTATCGCCGTCACCTTCTCACAAGACTATGGGTTAACCGAGAACCCGATCAGTCTGAATGCCAGTGAGGAGAACTATCAACTGGCGATAGATCTACTACCCGATGTGGCCCTCTTCCACAGCAACCTCGGCTACCTCTACAACAAGAGCGAGGACTACGAGCAAGCGCGCACAGCCTTCGAGGCCGCTCTCGATGCTGATCCGAACTACTCGGATGCACAACTTGGAATTGGTTGGAGCTACTACAGCCAAGATCAAGATGCCAAAGCCGACGAGGCATTTGATACGGCCCTCAGGATTGATCCAAACAACCCGAATACCCACTACGCCAAAGGGCGCATCAGCTTCAACAACGATGACTATGGCGCAGCGATCAGTTACTTCGAGCGCGCCACCCAACTCAACCCCCGCAGTTCCTACAACCAGGTATGGCTCGCTCGTGCATACCAATTCGCAGGCTTCTTCAGCGAAAATGGTGACATACAGGCCGAACTCTATGCCAAGGCCGAAGCCACCTACCGCGTAGCAATCGAGATCCGCCCCAACTTTGCCTTCGCGACCAGTGGCCTGGGTTGGGTACTGCAATACCAAGAGGAATACACAGAATCGATTAGCATCTTCGAGCAAGCCATCGAACTGAACGATCAGGACGACGAAGCCTACAACGGCCTCGGCTGGAGCCTCTTCAATCTTGATCGCCTGAGCGAAGCCGAAACTGCCTTCCGAAAGGCCATCCAACTCGCGCCCTACTATACCTCGCCCCAGTATGGATTAGGCCGGACCCTGGAAGAACTCGGTCGCAAGGACGAAGCGCGGGCCGCCTTCCAAGCCACCTTGGAGATTGATCCAAACTACACCCAAGCCCAAGAAGCACTGGATCGCCTGGGGAATTAGGGTGTATTGACAAACCACCCCATCCATGGCTACAATCCATATGTTCGTTCCGAATTGCACAAGATAAAGGAGCCACCCATGACCAGTGAGCGCGCCGCAGCGTTCGACTTCTTTGGCCCCCGCAGCCTAACCGGCCCTGAGCTAAAGCCGGGCGATGTCGCCCCCGATTTTGCCCTGATTACGAACAAACTTGAGACCGTCACCAAGGCTACCTATGCGGGAAAGCCACTGCTGATCAGCGTAGTTCCCTCTCTCGATACCGGCGTATGCAGCAAGCAGACCGTTCGCTTCAACGAAGAGGCCACCCAGCTCGCCGAACAGGCCAACTTCGTGACCGTCAGTGCCGATCTGCCCTTCGCCCAGATCCGCTGGTGTGGCAGCAACAATGCCGATGCGGTTCAGGCGCTCTCGGATCATCGCGACATGAGCTTTGGGGCCGCCTATGGCACCCTCGTCGGCGACTTCCGCATTGAGAGCCGCGCCGTCTTTGTGGTTGATGCAGCGGGAACCATTCGTTATGTCGAGTACGTTCCGGTTGCCGGGCAAGAACCTGATTATGATCAGGCACTCGCGAGCTTAAAAGAACTCGTTGGGTAGATATACGCTTCCCAGCCAGAGACACAATGCTACCCTCTAACACCTCGCAACCAAATAGGTTGCGAGGTGTTATGCTTAATGGCCTACAGCGCAATGAAGCCCCTGTTTTAAGTACAACAATAGTTCAGTCTCACAAAATACTAGGCCAGCAGTGAGATTAGATCGCTAGGCATACGGTTATATTGGAGCTATAATCATCATAGATCTCTACCAACCAGCACACTTTGATATCGTGATTCAGCATTCATCAAGATCAAAGAGGCACCAGATGAAGACTTCATCGATCATGTTGGGACTACTTACCCTCTTGCTACTGATCTGCGTCCAACCAACCGCTGCGATGCCATTGCAAGCTGAATGTGAGATTTCGGGCGTCATTACCAAAGATACCACCTGGGGGCCAGAAAGTTGTGATCCCTATCTTGTTACCGGCAATATACGCATCAATCCAGGTGCAACCCTGACGATCCTACCGGGAGCAACGGTAAGATTCGATTCCTACATCCAGTTGGAAGTCGCAGGAACACTCATTGCTCGTGGTACGCCTGATGCTGTAATTACTTTTACTGTTTTAAAATCTGACACACCTGTATTATGGAGTGGTATTCTATTTCAAGATTCGAGTACCGATGCAAAATTCGACCAACAGGCCAATTATATCAGTGGAAGTATATTACAATACATCATAATCGAAAAGGCAATTCAAAATGCGGTCAGAATAGAACAATCCACACCCTACATTGATCATGCAACATTCCAGAATAGCAATCCAAATCCGGGAACAATCCTTGTTGTCAAGAGTCAAGATGGATTATTTCAGATTACCAATAGTATATTCCAAAATAATGGAGGAACGTTGAGTGTACAAGATTGTGATGAGCGATTTGTACAACCAGGAATACTCAGCGTTGAAGCCGAAAGCGCTGCGATTGTCAATAATCAATTTCTACAGAACTGTGCAAGTAACATCATTAGTCTCACATCGCGCAACGAATCAATTGTCAGCAACAACAGTATTATCAATAATAGATCAATTGCACTTATTAATGTTGAATCTCCAATCAATTCGGTCATCGTTTCTGGCAATATATTGAGCAATAATCGAAGTTATATCGGCCTTTTAGGCGAAGGCAATGTTGCCTTTCATATGAACACCATCGAAAAAAACACCCTATTTGAAGGTATTTATGATCAGCCCGAATTCTACGCCCTATTTGCCGAAGAGACAGGCGGAGACCTCTCCACGCCCGTTGATGCCAAAGATAACTACTGGGGCGTCACCAAGTCCTCAGATATCGAGAAAATCATCTATCGGGGGTTGTGCTAGTACATAAACTTTAAAAATCGCCTATCGTTGTATTTTTCTACGAATAGGTGATGCACGTATGCC
>NZ_RYFD01000048.1 GCF_004138135.1 Candidatus Oscillochloris fontis
CCGTACATCTCGGAGAGCGCAGGGCGCTCTAGCCAGAGACAAGCCGCGGGGCTTTAGCCCCTGCGGTTCATGACCCCAACTGACTAAACACCGAGCCGCCTCCGGTCATGATCCAGAGCAGGTTGATCAGAATCCCAACCACGAGTGCAATCGCGACCATCAAGAGCAGGTACATGGTGCGTCGCCGCAGCATGCGTTTGAACTCACTCTGCAAGATCAGTTCGAGAGTGGCCTGCTGCGCGGCCAACACGGTCTCTATCGGGCTGCCCTCGCTCTCGGATTGGGCCAGGGCTTCAGCGACATCACTCAGTTCGCGGCATCCGCGTGGGCGCGCTGCCAGTGCCAGTGCAGCAAAGGGGCGCAAGCGGCGCTCCTGCCCCACCACTAATGCGGTGTGGACAAGATCGCGCATCGGGGCCAGCCGGGGCGAGCTCTGGCTCAGATAGCGCTGGAGGATCGCGCTGGGAGCCTCGAAGCTGCCCATCCCGACCCGAATAAACCCGATTAGGCCCGGCGTGATGCGGCGCAACGCTACCGCTTCGCGTTCGCGGCGCAGTTGTTCGCGGCGCGGCAGGATGATGCCTACGCCCAGGTAGGCGGCGATGGCGAGTGCGCCCAGCAGCACCCGTGGCCCCCCGCGCAGATCGGCGGCGATGATGCTAGTGACGAGCAGACCCGCTAGGGCTATCGCGGCGAGTTGCCCGGCCACCAGCCGCATGGTTGGGTTCAGGCGGGGCGATTCGCCAGCCACCGCAACCAAGGGTCGTGGGCGAATAACTAGCCCCAATCCCACCATCAGGCTCGCGCCAAGCGCGGCCAGGAAGTAGGCAAAACCGGGGGTTAGGAAGAGCGCTTCCATATTTGTTCCTCCTCGTTATTCCAGGGTAAGATCCACCTTCGGTGGGGGTTCGGGGGCGGCTGCGCCGCCCCCGAAGATCTTTTGTGTTGTTTTTTGGCGGCTTCGCCGCCAAAAAACAACACAAATTGGGGTCTGGGGCGCAGCCCCACATCCCCACCTAGTAATCCACATCATCGGCACGCGCCAGCACAAACCCACCGATGATCGGTAGCAGCAGCGCACTCACCACCAAGACGCCGACGATCAGCCCCAACGGGGTTTGGTAGGCAATCAGCACGCGCTCCCACTGGGTAAAGGTGAGGTAGATCGCCATCAAGATCCCGGCCAAGCCGACCGCAATCCCGCTGTAGCGCATCTGGGCCAGTTCGGTCGCTGCTTCCTCGCGGCGACGATCCGAATCCTGGATGGCGTTGTAGGCGGCTTCGCAGCGGCGCGCCAGGACATCCTGGGGTTGCGCCACCGCAACGCTCAGGTGGCTGAGCAGCGTCGCATGGCGCTGCGAGAGGGTCTGGAGGCCGAGCGCCACAACGACCTGCTGCGGGGTAGCAATGCCGCCGCTATTCAGATTGGCGCCCTGGCGGGTGAGCAGGTAGGCCCACTCATCACGCAGCGGGCTGCTGGGCATGTCACGCAGGATGCGCTCGATGGCGATGCGGAAGCCGCTACCACTCTTGAGCAGCGCACTCAGACGCCCCACCGCCGCTGTCAGGTCGCGGTCGAGCGCGTGGATGTAGCGGGCTTTGGCGTAGGCTAACCCAGCCCCCAGCAGCGCGGCGGTCGCGGGGAGGGCCAGCAGCAGCGCCAGCGGCAATGGCAGCACCAGCCCCAGGATGCCTGCCACCCCCAGCAGCGCGGCGCTCACCAGCAGCGCCACGCGCCCCGGATCGATCAGAGTGGGGAGCCAGAGCAGCGCGGGGTCTATCGTGGTAGAGCGGCCCACCATACGCGCCTGGATCTGGCGCAGTGCAGCCACGAGCTGCCCGCGCAGTACCACCAACACGAGCAACATGATCGCCAGGAGCAGGGCGGATGGTACCGCACTGATCAGCCAGGCGCTACCGGGGTGGGTGGTTGCGGTTTCAAGCATGGGCGGCCTCCGCATAGCTTACTAGCGCCGCATCCACCGGGATGAGCGCGTCAGCACTGATCTCACCCGCCGCACAGAGTTGGGCCAGCGCGGCGCGCCGGGCGCTCAGGACGCTCATGGCGGTGGTGGCGTTCAGGTTGCTGGCTTCGATCTGCGCAAGAAGATCCACGGCGTCACGAGCGCGACCCTGCACCACCGCATGGGTGGCGCGTTGCACCGCACTCAGCGCGGTCTGTTCGGCGGCCTCGGCGCGCTGAAGTTGCGCAAACAGCGCGGGCCAGCCGCCAGATGGGGTGTAGGCGGCGTAGAGCGCGAGGTTGTCGGCGGCCTCTTCATACGCGGCGCGGGCATCGGGCCAGCGGCGAGCGTGCAGGGCCGCCCGCGCCCGCTCGGCGATCTCGCGGGCGATGGTGGTGTAGCGGGCTGCCGTGGCCAGATCGATCTCTAAGGCGCGTTGTGCCGCAGCCGCGAGGCGCTCGTCGCGCCGTTCGGCCCAGGCACGCCGCAGGATAGCCAGAGCTTGTTCACTGCCCCCAGCGCGGATGGCGATCTCGGCACGTTTGAGCGCATCGGCAACCACCGCCCGTGACGAAGCCGCCACGCGCCCATGCTCGCGGCTCTGGAGCAGTTGCAAGCGGCGCAACAGGTGGCCCGGAGTCTGCTGTGGCCCCGCCCAAACCAGCCGGTCGCCGTCGGCGGAGGCGGCGCTCTGCCAGAAGATCCCGTTCTCGCCCACCTCAGCCCAGGCGAGGCGCAGCGTGCGCGGACGCAATCGGCCCTCTACCTCTTCAACGCCATTCAGCAGCACAACCTCGTTGATGTAGCGCTGCCCGCCCGCCTTCTCCAAGTGAATCAGCGCGTGGAAGTTGTCGCAGGCATCCTCCAATGCATGCTCGCGCCGCCCGGCATAGATGTAGGCTCCCGGCATGGCGGCACAATCGGCAAAACGCATGACGGCGCGCTCCGCCGAACGGGCGTGGATCGTCGTGATCACCGCGTGGCCACTCACCGCCACCGCCAAGATCGCCCCGGCCTCCTCGGCGCGGGTCTCACCGGGAGCCACCAGCGAGGGCGTCTGGCGCAGCACCTCGCGGGCGGCGCGCCCGAACGCCCCCGGCTCAAGCGCGGTCTGCACGAGTTCGCGAGTCCAAGCACGGTGGCGCACCGCAATCTCCTGGGTATTGTCCTCAATCGTGATCACATGCGGTTCACCCGGCCATGTGTTGATCAGCGCTTCAAGCAGCGCCGTCTTACCGCTGCCGGTTTCTCCGGCAATGATGAGCGAACAGCCCGCCCGCGCCAACAGACGCAACAAACCACCCACATTGGCATCACACGCACCCCGATTCAGGATCTCATCCAAGCCCCAGGCATGACGTCGGCCACGCCGAATACAGATCAGCGCACTCTCTTCGGGCGTACAGGGCGGAATACTCACATGCACCCGCGTACCATGCGCCAGCGGCAGCGTATCCTGCGGGCGCGCCCGACTGAGTGGCACATTCAGGCGCGCCGCCAGAATTAAGGCGCGGTCGAGCGCTTGGCGCGGGCTGGCGAAGCGCTCCGGCACCAGCGCAAAGTCGCTACCCTCCTCCTGCACCATGATCAGATCGCCAATGATCTTCACCTCCTGAATACGCTCGTCATCCAAATAGGGTTGGGCCGGCCCCCAGCCAAGCGCCTCTTGAAAGAGGTGCAGAAGTCCGGCCTCATCCTGGGGCAAGCCGCGCAGTGGCCCGTAGCCCTGCTCGATCTGGGTACCGATCAGCGCACGCAACACCCGCAACACCGCCGGGTCGCGTTCGCTGGCGGGCGAAACCGGATCGAGCAAGGCCGGGTCGAGGCGTTCCAAAAGCGCCTCGCGCACCGCCTGGAGGATGGTCGGGTCGCTGCTGGCGGGCGGGGTACGCGGTATGGGCGAACCCATCCGGTGCAGACCGCCATCTTCGAGCACGGTTAGGGAACGTGGGTGCATCGGGGTTGTCCTTTCCGGTATTAGAGACGCAATATTTTGCGTCTTTACGCCGCGAGACGCAATATTTTGCGTCTTTACGCCGCGAGACGCAATATTTTGCGTCTTTACGCCACGAGACGCAATATTTTGCGTCTTTACGCCACGAGACGCAAAATATTGCGTCTTTACGCCACGAGACGCAATATTTTGCGTCTTTACGCCACGAGACGCAATATTTTGCGTCTCTACGCTACGCCGCCACCGGGTTCAACGGGCGATCTCCTTTGACATTGGCCATCCAGCGTTGCCATGCATTGAGGCGCGGCATGGGCAGGCGCGTGCTCAGGCCCAAGCGCGTGCAGAGGGTGTCGGTGATCTGATGCGTGGCATGGCTGAAGGCGCTGTGCGGGCCAAGATCGAGCATCGAGACATAGCCGTCGTGTTCGTCGGCCATGCTGGCGAGGCGCGGCGAACGCGGCAGGGTGCCGAGCGCCTGTACCTGAGGGTAGCGGCGCGCAAAGAGGCTGGCAACTTCACTCACCCGACTCGTCACGCCGCGTTCTGGCTCCATAAAGAGCAACAGGCACTGATCGAGGCGATCCGGCGCATGTTCGCGGAAGTGATCGAGGAGATGGCCGACGCCCATGCGCTCACGCGCACCGGGCGGGGCGGGCAGAATCACCGTGCCGCCCTGTTGCAGCACGTGGGTCGCATAGGGGCGACGCAGATAATCCGGTGGGGTGTCAATCAACACCAGATCGTAGCCTTCGGCGCTGACGACCCCGTTGAAGAAGCCCTGCCAATCGGGGAGGCGCACATCATGTTCGGCACGCGCCACACTGTGCGAACCGATCAGAAAGTCAATTTGGCCCCAACCCGTCTCACCACCACGGGTCGAGTCGGGAGTGTAGATGAAGGGCCGGATATCGCCGGGGTTCCAGTGGGCGGGGCCACGCTGGATCAGGTGCAGGTACGAGGGGGCACTTGAGGGCACCCGAAACGCCGGAACCAGCCCCGGATTGGAGATGTCGCTATCCCACACCAAGACGCGCAACCCGCGTCGCCGCAGCCCCTCGGCCAACACACAGGTCGCAAAGGTCTTACCGATACCACCCTTGGCGGCCCCGACCGCCACCACCGGCAAGCGGCTACCCTGACTCTGAGCCGCGAGGCCCAATTGCTCACCCAGCCATGCCACGACCACCTCTGGATCGCCGCTACTCAACGTGGGCATTCCGCTACTCTGCGCATCATTCAGCGCACTACGCGCCGGGCCATAGAGGTTGAGCAAGACCCGCACGCCCATCTGCTGCGCCAACGCCGTCGTGCGCCACAGATCGGGCAGGGGCAAACTTCGGCTATCATCGAGATAGAGCGCGTCGGGTGGTTGTTCACTATGCAGCAGGCGTTGTACCTGATCCAGCCGCGACGGGGTGAGCAGGGCCAGATCACGCAGCGACTCGGCACGGACATGCAGCCCTTCAAGCGCACTGAAGATCACGAGTTCCATAGGTACTCCTTCTAAACGATGCCTATTTTTGTTGGTGTTTGGCAACAAATCCGCCAAACACCAACAAAATCTACAACCGCCCCAAGCCCCAGGCAGCGTTCACATTGCCCACCCGCATCAAGGCGCCACTCACCGCGTCATGCTGAAAGAGCGGGTTGGTGGGAAAGTGCTCGCCACTCTGCCCGTGGCTACCCTGACGCAGCACCTCATCAATCGCCAAGATCGTGCGCCGTCCATTCGCGGCCATCCCGATGTGTACCACGATCAGATTAACCATATCGGAACTGATCAGGCTGCGCACGATCTGGGCGGCTGCCTGCCCCGCCCCACTCGACTCGGACGCGAGGCCCAGCATGGCCATGCGTTCCAGATTGCGCAATGCCCCTTGCACATTCCCGGCGTGGATGGTGCCAATCCCAGGGTGGCCGGTTGCCGCCGCTTGCAGCATCGCCATCGCCTCGCCGCCGCGTACCTCGCCAACCACGATGTAGTGCGGTTTTTGGCGTAGGGCAAACGTGACCGCCTGACTGAAGGTGTGTTCTTCTTCCAACACTTCGATATGCACGCTATTCATGCTGCGCGGCAGTTCGCCACCATCCTCGATCAGCACCAGGCGTTTGCTGCGCCCAATCGCCTGGGTCAACGCGGCGGTGAGGGTGGTCTTACCGCTGCCGGTGCGCCCGGCAACCAGCACCGAGGCACCGCAGGCCAGGGCTTCCAGCAGCAGATCGGCGGCCTCACGACTCAGGGTACCGCCATGCACCATGTCGTCAATCGTCGGCCAACGCTCCGGCAACATACGAACAGAGAGCGAGATGCCATAGGGCGTGATCGGCGGGCGGGTGACAGCAAAGCGCATGCGATCCGCTACCCCCTGGGCCAACAAGCGCCCCGGTTCGGCGTTGTAGATGTGCGCAAGTTTGCCACTGCGCACCAACAGTTGGCGGCGCACCCATTCGATCCAGCCCGAATGCACATGCACCCCACTGTTCAGCATCGCCCCGTGTTGCACAATAAAGAAGGGATCGTGCGGTGGGCCATTAAACATGATGTCGGAGACCCCATGTTCTGGATCACGCCAGATCTCCAGCGGGCCGTACCAATCCAACGTGGCCCGCACATGTTCAGGCAGATCGTGGCCGATACCGAGCAGGTTGAAGGTCTCGGCTGGTGGCAGGTGCCAGTAATTGCGCATCCGTCCACTGCGCACCAGCATGCGCAGATCAGCGACCAGTGCCGGAACGTCAATCTCGGTCTGACACAGTTCAGCGGGAAGTTCGGTGTGCATGGATGTTCCTTGTTGGGTATCGGTAGGGGTTCCTACGCGGAGCCTTTTTTGACGCAAAGGCGCGAAGGCGCAAAGGGTGCGATTGAATACCAAGTTGAAAGCTCTGCGTCTTTGCGTCTTTGCGTCAACATCTGGCTTTTAGAAGAAGTGGAAACCGCTATTCTTTCGCTCTCCCCGGCACCTCGACACTGCTACCGGGAATACCCGCAGCCTCCAGATCGCCCAACGTCACTTGGCCAATATCGAGGCGATCCAATCCGGCGAGCGGAGTCGAGGTGGCCCCAAAGCGCTCGCCCCAGAGTTGTAGCCCCGCCGCCTGCAAGGCCCAGATAGTGTGGGATTGGTAGGGGGTCAGTTCCAAGTAGGCGATCTTGGCCGCATCATCCACATAGAGCACGCGCACCGAACTGAGCAGGCGGCACGCATAGGGGCGCACCATCCCCCCGCTGGGCGACGGCATGATCGAGGGCGCTCCATCGGCGGCGCGGCGCGCCTGATCGCACAGATCGGGTGCCCCGCTGGGATCGTTAAACCCGATGTTGACCCGGTCGCGGTAGGTGAGTGGCCCAATCGTGGTGGTCGCAAACGGCACCGGCACCATATCGGGGTTCAGTTGCTCGCCGTTGGGGTAGACCGGCTGGCTAGGCGGGGCAGCCATGAGCATCGAGGGCTGAAGGAGATCGTTGGTGCCCAGGTTGCGCGCCGCGTACTGCCCGACGACCGCCGCCGGGTTGCTCACGCCCACCAACTGGGCCGGGCGGTGCAGTGGCAACGCCACCGTCCCCAGATCCTCGGCGCTGATCTGCTGCCCATACGGCACATCGCGCACCAGAACGACCAGCGTCTCGCTCTTGCGACTCTCCAGAAAGCCGAGGATAGCCAGCGTGACCGCACCAATCAGGCCGACGACGATCAGGATGGCAGGCAGCGGGCTGTTCTTCTTGCGTGCCAGTGCCTGCGTGAGTGGAATAACCGGGGTTGCTGTGGACATAGGGTATTCCTTTGCTACAATCACGATCCACGAACCACATCGAGCGTATCGCCAGCATGAATCCAGGGGCGATAGTGGCCCCAACCAACAATCCCACGCATCAGTGGCTGCACCTCGGCACACAGCAAGGGGCTGCCCGCGCTCTGGGCTTGGCCGCTGTGGAAACTGCATGTGCCGCCGTTGGGCAGAACCGTCCAGCGTACCCGCGCCGCGATCTGATCAATCGGCTCGGCCAGCCCGCGCACCCCGCTCAGGTTGGTGCGCAGGAAGCGATCCGCCACCGCCAACACCTCCTGGCACGCCCCGCCCTCGGCCAACGTCACCGCCACACAATCACCCTCGGCACGTAGGCTCTGGTTGTTCGCTGCCAGCGCCGCATAGTCGAGGCTCTGCACCGCTGAGCGGGTTGCGTGTTGCAGCGCATCCTCGATCATCGCCACCTCCAGCCGTCGTTCAGCCACTTCCACCACCACCAACACAAAGACCACCAACACCGGCAGCATCAGCGCCACCAATATGAGCGATTGACCAGGGTGTTTCACTGGCTGTCTCTTTCTGCGGCGCGCGTCGCCACCGCCTGCACATGGAACTGCTCCAACAAGCCCGGCAGGGGCACCCACAACACCCCGCGATAATCCACCTGCACGGTGATCGGGTCGTAGCGCCGACACGGAGTGCGGCTACACTGCACCGTAATCTGGGCATTCTGGGTCTCGGTACCCACACCGGTGGCGATTACCTGCTCGGCTGCGCTGAGCGCCGCGTTACTCATTCCACCACTCAACGCCCCCTGATGCGCCGCGACCCGCGCCGCCTGGTTGATCGTGTAGTTGGCGAGAAGGATCTGGCCAACCCCAATCAGGCCCAGCAACAGCAACAACATGATCGGCAACACCAGCATGAACTCGATCAGTGCCTGACCGCGCCGCCGGGCGTGTGACACGCGCCGGGGTGGTAATGTTCGGTAACCCGAAAAGGTGCGGTAGTTCATAGGAGGTCTCCTTTATTACGGCGTTCCCGGCCCAACGACACTGCGCGGCACGAGCAGATTGATCGTGAAGGTACGATCCAACCGCTGGCGTTGCGGGTCGGGTACGGGGTAGACCGGGATCTCCGGCAGCGGGATACCGCCGATGCTGCCGGGGTAGGCGTTGACGATCCAAACCTCCACCTCCACCGCGATCTCCACCTGGACTGGCCGCAGCGGGTCGAGGGTGTAGAGGTAGACATCGGGGCGCATGGGCGGGGCGGGCGGCTGCGTCCAGTAGAGGTGGGCTTGGGTCGCCATTTCAGACTCGCGGACTGCCCGTGCAAGGTTGCTCAGATCCTGGCCACCCAGGTAGGCGTAACGGCAGCCGCCCAACAACTGCAACACACTACCCGGCATTGCCCCGGTACGGCACCCGGCAATCCCCCGGCTATCTGCCGCTGCGGGCGCGTGGGTCGTACCATTCACCCGCACCCCCTCCAGGCTCCAGCCCACCACCCGCGCCCGATATTCGTAGGGGAAGGGCAGCGGCTGTGTCGGGAACGTAAGATCCATCAGGCGCGGGGTCATGTCCAACACCTCGCCCGACGGCCACGCAATCGTGTCGCCATCAGAGACATACACCCCGTTTTGCGCGTCTCCATCCTCACTCTGGGGATCAAGATCGGAGTGAATAGCCAGCCGCATATCGCTGGCACTCTGGCCGATGGTGGTAGGCGGTAGCACCACATCCGTCACCAGATCTGCCCGATTATCACGCGGATCATCGCCGGGGGTGGTGGTGCTGATGCTGGCGCTAAAGGCCAGCGTCGCGCCCGCCGGCACCGCCGTCTGCACCACAATCTGGATCTGCCCATTGGCGTTCGCGGCCAACGTCCCCAGATCCCAGCGCAACGTCTGGCCACTCACGCTACTCGGTGGCAGGTCGGCCTGCACAAACGTGACATCCGGCGGCAGAATCGCCTCCAACACCACATCCTGCGCCGCCCGCGTGCGGGCCGGGTTGGCGCGGTACTGGTTGCCATACTCCAACGTATACCAGAAGACACTCCCCTGGCCGACGATGCTCCCCGGCCCGCTGGCGTTCACAAAGACGTTCGGGCGGATCACCTCGACCTGAGCATGCGCGACGTTATCGGCCAGATCAGCGGGGTGCTCCGGGGTATCACTCGATATCGTCGCCGTCATGGCCAGCGCGTCAGCGCCGAAGGTGGGTGGCAGCGCCAGGGGGATACTCGCGGTACCACTGGCCCCCGGCGCAAGATCGCCGAGCAGCGCGGTGAGCGTGCGCGTCGCCGCCTCAAAACTCCACCCAGCCGGCAACACCCCCAGCGCAACCCCGTTGGGCACGGGCAGGCTGATCTGCGCATTACGGGCCACACCATCGCCACGGTTGGCGTAGTTCACCACCACCGCACCGCTCGTCCCCACCGCAAAGGGTGCCGGGCTGATCGCCAACTCCACCACGAGGTTGGGGGACTGCACCGTTGTCGTACTACTCGCCGAGTTATCCGCCGGATCATCGCCGCTCGTGCTGGTCTGGATCGTCGCCGTATTGACGAGGCTGCCCGCCGCGTCAAAATCGGCCAGCGCACTGAACTGAATCGTTCCGCCGCTGCCCTTGGGCACACTCAGCACAATGCAGGTGATCGTGCGGCTCGCGGCGTCATAGGTGCAGGCTGCACCCGGATTCTGGAGCCATGCCGTTAGGCGAACCCCTTCAGGCAGAACATCCTGCACGAGCACATCGGTGGCATCCACACTCCCCAGGTTGGCATAGTCAATCTGGTAGGTGAAGGCTTCGCCCAGCAACACCGTCGCCGGAGCGCTCTTGGTGATCTGGAGTTCGGGGCGCACCAGCATGCCACTACTACTGCTGCTGTTATTCTCCGGTGGATCACTGATCTCCGAGGTACTGATACTCGCCTGGTTGATCACCGGCTGGTTGGTGGCAGCCCCCATACCCACCGGGGCGTCAACATCGAGCATGATCTGGCCCGCGAAGCTCGGCGCGAGGGTGCCGAGATCCCAGGTGAGCCGCTGGCCATCCACGGAAGACGGGGCCGGATCGGCGCTCACGAAGGTCATGCCGGGCGGTAGATCATCAACCAGGCGCACATCGGGGGCCACCAACGACCCAGCATTGCCGTAGGTGAGCGTGTAGTGCAGCCGCCCGCCCAGCAGGGCTTCGGCTGGCCCATTCTTCTGCACCCACACATCAGCAAACCCAGCCAAGCCCAAATCAATACTGCGATTCTCATTGCTAGGCGGCAGACTCCCCACACTGATCAGCGCACTCGTCAGATTCGTACTCGCGTCCACATCACTATCACGAGCATCATCAGCGCCACGATCACGCAATGTCGCCTGCACATTCGGAGGAAGTGGCCCAAAACGCACCCGGTAACGGCCAGGCGGAAGCTGGGAGAAGTGATACAGCCCGTGGGCATCCGTCAGCGTCTGTTGGGGGTAACTTCCCGGCAACAACGCCGCATTGGTCGGGTCGGGCAGCAACGTGACGGGAATAGCGGCACGCCCCACCTCGCCGCTATCTTGAATGCCATTGATGTTGGTATCCGTCCAGACCCAATCCCCGATCTGGCCAGATGGCTCCACGCGAGTCAGCCCCAGATCAACCGTGCGCAGATCGCTACGATGCACCGGCATCGGCAGCGCGATCCCCGTCACGCCACCACCCACCGCACTGTAGGCTGGGGCGGCAATCTCGATCACCCCAAAGACATCACTCGCATCACTATCGGCTGCATCATTCGCGCCCTGATTGGGTTTGGTGAGATACCATCCAGCGGCAGCCAAACTCGTGCGGCTACTGGCTCCAATCCGAATACTGAGCGGCGTATTGGGCGGCACAGCGAAGAGGTAGCGCCCCTGCGCATCGGTCGTCAGCGTCGCAAGTGGCGCATCGGTAGCGTT
This sequence comes from Candidatus Oscillochloris fontis, assembly GCF_004138135.1. Lineage (GTDB taxonomy): Bacteria > Chloroflexota > Chloroflexia > Chloroflexales > Chloroflexaceae > Oscillochloris > Oscillochloris fontis. The sequence continues at coordinate 11,612 of NZ_RYFD01000048.1, forward strand.
GGGCAGGCGGGTCAATTCGAGCGTGATCCCCGGCAGTGCCGGTTCGCCCGCATTCTGCACCCCATCGGCATTGGTGTCCTGCCACAGCCGCCCGCCGATCAGTGCGTAGGTACACAGCGTCTCCACATCACCGAGGTTCGATGCTTTGCCCCCAGCGGGAGTAAAGTGCTGGTGGATCACCTGCTGATTTATGAACGCTCCACCTGTACTAGCATATGTACGCAGCCCCGATTGAAACGAACCAGTTAGTGAGGTTGCGACAATCTGCTCAGTCAGGGCATTTGGCGCAGTGCCAGAAAGATTGAGGGTCACTGCCCCCATAAAGTTCTCGATATGCGCATTGCCCCCATCCAGAATGGTATTGTCATCAAAGAAATCGCCATACGCCGCCGCCCCCTGAAGCACCCATGTCGTCCCGGAACGCTGGTACGTGAGGATATCCCCTTGGGTTATGACTGATGCCTGCCCCGCTGGTGGGGCACGGTGAAAGAACTGGTCGCCGCTACGATCCCGGTAGGCCACAAAGATCATCTGCCCATCGCGGGAGACACGAATATCACTCAGGATCGGTTCAGCAAAGCGCACATAGCGCACCCCAGCGACCATACCCACCGAAATTTCGGCAACCGAACGCGGAACCCACGGATTCCAACTCCCCGTTTGTGGCGGGTCATTCGCGAGAAACCCTGATCCCCAATGCCGTCCCTGGATCGGGGTAGCGCGGAGATTCTGGCTAATCAAGACACTCCACGCCCCATTGCCAGCATTACTCGCCGCCAGAACGTAACCCATCGGGGTCGGCCATGGATTATCCCAGTTCCCACCCGCAACCCGGGTAGCCGCGTCCACCACCCCCACCAGCAGAGTCGGAGCCGTCCCCAGCGGTGCGCTCGGATCAGGTGGCATAAAGCCCAACCCAAAGGGACGGAGATCATTACGAACCGCCGCACTATTGCTGATCAGCCCCCAATTGATCCCTAACGGTGGCTGCGCGGTGAGAGTACCATCCGCATTGAGGCTGTAACGGTTGATGTGACGTGCCCCTAGATTCATCACATAGAGCGTGCGTCCATCGGGCGCAATCTCCAGATCACCCAGACCAATCGTAGCGACCTGATCGGCCATGTTGAGGTCTACCCCATCGGCAACCGGGCGATTCTCCGCACCCACCCCCGGCACCGTCAACACATGCCGCCACGACCCATCGGCAAAGCGGTACTCATAGATCGCGCCGAGGCCAGCACTGCCCAGGCCGACACTGCGCTTGAGATAGGCGGCCACAAAGAGACGCCGCACCCCACTCACACTCCCGTCATCATAGGCGAGGCCATAGGTAGCACCCATGCCCCCTTGAAGACGCCGGTTCTCCCCCGCAACCGCACTCGCACCAATCGGAGCCAGAGTCGTCTGGCCGCCATTAGCAACCAGGAGCAGTGCCGGGTCGCTCACAACCGCACGCGGGTTCGTACCAACCAGCGTATTAGGCAGCGTCGTCACCGCCACCGCCGGAGGCGCAGTGACGCAAGGTACCGCCGTTGCAAAGCCCACACCAGCAACCACCTGAGCATGGGTCGTGGGCACCAGCGGGATGAGCACGAATCCCAAGAGGATAAGCAGCAGCATAAAATGGCGGTAGCGAACACGCATAGATCCTCCATATCCATGTGGGTAGGGTAGAGACGCAATATATTGCGTCTCTACCCTACCGCACCATGGCATTCGCAAGCAGCCGCCCCGTAACCACCGCCGGGCCAGTAGATCGTCCCTGCCACACCTCAACCCACGCAGCCGTATCAGCCGCCTCGCGGGCCGGATCAGCGCGCAGCGGGTGGTTATGGGCAATCATGCGCCAAGCAATCTCCGCAATCAGCGCCGAATCGTCTACCTCATAGCCCTGCGTCCGTGCCTGCGTCGCCAGCGCCAACCCCGTCTGCCACGCTGCTTCCAATGCGGCGTTCTCCGCCTCGATGCTCTCCGGCGACGCGCCATCCAGGCGCGCCGCTTGCTCGGCTACCGCCCGCCAACGCTCTTGGGGGTTCGCCCACGCCACCAACAGCGCCGGATCAGCCGGAGCAGGGGGAATTACCACCGCTTCTTCAGTCAGATCGGTTGGCAGTGTAGCCAAGCGTGGATCGGAAGGCTCAAGCGCCGATGGTGTGCCGCATGCACTCAGCAATAGCACGAGTAGGAGTACGAACCAGCGCGAGTAAGCCATAATGAACCTCTTTAGGTACGATGATCGGTAGAGACGGCCCGGTGGGCCGTCTCTACGCACACGGCGGCCCACCGGGCCGTCTCTACGCACACGGCGGCCGCTGCACTTCCTCCATCTTGGCCGGTGGCGGTGGCGGCGGCGGCAATGGGCAGTCGTAGTCTACGCCACGCTCACGCAACGTATCGAACGAGGAAGATAGCATCGTCGGCCCCCACAAACGCTCCAGATCCTCCAGACTGACCGACGATAAGGTGGGGCGGTACGTGATCATGACCTCGCTCATACGGCACTCCTCTCTGAATCTAACGATATGCTTAGGATTGACGATTTGCGCTACTAGACCGCTTGGCACTGGGGAATAGTTCGCAAAGCGCAAGGGCTATCGGTAGGATGTGCGCAGAACCAAAGGTACTAGGGGCATGGGGGAGATTTGGCGTTCTAGTCAAGCGTAACTTTTGGATAGCCTACGGCGGTATACCTCTCCATAGTGGTATTGCATGCTACAATAAAGACTCTATCCACAAAGGGAGGCTCTCTATACCTATGCACAGCGATGACACCCCACTGATCGAAGCACGCGGTATCAGTAAGTATTTTGGCGCTGTGACCGCACTTGAGGGGGTGGATTTGCGACTCTTTCCGGGTGAGGTGTTAGGCGTGGTGGGCGATAATGGCGCGGGCAAAAGTACCTTGATGAAGGTGCTCTCAGGGATGCACGCCCCCAGTCGCGGCCAGATCCTCGTCAGTGGTAAGCCAGTGCAGTTCCGTAGCCCCCGCGATGCGCGCGCCCTTGGGATCGAGATGGTCTACCAGGATCTTGCCCTCGCCGGAAATATGCGGATTGACGAGAATATCTTTCTTGGCCGCGAACAGACCCATCGCCTCTTCGGTCTCTTTCCGATCATTGATCATAAGGCCAGCGCCCAGCAGGCTCAGACCCACCTCGATAACCTCAAAATCCATGTCAAGAGTGTCGCCCAACGGGTCGAAGATCTCTCCGGTGGTCAGCGCCAAGCCGTTGCCATCGCCCGTGCTACCGCGTTCCATGCCCGCGTGGTGATCATGGACGAACCAACTGCGGCCTTGGCGATCAAAGAGGTTCGTAAGGTGCTTGATCTGATTAAAGACCTTAAGAAACTTGGTATAGGAGTTATTCTGATCAGCCACCGTATGGACGACATCTTCTATGCCTGTGATCGCGTGATGGCACTCTTCCACGGGCACAATTTTGCCGAATCCACCCTGATCGAGACGGATCGCAACGAAGTAATCGGCTGGATCATGGGTAATCGTAAAGCGTAATCAGCGAAAGGATCGATCTGTTGAGTGAGCGCGACCAGTCTGTCGGGGCGGAGCGCATCTATGATGCTGAAGGGGCCAATCTAGCCTCGATTAAAGCACGCCTCTCTACCATTACCTATCTCCTCGACCGCTACGGGGTCTTGTTGCTCGTGGTGGGAATGGCGGCGGTCTCGTTCTTCCTCGAACCCGAAGTCTTTCTTACCTGGCGCAATGTCAGTAATATCTTCCGCCAGATCTCCTTCAACGCCGTCTTGGCCCTCGGCGTCTTTCTGGTTATCGTGACGGCAGGCATCGATCTCTCGGTAGGTTCCACCCTGGCCCTCGCCATGATGACCGCTGCGGTGCTGGCCCGCGATGGCTACCCCTGGCCGCTCGTCATCCTCGCCCCGATCATCACCGGCGGGTTGGTCGGTACCGTGAATGGCCTCGGTCTCACCTGGCTGCACCTGCCGCATCCCTTCATCATGACCCTCGGTACGCTCAATATTGCGCGTGGCCTCACCAATCTGATCTCCGGCGGTGTGCCGATCAGTGGCCTCCCCGAACCAGTGCGCTGGCTCGGTGCGGGTAATCTGCGCCTCGCCAACATAGATTTCCCGGTCAGTTTTGCGGTGGTGCTGATCTGCTATATCCTAGTCAGCCTCTTCCTCACCTATACCCGTACCGGACGCCATATCTACGCGATTGGCGGCAACCCCCAGGCCGCTCGTGTCAGTGGAATCAATGTGGATCGCACCCTCGTGCTTGTCTACACCATGTGTGGGATGCTCGCCGGTCTCTCCGGGTTGCTTCTGGCCGGACGAACCAACTCCGGCTTCCCCAACGCTGGGGTGGGCCAGGAACTCGACGCAATCTCGGCGGTCATCATCGGTGGGGCCAGTTTCTTTGGCGGACGCGGTACGGTACTCGGTGTCTTTGCCGGTGCCCTCGTCATCGGCCTCATGCGCAACATCCTCAACCTGCGCAATGTACCCGTCTTCTGGCAACAGGTACTCATTGGCGTTGTGATCATTGTTGTGGTTGCACTCGATGTCTTGCGGCGGCGCGGGAGTAGCAGTCTGCGCTAAGTTGTAGTATCATGCGTCGTTCGTTGTCCTTAAATGTGCAAGAGGAGAACTGTATGAAATCAACCAAGTACGCAGCGTTGTTGATGCTCCTAATGTTCGTACTGGCTGCCTGTGGTGCGCCAGCCCCCAGTAGCCCCACCTCAGCCCAACCGACTCCCGCGCCTACGTCGCCCACTGTCGCGACGACCAGCGCACCGACCACCGAGGCTACGGCCACCACCGAGCCCACAGCTACCACCGAGGTAGCCACGATCAAGATTCTCGTTTCGATGAAGGGGCCGGGCGGCGGTAATCCCTTCTGGGCTGCGGTTGAGCAAGGGGCCATCGAGGCCGGGGCCGAACTTGGCGTCGAGGTGCTGGTGCAAGCTCCGCCCACCGAGAGCGACGTGGCAGCCCAAATCGCCCAGATCGAGGATGCTATCACCCAGGGTGTGGACGGTATCGCCATTGCGCCCACCGACCCCGCCGCGCTGGAGCCGGTTATTCAGCAGGCCATTGATGCCGGTATCCCGGTGGTCTTCATTGATACCAACGGCCAGAATGAGGGCGTTACCTTCATCGGTACCGACAACGAGGCCGGGGCTGCCCTGGCTGGCGAGTACATCTGCGAGACGCTCCAGCCCGGCGATAAGGTCGCCATCCTCCAGGGGATCATCACCACCTCCACCGGCAAGGCCCGCGCTGATGGGGCCAAGGCCGCCTTCACCGCCTGTGGCCTCGATCTCGTCGCCGAAGTTCCCGCCGAGTGGGACCGCGCCAAGGGTCTGACCGCCATGGAGGACATCCTGACCAAGAACCCCGACCTCAAGGCAGTCTTTGGCAGCAACGACAACATGGCCCTCGGCGCTGCCGAGGCGATCAAGAATGCCGGCCTCACCGGCGAAATCCTGGTGGTCGGCTTTGACGCCAACCCCGACGCCGCCGCCGCCATCCTCGCAGGCGACATGGCCGCTTCGGTAGCCCAGGCTCCCGCCAACATGGGTCGCTTTGGGATCGAGAGCCTCGTTATGTTGATCAATGGCGAGACCATCGAGCCACTGATTGACACCGGCACCGAGTTGGTGACCAAGGACAACGCCGCCGATTACGAGTAGCGACGCAAGATATTGCGTCGCAACATCCGTAACGGCGCAACATCCGTAACGGCGCAACATCCGTAACGGCGCAACATCCGTAACGGCGCAACATCCGTAACGGCGCAACATCCGTAGCGACGCAATATCTTGCGTCGCTACTACGGCACATTTTCACCAATGAAAACACCCTCCATACCCCACCGCCTACGCATTGGCCTGCTCGGTGCCGGACGCATCGGCACGGTACATGCCACCACCCTGGTGCAGCGCATCCCCACTGCCGAGTTGGTCGCGATTGCCGATCCCCAAATTGAAGCTGCCCAGAGCCTCGCCGATCAGCTACGGGTGCCGAATGTCACCCCTGATGCTCACACCATCCTGAACGATCCCAACATTGATGCGGTGCTGATCTGTACCCCCACCGCCAGCCATCCCGCCCTGATCGCGGCGGCTGCATCTGCCGGAAAGCACATCTTCTGCGAGAAGCCGGTTGCGCTCGATCTCGCATTGCACGATGCAGCAGTAGCCGCCGCCGAAACTGCCGGGGTCAAACTTCAGATCGGCTTCAATCGCCGCTTCGATGCCAACTTCGCCCGCATGCGCCAAGCCGTCATAGATGGCGAGATCGGGCAGGTTGAGATTCTCCATATCATCAGCCGCGACCCCGCCCCACCCGCACTCGACTACCTGCGCACATCGGGGGGCATCTTCCTCGACATGACCATCCACGACTTCGATATGGCCCGCTTCCTCACCGGCAGTGAGATTGTGCAGGTCTATGTGCAAGGGGCTGTCCTGGTTGATCCAGCCATCGCCAGCGTGGGCGACATTGACAGCCATGTGACACTCCTCCGCTTTGCCAATGGTGCCATCGGCAGTATTGAGAACAGCCGCCGGGCGGGCTTCGGCTACGACCAACGCGCCGAGATATTGGGCAGCCGAGGGGCCATCCACACCAGCAACAACTACCCCAACAATGTGGTTATTAGCAACCACAACACCGTCTACCGCGACCTGCCGCTCAACTTTTTTATGCAGCGCTATGTCGAAGCCTTCGCCAGCGAAATTGCCACCTTTGTGCGCAGCGTGCATGAAGATCTCCCCGTGGCGGTCAGTGCCGCCGATGCCCGTGCCGCGCTCGTGGTCGCCCTTGCCGCACAACGCAGCCACACCGAACAACGCCCGATCAACATCCCCTAACTGTTCACACTTCTCCTTGCATCATAACTGTTCACACTTCTCCTAGCTTCCAGTTTTTGACGCAAAGACGCCAAGGCGCAAAGCCTGCAACAAAACCTTTGCGTCCTTGCGCCTTTGCGTCAATACGAGATTTCTTTTACCCCAAGTGTGAATAGTTACCTTGCATCCTGGTTTTGACGCAAAGACGCAGAGGCGCAAAGCCTGCAACAAAACCTTTGCGTCCTTGCGCCTTTGCGTCAACATGCGACTTCTGTTTAGCCCAAATGTGAACAGTTCCCCCCCGATTGCACCATCCAAAAAGTAACGTATAATAGGCGCACCCAAGGAACCGTTTTCATCATACGTGCCCCGGCCCAAGGAAGAGCCACAGGAGCAAGGATAATGGCAGATCGCAATGGTGCGTCCATGCCCGAAGCGCAAATGCAGATCGATGGCATCGGTCTGAGCTTCGGTGGTGTGCGTGCCCTCTCCGGTATCACCTTCAACATCTACCCCAGTACTATCCAGGCGATCATCGGCCCTAATGGCGCAGGCAAAACCAGCATGCTTAACTGCATCAGCGGCCTCTACAAGCCGCAGCAGGGCCAAATCCGCTTTGAAGGCCGTAACCTGATCGGCCTCGCCCCCCACGAAATCGCCCAACTGGGAATCGCTCGCTCGTTCCAGAATATCGAACTCTTCCGCCACATGACGGTCGTGGATAACCTCATGCTGGGTCGCCATGTGCATATGCGTGGCGGTGTGTTGACGGGTGGCCTCTATTGGGGGCCTGGTCAGCGTGAGGAGATCGCCCACCGTGAAGCGGTCGAGCAGGTGATTGACCTGTTAGAGATCCAGTCCATCCGTAAGAAGACAGTCGGTTCGCTCTCCTACGGCCTCCAAAAGCGCGTCGAGCTTGGCCGCGCACTCGCGATGAACCCGCGCCTCTTGCTGCTTGATGAGCCAATGGCAGGCATGAATAGCGAAGAAAAAGAGGACATGGCCCGCTTCATCCTCGATATTAGCGAGGAGCAGCGCACCACCATTGTGCTGATCGAGCACGATATGGGCGTGGTCATGGACATCAGCGATAACGTCGCCGTGCTCGAATTTGGCCAACTCATCGCCTATGGCACCCCCGCCGAGGTAAAGGCCAATCCGGCAGTCGTCGCGGCCTACCTGGGCCAAGAGCATAGCTAGACGGTCATCGAGATCTATCTCGTGACAAATAGAGCCTTTTCGGTTATTATTTGTAATAACCTTTCGTTACCGAAACAATATCCGGCGTCTATCAAATCAGAGAGGACGAGGGGCGTATGGCCAACGAGACCCTGCCCAGCCTGCTCATACGCAATGGTGAGCACTTGGGTGAGAAGGTTGCGCTACGCGAAAAGGAGTTCGGCATCTGGCAAACCGTGACGTGGCGTCAGTTTGCTGAGCATGTTCGGGCCTTTGCGATGGGCTTAGCAGCCCTCGGCGTGCGCCGCAACGATGTGGTGGCGATCATTGGTGATAACCGCCCTGAGTGGCTGTATGCCGAGTTAGGCACCCAGGCAATCGGTGCAGTGAGTGTCGGCATCTATCAGGACTCGGCTGCGGAGGAGGTGAAGTACATCCTTCAGGCCACCGATGCCCGCGTGGTTGTCGCCGAAGATCAGGAGCAGGTTGATAAGACCCTGGAGTTGTGGCCTGATCTCACCGGGGTGCTCAAGGTTGTCTACTACGAGCCAAAGGGGCTACGCAACTATGCTGAGCCGTTCTTAGCCCACTTTCCTGAAATCGAGGAACTGGGGCGCGAGTTCGATAAGCAAAACCCCGGCTACTTTGAGCGTGAGTTGAATCTCGGACGATCCGAAGATGTGGCGGTGCTCTCGACCACCTCAGGAACAACGGGTAAGCCCAAGTTGGCCATGCTGACCCACATGAACCTGATCAATCAGGGTCGTGGCTTGCTCGATGTTGACCCACTCGATCCCAAGGACGAGTTTGTCAGTTTCCTGCCCTTAGCGTGGGTTGGTGAGCAGATGCTGACGGTGGCAGCCGGTATTCAGGCTGGTTTTACGATCAATTTCCCCGAATCGTCAGCCACCGTACAAGATAATATCCGTGAGATTGGCCCGCATGTCATGTTCTCGCCGCCGCGTATCTGGGAGAATATGCTCTCGCAGGTGCAGGTGAAGATCCAAGATACCGGACCAGTCAAGCACGCCTTCTATGATTGGGCGATGAATCAGGGCTACGCGATGGCCGATGCGCGCTTCAGTGGCAAGCCCGCGAGTTTCGGTCAACGCCTCGGCTATAACCTAGCACGCCTCTTGGTCTTAGATATGCTCAAGGATCATCTCGGCCTGCGCTTCCTCAAACGCGCCTATACCGGCGGTGCGGCGCTTGGCCCCGATGTCTTCCGCTTCTACCACGCCCTCGGCGTCAACCTGAAGCAGGTGTATGGCCAGACCGAAAGTTCTGGCTTGAGCGTCATCCACCGCGACGGCGCGATCAAGTTCCAGACCGTCGGTTCCCCGTTGCCGGGTACCGAGATCAAGATCGCCGAGAGTGGCGAGATCATGGTCAAGAGTCCCTCGGTCTTTATCGGCTACTACAAAAGCCCCGAAGCAACCGCCGAATCCCTCGACAATGGCTGGCTACATACCGGCGATGCGGGCTACTTCGATGATGATGGACAACTGATCGTCATTGATCGTGCCAAGGACGTGATGACCCTGCACGATGGCACCAAGTTCTCGCCCCAGTTCATCGAGAACAAGCTCAAGTTCAGCCCCTACGTGAAGGAGGCGGTGGTCTTTGGGGGTGATTGGCCCTTCGTGACAACCATGATCAACATTGATTTTGGCAATGTCGGTAAATGGGCCGAGAGCCGCCAGATCTCCTACACGACCTATACCGACCTCTCCCAGAAGCCGGAAGTCTATGCGCTCATCCGTAAGGATGTCGAACGTGCCAATGCCGATATGCCCAATGCAGCGCAGATCAAGCGCTTCCTGCTCCTGCACAAGGAGTTGGACGCCGATGATGGCGAACTGACCCGCACCCGGAAGGTGCGCCGTCGCCTCGTGGCCCAACGCTACAAGGAGATCGTTGATGCACTCTATGGCGATCAGGCCGATGTAGAGATCGAAACAACGATCACCTACCAGGATGGACGCACGGCTCTGCTCAAGACGAAGCTGCATGTTGAGGATATGACGGCACCTGCGCCGGTTACTGATGGCCGCCGACCGCTGAAGGCTGCGGTGGCACGCTAAGCGTGCCACCACTGGCTCAGCATCACTCATCCAAATATCTTATGGAAAAACTGATTCAGCTCTCCCTGTCGGGTATCGCCAACGGTGCGATCTACGCCCTCGTGGCGCTAGGCTTCGTACTGATCTTCAAGAGCAGCGATGTGATCAACTTTGCCCAGGGCGAATTGCTCATGATCGGTGCTTACTTGACCTACATGACGGTACAGCAGTTTGGCCTCTTCTGGCCAATCGGTGTGGTGGTCGCAGTCATTCTTGCTGCAGTAGTGGGGGTGCTGATCCAACAGTTGGTGTTGCGCCCCCTGATCGGTGAACCGGCCATCTCGGTGATTATGGTTACCATTGGTCTCTCATCTGTCTTGCGTGCAATTGTTGGCGCGGTTTGGGGCATTACGCCCCTGCCCGCACCCCAGTTCCTCCCACGTGACCCGATCAATATCCTGGGGGCAACCGTGGGTATGGATAAGTTGCTGGCGATTGGTCTGGCGCTGTTGCTCTTCGGCATCTTGACAGTCTTCTTCCGCACCAGCAGCGAGGGTATTGCCATGCGTGCGGTTGCCGATGACCAACAGGCCGCGTTGAGTATGGGGATCAGCATCAAGCGCGTCTGGGCAGTGGCCTGGGCGATTGCAGCGGTAACGGCGGCGGCCGGTGGCATCCTGCTGATGAGCATCTTTGGTGGTGTCAGTGGCACGATTGCCCACGTCGGTCTGCTCGTCTTCCCCGTGGTGATCCTGGGTGGACTCGATAGCATCCCCGGTGCGGTGGTCGGTGGGGTCATCATCGGATTGCTCGAAGCCTTCGCCGGTGGCTACTTGCCACCCGAGTTGGGCATGGGTCAGGTAACCCCCTTCATTGTGCTGGTCTTGATCCTGCTGGTTCGGCCCTACGGGCTATTTGGCCAGAAACTCATCGAGCGCGTATAGACACCTGGGAGATCTATGCAAAGCGGAACCTTCCACTCAACCTACGCTGGCGATATGGCTCTACGGCCCTACTGGCCGATGCGCATCCGCATCATCCTGATTATCGCCATCTTGTTGCTCTTCCCCTGGTTTGGCAATCGCTACTGGCTGAACCTCGCGAATACAATCGGGATCGCCGCGATTGGCGCGATTGGCCTCAACGTCCTGGTCGGTTTTACTGGCCAGATCAGTATCGGTCATGCCGGGTTTATGGCGGTCGGTGCCTACACCACCGGCCTGTTAGCGGCCCATGCGGGCTTACCAATGTGGATCTCCATCCCGATTGCGTGTATCGTTGCCGCCGGCATAGGTGCGATCTTCGGGATGCCCTCGGTGCGCCTCAAGGGGCTCTACCTCGCAATTGCTACGCTGGCCGCGCAGGAGATCATCATTTGGTTCCTCACCAAAGGTGATAAATTTGTTCAGATGGCAACCGGGGATCGGCGGGTTGTCTTCTTCGGTGAGTCGCTCAGTATTCCTCCCGCCGCCAATAGTCTGTTTGGCTTCGCCCTGAAGGGCAACAACGATTTCAACTTCTACTGGGTGATCATGACCTGCTTGGTGCTGACGGTGCTCTTCGTCAGTAACCTCTTCCGCTCGCGTGCCGGACGCGCCATGGTCGCTATCCGCGACCAAGACATTGCCGCGCAGGTGATCGGGGTTGATCTCTTCAAGTATAAACTGCTCGCCTTCGCCACTTCGTCCTTCATTGCCGGGTTGGCGGGTGCGCTGATGGCCCACTATCGAGGGATCATCTCCTGGGAGCGCTTCACGATTGATGTGAGCATCCTCTACCTCTCGATGATCATCATTGGCGGCCTAGGCAGTGTCTCTGGCTCGATCTATGGTGCCGCGTTTATGACGATCCTGCCTGCGCTGCTCTCGAATGTCAGTCGCGCCGCGAGCGGCTTTATGCCCGCCTTCGCCAACTACCTGCCCTATATTCAACAGGGAGCCTTCGGTCTGGCGATTGTCCTCTTCCTCATCTTTGAGCCGGAGGGCATCGTTAAGATGTGGCGTAATCTGAAGGACTACTTCAGGCTCTGGCCATTTAGTTATTGACCGGGAGGGTCGGCCTCCCTTCGTTTCGTTCCTGGTGTGGCGAATTCGGAAGGGGCGCACTGGTGTCGCCCCGGCGTAGGCACGGCAGACAGTGCCAAGTGGAGGAAGCAACGATGCTCAAGCGTTGGATTGGACCAGGTGCTTTGACGGCAGCCCTATCGGTGCTGCTCGCGGCGTGTGGTGGTGCGGCTCCGGCAGCAACGGGCCCAACGACCGCTCCTGCGGGTGCCACGACGGCACCTGCAAGCGGTGAGACTACCGCTCCGGTAGCCAGTGGCGAGCCGATCCGGATCGGGGCGATCTTCGACCTGACCGGCGCGACGGCTGACGTGAGTACCCCCTACTCGCAGGGCCAGAAGGCATTTATCGAGTGGAAGAATGCCAATGGTGGTATTGCAGGCCGCCCAATTGAACTGCTCAGCCAGGACTATGCCTACGATGTCGCTAAGGCTGAGGAACTCTACACCCAGTTCGTGGGTGAGGGTGTGGTCGCCTTCTCCGGCTGGGGCACGGGTGACACCGAAGCCCTGCGGCCAAAGGTTACCAATGATCAGATGCCCTTCATCTCGGCCTCCTACTCGGCTGAGTTGACCGATCCGGCAAATACTCCCTACAACTTCCTCACCGCCCCCACCTACTCGGATCAGTTGGTCATCGCCATGAAGTGGGCGCTAGAGGACTGGAAGGCCAAGGGCAACACCGAGGCTCCCAAGTTCGCCTATCTGATCAACGATAGCCCCTTCGGTCGTTCGCCGCTGGCGGATGGCACTGAGTTCGCTGAGGCCAATGGCGTGGCCACCCCGCTAGAGGTTCCCTCGCCGCGTGGTGCTACCGACCTCACCCCGCAGTTAAGCCAGATCAAGGACTCTGGCGCCAACTACGTCTTCATCCAGAATGTCTCTAGCCCGGCCGCCCTGGCAATCAAGAATGCCCGCAGCCTGGGCCTGGATGTGCAGTTCGTGTGTCTCAACTGGTGCGCCAACGAGTTGCTCGTGAAGCTCGCCGGTGCTGATGCTGAGGGTGTTGTGGGTACCATCCCCTTCAACCCGACTGGCCCCGGTGCTGAGGTTGCCCTCAACTATGCCAAGGAGAAGGGCATTGACTTCGGCGGTGCCGATAGCAACTTTGTCCAGGGCTGGACGGCCATGGAGATCCTGGTCGCTGGTATCGAGAAGACCGTGGCCGATGGCAAGGAGCTGACCGGCGAGAATATCAAGGCCAGCCTAGAGAGCCTGACCGACTTTGACACTGGTGGTGTCACTCAGCCGATCACCTTCACCGCAACTGACCATGCCGGCTCGAAGGCGTTGCGCGTCTTCCAGATCAAGGATGGCAAGTGGGAAGGTCTGACCGACTTCATGACCGCTGAGTAGAGATGTCCGTATGGGTCTGATGCTGGGGAGCTTCACTGCCCCTCAGCATCGCCTCAGGAAAGAAGATTCTCTAATGCTTGAACTTAACAACATTGAAGTTATCTATAACGACGTAGTGCTGGTGCTCAAAGGTCTCTCACTCCAGGTCAAAGAGGGCCAGATTGTGGCATTGCTCGGCTCCAATGGTGCCGGCAAGAGTACCACGCTTAAGGCGATCTCTGGGCTGCTCAAACCAGAGAATGGGGCCGTCACAGATGGTGAGGTTCGCTTCCTTGGCCAACCCATCCATAAGAAAGATGCCCCCGCCATTGTGAAGACTGGTATCTTCCAGGTGATGGAGGGGCGACGGGTATTCGAGCATCTCACAATTGCCGAGAATCTCCAAGCCGGTGCTTACACCCAGAAAGATCCCGCGCTAACCCTCTACCATGATATGGAGATGGTCTTTAACTATTTCCCGCGTCTGCGTGAGCGGCGTACCCAGAAGGCGGGTTTCCTCAGCGGTGGTGAACAGCAGATGTTGGCTATCGGGCGCGCCCTGATGGCGCACCCCAAGCTGATTATGCTCGATGAGCCTTCATTGGGCCTCGCACCTCTTATGGTCGAGGAGATCTTCCGCATTATCAAGCGCATTAACAAGGAGCATAGCACCACCATTCTGTTGGTGGAGCAGAATGCGCGCCTCGCGCTTGAAGCGGCAGATCACGCCTACATTATGGAAAATGGGCGCATCGTGCTCGATGGCGCACCGGCAGATCTGAAGGATAATGCCGATGTGCGCGAGTTCTACCTGGGGATGAATGAGGTCGGTGGCCGCAAGAGCTACCGCGAGGTGAAGCACTATAAGCGCCGCAAGCGCTGGCTTTCATGATTTTTGGGGTGGTGTTGGCGGCTATGCCGCCAACACCACCCCAAAAAAATATCATCTTTGAGGGGGATGTTGTGCATATTGAAACCTACTACGCTGCCTTCGATCAGCCGGTACGCGAGGTGGTCGCCTATGGCTACGCCCACTCGCCTGCCTTCCGCGCCCGCATGGAGGCAGCAGGGCTAACACCCGCCGACATCAACGCGGTGGCCGATCTGGCGCGTTTGCCGATCCAGCGCAAAGAAGATCTGATCACTATTCAGGCCCAAGGCCCCAACTTGGGCGGGATGCTCACCATCCCCGCCAGCCACTTACGCCACATCTTCCAGTCCCCCGGCCCAATCTATGACCCCGAACCCGATCAGCCCGACTCGTGGCGCTGGGGGCCAGCCTTCCGCGCCGCTGGCTTCGGCCCTGATGATATTGTCCTCAACTGCTTCGGCTACCACCTCACCCCGGCTGGGGTGATGTTTGAGGAGGGTGCCCGCGCTGCCGGGAGTGCAGTCATTCCGGGTGGGATCGGTGCCCAGGCGCAGCAGATCGAGGCCATGGCGGCGCTGGGAGTGACGGCCTATGCCGGGTTACCCAGTTACCTCAAGGCGTTGCTGGAGAAGGCCAAGGAGCAGGGCCACGACCCCAAGAACTGGCCGATCAATAAGGCGTTTGTGGCCGCCGAGCCGCTGCCGCCCTCGCTGCGTACCCTCTTCGAGGATGAGTACGGCATCCGGGTCTACGACGGCTATGGCACCGCCGAGACCGGCAACCTGGGATTTAACGGCCCGGAGCGCCACGGTTGGCACCTGCCCGACGATGCGCTGGTACAGATCTGCGACATCAACACGGGCGCACCGGTGGCCCCCGGCCAAACCGGCGAGGTCGTGGTGACGCTCTTCCGCCGCGATTATATTCTGGTGCGCCTCGGCGTCGGCGACCTCTCGGCGATCATGGTTGACGGGCCAGCGGCCAGCTTGCCCACCCCGCGCCTAGTGGGGTGGCTGGGGCGCAGCGGCGACAGTGTGAAGGTGCGCGGTCTCTTCGTGCATCCGCGCCACGCCGACGAGGCACTACGTGGGGTAGCGGGCCTCGCCGCCTACCAGATCGTCATCACGCGCCACGATCACCGCGACGAACTGACCTGCCGCTTTGTGCCCGCTGCGGAGGTGGATGCGCCGGAGTTGGGCAGCAAAATCGCTGGTGTACTCCAAGAGGCGCTCAAACTACGCTGCAATGTTGAGGCGGTGGGCGAGATTGCCGCCGATGCCAAGCGCTTTGTAGATGATCGGACGTGGGAATAAAAGCGCGCGGGGGCGATGCTTCGCCCACCATGGCGTCGGGGCATCGGAAAACGGGGATGATCCGGGTTCCCCCAGATTCCGCGTAGGGGCGAAGCATCGCCCACCATGGCGTCGGGGGAACCCCAACCACCGTGCGCGGCGATGCTTCGCCCCTACATGACCCCCGCCATGCCCCGCCATGCCCCGGATATCCCCATGTCCGTAGGGGCGATGTTTCGCCCACCATGGCGTCGGAGGAACCCCAACCACCGTGCGCGGCGATGCTTCGCCCCTACATGACCCTCGCCATGCCCCGGATACCCCCAGATTCCGCGTAGGGGCGAAGCATCGCCCACCATGGCGCCGGGGGAACCCCAACCACCGTGCGCGGCGATGCTTCGCCCCTACATGACCCCCGCCATGCCCCGGATACCCCCAGATTCCGCGTAGGAGCGAAGCATCGCCCACCATGGCGTCGGAGGAACCCCAACCACCGTGCGCGGCGATGCTTCGCCCCTACATGACCCCCGCCATGCCCCGCCATGCCCGGATACCCCATGTCCGTAGGGGCGATGTTTCGCCCCTACGATCATTGGTTGGAGGTCTCCCGCATGGTCGGGTTGGGCAATGCTTCGTTCCTACTTACTAAACGCCCCCACCACCGTGAACTCCGTCCAATGGCCATAGAAGACCATCGAGTAGGTTCCGGCGGGCAGGTCGGTGCTGTTGAAGTCTACCGCCAGCGAGCCATCTTCCTCGGCGTAGTAGGTCGGGCCAGCCACAACCTCACCATCGGAGGTGTTGTACCAGACCCCCACCGGCTCATCCGGCGCGAAGATGCTGCTGCTGAAGAGGATGTGACCATCCACCCCTGGCTCGACGACAAGGCTGTAGGTCTCACGATCATCATCGGCCTGGGCCACCTGCACGATAGGTTGGTTGCTCCATGCCGCGCCGTCATCCGCCCAGTCGTCCCACTCGACCAGGGCGCGCTCGGTGAGCAGCGTCCACAGCGGTGCATCGGCCTTGACCAGGAGGCGGATGGTAGCCACGACCGTGCCATCCTTACTCGCCAGCGGCCCAGTCTCAAAGCTCAGGCCATCCTCGAACAGTTCACTCACCCAGGCGTCATCGTCATCGAAGGTCGCATCGAGTACCGTTGCCACGGCGGGGTCAACCGGCAGGTAGACGGTAGCATTCTTGGCACCGCCCTGACCATTGTTGAAGACGGTGACGGTGTAGGTCACCACATCCCCGGCCACCACACCGTGGTTCGGGCTGGGATCGATCACCACGTGGACATCGGCGGGCTTGACGACGGGCTTCTCGGTAGCGGGCTTGCGCCACAGGGTCAGGTTGTCGAGGTAGGTTTCAGCCCATATACCCGCTGATTTATTAGACGGGTTGTAGGCCCCATTGAAGATGATGAATTCGAGCTTGCACAGGCCCGATGGGCAGACCGCACTATTGATCTCACCCTGGATCCCGTGCCAAATAAGATTA
The DNA here is from genome assembly GCF_004138135.1 of Candidatus Oscillochloris fontis. Lineage (GTDB taxonomy): Bacteria > Chloroflexota > Chloroflexia > Chloroflexales > Chloroflexaceae > Oscillochloris > Oscillochloris fontis. Next base: position 28,756 of record NZ_RYFD01000048.1, read on the forward strand.
TCACCCTCTGGAACGAGCGCGTGCAGAATACGCTGGGAAACACCAGTCTTCTTATTGCGCACAATCACAATCACATCGGTATAGTCATAGGTCCATGTGGTCCAATTGAATTTCAGGATGTCACTCGCCTGGCCCTCAAAGGCAAATGCAGCACTGGCACAGTGTGTGGTACCATAAGCAGTGACATCTGCACCCACACCTAACCCAAGACTAGAGGTGCCTTCAAAGACCCCTTCTTCATAATCCTCAACATCCTCGATCCAGGCACCACACTCATAGCCTTCGTCCTCATCATCAATCGTGGGATCAGAATCGGCTGGCATACCTAGGGCATTCGGGCCTTCCGCCCAAGACTGGCCCTGCATCTGGTCAATCGATTCATCAAAGCTCCAACCCGTCTCATCGCCTGTTTCGAGATCGCCATTGGTGAGCGGAACCTGAACATAGCCCTCCGAGGCAGCGGCAAAGACCTGGCCGACCATGGTGACCAAGAGGCCCAGGGTGAGGACGAGTGCCAACGTATCCGTTCACGCCCCCCCAGCAGGCAGTAATTGTGGGGCAGGCTGATTCGCCCAATACGCCGTAACCGCAGCG
>NZ_RYFD01000090.1 GCF_004138135.1 Candidatus Oscillochloris fontis
TATTGCGTCGTAATATTGCGTCGTAATATTGCGTCGTAATATTGCGTCGTAATATTGCGTCGTAATATTGCGTCGTAATATTGCGTCGTAGAGGCGCAAGATATTGCGCCTCTACCCCTTCCTGCGCAATGCGTAGGCAATCCCCCCCATGAGGTCAGCGCGTGTCACGATACCCTCCAGGTCGATCCCCAACGCCACCATCGTCTGGGCGACATCGGGGCGAATCCCGGTCAGCACGGTGGCTGCCCCCAACAACTTCACTGCGCGTGCGCACTGGATCAGCACATTGGCAATCTGAGTATCTACCACAGGTACGCCCGTAATATCCAGGATCGCTACTTCAACCCGCTGATCCTCAATGGTCTGCAACAGTGAATCGACAACTAGCGAGGCACGGGAACTATCGAGCGAGCCAATCAGCGGCATCACCACTACCCGCTCGCTGATGCGCAAGAGTGGCGTCGAGAGTTCAGCAAGCAGCGAGGATTGGATGCGGATCACCTCCGCCTGCTGCTCGCTCTGCTCAAGTAGCGCCTCGCTCTGTTTGAGCAAGGTGATGTCAGTACGAATACAGACAATGCCCCCATCACTGGTGCGCTTGTCCATTGAACGCAGCCAGACTCCATCCGAGAGCCGTAGTTCAACGGTCTGGCACTCCTGGTGTTGGCGTACCCGCTCCGTGATCCACGCCTCCTCGCGCCCCACCGCATCAGGATACTGGCCCCGCTGTATCCCTCCACGCACGATCTCTTCAAACGTCGTGCCAACCACAAAAAACTCTTTACTGCGGCCATACAGATTGCGGTAGTGCTGGTTGAAGAAGACCAGCCGATCATTCGGATCGTAGATCGCAAAGCCATCGGAGATGCTCTCCAAGGCATCGCGGATCTGGTGCCAGATGCGTGAGGTTTCGAGTTCGGCGATGCGCCACGAACTCACATCATGGGCCTGCCATAGCAGTTCACCATCTAGATGTTCGTGAATTACGAGGGTATTGGCGAACCAACGTTCAGGGGGTTCGGCCAGCATATCCTCAAAGTGGCAACTCACCGTGTTCCCCGCCAGCAGTGCCACAATCTCGCCATGGATATGGTCTTTGTCAGCATGTTCCCATTGGAACATACGTTCACATGTATCTATAATATTCTCGCCAATGCCCGTATGGAAGAAGGCATCCCGCCATGCCGGGTTGATCGCCCGAATGATCCCCTCATGGGTGATCAGAGCGCATGGGTTGGGTAACAACCCAATCAGGGTGTCCAAGGGAGAGGCCGCGTTGCGTGGGCCATCATGAGCGTCGTTGTTCATAGGTCGATCTCTTGGCTGATCCGGCGAAAGGTATCGTGTATTGTACCACGTCCCGTACATGAGGCTTAACCAGCTTTTTGGATGGATTCACCCAAAAAGTCGGCGCAAAATTGGTCATCTGACCCCTTGACAAAACCTGTGCAAAAGGTGAAAATATCTCTGTCAAAACCTTTGCAATACGACGAATGGGCAATAGTGAGCGCCAAGTTCATACCAGCAATAGGTATAGTCACTGTTATGAGACCCACCAGAAGAAGTAGATCCTCATAGGGCTGGGTGATAGAGGGAGGCCATCGTGAACAAATTCCGCCACACCAACTCGCATGATGAACTGTCGGATCATGAACCGACCACCGAGATTCACTCGGATGCTGATCACGATGGCTGGGAGTCTGAAGATCTATTAGTAGCTGATATTGATATCGAGGAAGATCATGAACTGGAGCAGGAGTCGGTTGAGGACTCAATCCAACTCTACCTGCACGAGATTGGTCAGGTGGCGCTGCTAACGGCAGAGGAGGAGTATACGCTGGCCATGCAGATCCGTGCGGGTAAGGATTCGCAGCGCCAGATCGAAGATGGGCAGTACACTAACAGACGCGAGCGGGCACAACTAGAACTGACCGTGGCCCGTGGACATGAGGCGCGCCGTCGGCTCATTCAGGCCAACCTGCGCTTGGTCGTCAGTGTGGCCAAGAAGTATATCAACAGCCCGATGGCCTTTATGGATCTGGTGCAGGAGGGCAATATCGGCCTCATGCGGGCAGTTGAGAAGTTTGATCATACCATGGGCAACCGCTTCAGTACCTATGCAACCTGGTGGATTCGGCAAGCGGTCAGCCGCTCGATTGCCGAGCAGAGCCGGGTCATCCGCCTGCCCGTCCACCTAAGTGAATCGCTGGTGCATATGCGGCGGGCGATCTACACGTTGGAGCAGCAGCTTGAGCGTGAACCAACCGCGCAGGAAATTGCCCACACCATGGGTCTCAGCCTGCGCAAAGTGAAGCGCCTGCTGCAAGCCTCGATCCAGCCCGTCTCGCTAGAGCAGCCACTCAACAACGAGCAAGAGGGTCGTGTGGGTGAGGTGTTGGCCGATGAGAGTCTCGAAACACCGATGGAGATCGCCACCCAGAAGATGTTCCACCAGGAACTCTACGCGGCGCTGAATAACCTGCCGGATCGCGAACGTAAAATTCTGCAATTGCGCTATGGCCTCTTTGATGGCCAGCGGCGCACCTTGGAGGAGGTGGGGGTCGCCTTCGGGATTACCCGCGAGCGCACCCGCCAGATCGAGGCCGAGGCGATGCGCCGCCTGCGCCAACCCCAAGTCGGCCAGCGCCTCCATGCATATTTAGAGTAGAGACGGCAAGATGCTTGTTGATACGGTGTTGATGGCTTCGCCATCAACACCGTATCAACAAAACAGATCACCTCACGACGAGCGGCAGATAGATTCGATCCTGTACCACAAACCCCACCCCCGGCGTCGAGATATTCCCGCCCATATCACGTACTCGTACCCGCAACTGCTGCGGCAACTCCGGGTTCCAGGCCCAGAAGAAGCGCTCGCGCAGCGGTTGCCAGGGGACTTCCCAGAAGTTCTCTTGCTGGGTCACTTGCATCATCAATCCGCCCGTCCCGCCATCCTCGACCAGAATGCTCACGGTCGTCCCTAATGGCCCGGTCGGTTCAAGGTTCAGGTTGAGCAGCGGGGGCAGATCGAGATGGATCGTTTGGCTGATGCTGGTCGTGTTCCCAGCGCGGTCGGTGTAGCGCACTTCAATCGTGTGCGCACCCTCTTCTGGAGGGAGGCGGACATAGTAGGCATCGTGGTAGGCTTGTGGTTCAGCAAAAATACCATTCACCCCGATCTGCACCGCCACGATCCCGCCCGCTTCATCTATTGCGTTGGTGTCCAGCCGAATACGCGGGCGATTCGTCCATGTCGCGCTCAGGCTCTCCTCCGTTCCGGCTGCCAACGCCGCGATCTCACTGCTACTCAGAGCACGCTGGTAGATGCGTAGCCCATCAATGCGCACCCCCGCCCCCGCCCCACCGTAGCTGAAGCGGCCCACATGGAGTACCGGGCCAACATCGCTGGGTAACGCCACCCCAGCCGCCTGAGCCACCACCACCCCGTCAATCACGAGCCGCTTCGTTCCCGTGCGCGCCTCCCAACTGATCGCAACATGGTGCCAGCCCGGTGCCAGCGTGTCCGGTACGGCCAACTCGTGGCTAGTCGCCACATCCGCCCCCACCGTCCAGAAGGTCCAACGCGGGCTACCTTCAGGGCCGAGCAGGTCGCGCCGCAACGCCATAGTTCCCGGATAGACCGGCGCACTACTGGGGTTGGCGCTGGCAGCAATCAGGTAGTGGCGCTCAATCCGATTCGCGGGGTACTCGGCGGGGATCTCGACCCAGAGGCTGAGTGTTCCAACCTCAGGATTCAGGTTGGCGCTGGTTGGGTAGGTTAGCTCGGCATGGTTGATGACCAGCGCCTCGCCCTGCACTGCGGGTTGGTAGCTCAACTCGCCGATGATCGCGGGAAAGCCCGCACCCACCGTCTGGAGTGGGTGGCGATCAAAATCAGCCGCGAAGAGCAGATCAGCAGGCGGGTTGAGGCTGAGCAGCGCAATCGGCGGGCTGGTGTCGGGTTGCGGTACTGCGACCGCATCGGGTGGGGTGAAGTCGTAACTGCCGCGTAGCTCGTCATGCCAGAGCCACGTACTGGCCAAACAGCCTGCGTATTCCGCACATGGATCGGGGCCAGGGCCGTACCAGCCATACGGGTCAACCTGTTTGCCATGCAGTCGGACTTCAAAGTGCAAGTGGGGCGTGCCGCGCACAAAGCCACTGCTTCCGCTGTAGCCGATCACCTCGCCAGCTTGCACCGCCACACTTTGCCCCGAGTCGATCAAACCAGCAAACTGCGGGCCAAAATCATCAAGGTGCCAGTAGATCGTCTCGTAGCCGTTGGGATGCAGGATCACCACCCCATTCCCGCGCTGAGTACGTGCATAGGCAACCCCAGACGCAGCAGCCAAAATGGGCGTCCCGACCATTTGATCGGGAAAGACATAGTCATGACCATCGTGGCCGTTATACTGGACATTGCCATGGTTGAGGTAGGTGACGACAAAGCTGTTGCCATCATCGCCGCTATCTACGGTCGGGTAGACATGATCGAAGTAGGCAAGGTGGATGACACGCATACCCGCTGGCCAGGGCAAGCCCAAAAAGCCGCTACCTGTTTGGGCATTGATCGGCCTAGCGGGGAGCAAGAGCGCAATAAAGAGAAGTAGGGTGAAGATCTGTTTCCACATGGTTTATACTTGAACGTGGCTCAATAACGTCTTGTCGCAGGCATCCTAGCATGCACAGCGAAGTACCGTCAATCTGGATAGGGTGTCTAGTCTAGGGCGCTTGCGAATATGTAGACCGATTGCTATGCTATGTTCGTATCGTGCGATACACCAATTGATTGATCCATGACGGAATGTTCACAGAAAAAGTAACTGTTCACACTTCTCCTAGCTTCCAGTTTTTGACGCAAAGACGCAGAGGCGCAAAGCCTGCAACAAAACCTTTGCGTCCTTGCGCCTTTGCGTCAATACGAGATTTCTTTTATCCCAAGTGTGAATAGTCCGTAAATTAAGTTTCCAGGTCTTTTTGCGACATAGCACTACCCACCCGCTCACCTTGAACGCCCGCAACGGG
>NZ_RYFD01000049.1 GCF_004138135.1 Candidatus Oscillochloris fontis
GTCTTGCCGTGGTCCACGTGGCCAATCGTGCCGACGTTAATATGCGGCTTGGTGCGCTCGAACTTCTGCTTCGCCATGTTTTGTCAACCTCGTATACTAAAGAATGAGCTATGGTGCAGCGTGCTGCTGCGCTTGATGGGGATGCCCCCCGCTTGACCAGCAAGCGTAGATTGCGGCAGGCAACAGGCGGTTGGAAGCGCTTTCGCGCAGAACCAGTTCCCCCGCGCTTGTCGTCCCTTGCAGATGGGTCAGCGCCGCATCTAGGACGTTCTGAAGAGTCAGAGCCGAGATATTAGTGGCGTAGGCACTAATCAGGATGCCAAGAGGGGTATCACTGAGCAGTTTCACGCACTCACGAACCAAAGCGGGAAGTTGTTCATTGAGCCGCCAGAGTTCACCATTTGGGCCACGCCCAAAGATGGGCGGATCCATCAAGATGAGATCATAGCGACGGTCGCGACGGATCTCACGGGCAACAAACTTCCCGACATCATCAAGTAACCAGCGCAGCGGGCGGTCGGAGAGTTCCGATGCCTGCTGGTTCTCCTGCGCCCAACGCAGAGCGGGCTTGGAGGCATCAACATGGACGACCTGGGCACCAACACGAGTAGCTTCGAGGCTACTCAGGCCGGTGTAGCCAAACAGGACAAGGACACGTGGCTGGCGGCGTGTAGCTAACTGGCGACGCATCCAGGCCCAATGGGCGCTATGTTCTGGAAAGACCCCCGTGTGGCGATAGGGAGTTAGCCTAGCCCAGAACGCCAGATTGTCATGGTGCAGGAGCCACTGTTCAGGAATTGGGCGACGTTGGTGCCAAAGCCCAACCCCGTCCTCACCGCGCAGTTTCTCGAAGACAACATCGGCGCGTTGCCACTCACGCTCCGACAGGTTAGGCGACCAGATCGCCTGGGTTTCGGGTCGTACCAAGGTGTACTGGCCGAACCGTTCAAGTTTAGCGCCATTACCCGAATCAATCAACTCGTACTCTTGCCAAGGTGGAGGCGCCAACAGGTTCAGTTCTGCCATTCTTCACACCAAGAGGGACGATGCCACCGAGCGGCACCATCCCTCCGCGTTCAAACTAATTACTGCTCCGCTTCTCAATAATCTCCTTGGCCAGATGATCGGGCAACCCTTCGTAATGATCGAACTCCATCGAAGAGGTTGCGCGGCCCTGGGTGGCCGAGCGCAGGTCGGTGGTATAGCCAAACATCGTCGCTAGGGGCACAAACGCCTTGACGATCTGGGCATTGGCACGCGCCTCCATGCCCTCGACGCGGCCACGGCGCGAGTTGAGATCGCCCAACACCGTCCCAAGGAAATCCTCAGGGGTGGTGGTCTCAACCTTCATAATCGGCTCCAGCAACTGCGGGCGACCCTTACGGACACCGTCCTTGAGAGACATCGAAGCAGCGATCTTAAACGCCATTTCGGACGAGTCCACCTCGTGGAAGGAGCCATCGTAGAGCGTTGCCTTGATATCAACCACCGGATACCCGGCCATCACACCCGTCTGCATGGCTTCACGCAGACCCTGTTCGACTGGCCCGATATACTCACGCGGAATGGAGCCACCCACAATCCCATTCACAAACTCGAACCCGGCCCCTGGGGTCTGCGGCTCAAACTTGATCTTGACGTGAGCAAACTGGCCCTTACCGCCGGTCTGGCGCACGAAGCGGGTCTCGATATCAGCAGCCTGGGTAATGGTTTCACGGTAGGAGACCTGTGGCTTACCCTGGTTGGCCTCAACCTTATACTCGCGGCGCATACGGTCAACGATAACCTCAAGGTGCAACTCACCCATACCCTTGATGATCGTCTGGCCGGTCTCCTGATCGGTATAGACGCGGAAGGTGGGATCTTCCTCGCTCAGACGATTGAGAGCGATGGCCATCTTATCCTGATCAGACTTGGTCTTGGGTTCAATCGCCAACTCGACCACTGGCTCAGGGAAGCGGATGCTCTCAAGCACAATCGGGTGATCGGGATCGCAGATCGTATCGCCGGTAAAGCTCTGCTTAGGGCCGACCATGGCGGCGATATCGCCCGCGTAGACCGACTCAATATCCTCGCGGTGGTTGGCGTGCATCTGGAGGATACGACCAAGGCGCTCACGCTGGTTGCGGGTCGAGTTGAGGACGTAGTTGCCCTTCTCGATCTTCCCGGCGTAGACGCGGAAGTAGGCCAACTTGCCGACATAGGGATCGGCGACAATCTTGAAGACGAGACCAGTGAAGGGCGAGTCATCACTGGCGACGCGGGTCAGCACCTCAGCGCCCTCATCACCGAGCACATGGCCGGGCTGGGTACCCTGGAGGGCCGGGCGATCCAGCGGCGAGGGCAGATACTCAACGACCGCATCGAGCAACTTCTGGACACCCTTATTCTTGAGAGCGGCCCCACAGAGCACCGGAACCAGACGCCCCTCGATGGTCGCCTTACGCAAACCGCGCTTGAGTTCTTCGACGCCAAGTTCCTCACCCTCAAGGTAGAGCAGAGTCAACTCATCATCGGTCTCAGCAATCATCTCGATCAACTCAGCACGCGACTTTTGGGCGAGTGCGAGCATATCGTCAGGAATAGGGCCCTGGCGCATATCCTTACCGAGATCGTCGTGGTAGAACGTTGCCTCCATCGAGAAGAGGTCAATCACACCCAAGAAGCGATCTTCAGCACCGATAGGCAACTGGATGACCGCCGGCTTTGCACCGAGGCGATCAACAATCATGCTGACGCAGCGATCAAAGTTGGCCCCGATGCGATCCATCTTGTTGACGAAGCAGATACGCGGGACGCTATACTTATCAGCCTGACGCCAAACCGTCTCCGACTGGGGTTCAACACCGGCGACACCATCAAAGACCACCACGCCACCATCGAGGACGCGCAACGAGCGCTCAACCTCAACGGTAAAGTCCACGTGGCCGGGGGTGTCAATAATATTGACGCGATAATCAATATCAGCAAAGCGCCAGGCGGCAGTCGTCGCAGCGGAGGTGATGGTAATGCCGCGCTCCTGCTCCTGCGGCATCCAGTCCATCGTCGCGGTGCCTTCGTGAACCTCGCCGATCTTATAGGTGCGTCCGGTGTAGAACAGGATGCGCTCTGTCGTCGTGGTCTTGCCCGCGTCGATGTGGGCGATGATGCCGATATTGCGGATCTTTTCAAGCTCTATCTGGCGTGGCATACCTGTCACTTACTCCTACTGGAAGGTGTGACACGAGGTGCGTTACAACGCAACCGTGTCAACTTGGTATTGGGTTGCGCCACCCCAAGGGTGGCGCGTCACTGCTGAACTAGAGACGACCGTAGTGAGCAAAGGCACGATTGGCCTCAGCCATCTTGTGGACGTCCTCGCGGCGCTTGATCGTGCTGCCCGTGTTGTTATAGGCATCCATGATCTCCGTAGCGAGGCGCTCGGCCATTGGGCGGCCACTGCGGGCGCGCGCCGAGATGAGGAGCCAGCGCATCGCCAAGGCATAGCGGCGCTCACTCTTGACCTCAATCGGCACTTGGTAGGTCGCCCCACCAACGCGCTTGGGCTTGACCTCAATCGAGGGGCTGGCATTGCGCAGCGCCTGTTCAAAGACCTCCAAGGGGGACTTCTTGAGGCGATCAGCGGCAATATCCATCGCGTTATAGACGATGTGCTCAGCGGTACTCTTCTTCCCGCGCTCCATCACCTTGTTGATGAACTTCTGCACCAACAGGCTCTCGTAGCGAGCATCGGGCAGAATAGTGCGCTTAACCGTATTGCTGCGGCGAGACATAGCATTTCCTTTGCGGGCAACTGGCGGCAGGGTATGGGCAACTGTGGCCCATATACCCACCCCTTCGCCGTACTAGCGCTTCTTACCGACTGGCTGCGCGTTCTTCTTGGTGCCGTACTTCGAGCGACCCTGCTTGCGCCCATTGACGCCCTGGGTGTCGAGGGTACCGCGAACGATGTGGTAGCGCACGCCGGGGAGATCCTTCACACGACCACCGCGAATGAGCACGACCGAGTGCTCCTGGAGGTTGTGGCCCTCACCCGGAATGTACGCGGTGACCTCAAGGCCGTTGGAGAGCCGGACGCGCGCGATCTTGCGCAGGGCCGAATTCGGCTTCTTGGGGGTAACGGTTGCGACCTTGGTGCAGACGCCGCGCTTCTGCGGCGACCCTTTACCACGGGTCAGCTTCCCCTTCAGCGAGTTGTACGTGAACCGCAGTGCGGGAGCCTTCGTCTTCCGTACGACTGGCTTCCGTGGCTTGCGAACGAGCTGGTTGATCGTCGGCATCAAGAACTCCTGTGTCAGACGCCCGGGACAGGTATCTTATAATCCAGACAAAATAATAACCTGGCCTGTGTCTGGTCGTAGTGGTTGACTACGCCTTAGAGTAGGCCGGTGTAGCACACGAACACACACTATGCGCCACTGCGCAGCGATAAAAAAGTATAGCATCCTGCTCTTGCTTTGTCAAACGCATCACGAGCGTTTGAGGCGTGGATCGAGCGCGTCGCGCAACCCATCACCGATCAGGTTAAAACCGAGCACGGTAAACATGATCGCCAAACCAGGGAAGAAGACGAGGTGCGGGGCGGTAAAGACCTGGTTACGTTCAGCGGAGAGCATCGAACCCCATTCCGGGGTAGGGGGCTGGGCACCGAGGCCCAGGAAGGAGAGCGCGGCCACCTCCAGAATGGCAGTACCAATCCCCAGGGTTGCCTGCACGATGAGTGGGGAGATGGCATTGGGCATAATGTGGCCAAAGAGGATCTTGGCTGGGGTGGCTCCGATGGTACGCGCCGCGAGAACATAGTCCTCCTCACGGGCAGAGAGCACGCTGGCACGGATGACACGCGCATAGGCGGGGACACTCACAATCGCGATACCCAACATCGCATTCATGAGGCCAGGGCCAAGGACACTCACAATCGCAATCGCTAACAGGAGGAAGGGGAACGCGAGGACAACATCGAGAATACGCATCACCAGATTATCGAACCAACCACCAATATAGCCCGCCAGAGCGCCCAAGAACGTACCAATACTGAGCGAGATCGCCACAGTGACAAAGCCGATCAAGAGTGAGAGGCGCGCACCGTAGATAATGCGGCTGAAGAGGTCGCGGAAGTTGCCATCTACCCCCATGAGATGTTGGGGTTGTTCGGTTGGGCAACCGAGCAGGTGAATACATGGCCCGGAGCGTTTCTTGATGCCTTCCTCTTTACCGAGCAAGACCCCAATCGGATCGTAGGGCGCGATCAGCGGTGCAAAGATGGCGGTGAAGGCCAGGAGGCCGATCATGATCATACCGATGATCGCTGAACGCTGGCGGAGAAACTGACGCCACGCCCGCCGCCAAGGGCCTTCAACATCGGACACCTTAGAGATCGCGGGAATGGATGGGGCAGAGGTGGTCATACGCAACGAACCTATCTAGTAACGGATGCGCGGATCGAGCCAGCCATAGGAGAGATCGACCAGCAGGTTCACCAACACATACCCAAAAGCAATCGCCAGCGTAAAGCCCTGAATGATGGGGTAATCGCGGGTGGTGATCGCATCAAAGAGAATTCGGCCCACCCCAGCGAGGTTAAAGATCGTTTCGGTCAGCACTGCGCCACCGAAGATGGTACCGAGTTGCAGGCCAACGATGGTGACGACGGGCATGAGCGCATTGCGGAAAGCGTGGCGCATAATCACAACCTGGTCGGCCAAGCCCTTGGCGCGGGCGGTACGCACATAATCACGACCGAGCACCTCCAGCATGGCCGAGCGGGTCATGCGCGCAATGATCGCCATGGGAATAGTGGCCAGCGCCATGGCGGGCAGGATGAGGTGGCGCAGCGTAGCCCAGAACGCGGCCCACTGCATAGTGATCAAGCTATTCGGAATATAGAGATTGCCAAAGAACTGAAGCAACTGGCCATACCCGGTCTTGAGATCAACATCCCAGCCCCAGACTTGGTAGAAGGGGATGTTGGTGACACCGGAGGGTAGGCGACCAGAGGGGGGCAATTGGAAGGGCGTATCTTTCAGCACGAGGGCGAAGATATAGGCCAGCATCAAGCCCAACCAGAAGATCGGCATCGAGACGCCAATATTGGAGCCGACCATGGTCAGCACATCAATCAACGAGTTACGGCGGAGGGCGGCAACAATGCCCAGCGGCACACCAACCGAGATGGCGATGATCAGGGCGGCAACGCCTAACTCGACCGTGGTGGGCAAGCGTTCGGCGATCAACTGGGTGATAGGCCGATTGAGGCGGATGGATTTGCCCAGATCGCCTTGAAAAATATCGCGCAGATAGACCCCGAACTGCACAATGATCGGCTTATCCAAGCCCTTATCAGCATTGAACTTGGCACAGATCACTTCGGTTGCCTTCTCACCCAACTGCGCCGTGCAGGGATCACCGGGAATGAGCCGGATGAGGAAGAAGGTCACAGTGAGGACACCGAAGAGGACAGGAATGGCGATAATGATCCGGTTGAGGGTGTAGCGCAACATAGGCAGCAATTGGATGGTGGGAAGCCAAGCTCCCCACCATCCCCATACAGGCGAAACTACTCGGCAGGAGCGTTCAGGAAACCGCCCCAGAGCGACGAGAAGTAGGTGAAGCTACCATCACGCCCAACGTGCAGCGGATGCGCAGCGTCCCACTGAACCGCGAAGGACATCACAACATCGTTCGCATCGAAGTCGGAGCCATCGTGGAACTTGACACCCGTGCGGAGCGTGCAGGTCCACTCGGTGAGATCGGTGTTGGGGTCGCAGCTCTCGGCCAGACCGGGCTTGACTGCGGTACCACCGATCTCGTAGGAGAGCAGCGCCTCGGTGATCTGCTCACAGGTGCGCAGCGCCTCACCGTCGGTCTCATCGGCGCAGTAGAGGCCAGCCGGTTCGCCGTTCTGCAACCAGACGAAGGTGTCACGATCACCAGGAGCCATGACCGCGAAGTACTCGCTGGTGAGCGGGCTGGAGTGGGCACCCGCGACATCAGCCTTGTAGGCCGTGCCAGAGGCACCGTGGGCAATCGGAACCATGGGCACATGCTTGATGAGCAGGTTGTTGGCCTCGACGTAGAACGGCTCGCGCTCAACATCGGTGGGCTGAGAGGCACCCTGCTGGAGCGCAGCGGTCAGATCATCAAACTTGGCACCAAACTGCTTGCTCGATCCGGCTCCAAAGTGGTAATCGAGGAAGTTGGTCATGTCGGGGAAGTCAGCGCCCCAACCGAGCAGGTAGAGACCCTTGAGTTCACCGGCATCGGCCTTGTCGAGATAGGTTCCCGACTCCTCAACCTGGATGGTGACCTTGATGCCCAGTTCAGCCAACTGAGCCTGGATGTCTTCAGCGACGCGGCCTGGCTCCGGCAGGTAGCCACGCACGACATCGCGGTACTGGAGGGTGGTCTCGAAGCCATCGGGGAAGCCAGCTTCAGCCAGCAGCGCCTTAGCGGCCTCTAGGTCATACTCTGGCCACGCATCACCGGCGCAACCATTGGGGATGGCGCAGGGGGTAAAGTGGGTTGCCACCTCAGAGCCAGCCGGGTAGAAGTTATCCACGATGCGCTGGCGATCAATACCAATAGCGAGCGCCTGACGCACCTTCTCGTTATCGAAGGGCGGGTAGACATTGTTCATACCCACATAGAAGACATTGAGGCCGGGGCGCTCCTTGAGCTGGAGGCTCGTGTCATTGGCAATAACCTCAAAGGCATCAGGGGCCGGGTTATCAATACCGTCCACAGTGCCGGACTGAAGTTCGAGCAGACGCTGAGCGGCCTCGGAGCTCCAGCGGATGACCACCGTCTCGGTATTGGCCGGTTCGCCCCAGTAGCCATCGAAGCGCTTGAGGGTGATGCTATCACCACGCACCCAGCTATCAATCATGTAGGGGCCGGTACCAATCGGCTTCTCGATCAGATCGCCGGTGCCGCCAGTGGATTCCAGATACTCACTGGGGAGGATCGAGAAGGGGGTAAAGGCAGCCTTAGCACGAAAGGCCGGATCGGGGGCGCAGAGCACAAACTTGACCGTGCTGGCATCAACCGCCACGATCTCTTTGATCTGGCCGGTGTAACCATTACCACACTCAGTGGCGGCAACCGCCAGCAGATCGCCCTCGGTGTAGATTGCCTGGTTGGCAACGGGAGTCGGTTCCGTGGTAGCCTCAGGTGTAGCCTCGGTGGTAGCCTCAGGCGTAGCCTCGGTGGTAGCCTCTGCGGTCGCAGGAACCGCAGTGGCGGGGACGGCGGTCGGGCTGGCAGCAGGCGTGCTACCACAGGCGGCGAGCACTGGAATGAGCAGCATGAGCAGCAGCACACCAGCAATGGCCTTCGGTCCTGATGAAGAACGAGCTTTCATAGAGTCTCCTCGCACAATAAGCGGTGAATCCAGAGATCAGTGACGTGGGACGACGACCACCCCCTTTCTAGACTCACTCTTGCGGGATTGTTAGGGCGTGCGGAATTATATCAGTCTGAATATGCAGAGTCAACATGTTCGATGGCGTACTTTCAGTACGTGTACTTCATTCCTTGACTCTTCTATAGTATAAATACGTACTTTCAGTACGTATTATGGCAGGAGTTAAGCCGTGACAGACTACCAAGCAGCACGTTCGTTGTTTGCTCAGCGGTTACGTACAATACGACAAGAAAAGGGGCTAACACAAGAGAAGTTAGCAGAACTTATTGGAAAGACAACAGAGCATATCAGTTTTCTAGAGCGTGCTGAAAGGTCGCCATCTTTTGAAGTTCTTTTTGATCTTGCACGCATACTCGAAGTGCCAGTTTCAACATTTATTGAAGATCTAGCAGGTGAAGCGAATCTAACAAAGTCACTTGGTATATCACCTATAACGTCACCACTGCCCGAACCCGCAAACGATGTTCCCGCTGTCCAAGAGCAGCGTAAGTCTGATATTGAGCGCCTCAGTGATGCATTTAAAGGTATACGTGAGGCGCAACAGCTTGCAGATGAATACGGCATCAATGATATTTTACAAGATAATGGTGGCAAAGTTCTTCAAGTTCTGATATTACTAGGATTACGTATATCTCCTGGACGCGAAGGAAATGATGCGGTAGACTCGGAGGGAAATGAATACGAGCTCAAAACTATCAATCGATCATTAAATAAGAATGCCGGAATAACCACTCACCATCACCTCACAAAAGATATTATCAATAAATACCGAGCAGTTAAAGCCTGGTATATTGCCATTTATGAGGGCGTAGAGTTAAGAGAGATCTATAAAGTCCTCCCCTACCAGTTAGAAGAGATTTTTCAAAAATGGGAAAAGAGGCTTGACAAAGATAATCAACCAATTAATAACCCGAAAATCCCTATGGCTCTGGTTAGAAAAGGCGAAAAGGTCTACCCACCGGACGATGATGAGGTATAATCCTCGCTCGCATCAAACATCATTAGTTGGGTTGTACGGCGAAAGTCTATAGTTTCTACCGAGCTTAAAAGGTCTTGATAAATAGCCTGCACCATATCTATAGGTTGTTCTTTATTAATAAATCGAAATGCAGATGCAGCAAGATACGGCTTATCCTGCTCAAACGCAATCCACCTACGCCCCAATTCCTCGGCTGCAGCTCCTGTTGTATTTGAGCCAGCAAAAATATCAACAACCACATCTCCTGGATTAGTTAAAAATTTAATAAAAAATGCAGGTAGCTTCTGCGGAAATCGGGCTGGATGAGCCGGAACACCAACTGCTTTGCATAACTGTATATAATGCGAGTTGCTTTCTGTATTAGATATCTGGAGCAAATTAGAAGGAATAGCACCACCATTATCAGTAGCGAAACCCTTTCCAATATCATGACCTGATGGGCGTAACTTGGGTGTATAATATGCATCAGGGTCTTTGTGTAGTTTCTTCATTCGATCAGAGTAAGGCACAAGTACACGAGTTATATCAGCCTTTGGAAAATCTTCTTTTGATAGCCACCAAACGGTATTAACAGAGTCTTTTGCTCGTAACTTCCGCTTATTCACCCATTCGATAGGTGAAGGAAGTTTTGCCGGATTATACCAAAAAAACTCTTCTGCCAATCGAAAATTTAATTCATCACATAAGCGAATAAGGATGCGATAATTATATAAAGATCTAACTGGCCTTCCTTTTTGATAAGCACCACCAAGATCTATCACAAAACTACCGTGAGGGGCAAGAACACGATGTACTTTCTCGCAAAATGCAAATAACCAATCAACATATACAGATTGGTCTACATTACCATAACTTTTCTCACGTTGCAGGGCAAATGGCGGAGAGGTAATAACAAGATCAATTGTTTCAGGTTCTAATAGATCCAATAGGTGCAAGGAGTCACCGAGATAGGCTGCTCCAAAGTCGGTAGTATAAAAAGGCTTCTCAAGAGTCATACTACCTCCGTAAAGCTTATATCTTGCAGAATGCGCGGTCCAATCAATATAGATCTCCCACGGAGCAGTATAGCACACGCCTCTGCTGACAGCAGGGCATGGTTCGCAATAACCAGGCTATGTTAAGATAGTCCGTCTTTCCTTCCTATTTTCTATGGAGCAATTATGTTAACTACTCAAGAGATTATGGCCATCATCCCCCACCGCTACCCATTTCTGCTGGTGGATCGTATTCTGGAGTTGGAGCCGGGCCAGCGGGCGGTGGGCGAGAAGTTGGTGAGTGCGAATGAGCCGCAGTTTACTGGCCATTTTCCGGGCAACCCGATTATGCCAGGGGTGTTGATCTTGGAGGCGCTGGCACAAACCGGCGCGGTGGCGGCGCTGAGTCTGCCGGAGCACGCCGGGAAGTTGGTGCTCTTTGCCGGGGTTGATGGGGCACGGTTTAAGCGTGTCGTGCGCCCCGGCGATGTCTTGCGTTTAGAGGTGACGATGGAGAAGTTCCGGCGTGGGGTGGGCAAAGCCTCCGCCAAAGCAACGGTTGAAGGCCAGTTGGCATGTGAGGCTGAGTTGTTGTTTGCGATTACCAATCCGAATGGGTAAAGTAGCGGGCTACGGCAAAGAGCATCAGTGTTGCTACGATTTTGACGTAGCCCGCGTAACTACCAGTCACCCAATTAACTAACGCTTCCCAACGGTGATGCTGATCTGCCCTTCGGTAACACTCACCGCCTGAATGCATGCCTTCTCTGGTATGACCATCGCAGATTCTACGGCGATTACGATTTGGTCTACGAGAGCATTCCACACTGGAGCGGGAATCGCGTCTGGCTGAGCGGGTTCCTCAACGACACTGAAACTCAGAGCGCATGCTTCAACAACTGGAGCAAGCCCCACCTGGGTTGAGATGCTCTGGCCTTCGACTAGAACGGTCGCACTCACCCCCACCACGTTCGAGCGGAGATCGAGACTGATCGCCTGAATTGGGGATTCAGATGCCGCGTTTATGGACATGGTGAGCGCCTGATTCAGTTGTGCCTCGGTTGCCGTGAACGTTACCCCCTCGCCCATACCACCACTGATTTGTCCAGAACCCATTGGTGGCCGTTGGGGCGTAATCGCTGGTAGGTTGTTGGGAATGGGTGGTGTAGCCTGAACCGGCTGGGAGATAGGAGGGGTGATGTTGGGCATTTCAGGTCGTATCACCGGGGTGACCTGAGAGAGATCGGGTACCTGAATGGTGATCGTGGGGTGATCAGGCGGGTTGGGGATCGTCGAACGCTCTGGGCGTTCTGGTGTACCGACCAGATTCTCCGGTCGCTCGATGGGAAGTGTCGTAGCCCCTGCACCGATCTGGGATGAATTGGGAAGATTCGCTTGCCCGCCTCCACAGCCAGCGAGAATCGTAGCGATCAACAATCCAACCCAGAGAGTCCATGTTGATTTGCGCATCACCACACCTCCGTATTCACGTCTATGTAACTAATAGCCCCAAATTAACGACCAACTCGTTCACGCCCATAGGCCAGGATCTCATCCAGGAAGCGCGAGGGCTTGAGGATCTGGCCCCGGTTGCGGCCGGGTGTCCAGGAGAGGTAGAGGCGCTCGGCGGCGCGGGTGAGGGCTACATAGCAGAGCCGCCGTTCCTCTTCGATGCCTTCGAGGGTGGCAATGCTGCGCTCGTGCGGTAAGGTGCCCTCCTCAAGCCCGGTCACAAAGACAAACGCCCATTCTAGCCCTTTGGCGGCATGGATGGTGAGCAGTTGGACTTGATCGCGCTCGTCCTCCTTCTCGTCGGCGCTGGTGAGCAGGGCGATCTCTTGCAGCATGCTGGAGAGGCTGTCATGCTCCTCGGCGGCATGCATCAACTCTTGCAGATGCCCGCGTGCATCGGGCAGATCTTCGGGGCTGACCCGATTCTCTAGCGCGGCCATATAGCCACTCTGCTCCAACACGTCGGCGAGCAGGTGGTCGGGGGAGGCGGTGCCCGCCGCCATGCGCTGCCAGCGCGCCAAGAGGTTGGCTAAGCGCCGCGCTCCCTCCGCCGCCTTGGGTGAGAGGTGCTGTTGGGCGGCGGGCTGAGCGAGGGCAACCGAGAGCGAGATCGCGTTCTGGGCGGCAAAGGCCGAGAGATTGGCGATGGCCTGGCCCCCCAGGCCACGCGCCGGGACGTTGGCGATCCGCACGAGGCTGAGGTTGTCGGCGGGGTTGGCGATGGCCCGTAGGTAGGCCAGCGCATCACGCACGACGGCGCGATCATAGAAGCCAACTCCGCCACGCACGTTGTAGGGGATGTGGGCATGGCGCAGCGCAGCCTCGATAGTCCGGCTCATGTGGCGGGTGCGGTAGAGAATGGCCATCTCGCGCAGGTGTCGCCCCTGCCCCTGGAGTTCGTTGATGCTGCGGGCGATCTGTTCGGCCTCTTCGCGCCCGTTCTTGGACTCGTGGATGAGCAGGCAGCGCTCCGCCGCCACGCCGCCGCCGGCTGCCCGCAGCGCCATCGGGGCCACGGTGCGGCTGTGGCGGATCACCGCGTAGGCGGCATCGAGGATGGGCTGGCGCGAACGGTAGTTGGTGTCTAGCTCGATCACCTGCGCGTCGGGGAAATCGTCGGCAAAGCGGTTGATGATGCTGTGATCGGCGTTGCGGAAGCCGTAGATGCTCTGCATGCCATCGCCGACCACAAAGAGCGAGCGCGGGCGGCCATGCGTCGGGCGGGTGAGCAGTTCAATCAGCGCGTGCTGGCTGGGATCGGTATCCTGGTACTCGTCCACCAAGACATGCTGCCAGCGGGTTTGCAGGCTCTCCAACAGATCGTGATGCTCGGTCAGTAGACGATGGGTAACGAGGATCAGATCATCAAAATCGAGCGCGTTGGCCTGTTCGAGGGCGCGCTGATAGCGGCGGTAGCAACCGGCCACGAAGCGATCCACCGGATCGGGCGCGAAGCGCGCCATGAGGCGCGGCGTGAGCAGGCGGCTCTTGGCGCGCGAGATGCGCCGCAGCACCTCCTCTGGCTCCAGCAACATCGGGGGGCGCTCGGTGGCTGCATCGAGCGCCGCTGCTGCCAGTTGCAATTGCTCATCCCCGGCGTAGATGCTGAAATCCGCCGTATACGTCCCCACCCGCCCGGCGATCATCTCGCGTAGCACGCGCACACAGGTGGCGTGGAAGGTGCCCGCCACCAAGCCACGCGCACCCGCCCCAAGCTGTTTGCGCAGGCGTTCGCGCATCTCGCGGGCCGCCTTGTTGGTGAAGGTGAGGGCCAGGATCTGGCTCGGCTTGGCCCCAATGCTGATCAGATGGGCGATGCGCAACGTCAGCACCCGTGTTTTGCCACTGCCCGCACCCGCCCGCACCAGCACCGGGCCAACCGGGGCCAGCACGGCAGCGCGTTGTTCGGGGTTCAAACTGCGTAGGTGATTCATCATTTCTGTCCATAACCATCAATCTTGGCCCGCAGACGCTGCGCCAAAAAGGGGCTGGCCGCCGCCAAGGCCGTGGAGATCGTTTCGGCCTCATCACGGTAACGCAGCACCTTCTCTGGCGTCCAGTGGGCGGGCGGCGTTTGTAGATTGCTGATGCGGTCGGCCAGTTTGACCAGCCAGACCGCACGCGGTTGCATAAGGATGCGGCGTAGGCTATCGGCCATCTGCTCAGCGGCGGGCAGCGTGGCATCCTTGGTGAGCGCCAGGACGCCATCCGCCACCGCCGGGCCGAAGGTAGCGGCGATCTCGGCATAGCCCAGCGGGGTATCCTCGATCACATCATGGAGTAGAGCGCACTGCACGGCCAGATCGCCAGTGTGGTGGGGTTCGGCGTGCAGCGCGGCGATCACCTCCATACTCACAAAGCTGAGATGCATGATGTAGGCGATCTGGGTACCGGGGTAGATCTGGCCCTGGTGGGCACGCGCCGCGAAATGGTAGGTGCGCAGATACGTCTCTTGTGACCACATAGTAGAATTACCCCCCACGCAACGCAATCAGGGTTGCCGAACTGACAAAGATCGTCGCCAGCGTAGTGACAACAAAGACCACCGCCAGCAGCCATGTCGCCGCCGCACGCGCCATGGTGATGCGGTGGGCCGAGGCCACCCCGGCCACCGCGAAATACCCACTGGCAAGGGCAAAAAAGACATGCAGAACCCCACACACCAGAGCGGCCACGATCTGTATGCGCGGGGCAGTTCCTCCTCCAAAACTGGCCACCGGAATGAGGATCAACTGCATAAGCCAGAGGATCAGGCTCGCCACCTGGGGCGCTGCGGCCAGCGCCAAACCGGCCTGAACCCGGCTGCTATTGCCCTGGCCGCCCAGGGAGCGACCGGCCATGCGCAACAGCACGCCGAAAAATAATAGACCAACCAGCGCCAAGACTGGCCCGGCAACCAGAGCCAGCGCGAGAATCGCCCAGCGCGCAATCTCGGCACCAATCCGGCGCAGCGCGGCCCACGTCAGCACCATGCCGGTGCCACCCAGAATGAGGAGCAAGAGCGAGATCGCCGGGGTGGGCAGCGGCACATAACCCTGTGGTTGTGCTTGTCCCTGCACCCAATCGGGTTGCGGAGGTGGACGTTCCGCCCGTGTTGTGACAGTCGAGGGCGAGACGCCCTCGCTCCCAGGTCTGGTCGCGGGCAAAGGCGGGGCAACTTCTTCTGCCCGCTGTAGCGCGGCCAAACCACGTTGCGCCAGCAGATTATCCGGCTCCAGTGCCAGTGCGCGTTGCAGACACTCACGCTGCTGCGCGGGAGTATCCAACACCCCAGAGAGCCACAACCATGCGGCAGCACTCTGCGGATTGGCCCGTACCGCCGCCATCAGCAACGCCCGTGCGCGGGCACGGTCACCTGCCTGGATCGCGGCTCGTCCCTGTTCCAGCAGATGTGTACTATCGGGTATTTCGGTGGTCATGCAGAAGAAGAGGAGGTGGTGTCAGGCGCTTCACGCCGATCCAACCACATAAAGATCAGCAGACCGAACAGCGTAGCCAGATTAAGCCATGCCGCAAACGTCGTAAGTCCAGTCGTGACAATCCATTGGGCGAGGGGCGGCGAGAAGGCCGGAATAGCGCCAAAGAGATTGATCGTCGCAGTCAGTGTAATGAGCGCAAAGGGTATCAAGGCGCGCAGATCGGTGGCAGCGCAGAGCAACAAGAGCGGCATCGCAAAGAACGAGTAACGTTCGTGGATCTGGGTCGGCAGGGTAAAGAAGGCCAGGGCCAGCATTGCCGCCACTGCCGCCCGCGAAGCCCGCCCTGGTTGGCGCAGAAGCGCCAGACATGCCAGCGCCGTCACGAGGCCGATCAAGATAAACCCGATGCTACGATACGTCAGCCCAGCTACCTGCACTAGATCGAGGACATTCTGGCCATCAACCACGATCCACCAGAGGTTATAGGCACGGTGGGTTGCGAGCGGAAAGCGGCCCACCGAACCGGCAATCGCCTGATACAGCCCCGGCCCTTCGCCAGCGAGCACAAAGGGTAGACAGAAGAGCGCAATCACCCCGCTCGCAAGTGCGGCCCCCTCAAGCAGGCCACGCGGGCCATAGCGGCGCAGAGTCAGGACATAGAGCAGGGGAGCCAGAATAATCGCGTGGACTTTGATCATCACCGCAACGGCCCACAAGATCCAACTCCAACGCCCACGGCCATCATCAAAGAAGACCAGCGTCATCAGCATTGGTAGCGAGATAAGCACATCAACCTGGCCCCACCAAGCGGCATTCATCCAGACTGGTGGGATGATGAGATAGAGGCCCGCGATCAACAACGCACGGCGTGGCCCCGTCTGCTGATAACCCCACCAGTAGAGGAGTGCCACCGTAGCGAGCAGCGCGAGGATGCTAGGCACCTTGATCAGCGTATGGGTGATTGAGGATACCGGATCGTAGAAGGTGCCGCCGAGGAGATCAACAAACGGCCCCAAGAAGCGCAACGTATAGAGCCAGAAGGGCATCAGGTCGCCACCATAGGTAAACGCCTGACTCAGGCCACCAAACTCATACATAAAGCCCATACGGCGGGAGACCAGTTCCAGATCACCGACCGGGTCAGGGGCATTCAACCAGGGCAGACAGACCGCAACCGCCAAGAGCAAGAGCAATATGAGCGGGCGACGCGGCATAGCCGAGAGCTGTCGTTGGGGCAACGAAGGTGCGGGCAACAGCGGCCAGAGACGTTCGATCAGCAGCGCGGCCAGCGCGGCCCCACTCGCGGCGAGCAGCAAGGGGGTGAGCATAGCATAGCGCCAGAGGCCCGCAGACTGCCAACCTGCCAGGAGCATCTGAAGCACGAGAGTCAGGCCAAAGGCCATCCATGGAGCCACATCAGCGCGCCGCAAGAGCAGGTAGAGCGAGAGCGTGGCGACGATAAAGACGAGGTTGAGCCGCCCCGGAACCGCACCACCACCATCCAGCAGCATCTGGTGGTAGACGATTCCCAAGGTGCGGCGCGCAATGGCATGAGTAGGTGACTCGATGCTGATCGTAAGGCGCTCGGTGGAGTGGGCGGGGAGCAGCAGGTGGTAGCGGCGCAGACCAGGAATGACGGTGAAGGATTGACGCAACGTATCGGTGTGGAGAATCACCGGGGTCTGCTGCTCCAAGCCAGTAGCAAGGCTAAGGCGTAGAAGGATCGGGCCACCCGGATTGGGTGGGTACAACTGAGCAGCACCGTTCGTCCAGCGAAAGGTACCGGGACGGTCGGAGAGTTGCTCCAGATCATGCAAACCGGAGGAGGGCAACATGGCCGAGAGCGGATCGGCATCAAATGCAACACTGCGCTGACCAGTATAGGCCAACGCAAGCCAGAGCGGCGCGGTTGCGCAGAGCAATATCAGAATGAGTATATCAAGCCATAATCGGCGCATAACGTGCCGATTATAGCACGAGAACTTAGCTTTACACAGCTTCCGTAACTGTTCACAGTTCTCCTAGCATTCCGGTTTTGACGCAAAGACGCCAAGGCGCAAAGCCTGCAACAAAACCTTTGCGTCTTTGCGCCTTGGCGTCAATCAGAAGCTTCCTTTACCCCAAGTGTGAACAGTTACCAGCTTCCGCCAACTTTTTGGCGACATGCTCCTGCTCTGCCAAGTACCAAGCCGCCTCCATACCGGCTTGGCAACCCTGCGCAGCAGAGGTAATGGCCTGACGATAAACATGATCCACCACATCGCCAGCGGCAAAGATACCTGGTACACTAGTACGGGTACGGCCATCGGTCAGGATGTAGCCATCGGAATCGAGATTGACGATCCCCTGGAAGAGGCTAGAGTTGGGGATATGACCAATATAGGGGAAGACCCCATCAACCGCGACCTCCTCAGTAGCCCCGGTTTTAAGGTTCTTAACCCGGACAGCGGTCACCTTCTCCTCACCCACGATCTCCTCAACCGTGCTATCCCAGATAAAGCGGATCTTAGGGTTAGAGAAGACGCGATCTTGGAGCACCAGATCGGCACGTAGCGAATCGCGGCGATGAATAATGATCAACTCATCCACATAGCGGGTGAGGAAGAGCCCCTCATCGAGGGCACTATTGCCGCCGCCAACCACCACCACCTTCTTACCCCGGAAGAAGAAGCCATCGCAGGTGGCACAGTAGCTCACCCCCCGATTGGCCAGACGCTCCTCACCGGGCACCCCCAACTTACGTGGCGAAGCCCCGGTCGAGATAATCAGTGCATCGGCGGTAATCGTCTCATCGCCATCGGTAGTGAGCACAAAGGGGCGCTGAGTCGCATCAATCTTGGTAATCAGGGCGTCCTTATACTGCGCCCCAAAACGCGCCGCCTGCTTCTCGATATTGTCAGCAAGTTCAAACCCGCCAATCCCCTCAACAAACCCCGGATAATTCTCAACCTCACTGGTGGTCGCAATCAAGCCACCGGGCTGAAGACCGCGCACGACCAGTGGTTCGAGGCTCGCACGCGCCGCATAGAGGGCCGCCGTCAGACCAGCCGGGCCGGAGCCGATAATCACAACTTGGCTGTGCATAGTGTAGGTTTCTCCATATATTCTATAGGGGCGAAGCATCGCCCGCTAACCCAGTTCGTGTTCCCCAGACGACATGGGGGCGATGCTTCGCCCCTACACACATGTATTATGTACCCCCCAGGGGTATAGGGGTAGAATACGTCAAATCTCATGATCCGTCAACTGACGGCGGCCCAGCGGCAAGGTAAAGAGGAAGCGCGCCCCGCGCCCCAACTGGCTCTCGACCCAAATCCGGCCACCGTGGGCCTCAACAACCGCCCGCGCCAGATAGAGGCCCAGACCACTGCCCTGGGTCTGGCGGCGCAAGCGATTATCCACGCGGTAGAAGCGCTGGAAGATCTGCTCGTGTTCTTCGGGTGCAATGCCAATCCCCTGGTCGGCGACATAGATCAGCGCCCGTTCGCCCTCAGCGCGAGCACCGATACGGATCGTCCCCCCTTCGGGGCTATACTTAATCGCATTGGAGATCAGATTACTGAGCACCTGGCGCAAGCGTTCATAATCCCCGTGGATTGGCGGCATATCATCAGCGAGGCGCAGTTCAAACTCAAAATGGCCCTCGACCTGGGCGGCAAAACTACGCACCACATCGGCGACAAGGCTGGAGAAGGCAAAATCACAGCGGTCGAGGCGGGCACCACCGGCCGCAAGGCGCGAGACATCGAGTAGATCCTGAATCTGGCGGGCAAGGCGGTCGGCCTCCTCCTCAATCACCGTCAGACCCTCGCGCAGAACATCGGGCGAAAAGGTCGCATCGGTACGTGCCAGCGTGCTGGCATAGCCCTTGATGATACTTACTGGCGTCTTCAATTCGTGGGAGATGACCGAGATGAACGTATTCTGCAACTCAGCCTCACGGCGCTGAGCGGTAACATCGCGCACATTGGCAATCGCACCGAGGAAACTCCCACCGGGGCCATACTGCGCGGCATAGCGGCTCTGGACAAAGATCTCGCGGCCATCACGGCTGGTAATCTGGCCCTCAACCAGCGGATTTTCGAGCGGTGGACGCTGCTGGAGTGGGCAAGCGGTGAGGCAGATATTTTCGCCTTGGGCGCTCTGGATGGCCAAAATTTCCGCACATGGGCGACCAATCGCCTCTTCACGGCTCCAGCCAGTCAGTTGCTCCATCGCCTTATTGAAGGTCGTAATCCGCCAACGGCTATCAATAATCAACGCACCATCGGCACTCTGCTCAATCATCGCATCGAGGCGTTGCTTCTCGCGCAAGACCCCCTGGTAGAGACGCGCATTGGAGACCGCAATCGCAGCTTGGTCGGCGAAATCTTGCAGCAACTGACGATCATTGGTCGAGAAATCAACATTCAGCGCAGCGCGAAAGACGTAGATCACCCCCACCGCCGACTGCCGCAGCGCGAGGGGCAACGCGATCATCTGGCGCAGATTGAGGCCAGTATCGCTCGTCACCTCACGCAAAACCGCCACACCTCGACGCGGCAGATCGGCGAGCGGCAGGGCTAAGAGCGGCGCAAAGGCGGGCCAGAATTCACGCGGGAGCTGCGACGAGGCGCGGATACGCAGCAAATCATCGCCCTCCTCATCGTAGATCGCAATCAGGCCCGAAGTCCCGGCGAGCATCTCGACAGCATAGGTAATCACCAGATTCAGCAGGCTAGCGAGATCAAGCTGCGCCGTAATCGCCCGGCTAATCTGGAGCAGATATTCACGCTGACGTAGGCGGTGGTCATACGCTTCGAGCATAGCAATAGCCTCCACGCGCCTATTGTAGCATAGTCGTATCGGCCAGGGCGGCAGAGCAATCTTTTACACTTTGCAACGATAATCCGTCATCAACCTGTTAAGGCTTATACGCAAACGATCAGGGCATTCGGGTTACATCAACCCGAATAATCTCTATGTGTGGGTGTTTGGCGACTGCGTCGCCAAACACCCACACATATTGAGGTTTGAGGCGTAGCCCCAAAGACTCGCCTCTGGTGGGGGGACGGTGGCGGCTACGCCGCCCATTACCCTAGAACTATTTACACCTAGTCTAGACATTTTACCGACAGCGTGCTATGATAATAAAGACTTACACTTCATTGATTCCTGATACCTGAAGTAACTACGGTACACGTATCACGAATCAAGCATCACAGCACCACCGGTGGCGGTAAGGAGCAGGGTATGGATCTGGATTTAAGCAGCAAACGAGCCAGGAAACTAGTTCGTGAGCACAGCCTGACCCATGAAGAGATCCAACAGATCATCGCCTCCGCCCGGATCAACCTAGCCACCTTCGACCCAGAATACCGGACGAACGTCACACAGATCGCTGATGATCTTCAGAAGAGTCGTCCTACCATCTACGGATGGGCGGATCGAGCGATTGCGGCCACGATCCACTCATTACGGAACATTCGTACTGGGCGACCACCAAAAGAGCGTGAACGCGCCAATAGTGTTGATTCTTGATCCACTTCAATGCATGATTTGTATCACGATGAGCAAAGTCACCTGCGGTGGAGGTTTGGGGGCGGCTGCGCCGCCCCCGAAGATCTTTTTTTGGTGGTGTGTGGCGGTTATGCCGCCACACACCACCAAAAATTGGGATTTGGGGCACAGCCCCAACGACTTTGCCCATGCCCTAAAGGCATGGGCAAAGATCGTCGCCACAAGATTCGGCTCTCGTGTATAATGGAGAAGCCTGGCGCCGCTGTGGGAAGGTGCCCGCCGAAGGAGCCCGCTGTATGAGCAGTAAGCTACGGGAACTGCTGAGTCGTTTTCGTTCGGTTGGGAGCGTCGAACTGGCAGCCATTGTGGCGACAGACGGCCTACTGATCGAGAGTTCCGCCCAAGATGAGACTGATGTTGATGCGATTTGTGCTGTCGCCTCAAACGGGTTAGCCATGGCTGAATCTTTAGGACGCGAGATTGACAAAGGTGGAGCCATCCAAACCGTACTGGAGTATGAGCAAGGGTTGGTGATCCTCGAACCCATCGGGGAGGAGGCTATGCTCCTGCTGCTGGTAGATTCACGAGATGAACTCGGCTATGTGCGTTTCCTTGCTGCCAAACATCGCGCAGAACTCGGAAACGCCTTGCAGGAGATCTGATCCGTCCTAGCTATATGCTATAATTCAAACAACGTGCGGCCGCATGCTCCCCGAGCTGATCACGCGTAAGGTAGGTATCGATGGATCCACAACTGACAAGCATCATTGTTCCCACCGAAGAGATCACCCAGATCGAGGAATGTCTCGGTCGTCTTGTGGAAGATACCGGGAGTGACTACGCGCTTCTACTCGATAAAAGCGGTCAGGTAATCTCCTCAAAGGGCGATGGTGATCGTCAGGACATTACCGCACTCGGCGCGTTGATCGCCGGTGTGTTCGCCTCATCACGCGAGGTGGCCAAGCTCCTGCGCGAGCGGGACTTTCGCGCCTCATTCCAGCAGGGTGTCCGCGAGAACATCTTCATCGCGATGATCGAAGAGCAGTGGATCCTCTGCATTATCTTCAACAAGGGCACCCACATTGGTCTCGTCAAGGTGCTCACCAAGAAGGCGACGGATGAACTCGCCTCGGTACTTGATCGGGTGCGACAGCAGCATAAGGCCCGTGATGAGGTTCTTGGCTCGTCGTTCCGCACCTCGATGGAAGATACGATCGATCTACTGTTCCGCGACTAAACTGTCAGGCGTCAGTCATCGGATCAAGAATCAGCCGGATCTAGAAAGAATTCGGAGCAGGCTGAGAACTGGCCGCTGGACGCTTTTGTATAGACAGGCATGCGAGAGGATCTATGGCTCTGATCAATGTTGCGGCGCGTGAGATCCATTGCAAGATCGTCTACTACGGCCCAGGTATGTGTGGGAAGACGACGAACTTGCAATATATCCAT
Organism: Candidatus Oscillochloris fontis; assembly: GCF_004138135.1. Taxonomy (GTDB): domain Bacteria; phylum Chloroflexota; class Chloroflexia; order Chloroflexales; family Chloroflexaceae; genus Oscillochloris; species Oscillochloris fontis. The sequence goes on from NZ_RYFD01000049.1 coordinate 22,255, forward strand.
AGCCAGGTGCCAAAAGACGTAAAGGGTGATTTGCTCTCGATCGCGACGGAAACTGAACGCACGCTCTTCTTCGACTTCCTTCCCTTGGATCTGGGGAAGGTGCGCGGGTTCCAAACACGTTTCCACCTCTATACCGTACCGGGCCAAGTACTCTATGAGCGCACCCGCGTGGCGGTGCTCAACGGGGCGGATGGGGTGGTCTTTGTGGCTGACTCAAATAAGAATAAAATGCAGGAGAATGTGAATAGCCTGCGTGAGTTGGCCCAGAATATTACCCGTCAGAATAAGAAGTTTGCCGAGTTCCCTATCGTGCTCCAATATAACAAGCGTGATCTCCCGAAGGATGTGGTGGCCTCGGTGCAAACGATGGATCACTTCCTGGGTGTCACCAAAATGAATTGGCCACGGATTGAGGCAGTGGCTACCAAGGGGCCGGGTGTCTTCGAGACACTACGCGCCATCAGCCGCGTGGTGATTAGCAAGCTTTAGGCGGTAAGAGGCAATGGGTCATCGGTGCGGACGTTGCCTTTTACCTTCTGCCTGTTGCCTACGGTGAGATTATGTCCCTTGAAGGTGATCTGAGCGAATTTCCACTGACCGACATCATTCAGCTCGTCGATCTGGGTAAGAAGACTGGCGGGGTGTCTATCCACGGTATACGGAGTGGTCAGCAGTTTGATGGCTGGCTCTATTTCCGCGATGGAAAGATCATCGGTGCTGAACTGCCCGGTTATGCGCCTCTTGATGCGATCTATACGTTCTTCACCTTCTCGTCGGGGCCGTTCCGCTTCCTTGAGGATCGGGTACTTACCCAACCCACCATCACCATCAGTAATGAGGTGATCATCATGGAAGGGGTCATGCGCCAGGATGAGTGGGCCAAGATCCATGAGCACGTCCCTTCGCTCAACTTGGTGCCGCGTCTGGTGCCAAATCCCACCACCGGAAGTAATGAGATTAATCTCGAAGCCGAGGAGTGGCGGATTCTCACCATGGTGAATGGCAAAAATACGATTGGGCAGATTGCGCAGCGCAGTGGTCTCGGTGAGTTCCGTACCTGCGAAATTATTGCCCAGTTGCTCCAAAATGGCCTGATTGAGAATCGTGAGATCCCGCCCGGCGAAGCGCTGGCACCCGAATTTGAACGGATTGCCTCCGGTCTATTGGGGGTAAGTGCCAATGCGATGCTCCAGCAAGCCTATAAACAGGCGGGGATCAGCGAAGTGGGCCGCGCAACCAAAGAACAACTCTTGGCGGTGGTAGCCTATTTTGAGGCCGGGGCGACCTATCAGGTCGGCCAAGAACGAGCCCAACAGGGGTCAGCCGAGATGCGCCAACGTATGCGCGAGGTTATGGGCTAGATCCCCCACCGAAATGGGTGTGGTACAATACGTCGGCTGCGACTCCGCCCGTCGCTTTCGGGCGGGGTTCTTTGTTGTTCAGCGATAGGGAGTTGCTGTGCGCGCATTGATCAGTGTCTACAATAAGGCTGGGGTGGTTGATTTTGCCCGCGACCTAGCCGCCCTTGGGGTCGAGATCGTCTCAACCGGGAATACGAAACGTCTGTTGGCCGAGGCGGGGATTGAGGCACGCGCAGTGAGTGATCTCACTGGCTTCCCGGAGATCCTCGATGGCCGCGTGAAGACGCTGCATCCCGGTATTCACGCCGGTCTGCTGGCGCGCCGCGATCTGCCGGCGCATATGGCGCAGTTGGATGAGTATGGCCTGCTGCCAATTGATATTGTGGTGGTGAATCTCTACCCCTTCCGCGAGACGGTGGCACGTCCGGATGTGACGCTCGAAGCGGCTCAAGAGCAGATTGATATTGGTGGTGTGGCGCTGCTGCGCGCGGCGGCGAAGAATTTCCCCGCTGTGCTCTCGCTGGTTGATCCCGCAGATTATGCCGATGTGCTTCATGGGTTGCGCAATGGGCATATTGCTGCCGATCTGCGTCGTGGCCTTGCCGCGAAGACCTTCGCGCATACGGCGGCCTATGATGCGGCGATTGCGGGCTATCTGGCCGCTGATCCGCTGCCACAGACCTTGCCCCTAGCATGGTCGCAGGCGCAGTCGCTGCGCTATGGCGAAAATCCGCATCAGCCAGCGGCGCTGTATGGCGATTTCCACAGCCTCTTTGAGCAACTCCACGGCAAAGAGCTCTCCTACAATAATATTCTTGATACCGGCGCGGCCCAAGAGTTGATCGAGGAGTTCCCGGCGAGTGAGTCGGCGGCGGTGGCGATCATCAAGCATACCAACCCGTGTGGGGTCGGTACTGGCCCCGATCTGCTCACGGCGTGGGAACATGCCTTCGCCACCGACCGCGAGGCACCTTACGGCGGGATCATCGTGACCAACCGCCCGATTGATCTGGCCTTGGCGCAGGCGATTGATGAGATCTTCTCGGAGATTGTGATCAGCCCCGATTTTGCCCCCGAAGCGCTCGAACTGCTGCGCAAGAAGAAGAACCGCCGCCTGCTCAAGTCGCTACGCCCGGTCGCACGGGTGGGTGAACTGACCCTGCGCAGTGTGCCGGGGGGCGTGTTGGCCCAGATCGCCGATCATACCCCGCTCACGGAAGAGGAATCTAAGGTGGTCACGCAACGTGTCCCCTCCCCGTCCGAGTGGCAGGCGCTGCGCTTTGCGTGGCGGGTGGTCAAGCATGTCAAGTCGAATGCGATAGTCTATGCGGCAGCCGACCGCACACTGGGGATCGGGGCCGGGCAGATGAGCCGCGTGGATAGCTCGCGCTTGGCGGTCTGGAAGGCGCAGAACGCCGGACTCTCGCTGACCTGCTCGGTGGTCGCCTCGGATGCGCTCTTCCCCTTTGCCGATGGGGTCGAGGCGGCATTTGCGGTCGGAGCAACGGCAGTCATCCAGCCGGGCGGTTCAGTGCGCGATGCCGAGGTGATCGAGGCGTCCGATAAGGCCGGGGCGGCGATGGTGTTTACTGGGCGGCGACACTTCCGACACTAAGCCCTCATCTATTGCACCATGCACGGTGATCGCGGTGATCGTCGTGCATGGTGAATTCTTATGAACTACGATACTCATGGCCTCATCCCAGCGATTGTGCAGCACGCCCGCAGCGGCGAGGTACTGATGCTGGGCTATATGAACGCCGAGGCGCTACGCCTCACCACCGAGAGTGGCTTGGTCACCTTCTGGAGTCGTTCGCGCCAGGAGCTGTGGCAGAAGGGCGCGACCAGTGGCAATATCCTGCGCTTGGTGGCACTGCGCCAGGATTGTGATGGTGATGCGCTGCTGGTGTTAGCTGAACCCGCTGGGCCAACCTGCCATACCGGGGCGCGCAGTTGCTTCTTCCGCGATCTGGAAGGCGAGACGCTGACCAATCCGGCGATCCCCGGATCAATTCTGGCCCGGCTGGGCGATCTCATTCACCAGCGCGGGATACAGCAGGATGAAACCTCCTACACCGCCAAATTGCTCCTCGGTGGGGTGGATCGGATCGGCAAGAAGATTGGTGAAGAGGCCGCCGAGGTGATCATCGGGGCGAAGAATAACTCGCCCGCTGAAGTGACCTACGAGATGGCCGACCTGATCTACCACAGCTTGGTACTGTTGGAGAACCAGGGTGTGGCGGCTGAGGATGTTTGGCGCGAGTTGGAACGGCGATTCCATCCGTAATGCCTGTCCCTAAGCTTCCGAGAAGCTGTAAGCTTCTCGGAAGCTCACTCACCCAAGAAAGATCTTCGGGGGCGGCTTGTTGCCCCCGAACCCCACCAGATGATGAACTTATGACAGAGTATGCCGGTCGAGTCCTGGTCATTGATGATGATCAGGGCATATGCGATCTCTGCGCCCAGACGCTTGGAGCAGTGGGGTTTGCAGTCTTCAGCGCCCCCACGAGTGCCAACCCTTTGGCACGCCTGAGTGCAGAGATGTTCGATCTGGTGTTGCTCAGTATTGATGACCCCCAGCCGGTGGGCATCAGCCATCTCAGTCAAATCCGAGCGATTGATGCCTCGATGCCAGTACTGTTGTTGAGTCGGAGCATGACGATACCGGAGATCGCCCGGATGATGCGGTTGGGTGTCGAGGGGCTGTTGGTCAAGCCCTTTGATCCGGTTGAGTTGCGCGATGTGGCGCTGGAGATTATCACCAAACAGCGCGATACGCGGGCGCGTGAACGGGTCGCCACCTTACGCCCGCTGCTGCAAGTAGCCGGGCGGTTGCTGGCTGAGCTTGACCTCTCGCGGCTGCAAGATCTGATTATCGAGACGGTGCGCAGTGAACTGCACGCTGATCGCGCCTCGCTCATGCTGCTGGAAGAAGATGGTACCCACCTGCGGATTGTGGCATGTTCGGGGTTGCCATCGGGCGTGACGGTCGGGCATCGTGTCTCAAACAAGCGGGGGCTGGCGGGCTGGGTCGTCCAGAACCGGATGTCGTTGTGTATTGACGCGAACGGCGATGTCTCCCCGCCCCACGCCGATGTACGCGGGGTCTTTCTCGAAGATCAGATGACCTCGTCGCTGGCGGTACCGGTGTTAGCCGGGGATCAGGTGCTGGGGGTGCTGAATGCCTCGAAGGTGCTCTCTGGAACCTCGTTTAGTGTGGCGGATCAGGATCTACTGCTGCTGCTGGCTGGTCAGGCGGCGACGGCAATCACCAATGCGCGCCTCTACACCCAGGTGGCCAATTCCGAAGCGCGCTACCGCACGCTGCTCCAGCATGCCAATGATGCGGTACTACTGCTCGATGCGCAGGCGAAATCAATCCTAGAGGGCAACCTGGCGCTAGAGCAACTGAGCGGATATAGCCGCGATGAACTGCTCAGTCTACAACCCTTCGATCTGCTGCCTGATATTGGTTCACTCCTGCGCATCGCCCGTAATGGTAGCTCTAACGGCCACGGCCCCGGCGAAACCCAGGAGATTGAGACGATCCTCCAGACCCGCGATTCGCAGCCGACGCAGGTGGCGGTGAGTGTGAGTGTGGTGCCGTATGCGGGGCAACAGCTCTTGCTGGTGATGGCACGGGATATTAGCGAGCGCCAGCGTATCACCAACCAACTGCTACAAACCGAGAAACTGGCGGCCTTAGGGCGGCTCTCGGCCTCGATGGCGCACGAGATCAACAATCCGCTCCAGGCGATCAACAACTCGGTTCACCTACTGCTCAATCGCCCGTTATCGGAAGAGAAGCGCCAACGCTACCTCGAAATGACCCGCGAGGAGATTGATCATCTGATCAGCATCGTGCAGCGCATCCTCGATTTCCACCGCCCATCGCGGGAGGGGATGCGCCCGGTTGATTTGAGCGAGATCCTTGATGGGGTTCTCAGCCTGACGAGTACGCAACTGCACACCCAGCAGATCGAGTTGATCCGCGAGATTGACCCCGACCTGCCGCATGTGCTGGCGGTGGGCAGCCATATGCGGCAGGTCTGTTTGAGCCTGATCTTCAACGCGATTGAGGCGATGAACGAAGGCGGCGAACTGCGGGTACGCGCCTACCTCTCAGCGGAGCAGGAGGAACCCGACGCGGATCTCTTCACAGTAGCGGTGGGGCGGCGCATCTCCACACCGATGCAGGGGCCAGTGGTGGTGGTGGAGATCAGTGATACCGGGCCGGGCATTCCGACCCAGGATCTGCACAAGATCTTTGAGCCGTTCTACACCACGCGCATCAAGGGCACCGGGCTGAGCCTGGCGATGACCTACAACATCATCGAGCAGCACCACGGCGAGATGGCGGTGCGCTCGATCCCTGGCCAGGGGGCGACGTTCCGGATTCGGTTGCCGGTGGCGGGGTAGCCATTCCTCTTTGGGGCATACCGCCGAGGACGCAGAGGAACGCAGAGGGGGAGACCCAAGAACACATCCTCTGCGCACCTCCGCGTCCTCGGCGGTGAAAAATCGGGTCGGGTGGGGTATACCGCAGAGGACACAGCGGAACGCAGAGGGGGAGACCCAAGAACATATCCTCTGCGCCCCTCCGCGTCCTCGGCGGTTAAAAATCGGGGTTCCCCACCCTATTGCGCCCCACCCATCCCATGATGTACCATACGGCGCAATATCTTGCGTCTCCACCACCCATGCACATGGGGTACACATAGCCCATGAACACCCAACCCGAACACCCTGATTCCCCCCTCGTACAATTCGGTAATCACATGCAGACCGGGGATATACGCATCGGTAATGTGGTCAAGGGCAACATGGAGGTTCACCACCACCACGCCCCAGCCCCGCAGCCGGGCCTCTTCAGTCTGCACCAACTGCGCGCCCCGGTACGCGACTTTGTGGGGCGCAGCGCGGAGATCGCCACCCTCAGCGCGGCCTTGCAGCGCGGCGACGCCGCCAGTATCAGTGGCCTCGCCGGGAT
>NZ_RYFD01000050.1 GCF_004138135.1 Candidatus Oscillochloris fontis
GTGGCTCGTCCATAGCGGTAGTATGCCGGATTCTACTGATTCTCGCAACTCAGGAGTGACCCACCCTGAACGGATACGGATACTCCCGATCCCCCATGTGCGCGGCTGGGTGCAGTCGTTGGCCTGGATCAGCCCTTGCATCTCACCATCCAACAGGATGGGTATTAGCAGGCTTGATAGAATGCCATTCTGATCAAAGAGTTTCTGGAATGCTGGATACTCACTAAAACGCCCACACACATTCCCTGCAAAACCATATCCGGCATACAGCGACTTCTTTAGGTTGGTGGGCATTGTGGCAAGTTGTTCGGGGCTGGGGAGGATTGGTTCGGCTACATTGGGGCCAATGACATAGGTGACAACATGAAATGATCGTGGCTTGGGTTCTTCACTCCGTTGATAGAGCACAATATGGCTCGCGTCGGTCGCTCCGCGCAGAATGTTCAAGATCTGTTTGATCAAAAAGAGGTGCGCCTCTGGCGTCTCTTCACGTTGGGCTAATAACATCTGCGAACAACACGCTAAGGTTTCAGCATAGCGTAACTGACGACTTAAGTCATTGGTCGTCTGCTCGAGTTTGAGTGTGCGTTCCTTAACGCGCTTCTCTAGGGTGGCGTTAATTTGATCGCGCTCACCTAAGGCTTGTTCTGTCGCATGCAGGCTGATATTCAGCCGGTTGAAGGCCCAAAAGATGAGACCGGACAGAAAGGCACTGATTGCAGCGGTAAAGACTCCCTGCGCGAACAACATGTTCGGATCAACCATGCTCACGGCTACTGTTGCGATCAGGTCGGGTGGCTGGTGGGCGAAGATGCTCAGCCCCAAGATGAGCGTAACTACTCCCAAGAACCAGAAGATGATTGCTGGGCGGCGTCCCAGCAATAGCGCCGCCATGATTACATCGGTGAAGATCCCGATCCGTCCCGTCGTCACTAAGCCGGTGGTCATCAACAGGTAGGCATGGAAACCGATGCCTAAGGTCAGGAAGACGGTGGTGCGCAGACGGAAGGAGATGTTGGGGACAAACGTGATGACCGCCAGGGTACCATAGTAGGTGACATCTGTCAGGATCTTGGTATAGTCATCCTGTTGGATGGCCTGAAGGATATCAACAATCAGCGAAGGCAGTGAGAAGATCAGGATTGTTGGTAATAAGACAGCCAGAGCCTTCTCGCGCCATGCTCGTAATGCAGGGCTTTCGGCTGGCTCAGGGGCAAAGAGGGTTTCCATACTAACCCTCGGCTGCTAATGGTACATAGAAAGCGAAGATGCTCCCTACACTTGGTTGTGAGGCAACTGCCGTCCAGCCGCCATGGCGGGTGATCAACTCACGAGTGATCGCTAATCCTAGCCCGGTGCCTGGAACACGGGTTTGGTTCTGGACGCGGTAGAAGCGCTCGAAGAGGTGTCCAATATGCTCTGGGGCAATGCCGATCCCTGTATCTACCACCCGTAACCCCGCCCAGGCTCCGCTATCACTGGGGTTGTAATCGGGCCACTCCTGGGCGTTGAGATCACTGTTACTCGGATCAATCCGCCGACATTCACAGCTAATCTCTCCACCCTGGGGCGTATACTTGATCGCATTACTGATCAAGTTGCGTACACACTGCCCCAGGTGCGCCGGATCACCATGCAGAACGATCTGTTCCTCTAGGATGAGTTCAAGCTGTAGATTCTTGCGCTCGGCCAGCGGGCGCAACTGCTCGGCCTCTTGGCGCAATACATCCGCGAGGTTCACCCGCCGATCCTCGATGCGTAACTGGCCACTATCAATCCGGCTCAGTTCCAGAATATCCCCGATCAGGTCGTCGAGCCGCTCAACCTGTGCCCGTACCTCTCGGATGAGTTGACGCCGTTGATCATCTGTTAGCCGATCATACAGGGTATCCAGATTGCCACTATGCAACGCGATGATCGAGAGCGGGGTGCGTAATTCGTGTGAGACATTCGAGATGAACTGATCCTTCATCCGCTCAGCCACTTTGAGCGGCGTAATGTCGCGCTGGATACTCACCATCCCGATGGGCGTGGTGGTGCGCTGTGGGTCGAAGATCGGTGCCACGGTCAAGGCCGCATCGTAGGTGCTGCCGTCACGTCGGCTACTTAAAACCTCACCGCGCCACATGCGCCCGGTTCGCACATGGTTGCGAATAGATCGGTAGAGTAGTGAGGCGCTCTCGTCCTGCTGGATGGTGTACCACGAGCGTCCGATCATCTCGCTGCTACTGTATCCTGTCAGGAGTGTGGCTGAAGGATTACCATAACTGATAGTGAATTCTGCATCGGTGACGATCACGGCCTCACCGAGTGCTTCTAGGATCGCCTGAGTACGGTCGCGTTCCGCCTGAAGTTCATTCGTGCGCATCGCCACCGTCTCTTCCAGATGTTCGGCGTGCCGCTGGAGTTGCTGGTGTAACAGCGAGGTCTCAATAGATTGACTAAGCGCACTAATCAGGCTTTGGGCGAAGGCGCGTTCCTGCATATCGAGCATGCGATTATCGGAGGGCAGCAGGGCAATCATTCCCGCTACTTGGCCCTTAATCGTAATCGGGGCAATTAAAGGAACTTTGCCATAGTAGCGCATGAGCCAGTCGGTGGCGGCGGGTGGTGCTGTGTCGAGGGAGGTTCCCCGATAGACCCAACTTGTGGTCGCTTCGTCATTGATCAGGATCTGCGCTTGTTCCACAGTGATCAGCGCCACCGGATCTGGCTCAGGGTTTGGCTCGGCAATGACCCGTGCCTGCATCAGATCCATGTGTGGTTCGAGCAGCATCCAGGCTTCCGACCGCGCAAGATCAAGCGCCTGAACCAACACGGTACATGCATGGTGCAACGATTCTTCGGCGTGATGGCTGGTCTGAAGTTTTGCCGCTGTGGAGATAATAAAGGCATTCAGCAGCGACAATTCACGGTTGCGCCGCATCATCTCTTCTTCGACCCGCAGGCGTTGGGTACGCTCTTCGAGCAGGCGGCGGTAGCGGTTGAGGCGCAGGATCGAACCTACCCGGGCGCGCAATTCAATGAAGTCAATCGGTTTGGTGATGAAATCATCCGCCCCGACCTCCAAACTACGCAGCCGTGACTCGGCATCATTGAGTGAGGTGATCATGATCACTGGCACCTCGGCCAGCAATGGCTCAGCGCGGATGCGCTGGCAGATCTCCAACCCATCGGTGTCGGGTAACATCACATCCAGCAGGATGATGTCGGGCGGTTGGGCGAGGGCCGAACTAAGTGCCTCACTTGCTGAGGCCGCAATCATCACCTCACATCCCTGACTCTGTAAGGTTCGCTGCATCAAATGGCGGATCACCGGATCATCATCAACGACTAGGACGTGACCGCTACGGATCATCTCACTTACCCTTCGCGCAGGTCGTCACTCCGGCTCAACCAGCCGATAACCAACCCCACGCACATTTTCGATACAGCCCATCTCACCTGTGGCATAGCCTAAACGGCGACGCAACAAGCGCACAATTGGGCGCAGTAGGCTACTCGCTTCGGCATCATCGGTGTTGAGTGAGTGGCTCATCTGCACAATCTCGTGGGGCGGTACCACCTGCCCGGCGCGTCGCGCCAGATACTCCAACACCCGAAATTCACGTGCCGACAGACTGATTTCATTCTCGCGTAGCCAGACTCGGTGCTGCCCCGGTGAGATACGTAATGTCCCCACTTCGATCAGATCTGCAATCGCTTCACGCCCCCCACCCAGCACTTCAAGTTGTGGTACGTGTGGCACCAATGGCCCCTCGTTCAGTTCGCGTGCCCGCCGCAGCCGCCCCTCAACCACGGCAAGCAGATCCTCTGGTTTGATCGGTTTGGTTAGATAGTCATCAACCCCAAGTGACTTCCCATACCGAATGTCACTCGCCATCGCCCGTGCCGTCAGAAAGACAAATGGGATGCGTAATAAACGCGGCGTGCCACGCACCCGCTCGAAGAGTTGATACCCATTCATTTCCGGCATCGCAATATCGGCGAGGATGAGATCGATTGAATCCTGCTGGAGTCGTTCGAGTGCCAGGTGTCCATCCTGCGCGGTGATCACGGTGTATCCAGCCGCTTCGAGCGCCATCTGGATACCCATCAGCAGTTCTGGCTGATCATCAACGATCAGAATTGTGGCCTGGTTTGTCATACATCTCCATCGCATATAAGGCAGGAGAGCAGAAGTAACGCTGTCACTACAATACCGTATGGTTGGCACGAGAGAGTGCAGTCTCTGACTTGATCGGCAGATGGACACTGAAGATCGAGCCATAACCGGGGCGGCTCTCCACACTAATCTTGCCCCCCATCAACTGACACAGATGCCGACTCAGTGTCAGCCCCATGCCAAGCCCACCATAGCGCCGAGTCGAGGAACTATCCGCCTGAATGAACTGATTGAAGAGATCCTCAACTTGATCTGGTTGAATACCGATCCCTGTATCACGTACCGCAATCACCAACATGGTATCAGTTTCGTTTGGCTTTTGCAGTTCAACCGTACAGGTAATCTGGCCATCTTCAGTAAATTTGCACGCATTCGAGATCAGGTTGAGCAGTACGCGGCGTACCTTAGTCGCATCAATCATAACGAGGCCGATCTCATTGGGGCAGACAAGGATCAGGCTGTTATGGTTCAGTGCGGCTAAGTTCTGGTTAGCATTGATGAGGTGCTGTATAAATGAGGCCAGATCTACATAACTGTAGCTCAAGTCCATCAGGCCGCCCTCAATCCGCGAGAGATCGATCACATCATTGATCAGATCGAGCAGATGTTGCCCAGCGTTACTGATCTGATCAATACTCTCCTCAAGGTCGGGGCGCTTGAGTTGCTTAATATCTATGCTCAAGATCTGGCTATAGCCCAGGATGGCATTCAGCGGGGTTCGTAGTTCGTGGCTCACATTGGCAATAAAGCTACTCTTGGCCCGATTCGCCGCTTCGGCACGATCAACAAGATCGCGTTGGCTCTCCAACATCTGCGCATTGCGCAACGTTAGGCGAATCTGATCGGCGGCGGCTTGCATCAACTGCTCATGCGCGGCGCTAAAATGGCCCACCGCATGATGCCCCATGGTGATCACGCCCAGGATGCGGATTCCATCAGGGATGGGAATGACGAGTGCCGAGCGAAACAGATCGGTCTGGGAATCACGCCACCAACGCGGATCTTCCCATGTATCATCAACTCGTGCAGGTTGTTGTTCGCGTGCGACCCATCCAGCCAAGCCATGCGCTAAAACATCGTGGATGAGTGTGAAATCATGTTCATATTCATCACTGCCATTGGAGAAGAAGCTCTGCATGGGGCTGCCGTCTTCGCGCAACAGGATCATACTGCTATACTCGGCGCTACAAATATCACTGGCAGTGCGCAGAATAGTACGCAGTGCGGCCAGCAATGTTGGTTGGGCAGCACCAACGCGGGCCAGTGCGACCAAATGCTCAAACAATGCCTTTTGGGCTTCGAGTTCTTCTTTGGCCTGCTTGCGTAACGAGATGTCGCGCAGCACCACCATATAGCCCCTCCGTTTTCCATAACGATCCGCAAACGCCGAGATCCGCATATCGAAGGTGCGCTGCGCACTTCCTTCACCTTGGCTGAATTCCAGAATCGTTTCGGGATCATGGATCTGCGGTGGGTTGATCGTGGCCCATACGGGGCAAATGGTCGCAAAAGGGTGTCCGATCATATGCTGCGTGCGCCAACCGAAGATATGTTCGGCGGCCGGGTTGAGATCGACAACCTGTTGCCAGTGGTTGAGGACAACCACTCCGTCACTCATCTTTTCGATTACCTGACTACGGGCGATTGGTACGACTGAGCGGAGGTGCATACGATGATCGCCCTAGATACAAAAGAGCCCACTCAGTGCAAAGAGCAGCGGGATCAACTAAAAGGAATTGCATTCGCGATCAGATTGTTACGAGTGCGGAAGGGGTTGGTGATGGCCGAACACAGCGAGGGTGAAAGGCGGCATATCGGGCAATTCCGCACCCATCACTCCTTCAGGAAGCCCCATCTACCTCTACTGTGATACCGCATAGGCCCGACTGAGTAACCCATCTTGCTCCAGGACTTGGACAAGGGCATCGAGCACCTGTGGGTCGTAACGGGTACCCTGATGGCTGCGTAGTTCTTCTACCGCCCGGTTAATACTCCATGCATTCTTATATGGGCGTTCGTGCGTAAGTGCATCAAAGGCGTCTGCTACGGCAACGATCCGCGCCGAGATCGGTATCGCGGTGCCCTTAATTCCATGCGGGTACCCTGCCCCATCCCAGCGCTCATGGTGGTAGAGTGCAATCTCGTGGGCTACTTGGAGGAGCGACAGCCGACTGCCTGCTAACAAACGCGCCCCAATTGAGGTGTGCGCCTTCATCTGCTCCATCTCTTCGTGAGTCAGCTTACCTGGTTTGAGCAGGATCTGATCGGGGATGGCAATCTTTCCCACATCATGCAGCGGGGCCGCCAGCCGGATCAACTCCACCTGCTCATCATCCAACCCCAACACCCGTGCGATCATCGCCGAGATGCGCCCGACCCGTAGCGTATGTTGGCCGGTGTTCTCGTCACGGTACTCAACCGCCTGGGCTAAACGGCTGATCACCTCCATCTGGGCCTCGTCCAGATCACGTAGCCCCTTCTTCACCTGTACCCCTAGTTGCTGATTCTGACGCTGGATCTGCCGGTAGAGAAAGCGCGTCTCCAACAGATTCCAGATCCGCAACATAATCTCGATCTGATCAAAGGGCTTGGTTAAGAAATCTTTCGCTCCCAGTGCCAATGCCCGCCGCCGCGTCTCGGCTGTCGAGTCGGCGGTTAATACCAGAATCGGTAAATACTCACCCTCTGAGATGCGCCGCCGGAGCAATTCCATGATCGCAAAACCATCAATGCCGGGCATCAGCAGATCAAGCAAAATAATATCGGGGTGGTACGAGGCAAACGTAGGAATGACTTCATACGAATCGCTTACACTACGGATGTTGGTAAAGCCTTCGCGCCGCAGCACCAGTTCTAAGAGCCGGATGTTGACATCTTGATCATCAACGATCAGGATTCGTGCAGAAAGTAGGGTGTCGGCTAAAAGCATAAACATACTCCCATAATGTCTAGTAGTAGCTGTAGTATATCTGTCTTGATGTTACGATGGCGTCTGTAGGTTGGCCAAAAAAATATAGGCCATGTGGCATATAATTCTTAAAAACCTATTATTATTTGAGCAACCCAAGATCTATCGCCCGCACAGCGGCCTGGGTGCGATCAGAGACGCCGAGTTTGGCGATGATATGCTCGACATGAATCTTTACCGTGCCAATGCTAATACTCAGGATCTGCCCAATCTCGCGGTTGGTCTTGCCCTCGGCGATCAGTTGCAAAACTTCCTGTTCACGCCGCGTGATCTGGATCGGGCTGGTCGTATTCGTCTCATGGCTCGTAGCAAGGCGCTGGAGCAGTTGCACCGTCATCGTGCCATTGATGAAGGTCTCGCCGCGTAAGACTTGACGTACCGCCGCTACAAAAGTGCGGCGGGTCGAATCTTTCAGCACATAGCCGACCACCCCGGCGCGCAACGCCTCCACTAGGTAGTCGGGATTCTCGTGCATCGTCACAATCGCTACGCGGGTTTGGGGCGCAATCTGCCGGATGATGCGGGTGGCGGCAAGCCCATCAAGTTGGGGCATGCGAATATCGAGCAACGCGAGGTCGGGCTGAAGCACTTGACACAGATCAACTGCCTCTTGGCCATTGGTTGCCTCGCCCACCAACTCAAAATCGGTTTCACTCTCAAGCATCGCTCGGAGGCCAATCCGGGTAAATTCGTGGTCGTCGGCAATAATCAGGCGGTAGCGCTTACGCTCCGGTTGGTTGTTCATCAACTCGCTCATGTATGGTGCTCTGGTGGAGTCTCACTACTTAAGGGGAGGGTAACCCAGATGCAGGTTCCTTGGCCTAGTTGGCTCTCGATGCGATAGTTACCACTCCAGAGCCGTACCCGCTCCTGAATGCCGAGTAATCCCACATGACTACCCGGTTCGCTCATGGCTGTCGTAGGTTGCGTGCTAAAGCCACACCCATGATCCTGAATTCTTAACTCGACCCGCGAGGAGTGGCGTTCAATACAGATCTCGGCCTGGGTGGTACGCGCATGTTTACGGATGTTTGTCAGCGCCTCCTGACAGATGCGAAAGAGGGTTGCTTCTAACGTCGCTGGAAGGCGCTGTTCACCTAGGTTCTCTGTGTAGGTGATCTCCCAACCCTCATTGCGCAGGCTACTCACCTGCATATGAATGGCTTGTACCAACCCAAAGTCATCGAGTACCGTGGGGCGCAACCCGGCGATCACCCGGCGCGTCTCGGTGACACTGGCTTGTACCATCTCAACCGCCCGATCCAGCGCGGATCGGGCGCGTGGGCTGCGTGGCCGGTAGAGATCGGCCAGAATGTGGAGCTGCTGGAGTGCCCCCAACATCATCTGCCCCAAGCCATCGTGGAGTTCATAGGCGATCCGCCGCCGCTCTTCCTCCTGCGCCCCGATGAGCCGGTCAAAGAGTTCTTCTAACTGCTGCTCACGCTCACTCAGTCGTGCTACCAGGGTGCTCTCATCCTCATGGTGTTGCACGCTCTGGATGGCGGTCGCTAATTGGGCTGCGAGGAGGTGCAGTGCCTCTAGGTCATCACGATCCGGTTGGTGGATGGTGGCGGGGTTGAGTAAGAGTAGCATACCGAGGGGTTGCCCGTTACTCGAAATGAGGGGTAGATAGACGTGTGAGATGCGGTGTTCGCTGCTGGCTTCGGGGGTCGTGCTCAGAATCATCGGTTCGCTGATCTGAATCGCTCTGAGGACGCTATGACTTACCCGAATTGCATGCAGCAGATCGGTGCTGAGTTGGCTCTCTGGAGTCAGTTCATCCCCGATCCGTGCCCGTTCGACCAGCATCCCATCAGGGCTACGTAGAAAGACACTGCCCCGTTCATAACCGCTGAAGGTTGTCGCCCGTACCAAGGCTAACTTGAGAAGGCCGTCAAGATCACGCGCATTGACCAGATCATGGCCCATCTCCACCAACAGCCGAAAGCGTACTGCTCGTTGCTCTGCTGCGCGGTAGAGTTCACGCAGTTCGCGCGCATAGGCGACACTCTCGGCATGCAGGTGTCCAGGCTCCATCTAATTAGTACCCCTCCTCAATTGGGTAACTGCTTACCACAATATCGAGCGATTGGGTGTAGGTCTGGCCGACCTGCATACCGAGGGTCGCTAAATCATTGAGCGTACTGTGATGTCCTTGCTCAATGATCGTTTCGCACAGGCCAGTTAAGGCCAGCGCACCCAACCGTCGCCCCTGCTCCACAACACACTGGGCATAGGTGACGATCCGTTCGCGATCTCCGCTCTTAGCGGCACCCTCTAAGCTAGAGACCTGGAGACCCAAATCTTCGCGCCATAACCGCAGTACATTACGGATCGTCTGTTGCGAGTTGTCGCCCATACTGGCCTCAAGCCGCAGGAAGGCGTTCCAATCAATCAATGGGACGTGCTGCCGCACGGGGGTGGGCGGAACCTCGGCCACTGCTTCGTGGCGTTGGCCAAGTGCCCGAATGAGTACGGATCGCAGATCCTCAAGTTGGGCCGGTTTGGTGAGATAATCATCCATTCCGGCTGCCAGCGCCTGTTCACGATCATCGGCACGCGCCTGCGCTGTAAGTGCGATGATATAGGGCTGTTTGATGCGCTTGCCATATTCGCGAATGGCCCGGCTCGCCTGATCGCCATCAAGTTCTGGCATCTGCATGTCCATCAATACCACATCATAGGGCTGATTGGCTACGGCATCAATTGCGGCAATCCCATCCTCGACCACATCGGCCTCACAGCCCAAGCGCTCCAAGAGGTGCAGCGTCACGGTCTGGTTGATCGGGTTGTCCTCTGCTATTAGAACCCGTAGCGGATGTTCGCGGAGCATCTGTTCAAGATCGATCTCACTCGCGCCATATGCGGTATTTGCGAGGGGTGCATCAACTGATTGTAGCGTGAGATTCAGCGTAAAGGTTGATCCACGCTCCGGTACACTCGTGGCGGTCAGTTTACCACCCATCAGTTCAGCCAGTTGCCGACTAATCGCCAACCCCAACCCCGTTCCTCCATAGCGACGGGTGGTGGAACTATCGGCTTGCACAAAGGGCTGGAAGATCCGCTCCATCTGTTCAGTACTTATTCCGATCCCCGTATCACGTACCTGAATCTCAATCAAGTGGAAGCCATCGGCTTGCGGGTAGTTCTGCGCACTCAGAACAACCTCACCATAGCGCGTAAACTTGATCGCGTTGGAGAGCAGATTGACAATAATCTGGCGCAATCGGTTCACATCGCCATAGACCAGTGTTGGCAAATTCGGACTCACCTCGCTCTTGAGGTGCAGCCCATGGGTTGCAGCCGCATGCGCAACCATACTCAAGGTCTCAGTCAGGCAGGTATCGAGGCTAAATGGTTGGGTCTCTAAGACCATCTGCCCCGCCTCAATCCGCGAAAGATCGAGGATGTCAGTAATCAGTGCGAGGAGCGTCTTGCCACTTGTACCAATCGTGGTGGCATACTCACGCTGCAATTCAGAGAGTTCGCTATTGAGCAGCAGACTACTCATCCCGATCACCGCGTTGAGAGGGGTTCGGATCTCGTGGCTCATCATCGCCAAAAAGGCCGATTTGGCCTTATCAGCCGCTTCGGCGGCCTCCTTGGCTTCAAGCAGCGCTTGGGCAGCTTGCCAACTCTCCACAAAGGTGATCAGCATCTCCGCAGCGGTGCGCACAAAACGCACCGCTATCTCGTCCCACTCCCGCACTTGATGATGATCATTAACACTAATATGCCCCCACCACATCTCCTGATTGATCAGGGGCTGAAAGATGATAGAGCGTATCTGATTCTCATCAAGGTAGCGTTGAAAGGCGGGATTCGCCCCAAAGCGGGCGACCACGGGGCCATTAAAATAGCTGTGTGCTTCAACAATACTAGAGAGCTCGGTGGGGAAATCGAGCAATTCTTGCTTGGTTGAGGGGCGCTGCGGTGGGATATCGGGGCCATCGGCTGATGCCAGTAACTGCATCGAGAGTACCCGATCAAGCAACTCTTTATTCGGTTCAAGGTAGTAATAGAAGGTGACCCGATCCGCCTGCACGGCTTGGCGCATGATTTCAAGCGCTTGCGCCAACGTCTGCTGGTAGGCGTGTAGGCTTGAACTGCTACTCAGCAACACACTAGAACAGTTTGCCAACGCTTCGGCATAGCGTAACTGCTGGGCAGCCATCGCTTCGGCTGCAACCCGGGCGCTAATATCAGTCTGGATACCAATAAAACCAGTACAGATATGCTGCATGTTAAAGATCGGGCTGGTCGTGAGTTCGTTCCAATAGAGAGTCCCATCTTTGCGCTGATTGCGTAACACTACCGTGCATGACTGTTGCTTCTGGATCGCCGTATCAAGAACCAGCAACGTCGCACTATCTGGATACGGGCTGCGCAATATCTCGACGGGTTGACCAATTAGTTCCTCACAGCTATATCCGGTGAGGTGGCTAAAGGCTGGATTAACATAGATGATCCGGTGATCGCTACCCTTGAATTGGGTAATCACGACCGCTACCGACATCGCTTGTAACCCATGATAGAGCATCTGGTTGGTCTCACCAAACTGCTCAAGTTGGTGTTGTTGCTGATCAATCTGTTGCACGAGATGATGGTTATTCTGGCTTGCTGAACGGATATGGCTGTGGAGTTGGCTCAACAACATCATCATGATTAGCGCCAAACCGCCCCCACTCATAAGTGTGATGAGGCTCCTGGATGGCATTATACCCGATGGTTCAGCCTGGATCACCCAACCAAAACCGACCACCAAGATGCTAAAAATTGTTACAATCCGTATGCCAGTTTTAGGATGGGTAGAGAGCATAGACATCATCTTCTGAACCAAATAAACCAACCAATCCTCCATTTGGGCCTTGTCTTGACTCTATATCTGTGTATCCTAGAATTGATCGGGGAGTGTGTCAATATGTATTTTGTGACAGTTCGATCATCAACTCATTGCCCCACCTTCGACACACAAGCGTATCAAAAGCGTTACACAAGCGGCATAGATCTACGAACCTTCACGCAGTATAGTGACCAACAACGGTAAGGTAAACACGACGACGGACATACAATCATAGCCTCTAGGGCTCTAGCGACGGAGAAGAACGATGGCACTCGAAGGAACACTCACAGATATGCCCCTCGCGGATATGCTGGAGGTTTTTCATACACATCATCGCTCAGGGCGGCTTCTGCTTAGTCGGCAGGAGGAGCGCGGCCTGATCTTCTTCGGCGAGGGCCGCATGATCGATGCGCTGCTGGTCACCGATATTGAAGGTAACAATGTTATCCACGCTGAGGATGCTATCCTCCGCCTTCTTGAGTGGCGCGAAGCCGACTTCTCGTTCGAGCACGACCCTAGTGTGAACGAGCGACCGCGCCGTGTAACGCACGACATTGATTGGTTCCTAGCGGCGGCTCGTAAGACCAACCCGCCACCACTGAATCTGAGCACACGCTTACAGCCCGCCAAGCCAACTGCGTCTTCGGCTGGCCCCTTCAACCTCAGCGCCGAAGAGTGGCGCTTGGTGGGGGCACTCTGGCCGCAGCGCACACTCGGTATGGTCTGTGTGGAACTCGATCTCAGCCCCCAGAAGGTTCTTTCGCTGGCCGATGCGATGTTGCGCCGTGGTCTACTCACGGTGGCAGAGGATGTCGAAGCACCGCGTGCCCCCGCACCGCGCCCCGCTGCCGACCAGGCGCGCCCGATGATGGCAGTTGCTCCGCTCAAGCATATTGCGCGCACCCAGCCTCAGATGCCCCAGGAGCCGATGGTACAGAGCCACTTGCTCAAGGCGATTATTCGCCGCGTGCGTACCTTGTAGTCCGCGTGTCAATCCTTACCGTTGCACCACGCGCCCCCGCTCCTCATACGAGGAACGGGGGCGTGGTGCATATGCGTAACATTTGGTATAATACCCCTGCTTACCCCATGCCGGAGTGGCGGAATGGCAGACGCTGCGGTCTTAAAAACCGTTGGGGGCAACCCCGTACGGGTTCGAGTCCCGTCTTCGGCACCAGCATCACAAAGCCCTAAAACGCCTCCCGGACAAGTTAGCCCTACGGTTTCTGGAAGCCAATCGTGTAGCCAAAGTAGCGGTTTCTGGTTCTGGGCTATAAGGGCGAAGGGCGAGACAGCGTGCGAGGCTTGTGGGCAATGGATGAAGGGGCTGGCATCTGCCCGACGCCGGCCCCTTCGTCATTTCAAGGTGTGCCGTGGACGGGCGTTGCGGGCATCTGCCGCTCACGGTGGGCCAGCGGCAGATACGCCCTGGATGGGCAATGACGCCCCCTTTCGCCTTGCGGTTTGCGGTATCATCTCTTCTTTGCCGATCTTTCGCCTGGGGAGCCGATAACCGCACCGATTTGTGTAGGTGGGGAGGCGACCAATGGAACGTACGGACATCCGCTCACGCCTCACGGTTGAGTACTGGGACAAGCTGCCCGAGTCGAAGCTGGAGCTGATCGGCGGCAAGCTGGTCGCTGGCAATAGCCTTGTCGGCAGCCGCTGCCTGCTCTGGACAATCCTCCAGTCGTGCGGGCCGCGAGCCGCGCTGCCTTTCGCCCCGGTCGCCCTATGGCGCTAGGCGCTCACCTGTAACGCTTGCCATAATCTTCGAGGAGCTTATGAAAGTCGGACGCAACGACCCCTGCCCCTGCGGCAGCGGCAAGAAGTACAAGAAGTGCTGCCTGGCCAAGGACGAGGCTGCGGCGCGGCAGCCCGCCCAGGAGCGGGCCACGGCGCTCCGTGCCGTCGAGCCCCTTGCCAGCGACGACTCGTTCGCCGGTCTCCCTTCGTACACCCCGCCACCGCCGCCCGATCCACGCCCCTACAGCCCCGAGGAGGCCGCCCGCGAGGAGCTGTGGGAGACCTTCGAGGCCGCCGACGCCGCCGAGCAGACCGCCCTATTCCGGCGCGCCCTGGCCGATGGCCTGCTCGACGACGAGTACGCCTATGAGATGCTCACCCATCTGCGCAACGAGGCTGGCCCCACGCTGTGGGGCGCGCTGGTGGAGGAGTTGCGGGCCGCCCGTCCCGACCTCTACGCCCACAGCGCCCCCTACTACCTGGAGTGGCAGATCGCCGACGCCCTCGCCGCCGGCCACTGCGATCGCCTGCCCGCCCTCGCCGCCGCTCTGGCCGCGACCGCCGGCGACGACCTCGACATGTTCTACCTCTCCCGCGACCGCCTGGCCTACCACGGCCACCTGGCCCTGCTCGCCGAGACGATGGCGCAGGCATGGCCGCTGGTGCGGGCGTCCGACAAGTTTATCCCCGGCGCGGACGAGGAGTTCGCCGCTGAGGTGCAGCAGATCACGATGCTCGCCTACCTCAATCGCACGGTCGCGCCCGGCGCCGATGACCCCGCCCTCCTCGCTGACGTGGAGCAGTTTGGGCCGGTGGACTTCCCTAATGCCCTTGCCGACCAGATCGCCCTCATCACCGGCCAGGCAGACCGGCCCTGGGATCGCGCTGATGACCCCGAAGATACGCGGATCAACCGGCTCGGCTTCCGCTTCCAGGGCGAGTTGGTCCGTCGCTGGGGCATGCCGCTCGGCCGGGCCGAGTTGGCTCGGGTCGCTCTGCTCACCTACATTGCCGAGCGGCGCGACCCGGACTCGTCGATCGCTCAGGTGGTGAGGCGGCCCAAAGGCAAGCAGAAGTCGACCGCGTTGACGGCAGTTGACATGCTCTGCCCCGACCGCGAAAGCCTGGATCGCTACGTCGCCCAGAAACTGAGCTTCCTCTCATCCCGGGTGATCGAGGCGGCAGTGACGCTGGAGGCCGTGCCGGCCTGGCTCTGCTTCCTTTACGATCAGGGGCTCATGACCGCAGAGCGGCGGGCAGACGCGCTGCACGACCTTGGCAAGCTTGTGCAGCAGGCAGAGCCGATCTGGGCGCAACATCCCTCTGACCCAGCCCTCGGCCCGAATATCCGCGCCGCCTGGGAGCGCGCGGCGGAAGGGTAGCAGTCGCCAGCATGGGGCTGGCGCTGAGCCGCGAGCAGAGCGCGGCGCCGTGGCATGGTACACTGCTCACCGAGAAGACCGACGCGCTGGACTGCCCCAGATGTGACCATCCAACCTACACCCTGGCACTCGACCGCCGCAGCGGGCTGCGCTGCCCGGCCTGCGCCGGCCAGGCATAAGCCACACGCATATTAAGGAAGGTACGCATGAGAGGTGTCCCCGGCCTTAGCAAGCAGGTGATCCGCCGACACGCCGCAGGCGAGATCTTCAGCCGCGGTGAGAGCTATGCGCGTGAGGGCATGGTCGCTGGCCTGACGCTGCGCGATGGTGCCCTGGAGGCGCTGGTGCATGGCAGCCAGTACGAGCCCTACCGCGTGTATGTCACTTTCGATGCGGGCGGCGTGGCCGTGGCGACCTGCACCTGCCCCGCTGGGGGAGGCGCTTGGTGCAAGCATATCGTCGCCGCCCTGCTCGTCGCGCTCCAACAGCCCGAGAGCGTCCAGGTCGCATCGCCCCTTGCGGCGCTGCTGGAGCTCCTCGACCGTGAACAGATCCAGAGCTTGCTATTGCGCCTGGTCGCGCGCCAGCCCGACCTCGCCGACGTGATTGCGGGGGAGGTCGCGGCGACACAGGCCCGTGCCACGCCCCGTGCCGCCCCGACACGCCCGCCCGTGGATGTTGGCCCGATCCAGCGCCAGATGCGTGCGCTGCTGCGTGCGTCGTACCGCGACTACGACGACTATTATGACGAGGACGGCCTATCCAGCACGATCATCGAGGGCATGGGCGCGATCCTCGACCAGGTGCGCGGCTTCGTTGAGGGCGGCGATAGCGCCAATGCGCTGAGTCTGCTCGATGCGATCACCGAGGAGTGTCACGCGAGCCAGAACGACTTCGACGACTCCTACGGCGCCCTTGGCACTGTCTTAGCCAGCCTGGGCGATCTCTGGGCCGAGGCGCTGCTCGCGGCGGATCTCAGGCCCGACGAGCTGGAAGAGTGGGCCGAGCAGCTCGCGGAGTGGGCTGGCGATGCGGCCGACTACGGGAGCGACTCGGGCATGCGGCTGGCGATGCGGGCCGCCCAGGAGGGCTGGCACGACCCGCAGATCATCCGCGCCCTGCGCGGCGAGCCGGTGCTCACTTTTGCGCCAAGTGCAGTCGAGGTAGACGCAGTCGCAGAGCCGGATGTGGAGGAGGAGTGGAGCGAGGACGAGGATCTGGACGTGGAGGAGGAGTGGGATGAGGAGCCGCCCGCCATAATGGGAGCGCCAGCGACCAGCCTGCGGCCGAAGCTGGCCCTGATCCGGCTGTGCATCCTAGAGCGCCAGGAGCGGTTGGATGAGTATCTCAACCTTGCCGCAGCCTACGGGCTGCACCGCGAGCGCGCCTTGATGCTGGCCCACCTGGGCCGGACGGAGGAGGCCGTCAAGGCGGGCGTCGAGACCCTCGCCAGCGCCGCCGATTCCCTGGCTCTGGCCACGGCGTTGCGCGAGGGCGGCCATCTCGACGCGGCGCTCCAGGTCGCCGAGCACGGTCTGGCCCTCGATGGGCTGCGGGGCGCCCTGGGCGACTGGCTGGCCTCACTTGCGCCTGGCCTTGGTCGGGAGGATCTGGCTCTGCGCGCGGCGGAGGTGGCCTGCACCAGCGAGCCGAATATGGCCCGCTACCTGGCTGCCCGCGATATCGCTGGCGCGGGCTGGCCCGATCTGCGTGCGCGGCTCCTCGGCCATCTGCGTGCGGGCGCCGGGGGCTGGATGAGTTCTCGGGCCCAGGCTGAGATCTTTCTGCACGAGAGCCTGATCGACGACGCGATCAAGGTGGCTGAGCGGGACAGCTACGGTGTGCTGGAGCTGGTGATGGACGCTGCGATCACCGCCCGACCCCAGTGGGTGATCAAGAAAGCCATCGCCCAGGCCGCGCCGATCATGAGCGGCGGGAAGGCCCAGCACTATGACCGGGCGGTGAGTTGGCTGCGCCGGGCTCGCGACGCCTACCGCGCTGCGGGCCCGGCAGACGATTGGGAGCGCTACCTCGCGGGCGTGCGGGCGACCCACGGGCGCAAGTACAAGCTCATGGGGCTGATCAAGGGGTTGTAAGCGATGCCCTGCATGATTGCAAAGCTGATCCTGCCGCATGCCTGTATGCTTGCCAAGCACTTGTTCGCTTGCTAACTCAGATAGGAGCAGAGCCATGTCAGACATAAGCACAAAGACCTACAATCTTCTTAGCACCGATGGCCAGATCTACAAGAGTATTGTTAAGGGCATGCTTGGGGGCAACCGTACCCTTAAACTCTACGGACATCTTGACTGTAGTTCAGCTATTCGTGTACTACCGGGCTTCGCTACAGTACGAGTCTTCTTCGCTCACGAGTCGACGGCGATCGCCCCTGTAGCAACTGTATGAGGGAGCGATTTAATGTTTGGAGAGCAGGTGGCACCCCTGGTAACCCCTGGCTCGTCACACCGGATGCACCGCGCAGCAAGGGTGGCTTGACCTAAGGGCGCTGGGCTTCTTGGGCGAACTTGACCATAAGCAAGGACGGTATGAGCGTATTATAATGCTGCTCTCAGCACAACGCACGCACACCTGTACCAGATGATCCGCCAATATGTGCCATGCTATTGTGCTGAACGCGCGGCCACAATCCAGGGCGGGAACTGAAGCGCAGGCAAACCCTATGTTCAATCCTCGATACCAGCCAGGTGTGGCAAGCGCACTTCGCCTAGGACGATAATGGCGCGATCATCGTCGGTCTGACGGCATCTGGGCGGGCAACGGTGATTGGCCTGAACTTGAATCGTCCCGTCCTGGTGCGCTTCCGCCGGCTGTGGATTAGCGCTGGCTGGCACCCGCCGACTGAGTAGCCAGAGCCTACGGCGACGCATCGCGAACCTTCCCATGTCCTCCGCAGATCGTCTCTACGCGCTGGCTTTCCGTAAGCGGTTTTTCTCGATTACCGGCCCGTTGATTGCTCAGGTTTCAGTTCACCGCATGTAGCCACCATGTAGCCAAACGGGCAAACAATGGTGAAAAAAAGAACACAGGTGCGGAATATATTTCACTCTAGGAAGCCAAAAATGGACATCTGCGGACGTGGGCGGAACGCCCTCCCCAGAACTTAAAAACCGTTGGGAGCAACCCCTTACGGGTTCGAGTCCCGTCTTCGGCACCAATAGGGGCGCGTCGCGACGCGCCCACCGGAATGATCCTATCGCCTCGCCATCCCTCTGTGGTAGAGCAGATCAACTACAGAGGACGAACATAAGTAAGGATGTATCACGATTCGCGGATGCCATACCTGAGAGCCTACGCAGCCTTATGGTAGTTACCCAAATTATCCATAAGCTGCTCGTCACCAATCAAGTTGACCCAACCAGCTTCGAGGACGCGCTGGCTGATCCGTAGGAACGTGCCGTATTCCTTCTTCAGGTCAGTGGGGATGGCGGCGTATTGCTCACGGACGAAAGCTTTCGTCTGTTCAATTACGGCGCTGAAGTCCTCGGTGTAGAAGGCCGACAACAGGTTCTTTCGCGCCTCAGATTTGTTCATTCCCATCGAGTCGCAGAGTGCATTGAGGAATCGTGGATCACGCTGATTGCACGGATTCACACAGAATTTGCCCCAACGGGTGTTGCCCTGGTCAATCACTCGGTCGCCCACCTCGTCAAAGATGCGGCACGCCGCGCTGCCCGCTTTGAGCGCGGCGGCAATCGTTGGATCGCTCGATAGCACCAGCGCCAACGAGGGCAATTGCGGTTGTGTGTGGCGCAGTACGCTGTAGTTCATCGAGGCTACGGCGATGAATCCTGCGTTCATCACAATCTGTTCGGCAAACTCCTCCGCATACTGGTTCCAGAAGATCTCTACATCCTCCTGGAGGAAGATCTGGTTCAGTCGTAGTACCCGTGCCTCGCGCACCAAGGTGTCGTTCATCAGAAGATGTAACAACTCGAAGCGGTCTTCGGGTCGTGCGATCAGATTGACTTGCTCTACCATACCGCCCAGCAGTGCCAAGTAACGCTCGGCTTGCCCACGTGATGGCGCACCCTGGCGACGTAAATGCTCGGTGTGCGATAAACGCTCAAGCACCCAGAGCATCACCTCATCGCCCCGATCAATCGTCTGGTCGCCAAGGTAGACCAGGGCGGTTGCAATGGCGGTCGCCGCACAACGTTCTGGGTCGTCCACCTCGTCTGCCGCAAGAATGCCGCAAAACGCGACTGACTTGGGGGCGATCTGATCCACGAGTGCCCGTCGTGCATGGGAGTCTAGGTCGGGCCGCGCATGGGCCAGAATCGCGAGGAGATCATCGGCGCAGTGCTGGTAGATCCGGTTGATGCGTGTGAGCATCGGCTTGCTGATCTGAGCAGGGAAGCTGTTCCCAAAGACGGGGCTGCTCCAGAGACTGGTGACGAGCTCGTTTAGTTTTGCGGAACAGGTAACGCCGATACTCATAGGGTACCTATCGGTAATGTATCCTCATCTTCCCGTAAGATGATCTATGTTCATCGTACTATTGAGGTGTAACTAGTTCATTACCGGAAAACTACGCTGTGTAGGAGTTATGCAGGGCATGTGCAAAATCCTTGGGGCTGCACCCCAAGCCCCATTTTTTGTGGTGTTTTGGCGGCGAATCCGCCAAAACACCACAAAAAATTCTGCGGGGGCGGCGCAGCCGCCCCCGCACCCCCACCGGAGGTGACTCTGCACATGCCCTGAGGAGTTATGTGTCGCTGCTTCAAAAATTTCCAATATGTGCTAGGATGAGAGCGAGATAAGACACTCTATATGGTTATGGCCTGCAAATGGAGGCGTGATGGATAGTTCGCAGAGCTTTGTGCTCGAATCACGGCGCCAACTCATCCGCTTTATCGCCTTGATGGTGGCAGGTGTAGGGGCATTGGTGATGATGATCATGCTCGTCCTGATCATCGTCATTCCCAATAATGCAAGCCTGATCATATACCCCTTGTTGTTGGGGATCGGGGTGATCGGTGGCTTCATTACCCTCTCCTTACTCCCGCGAATTGCTCTTGCGTATGCCATGCTACCCTTGGTGCTCTCTCTGATTGCTGCAGCGGTCGCTGGCGGTATGATCTTCCGTGAAACGGTGCTGATCGCTGCCTCATTTTTGACCGTCATCGCTTTGTTGGTGAGCCTCGGTCAGCAGCGGATGATTGCCTTACCAATTGGGACGCTGACGGTGCTGATTGGTGTCGCGTTGGCGGCGATGGTTCCGCAGACGACGCTTGCCTCTGATCCGCATAGTCTCGGCTCGGCCTTGCCCTTTGTCAGTATGGCCGGGATCGGTACGGTGATAGCGGTGAGCTGGTTGATCGCTCTGCGCTTGATCAAGATCTCGGATCAAGCCGTTGTGCTTGCCAACCAGCGAGCGCAGGAGGCTGTGCATGCCCACGCCGAAGCAGAAGCGCGTGCGAACGAGTTGGTTGAGCAGAATGAGGCTCAACAGCGTCTGATCGAGTTGGTGGCTTCGCTCGAAATGCCTGCGGTCAGTTTGGCCGATGGGGTCATTCTCATGCCGCTGATTGGCCATATTGATACCCGCCGCTCCCAGAGTCTCACCACCCATCTGCTTGAGGTGGTGCATACCAACAGGGTACATCTGGTCGTTATTGATGTGTCGGGCGTGGCAATCCTTGATACGGGTGTCGTGCAGAGTCTTATGCGCACCATCAATGCCGTGAAGTTGCTTGGTGCCCGTGTGTTGATCTCTGGTATTCAAGTCTCGATGGCGACGACAATGGTGCAACTTGGTATGGGTTTTGAGGGAATTGAGGTGGTGCGGACGCCCCAGGAGGCGCTCGTGCATTTGGTGTAGGGGCAGCATTGCCCTATGCGATGATCGAACTCTCGCCCTCACAATCGCCACGCCGCCGCCTCGGCGGTCATGTCTCGCTGCGCTTGGGCGAGCATTCATAAATATGCCCAATATTCATAACTTCTGAAAATCTGCTTGCTATGATGCCCCTAGTGTTTATCTAAAGCCAAACCCTACATCTATGAAATCACAAAAACGCCAACCTATCACTGCTCGCACCAACCTGATCATTGCCTTGCTCATCTTCGTCGGTTTCCTGCTTGCTACCGCCCCGCGCTTTACCGGCATTACTATTCACGAATGGCTCGGCATTGCCTTTGGAGCGGCGATCATTGTCCACTTGCTTATCCACTGGCAATGGATCATCGCCGTGGGCAAGAAGCTCTTGAGCCACGCCCACGCCTCCGCCCGCATCAACTACCTGCTCAACATTCTACTCTTTATTGACATAACACTAGTTACCTTCACTGGAATCATGATCTCTGAGGTTATCCTGCCGCTCTTCGGTATCCGCATGCCCCACGCACCAATCTGGACCCGTCTACACAGTCTCACCTCCGATGCTGGCGTGATCCTCATTGCCCTCCACGTTGCCCTCCACTGGTCATGGATTATCAAGACGACTACCCGCATCTTTGCGCCACTCTCCCCCAAGCCCAAGGTGCGCTCTGAGATCCCGGCCCAGGAGGTTACCCAATGAAGATCATCACCCGAACCCTCATCCTGCTCGTTGCTGCGTTGGTCGTCGTTGCGATCACCATGGGCTTCTCATCAGCAGGTCTGCTCACCTTTCTTGGCTCCAACGATAATCACGCCCCACCCGCCTTTAGCCAGGGTGCGGCCCCTTCCGGCTTTATGCCCGACAGCACCCAAGAACACCAAGAAGGCTTTCGCCCGCGTGGCGGCCATGGCGAGGGGCGTGGTGGAAACCACATCAATAACGAACCCAGCCTGCTCGGTGGGGCCGAGATCATCAAAAACCTGATCCTCACGACGGTCATTATCGTTGGCGTTGTCCTGTTCAGCCGGGTCTTCAGGTCGCTACGTGCGTCGCGTCCGCAGGTGACGCCATAATCTCTATGTGGAGGGTGTTTGGTAGCTACGCTACCAAACACCCTCCACATTCTATCCCACCGGTAACTCCAGATGCGCCACACCCTCTGCCGCCGCCTCGGCCACCGTCCGCACCGGGGTGACACACGCATCCACCTGCGCAAAGATCTGTGCCCAGGCTTCTAGTGGGCGCACCTCTATTGCCGTCGCTATCGCTGCCCCCAGTCCCACCTGATCCCCATCGTGCTGGTGCGCAGCCAAGTCGGGGCGTCCAATCGCTTTACAGAAGCGCTCCCAGAAGTGCGCTTCTAACGCTGCTACCGCTAGGTGGCGGCCATCCGCCGTGCGGTAGATCCGATAACACGCCAGATCCCCCGCCAGAATATGCCCGCGCTCACGGCTCACTGGCACCCCAGCCTGCTCCACCGCATACCACGGCTCCATCAACCAGCGCATCGCCGCATCCATCGGCACATCAACCACCCCGCCGCGTCCACTGCGCTCGCGTGCATGGAGCGCCCCCAGGATCGTCGTCGCCGCCATCAGGCCACTCGTCAGGTCGGCCAGTTGCGCCCCCGGCATGGCTGGCTCGCCATCCACGGATGTCATCGCCAGGAAGCCCGAACGTGCCACAAAGTTGAGGTCATGCCCCGCCAATACACTATCTCCCGGTGTGGCGCCAAACCCACTGATCGCACAGTAGATCAAGCGCGGGTTCGCCGCGCAGAGTGTGGATGCCCCCACCCCCAAGCGCTCCAACACCCCAGGGCGGAATCCATCTACCAAGACATCGGCGCGTTGCGCCAATTCGCGCAGCCGCGCCACATCTTCCGCCAGCTTCAGATCGAGCGTAAGGTGCGCTTTGCCGCGATTGAGGACGCGAAACTGCGGACTCTCACCACGCGCATCGAGTGGCGGCATCACCCGCATCGGATCACCACCGGGGCGCTCGACCTTTGTCACCTGCGCCCCCATCCCCACCAAAATCTGCGTACAGGCTGGCCCTGGAATATAGGCCGCTACCTCAATGACATGTATCCCCGTCAGGGCTTGGGCCAACATATGCTGATACGTTTCCTTCCCTACACCACCGCAATTCCCGGTTTCGGCATTGCGATAGGATTCACCCGTTCGACCTGTGTTGAGGGTATCGGTGTTCCCCCGACCGGTGGCGGTGGCAGATCCTCACCCCGAATAATCGCCTCCACCTGCTGACGGTCAATCGTCTCATGATCGAGCAACGCCTGTGCCAGCCGGTCTAAGATACCACGATTCTTCGTCAACAGACCGATTGCCGTCGCCATTCGCTCCTCCAACAATTTGCGCACCGCCTCATCCAAGCGTGCCGCCGTCGCCTCACTATGATCGCGTGGCCCGGCCATCTCACGCCCTAAGAATGGACTCTCCACCCCTTCGCTGGCGAAGAGCAACCCCATCTCCTCACTCATCCCCCAGCGCCCCACCATACGTCGTGCCAGTTGGGTTGCACGCTGGAGATCATTCTCGGCCCCAGTTGTAATCTCACCAATCGCCACCTGTTCCGCCGCCCGCCCACCAAAGAGCGTCGCCAGTTGAGTGCGCAAATATTGGCGCGAATAGTTGAAGCGATCCCCCTCCGGCAGATATTCCGTCACTCCCAGCGCTCGCCCACGTGGGATGATCGTTACCTTATTCACCGGATCAGATTCGGGCAACAGGCTCGACACCAGCGCATGACCCGCCTCATGGTACGCGATCACCTTCCGCTCATGCTCATTCATCAACACTGGGCGCTCGGTGCCCAGCACGATCTTATCGAGTGCCTCGCCAAAGTGCTGCACCCCAATCATACGCGCACTGTGGCGGGCAGCATGCAGGGCCGCCTCGTTCACCAAATTGGCCAGATCCGCCCCCGCAAAACCAGGGGTCTGCCGCGCCACAATGGACGCATCAACATCCTTAGCCACCGGCTTACCCCGCATATGCACGCGCAGGATCGCCTCCCGTCCGCGCACATCGGGCAAGCCCACTGTCACCTGACGGTCAAAACGCCCCGGACGCAGCAGGGCCGGATCGAGTACATCCGGGCGGTTGGTCGCTGCAATGATGATCACGGGCATCACGCTCGTCTCGAAACCATCCATCTCCACCAGGATCTGGTTCAAGGTCTGCTCACGTTCATCGTTGCCGCCGCCCATTCCCGTGCCACGCTGACGGCCAATCGCGTCCAGTTCGTCAATGAAGACGATGGCTGGCCCATTGCGCCGCGCTTGGTCGAAGAGATCGCGCACACGTGAGGCCCCTACGCCCACGAAGAGCTCCACAAACTCACTCGCACTCGTACTGAAGAAGGGCACCCCCGCCTCGCCCGCTACCGCCTTGGCCAGCAGCGTCTTCCCCGTCCCGGGCGGGCCAACCAACAACACCCCACGCGGAATCTTCGCCCCAAGCTGCTGATAGCGCTCCGGGTTCTTTAGGAAATCTACGACCTCGGTCAGTTCGCGCTTCGCCTCCTCCGAACCCGCTACCTCTGCGAAGGTCACGGTCGGGCGATCCCCGCCACTATTCAGCTTGGCCCGCGACTGCCCAAAGCTAAATACGCCCTGCTGCCCACGGTTCTGCTGGCGCATCATATAGACGAAGAAGCCCACAAAGAGCAACACCGGCCCGAAGGTCAACACCATGCTCCACAACAGCGAGCGCTCCTCAACCGAAGCAACAATCTCGACCCCCTGTGCTCGCAACAGCGGCAACAATTCCAGATCCCCCACCCCCGGAATGGTACTGGTGAAGTCCGTTGCCTCACTCGGTGTTGCCCCAAATGGCGAGCCGCCACTGATTGTTGCCCCCGCCCCCGCCGCGACCGGCCTCTTCAGAACGCCCTCCACCCGTTGATCATTCAGTTCCACCCGCTCCACATTCCCCGCCTGCACTTGGTCGAGAAATGTACTGTAGGGCAGACTAATTGTTGTTGGAGTTGGTCGCAGCGCAAAAATATTCCACACCAACATCAGCCCAAAAATGAAGGCCATCCAGCGAAAGAGCGAACCACCTCCAAATGGGTTCATCCGTCCGCCGGGTGATTGACGATCAGGTTTTTGAGGGAACATGGATAGACTCCTTAATATTCCTTTGCAGGGGCGAAGCATCGCCCTCTATGGAGCATAGGGAACATAGACTACATTCGTGGGCTCCTCTTTGTAGGGGCGAAGCATCGCCCTCCATGGAGCATTAGGGAATATAGACTACATTGGCGGGCGATGCTTCGCCCCTACTCCTATATATATAGTACGTTGAAAACCCTCTTTGAGGGGGCCTCTAGTGTTAGTGTGCCATTAGAACTTTGTCAGGGTGAATGCCTTGATCGGGTGCAATGACGCTCCTAATCAGTAGTGGTATAGTAGACCCCATGAATCTCCTCTCTATCGAAACGATCAGCAAACAGTACGCCGAACGCCCGCTCTTCCAAGAGGTAACCTTCGGTATGAACCGTGGCGAACGCATCGGCGTGATTGGGGTCAACGGCAGCGGCAAGAGCACCCTGCTGCGCATCATTGCCGGCATCGAGCTACCCGACACTGGCCGCGTCGTCTTCGCCGGGGGCACCCACGTTGCCTACCTGCCCCAAGCCCCCTTACTCCCAGAGCAACAGACCGTCCTAGAGGCGGTCTTTGCCGGTGATTCGCCGACCATTCGCCTCCTGCGGCGCTATGAGCAGGTGAGCGCCCAACTTGCCGAGCAACCCCATAACCACGATCTGCTGGCGCAACTCAATGCACTCACCCCGCAGATGGACGCCCTCGGTGCCTGGGATGCTGAAGCCGCCGCCCATACCATCATCACCGAACTAGGGCTAGCTGAATACGTCAACGCGCCTATCGCCATCCTCTCTGGTGGCCAGCGCAAGCGGGTTGCTATGGCACGGGCTTTAGTTGATCAGCCCGATCTGCTCATCCTTGATGAGCCAACCAACCATATTGACACCGACACCATCGCCTGGATGGAGGACTATCTCGCCCGCATTCCATGTGCGCTCATCCTCGTCACTCATGATCGCTACTTCCTGGATCGCCTGGTGACGCGCATGCTCGAACTTGACCGTGGGCGGCTGACGAGCTACAACGGCAACTATGCCAGTTTCCTCGAACAGAAGGCCGAACGCTTGGTGCAAGAAGCCGCCGCCGAAGAGTCACGCCAAAATCTGCTGCGCCGCGAGATCGCCTGGTTGCGGCGCGGTGCTCAGGCGCGTACCACCAAGCAAAAGGCCCATGTGGAACGTGTACACAGCCTCATGGCGCAGCGCCCCGATGCTGCTCAGGGTACGGTTGAGATCGATCTCGGAACCGGACGCCGCATCGGTAAGCGCATTCTCGAACTCCATGCCGTCAGTAAGCGCTACGGCGAACGTTCCCTGATCAATGCGTTCAGCCTAGAACTCCGCGCCAATGATCGCATCGGCATCATCGGCCCCAACGGAAGTGGCAAGAGTACACTCCTCAACCTCATTGCGGGGCGGGTTGAACCCGACAGCGGCGAAATTCGTGTCGGTACCACCATTCACATGGCCTACTACGACCAAGAGAGTGCCGGGCTAGACCTCTCCATGCGCGTGGTGGACTACATCCGCGAGGTGGCTGAATTGGTACGCGGACGTGATGGCGCCCTCGTCGCGGCCACCCAGATGCTCGAACGCTTCCTCTTCACCGCTGAGATGCAGTGGACAACAATTGAAAGACTCTCCGGTGGTGAACGACGGCGTCTCTATCTGCTACGCCAACTCATCCACAACCCTAATCTGCTTATTCTTGATGAGCCAACCAACGATCTCGACCTGCAAACATTAGGGGTGCTAGAGGACTACCTCGACGAATTCAATGGCGTCGTGATCACCGTGTCGCATGATCGCTATTTCCTGGATCGAGTCGTCGGACGCATCTTTGCCTTTGAGGGTGCAGGGCGCATTGTCGAATATCCCGGCAACTACAGCCTCTATCGCGAGTATCGCGCACGTCAGGCCAGTACGCCGCCACCCACACCCGCCAAGCCGCGTTCTGCACCCACACCTCCGCCGCCGAGCGGCCCGCGCAAGCTGAATAGCAAAGAGCGCCGCGAGATCGAAAGCCTAGAACGCCGTATCAGCGAATTAGAAGCCCAGCGTGATCTCCTTGGCGAACAACTCAACCAGACTGGCAATGATCATACCCGTTATGCACAGATCGCCGATCAACTCGCTCAGATCGAAGCGGCCATCGAAACCGCCTTCACCCGTTGGGCCGAACTCTCCGAACTCGCATAATAGGCGCTTAACATCTTCATAAAATTCGTCCAAGATCAATCCCGCCGTGGCCCGGTGACAACCCTGATTCATCCCCTCAGAATGCCAAAAAACCCTTTGTGCATGTCTGATTTGACAAGATAGGGGCTGAGTGCTATACTACACACGTTGGAACGAATGAGGTCTCACTCAAACAAACGAGGCAGACCAAACAAGTTAGGTAAAACATCCGCGAACCGCGCTGAAATCCTAATTTCAGAGACGTCGCCAGGAGGTTCAGCAACACTGAACATATCCTGGTTTTGTTTTTGCCTAATAGTTCTCCAACACGCACCTTGACAACTAAACTACGATAGCAAGTGGGTTCACGTATTACAGAGCTGGAGTAATGGCGCAAGCCAAGCTTCGGTCAACAACGCAGAGTTTGATCCTGGCTCAGGATGAACGCTGGCGGCGTGCCTAATGCATGCAAGTCGAACGCAGCAAG